>VXRN01000033.1:11043-89646 GCA_009838465.1 Dehalococcoidia bacterium
GAAGCACAGGCTTTCTTCGAGTCCGAAGGCGGACCAAGCTCCGATCCACACCGTCTTGACGGTGACGGAGATGGCACCGCCTGTCAATCTCTACCCGGCGCTCCCGGCAAGCCAGCGGCAAGTTCAACATCCCAGACCGAAGACACCCACAACTGCTCGGACTTCGACACATGGTCGGAGGCGCAGTCGTTCTTCGAATCGGAAGGCGGACCCGACTCGGATCCGCATCGTCTTGACCGCGATGGTGACGGCATAGCCTGCCAGTCCCTACCCGGCGCGCCCTGAGTACCAGCGCTTCCACACGGTCTCCTTGCAATAGGGCAGTTCACAACAATAGTCTGATCTGTATGTGCTATGATTGGGCCGCCTAAATTAAGCAACGGAGGTACTATTATGCCGTTCGGAAGTAATGACTGGCTCGCGTTGACGACGGAGCCTACCCTTGAGCCTGAAATTCCAATATGCGACCCGCATCACCACTTCTGGGATATGCGGACAGAGCGCATCCCATATCAACGCTATCTTCTCCACGAACTCGCTGACGACGTGAACAGCGGGCACAACGTCCGCTCGACCGTATTCGTAGAAGCTCGCGCGATGTATCGCTCCAGCGGGCCTGAAGAGATGAGGCCGGTCGGAGAGGTCGAGTTCGTTCAGGGCCTCGCCGCGGCGAGCGAGAGTGACCTATACGGGCCAACGAGGGCCGCCGCCTCGATAGTGGGACACGCCAACCTGCTGCTGGGTGATGGAGTCGAACCCGTGCTGGAAGCGCTCCAGGCTGCCAGCCCCAACCGATTCCGGGGAATACGACACTCCGTGACCTGGGACCCTCACCCGGAGATACAGATCACATCGGCCTACAGGATGCAGGGACAACTCGCCAATGACAGCTTCAGGGCAGGAGCGCGAGTCCTAGCCCGGATGGGAATGTCCCTTGAGGCGTGGATGTACTCTCCGCAACTTCCGGAGTTGGCCGACTTTGCCAGGGCTGTCCCTGACCTGACTATCATCCTGAACCACATCGGCGGTCTGCTCAGGACAGGACCATACGCCAATGACGATGAGACGCTTGAGACGTGGCGCAGCGGGATTGCCGCGGTCGCCGAATGTCCCAACGTGAACGTCAAGCTGGGCGGCATCGGAATGCCGATGACCGGCTTCGACTGGCACGAGAGAGACACGCCCATCGGCTCTGAGGAACTTGCGGAGTCCATGGCCCCGTTCATGAACTACTGCATAGAGCAATTCGGCCCTGACCGCAGTATGTTCGAGAGCAACTTCCCGGTGGACAAGGTCTCCTACTCATACAACGTGATGTACAATGCCTTCAAGCGTTTGTCGAAGGGCTACTCCGATTCCGAGCGCGCCGCCATGTTCCACAACACCGCGGTGCGCGTGTACAGGGTGGAAGTCTAGTCCGGGAGCTGGGAAACCACGTCGTTGACAGAAGACAGGAATCAGTCGGAGAATACATCCGACATAGGAGTGGGACGCGAGTCAGCGCTTAGCATCAGGCGTGGTTGGTGGGTTGCCTACGCGCTGCTATTCTCCATACAGGTCATCGCTTGGACGATATTGGTGGTCCTGGAGGAAGTCGGATACGGCGGCGCGGATAGAAGACCTACCGAGATAGCCGTAGTCATTGGTATGAAAATTGGCGCGCTCATAGTGGTTTCCATAGCCTATACTATGATCCTACTGGAAATGGTGAGGTCCATCATGGTTATATCGAGCTACTTGGAAGACAAACTTAATGAGAGGCGTAGGGCGGCAGCGGCAAGGCGCAAGGCCGAGCAAGAGGAACTCATAGCCGAAGCGGTGGAGAAGGCGGTGGCTGAGACGGTAGAGGAATCGGAGAAGCGCATCGCCGAGGCGCATCAGGCCTGGGCAGACTGGAATCGGCGGCGGTTGGAAGCCGATGAGAGAGGCGAGCCTTTCGACGAAACTCCCCCGGAATTTCCACAACAGATAGGTGAACCAAAATGACACTACCTGAAAGAATGAAATTCGGCATCTTCCTCGGTCCGTTCCATCGTGTGGGTGAGAACCCCACTCTGGCGATAGACCGCGACCTGGAACTAATCCAATGGCTTGACTACCTGGGTTACGACGAGGCATGGATAGGCGAGCACCACAGCGCGGGCTGGGAAACGATCTCGTCGCCGGAGATCTTCATAGGAATCGCTGCCGATCGCACACGCCACATCAAGTTGGGCACTGGCGTCATCAGCCTGCCCTACCATCACCCGCTTATGGTGGCCAACAGAATGGTGCAGTTGGATCACATGACTCACGGGCGAGTCATGTTCGGAGTTGGCCCTGGGGCGCTGCCCGGCGACGCCTACATGATGGGCATTGACCCGACGACGCAGCGCGAGAAGATGGACGAGGCTTTCGGTATCGTCCTGCGCCTGTTTACCGAGACGGAGCCAATCACCTACAAGAGCGACTGGTTCGAACTCAACGAGGCGATGCTCCAACTTCGCCCGTTCACCAAGCCCTATATGCCGATTGCCGTCGCATCTGTGCAGTCGCCCTCAGGAGTAGCGCTTGCTGGGAAGTACGGCGCTTCCGTTCTTACAATCACTGTTCCCAGGGACCCGTCCGCGACCGGCGGCACCAATCTCAAGTTCCTGTGGAACGTTGCCGAGGATTCCGCTGCCGAGCACAATCAGACCGTGGACCGCTTCGACTGGCGGTTGACTGTTCCGGTTCACCTGGCCGAGACCCGTGAAAAGGCCTTCGAGGAGGCCAGACTGGGGGCCGGCCGTTTCCTGCGCGAGTACACGGAAGGCACCAATGGGCGCAAGGCCGCATTCGACGGTCCGCTCGAAGAGGTCATTGACCACATGGCCGAGACCAACTCATGGATAATCGGCACGCCGGACGACTGCATCGAGGGCATCCTGAAGCTGGAAGAGCAGAGTGGCGGTTTCGGCGGTTTCCTTGTACAGGCGATAGACTGGGCGCCTCGTGACCGCATCCTCAACAGCTTTGAGCTTCTCGCCCGCTACGTCATGCCTCGCTTCCAGGGTTCCCTCGTCGGGTTGGAGAACTCCAACCAGTGGGCGACGTCGCGCCAGGAAACGCTGGTGCAGGGCCGCACACGTGCAATTGACAGGGCCCACCAGGTGTATGCCGACAGCAGGACATAGGTCAGGCGAGGCAGATTCGAGTCTCAACAAGGGTCGGACCACACCATATCTTTGTAGGTTCCGGCCCTTCATTTTGATTATTGCAAAAGCGCGGCTAGCTCCTCCGGGTGGCTCAGCATCGGATAGTGTCCAGCGTCCATCTCGTGCCAGTCGGCGTCGAGTTTCTCGGCTGTGCGACTCTGGTGCGATTCGGGCGGATTGGCGCTCAGACTGCACCGGATTACACGCGCGTCCCAAGTCTGCGACCAGAAGGCATCCAACTCTCCCGGCGCGTCCGAAGCCTCGACCGGGTGCATAGTGCATCGCTCCACAGCCCATGTTCTCAGTTCCGGCTCCAGGTCGGCGAACAGCCGATTCTCCAGTTCCTCACGCGTCGGGCCACGGGTCAACTCCGTCGTCGGCATCGGAGCGGTATTCGGGTCGCGCTGAACTATCTCCGACACCCGCTCGCCGGGTTGCGGCGCGAGCGCGTCAACGAAGACGATGCGGCTAATGCGCTCGCGCGCCAGCTCCGCTATCTTGCATATCACCAGCCCGCCGGTGCTTGTCCCGACAAGGACGACATCGCGTAGGTCTTCGTAGAACATCATGTCCGCGACCTCGCGCCCCTGCGCCGCTATCGTAATGCCCGGTCTTATGAGGTGATGACGCTCGCCGCAGCCGTCCAGCGTCGGCGCGTAAACTTCATGTCCCGCCTGGCGTAGAACCGCCGCCGTCGGCTTCCATATCCACCCACCCTGAAATGATCCGTGTACCAGCACAAAGGTCGCCATATGTTCCTCCGTATGAAGTGATGAACGAGAATTACCGCTCTAAAATAGTCTCACGGCGATGATTTCGCAAGACGCCTGCCACCCAGGGTAATCCTTTCTAAATCCACTGCGGCGGCCTGTACTGCAGCGCCTCCGCCAGATGCTCCACCTCGATGGCCTCCGATCCTGCCAGGTCCGCAATGGTGCGCGACAGTTTCAGGACGCGGTGATAGACGCGCGCTGACAGGTTCATCTGGCGCATCGCCGAACCCATCATCCCGGACGCCTGATCACCCAACTGACAGAATTTGTGGACCTCGTTCGGCCCCATCTCCGAGTTGGTGAGGAGCGAGGTTCCCGCGAATCGCGCTCTCTGTATCTCACGTGCCCGTTCCGTCCTCGCCCTCACGTTCTCCGACCTGTCGGCTCCGGGCGGCGCGGTCAGCTTCTCGTAGTCCACGCTCGGAACGTCCACGAAGATGTCAATCCTGTCCAGCAGAGGCCCGCTCAGACGCTTGCCATACCGGGACACCTGCGAATCTGTGCATGTACACTGTTTCAGTGAGTCGCCGTAGTAACCGCAGGGACAGGGGTTCATCGCGCCCACCAGCATGAAGTTGGCGGGGTAGGCCACGGACGCTTGCGCGCGGCTTATCACCACCCGCTTGTCTTCCAGCGGCTGCCTCATCGCCTCCAGGATTCGATGGCCGAATTCCGGCAGTTCGTCCAGAAACAGGACACCGCGGTGGCTCATCGTAATTTCTCCCGGCCTCGGGACGCTCCCTCCTCCGACAAGTCCGGCGTAAGAGATGGTGTGGTGAGGCGCCCTGAAGGGTCGCTCTGTAACCAGCGGGCTGTCCCGAGTGAGCGAATCGGCGACGGAGTATATCTTCGTTACCTCTATCGCCTCTTCGTGGGTGAGCGACGGCAGTATTGTCGGGAGCGTTCGCGCCAGCAGCGTCTTCCCTGAACCCGGAGGCCCGCTCATCAGCAGATTGTGGCTGCCGGCCGCCGCCACTTCCAGCGCGCGCTTGGACTGTTCCTGACCGCGTATTGTGGAAATGTCGAAAGCGCCGTCCGCCGCGCTCGATTCCCTGTCCGTCCCGTCCCAAGTGATGGACGTCAGCTCGTGTTCTCCGCTCAGGTGTCGTATAAGAGAGGCGAGGTCTTTAACCGGGAACGCCTCAACTCCTTCCACCAGCGCGGCCTCCTGGCCGTCCGGGCTCGGAACGAACACCTTACTCACACCCGACTCCCTGGCCAGTGCTGCCATCGGAAGAACGCCGTCCGTGTGCAACAAATCGCCATTGAGAGACAGTTGCCCGATGAACATCGAATCTTGAGCGACCGGAGGGACCTGCCCCGAACTCTGGAGCAGGGCGACCGCCATCGGCAAGTCGTAAGTCGAACCGGCTTTCCTCACATCCGCCGGGGCAAGATTCGCTGTGATGCGGCGCAGCGGAAACTCGTAGCCGGAGTTGCGGACCGCTGCCCTGACTCGCGCCCTCGCTTCCTGTACTGCAGTATCCGGCAGTCCCACTACGTCGAACCTAGGCAGGCCGGGCGCAATGTCCACTTCCACGTCAACGATGAATCCGTCCAGGCCGAATACCGCGCACGATTTTACCTTGGCCAGCAAAAGCTAATTCTCCTATTCGACCAATAGATTCCCGGCTGCCCGTCCTTTCGATACACCCGCTATCCCTGTAGCCTGACCAGGCGATACTGCCTGGCCCCGCGCCTTAGAACTATGACTTGGCCGTCCACCGAGTGTTCGAGCGAGACGGTCTGCCTGGCGTCCGAAACGCGACGGTTGTTCAGCGAGACTCCACCGCCCTGGATGAGACGCCTGGCCTCGCCGCGCGAAGATGCCAGTTCCACTTCCGCAACCAGATCGCGCAACGGGACCCCATCGCCCTCGAACCGCTCACGCGGCACAGACGATGAAGGCACATCCTGGAAGACGTCCAGAAGTTCGTCGGCGCTCAGACCGGAAATGTCTCCACCAAAGAGAACCTCCGTAGCCGCCAGAGCCTTGTGGAGTCCGGATTCACCGTGAGTCATCCTGGTTACTTCCGCGGCAAGTCGCTGCTGGGCCGCGCGCCTCTCTGGTCGTTCGGATACTTCCTCCTCGAACTCTCCGATCTCGTCCCGGGAGAGAAGCGTGTAGTACCGCATGAATCGGAGAACGTCCGCGTCCGCGGTGTTCAGCCAGAATTGGTAGAACTGGAAGGGGGAAGTCTTGTCTGCGTCGAGCCACACCGCGCCCGACTCGGACTTGCCGAACTTCGTTCCGTCGGACTTCGTAACCAGCGGCGTGACGAGAGCGTGGGCCGAAACTCCCCGCACCCGGCGAATCAGGTCCACTCCGGCGGTGATGTTGCCCCACTGGTCGCTTCCACCCATCTGGAGAACGCAGCCGTGTCTATCGTACAGTGTCAGGAAGTCGTAGGCTTGCAGCAGCATATAGCTGAACTCGGTGTAGGAGATTCCGTCGGTCATTCTGCTGCGGACGGACTCCTTGGCGAGCATATAGTTGACGCTGAAGTGCTTGCCCACATCGCGCATGAAGTCAATCGCGTTGATCTCTTCCAGCCAGTCGGCGTTGTTGACGAGGAGCGCCGGATTGTCCCGGGCGTCGAAATCCAGGTATCGCGCCAACTGCGCTCTGATACCCTCCAGGTTCTTCTGCAAGATTTCCCGGGTCAGAAGTGGGCGTTCTTCGGACTTTCCTCCAGGATCGCCGATGAGCCCGGTTCCGCCGCCCGCAATCGCGATTGGCGTGTGGCCTCCTTTCTGCATTCGCACCAGCATCATTATCCCAAGAAGGTTGCCGATGTGCAGGCTGTCGGCGGACGGGTCGAAGCCGATGTACGCGGTGACCCTCTCACGCGCCAGAAGTTCCTCAAGCCCGGGAGTGAACAACTCCTGGCCGTCATCGGTTACGTGAATCAGGCCTCTGCTTCGGAATTCGTCAATGATCGAATGAGTGGTTTGAGCGGCCACCGGCATAGCGCGAGTCCTCCGTAATGTGCCATAAGTCTGGTTACACTGTGTTTGCGAGTATGGCAGAGATTGGTTTCAGTTGTCCATATCCAGGGTTTTTGCAAAGTCGTCCATTCAATTGGGCAGAATCGCCTCGTCATATACTTTCGTTTATAAAGCGACAGGTGACAACAGGTGGCTTAACTGGTGAGCGACAGGTGGGCAACAGGTGATTAGAACACCAGAGATCCACCTGTTAATCACCTGCGTTAGCTTTGGGAGGAATTTTTCGCCACTCCGATTTTGGGCCAACATAACTCGGACCTTATGTATATCGAAGTTCAGGATCATGGTCGGACGCCCTCGCTATTAGTTGGTATGTTCGCATTATAGCGTATGCAGCGCACGTATGTGTAGTCTTATGGGAAACCAGGGAAGATTCTGGAAAGCCCTTAGTATATATCCAGTCTCATAGCAATACTGGTTGGGCTGTATTACCATGTGACCGCTCTCGGCGAGGGATTCGAGCAGTCCAGTCCACGCCAAAGAAGGTCACATGACGATTGCCAGTATAGGCGAGCTGACAGCAAGACAGCGAAAGATAATCCGGGCATGGTGCATGTACGACTGGGCCAACTCCGGCTTCGCCACCAGTGGCGCGGTAGCTATCTTCCCGTTCTATTTCGTGTTCCTGTTCGAGGAGTCGCTGGGCAACAGCGCTTCCTTCTTCGGAATCAACTTCACCGGAAGTTCGATGTGGAGTCTGGGAGTGGCGGTTTCAACGGCGATTGTGGCTCTGTCCAGTCCGGTCATCGGCGTGATTGCGGACCGCGTCCCCATCAAGAAGGCGCTGCTGTGGGCATATACTATCGCGGGTTCGCTGTTCACCGCGCTTGCGTTCTTCTCGGCATACACTTCGCAGCCCTGGCTCTGGCTCTTCGGAATGTTCTCCCTTGCCAACATTGGTTTTGCCGGGGGGCTCGTGTTCTACAACGCCTTCCTGCCCCATGTCGCGCCGCGCAATCTGCTCGATGATGTCAGCAGTCGCGGATTCGCCTACGGCTACCTGGGCGGCGGGCTGCTTCTGCTGGCCCATCTCATACTGATAATGCTGACCCAGGACAGTTCCATAGCCGACCTGGTAACGCGCATCGCGATGGCGTCTATAGGCGTATGGTGGTTCGGATGGGCACTCTGGACCCTGCTGGTTGTTCCCGAGCCTCCGACATACAACCGAATTGAGAAGCTCAATGCCCTCACCACGCTGTCACTCGCCTTTTCCGAGCTTTCCCGCACTTTCCGAGAACTCAAACGGTTCAGGGTCGTGCTCATCTACCTGGGGGCGTACCTGCTGTTCAATGACGGGCTCCAAACGGTCATGAGCATCGCCGGGGCGTTCGCCGCGGACACCCTCGGCATAGCGCTCGTGTTCAACATGGCTACCATCCTGATAATCCAGTTCGTCGCCGTGCCGGGAGCATTGGTGTTCGGAAAGCTCGCGATGCGGTTTACGACCAAGGGGGCGCTGACGCTCTCGCTGGTCGGGTGGTGCCTGATAGTGCTGTTCGGAGTGGCCATAACACCTCTTGTACCATCCGATCACTCGGACTTCGACTACCAGCTTAGCCACCAAACAAGCTCCGGCGACTATCTGGTTGAGAAAGCGCCTGAACTGGAAGATTCACGCATAGACGTGCTGTGGAAGGAAGAAGTAGGTGAGTATTCCGACGGCGACCTCCTTTCCTCCGGCATCGCCAGTTCGCTCAGTGAAAGCGTCCGACTATCCGAGAACTCCGCATACTCCATCTCCATCGAAGGCGGGGCGCTGGACGGGGGGAAGAATATCGGCCAGTTACATCCCTCTACCCTGGGTTCGGGGCCCCTGGACGGGTGGCCCACGCTGGTGCGTGACACACTATGGGAACCGCTGGGCCTGGACGCCGGATACCAGTTCCTGATCCTGGGGGTGTTTACCGGAATGGTCATAGGCGGGAGCCAGGCGCTGGCCCGCAGCCTGTTCGCGCAGATAACTCCCGAAACCCGGAGCGGTGAATTCTTCTCCTTCTTCGGATTCATGAGCAGGGCGTCCGCAGTCTTCGGCCCTATTCTCTATATTATCGTGACCTCCGCTTTCGACACCCGATCAGCCATCACTTCCATACTGGTGATAATCATCGCCGGCACCATAGTACTCAAGTGGGTTGACGTACAGGCAGGCGTGCGAACCGCTGACGAGGAAGATGCCCGCCGCCGGGCTGAGTCCCAGGAGTAGAATCGCTTTGCCGACCCTCAACGACGTCCAGTCCAGGTTGAATGGAACTGAGGTCACGCGCGTCGTTCGACCACGAACTCCCGACGAAGTCCGGCATGAAATCCAAAGAACCATGTCCGACGGGCTACCCATTTGTCCGGCGGGGTCCCTCCACTCCATGGGCGGACAGCAGTTCGCGGCGTCCGGAGTGTCTATCAGTTCATCTCGGCTAAAGGGTATAGGCCCGCTGGATAGAGAAAATTCGACCGTCTGGGCGCAGTCAGGCGCGACCTGGCCCGAACTCGTCCGGTGGCTGCACGAGTATCAAAGTGGGTTCTCGGAAACTTTATCAATAATCCAGAAACAGACCGGGGCGGACGAAATGACCCTCGGAGGAGCGCTGTCGTCCAACATCCACGGTCGCGTTCTCGGTCGCCGTCCGATAGTCGCCGACATCGAGGCGTTCCACCTGACGGATGCAAAGGGCGAACGTGTCCTTTGCAGCCGAGAGAGCAATCCTGAACTGTTCGCGCTGGCGATTGGCGGATATGGCCTGTTTGGGTTCGTGGACTCCATCAAACTCAGACTGGAGCCAAGAACTCAGATGATACGCCGGGTAACCGAAGTGCAGACCGAAGATGTCATACCCGTCCTGGAAGAGCGCATGAGAGAAGGCGCTGCATACGGCGACTTTCAGTACATGACAGACGAGTCGTCGAAAGACTTCATGGCCAGAGGGGTAATGTCCACATACTCGCCGATAGACTCACAGGAGAGCATCCCCCGGGACCAACTTGGACTCACCCTGGAAGACTGGATGCGACTCTACGTTCTGGCGCATACGGACAAGGCCAGGGCCTATGACGAGTACGCCGCCCACTACCTTCAGACGGACGGGCAGATTTACTGGTCGGATGATCACCAGTTCAGTCCGTACCTGCCGGAAGCCGGGGAAATGCTCGCCAACAGACTGGGCTTGGAGACATTCGCATCCTTGATGATCTCAGAATTGTACGTGCCGAGGTCCAGATTCCCAGATTTCATGCGCGAGGCGCGACAGGCGCTCCTCGACACCGAGGCAAACGTCGTCTATGGCACTGTGCGGCTCATCGAGTCGGAGGACGAGACTTTCCTGAGATGGGCAAGGGAGGACTACGCCTGCGTCATCTTCAACCTGCTCGTCGAACACTCCGCCGAGGGGATTGAAAGGGCGAAGAGACAGTTCCGCGCGCTGATTGATTGCGCACTGGACCAGGACGGATGCTACTACCTGACATATCATCGCTGGGCCAGAAAAGACCAGGTGGAGAAAGCGTATCCCCAATTCAGTGAATTCCTGGAGTTGAAGGACAAGTACGACCCCGGCCGCATCTTCACCAGCGAGTGGCATCGCCACTATGTAGAGATGTTCGCCTGACTGAGACGCTGATGGCTATAGAAACAGGCGCATCACATATCGGCGCGACCCAGCCTTGCCGACCTTCTCGAATCCAAGCCCTTCGAAGGACGACACGATTCCCATGAACTCGTAGCTGGGCGAGTCGTGGTCCACCGGATACGCTTCTACTACGGTCGCGCCCCTTTCTCTTGCGTGTTCCACGGCGGCGCTTATCAGGCGTCGGGTGATACGGTTGCCGCGAAGTCGCCTCGGCGCAAAGAAGCAGGTAATTGACCAGACACTTTCAGACTCTCCCAAGGGAATTTTGGAACCGCCCAATTCCCGAAAAGTGTCTCGGGGAGCTATCGAACACCATACCGACGGCTCTTCATCGAGATAGCCCAGAATTCCTATCGGCGCCTCATCCTCAACCCGTCGTTTCAGCGCCGCTTTCTTGGCCTTGGGATCGGAACGTCCGGCTCCTCTGGGCATCCGACGCCAGACCATGCACCAGCAATAGTGCGGTCCGCCTCTTGATTCAAACAGCCGCTCGAGGTCTTCCCACCGGTCGCGGTAAACCTCGTGGAATTCAATATCATTCGGAGAATCCACTGAGCGCAACTACCTCGACAGGCCAAGCCCCCGCTGAGCGACAATGTTGCGCTGGATCTCGGATGTTCCCGCGGCTATCGTGGAGGAAACGGAGGAGAGATAAAGCTGCTGTATGTGGCCTTCCAGCGGCGCCCATTTCGAGCCCTGCGAAATCTGGCCCGCCATGCCCAGTATCTCCATGCCCGTTCGAGCCACGCGCTGCGTGAGTTCGGTCCCATACATCTTGGACATCGAAGCCTCGGCATTCGGGATCATGTCCTGGCTCTGCATCCATGCGACCTTGTACGCCAGCCAGCGCGCGATCTCCGTCTCAGTGAATCGCTGGGCCAGCTTCCTCCTAACTTTAGGATTCCTGCTAAGCGGCTCTCCGTTTCTCTCGGTCTGCTTGGCGTATTCCACCAGAGCTTCCAGGGTCCGGCGCGCCCCAGCCGAATAGCCAACGCCTGACCGCTCGAAGTCGAGCGCAACCGCCAGCGTGTACCAGCCTCGGTCTTCCTGCCCTACGAGATTACCGCTCGGTATCCGCACGTCGTCGAAATAGACCTCATTGAAGTCGCGGCCCCCGGCCATGTTCTCTATGGGCCTGATGCTGACGCCCGGGCTTTTCATGTCCAGCATGAAGATGCTGATTCCACGGTGCTTGGGCGCGTCCGGGTTAGTGCGGGCGGCCAGCCAACCCCAGTCGGCGACGTGGGCGCTCGATGTCCATATCTTCTGCCCATTGATAACGTAGTCGTCCCCGTCCCGTGTCGCCTGCGTCTGGAGCGAAGCCAGGTCCGACCCGGACCCTGGCTCGCTGTACAGCGTACACCACAGCCTCTCGCCGCGCGCTATTGGCGGCAGATGCTCCGCCTTCTGATCGTCCGTGCCCGCGAGCATCAGAACCGGGCCGACCCAGGAGATCGCACCCGTACCAAGTTCAGTGCCCGGCACGTTCTTGTAGGACATCTCCTCGTTGTAAATGACCTGCTCCATAATGGGGCGCGCCTGCCCGCCGTACTCCTCGGGCCAGGCCAGGGTGAGCCAGCCCTTGTCGGCTAGGGCCTGAGTCATTTGACGGGTGAAATCCTGCCGCTCTTTGGCGGACAGCCCCACCTGTCCGAGAGGGTCCCAGTCTCCGGGAAGCGTCTCCTGCAAGAAGTCGCGAATCTCCTGACGAAAGTCCTCTTCCTGCTGCGTGAACTTGATATCCATCTAACGCCTCCAAGCGTTTGGTCTGGTCTGCCAACAGTCTATGAGTACCGCGACAGACGGTCAAGATGATTCGGCAGTGTCTCAGCGTAAGGACCATCCGCAATCAACTGGCGGCGCGCACCTTGTCTCGACTCTGGCGCTTTCGGTTCGTCGAAGAGAGTTCCATCTTGCGCAGCCGCAGATTCTTGGGAGTGACCTCGACAAGCTCGTCGTCCGCGATGAAACTCAGCGCTTCCTCCAGGCTCAGACTGATGGTAGCGTTCAGACGTTTGGTTATCTCGGCGGTGGACGAACGCATATTGGTCAGTTTCTTCTCTTTGCAAACGTTGATTTCGAGGTCTGCGCTTCGACGGTGAGAGCCGACGATCATGCCCTCGTACACCCTGGTGCCCGGATCTATGAATGTATCGCCTCTGCCCTGGGCGTTGAGCAGCCCGTAGGTGACCGCCACTCCCCCCTCCGACGCTACGAGAGCTCCGCCGCGATGAGACTTGATATCCCCCTCCATTGGCTCATACGAGGTGAATGCGCTGCTGTGCACGCCGTCTCCGCGGGTCACCCTGAGAAAGAAAGCATTGAATCCTATGAGTCCACGGGTCGGAACTTTGTACTCCAGGTGGACGTAGCCATCCTCGCCATACCTCATGTCCCGTATCTGACCCATGTTGGACGATAGGTATTCAGTCAGCGCGCCTACGTATTCCTCCCGTGTGGTTATGTTCAGTATCTCGTAAGGCTCATGTATCCTGCCTCCGATTACTTTGGTCACCGGCGTGGGACGGGATACCTGAAACTCGAACTGCTCCCGACGCATAGTTTCAATCAGAATAGACAGGTGCAACTCACCTCGTCCGGCGACAACGAATACGTCCGGGCTGGGAGTAGTCTCGACGCGCAGACTCACATTAGTCCTGAGTTCTCTCATCAATCGCTCATGGAGGTAGCGAGACGTACAGTAGTCTCCTTCTTTGCCCATGAGTGGAGAGTTGTTGACCCCGAAGCTCATCCGAACCGTTGGCTCGTTGATGGCTATGGAAGGCAGAGCCGCAGGAGTCTCCATTGACGCGATGGTGTCCCCTATCGAAACGCCCTCTATGCCCGTAAGCGCGACTATATCTCCCGCATGTGCCTCAGAGACTTCTACTCGATCCATTCCCTGAAACACGAAAATGCGTTCCACCTCGTGGGACGTGGAATCGCGGTTACTTCTCAGGAGAGCGACTTCATCGCGCACTTTTACGGTTCCGTTCGTCACTCGACCAATGGCTATCTGTCCCTGGTAGTTGTCATAGTCGAGGGCTGCTACGAGGAGTTGCAATGGAGCATCCGGATTCCCAGTCGGAGACGGTACGGACTCCAGAATGGCGTCGAACAGCGGCTGCATATCCAGGTTCCGCTCGTCGAGACTCGTCCTGGCGTACCCGCCCTTGGCCGAGGCATACAGCACCGGAAAGTCCAGTTGGTCGGCGTCCGTGGCAACATCCAGGAAGAGGTCCTGGACCATCCCTTCCACCTCCGAGACCCGCGCTTCGGGGCGGTCAATCTTATTGATGACCACCATAGGCTTGACGTCCTGCTGGAGGGCCTGGCGAAGGACATAGGTGGTCTGAGGCATGGGACCGTCCACCGCGTCAACCAGCAGCAGACAGCCGTCCGCCATATTCATCACGCGCTCGACCTCACCGCTGAAGTCGGCGTGTCCGGGCGTGTCTATGATGTTGATCCTGACTCCGTTATAGGAAACCGATGCGTTCTTGGCCAGGATCGTGATTCCCCGCTCGCGTTCCAGCGGATTGGTGTCCATGATCAGGCTTCCAACCTGCTGGTGCGCCTGGAAGGCTTTGCCCTGCTTCAGCAGCGCGTCAACCAGGGTGGTCTTGCCATGGTCAACGTGGGCAATGATGGCAAGATTTCGGATGCCGTCTTGTTGGTTCTCGCTCAACTCGTTTTTCTCCAAGTCTCATTCAGGATTCAGTTCTCTGACGCCGCCACCTCACGCCGCGCCAGCCAATAAACACGCCGACCGCCAGACCCATCAGGATCAAAACGCCGTTCTCATAGGGCGCCATCAATTCGCTTATGTCCGCCCAATTCTCCCCCAGAACCCGGCCTAAGTAAGTCAGAATCAGGTTCCACAACGTCGTGCCCAGAGTAGTATAGACGAGGAAACGGACCATATTCATCCGAGTGTACCCGGCGGGCACTGAGATTATGCTGCGGACTAGAGGGATGAGACGACCGAAGAAGATGATCGCCTCGCCGTAGCGCTCGAACCACGCGGCGCTGCGGTCGAGGTCTCTCTCCGAGATGAAGACGTACTTGCCATAGACTTCCACTATCCGGCGCACACCCGCTTCCCGCGCGACGTACCCGATAGCGTAGAGAACGACCGCCCCGATTAGCGATCCCGCAGTCCCTGCCGCAATCACGCCCCAGAAACTCAGCTCGCCCTTGGCAGACAGTGCGCCTGCGAATGGCAGCACCGCCTCGGACGGGATCGGCGGGAAGATGTTTTCGATAGCCATGGCCAGGACTATTCCCGGATAGCCTATGGCCGCGATCAGCGACTCGATCCAGCCACCGACCTGCTCCAACAAGTGCATTACTTCGAGTCTCCGCGTGTGGAATCTATGCCATGCCCGCCAACTCAAGAACGCGATGCACATTCTCCGGCCCGGGAGAACGCTCACCGGACTGCACTTCCTTCACCACCTGCACAATCGCGGCATTGATAGGGGTCGGGATTCCCGACTTTCGTCCCTGCTCGACGATGTAGCCGTTCATAAACTCGATCTCGGTGCGTCTCCCCTTCTCCACGTCCTGTCCCATGGACGATTTCCAGTCCGCTCCGCCTCCGGTCGGCTGGAACTTCGCGTCCAGATCTTCATACACCTCGCCGTCGTCCGCCTTGGAGAAGGTCTCCGCCGAGACTCCACGTATTGGTTCGACCTGGTAGTTCTGCGCCAGCGCGACCTGGCACGACTCCTTGCAGATGTTTATCTGTATGCGCCGCGCCTCCGGCATGGACGCTACGCCTTCCGATCCCAGCCCTGTCATCGCGCCCACTGGGTTGCCCGACGAATTCGTCGTCAGCTTCGACCACCGCTCGCCCCACAGGTTGGAGGTCGCCTTCGCGTCGTCAACACACATCAGGATGTCAACCAGTTCTTCCACCCTGGGAGTAATCCGCCCGTGCAGTTCTCCCACGCGGAACACCACGTGCCCGCGCCCTCTGCCCGGAGGCCCGCCGCGTGTCACGTGTCCCGGCTCCCACAGCGCAACCGTAATGCTCGACATGATGCAGCCTACGGCGCGGTCGTAGCCCGCTATCGAAGCCACCAACTGGTCGTTCATGCAGTTCTGCGACGACACCACCACCCCGTCGTCCTTCACCAGCCGTTTCAGAAAGTGCGCGGCCCATTCGGTATCGTAGCTCTTCATCGCCAGGAAGCCGATGTCGAAGTCCCCGTCCAACTGCATAGCGTCCGACAGGTGGAACGCCTTCACCGGAATCGTGAAATCCCCCTGGCTGCCCGACGCTCGCAGGCCCTGCTTCTGCATGGTTTCCACATGCTCGCCCCACATATCAACGAGCGTAACGTCGTGGCCCTCTTTGGTCATATATGCGCCCAGATAACTGCCGGCGGCGCCTGCTCCCATTATCACGATACGCTTGTCACTCATAGAAACTCTCCTCTCGTTGACCGCTATGGAGTAGCGACCTCGATTTCAAATTCAAACCTCTCCCCTTCTACCGTCGCCGAGACCTGCCTGGTCGTTCTGTTCGTGGAATGCGTTCCGGGCGACGTGACTATCCTGTCGTCCGAGTCCAATACGGTGAAGTCGCTGCCAGAGGCACTTATGGAAAACGCGCCGGTCAGGTCGAGTCCTACGAACACCTTGATATCCGCTATCATTCGCTCCTGCTCAAGGAGTATCTGGCGCGCTTCTTCCACTGTCACCTGAACAAATCGTATCCTCGCGCCGGGCATCGCTTGTGCAATCAACCCTATGTCCGGGCTGATGACGGTACCAATCTTGGTGTATCCGCCCGTAGTCCCGCGATCCGCGAGCAGGACGATGGGTGTCCCACCGCCCGGTACCTGAATCGAGCCAAGCGAGGTCCCGTCCGAAACGATATCCGCGCCCGAGATATGTTCGATGGTTGGACCCTCCAGTCGGTATCCGGTCCGGTCCGCGTCGTTGGAGACCGTGTACTCCGAGTTGAGCAGCGTATAGACGCCCTCCTCCGTGAATGCGCCGTCCTGGGGACCGAGAACCACTCTGATATCGAAGTATTGGCCGTATGTAGTCTGCCTGCTGATTTCGGGCGGCAGCCTTCGGGAAGAAGTGACGCCACGATGGGGAGAGTCGCCGGTAGCAAGTACATCTCCGGCGGCAAGCGCGCGTCCCGCGAATCCCCCGAACCCCCCTTTGAGGTCCGTGGACCTGCTTTTCATCACGAGCGGCGCTTCAATTCCACCGGATACTGCCAGGTAGGCTCTCAGGCCGTCCCGAGGCATTCCGAAACCCAGCACTGAGCCCGTCTCTGCGTACACCGATTCCCATGTAGGCATTGGGTTGCCGTTCAATGTCGGTTCCAGGTCTGCTCCGACAACCGCTATCGTTGCACCTTCCGTAAACCTGATAGTCGGTCCGATTGCCGTGATCTCGAGTCCGGCCAGATGGTCCCTGTTCCCGACCAGGATATTGGCTATCCTCAACGAAACGCTGTCCAGCGCCCCGCACACGGGAATTCCGTATCGCTGGTAGCCGGTACGTCCCAGATCCTGCACCGTTGTCAACAGGCCCGGAGAGACTATCTCCATGGTTGGATTCACCATCAGATTTTCCGGGTTACCACAGAATAGATGCCATCCTGGACCTGCCGCTCTGTCTCCGCATAAGCATCCTCGTCTGGGAGCGGTACGAATCGGACGCGGTCTCCGGCGTTGATTACGGCCGGAGGGTCAGATTCAGGATCGAACAGTTTCAGCGGCGTCCTTCCTATGAGTTGCCAGCCGCCGGGACTCGCGACCGGATACGCGCCTGTCTGGGTTTCTGCAATTCCGACCGACCCTCCCGGAATCAACGTCCTGGGTGTTGTCAATCTAGGGGTGTTCAGTCTGGGGTCCAGACCACCCAGGTATGGAAACCCTGGGCTGAATCCCATCGCGTACACCAGGTAATCCATACCCGAGTGTATCTCGATTACCTCGGATTCCGACATACCCGCGTTCTCCGCGACAAATCCTATGTCGGGTCCATATTCCCCGCCGTAAAGAGTGGGTATCTCGACGATTCTTTGATCAGTCGCTTCGCCACTGTCGTCCACGTCAAGTGAGAGTATCGCCTGCTGGAGAGTGTCAGGTCGCGTGAGCAAAGGGTCGTAGTGCAGCATGAGAGACCTGTACGTCGGAACGAGCTCGATAACGCCGTCGAGTTGAGCGTGTTCGATAGCTGCGGTCGTCCTGTGAACCAGCGCGTTGATTTCAGGGTCAATCTCCGCTCCGAACTCCACGACCATCGCGCGGTCTCCCGACGGCAGGAAAACGGGCTGACGTTCTGCCCGCATCGCTAGACCAGTTCGCCCAAAGGCTTGATCTCGACACCCTCTTCTTCCAGCGCCTGCTTCAGCGCGCGCGCCATTTCCACCGCCCCGGGAGTGTCGCCGTGAAGGCACAGGCTGTCCGCCTGCACTTCGATTACGTCGCCATTTATGGCTCGCGCCTTACCGTCGCGCACCATCTGAAGACTGCGGTCCACCACCTCGCCGGTATCGTGAATAACCGAGCCCGGCTTCGATCTGGAAACAAGCGTGCCGTCCGGGTTCAGGGCGCGGTCCGCGAATATCTCGCGTCCCACTCGCAGACCCATGTCCTCGGCGATGGTGATCCACTTCGAGCCTGCCAGTGCGAGTAGCGCGGCGCCCTCGTCAACCTCCAGAACAGCTTCGCATATCGCCCTGGCCAGGTCGCCGTCATCCACCGCCATGTTGTACATAGCCCCATGCGGCTTCACATGCTGGAGCTTGCCTGAACTGGTGAACGCCTGAAGCGCGCCCATCTGGTAGATGACGTCGTTCTTCGCCTCTTCAGGAGAGACTACCATGTTCCTCCTGCCGAACCCGGCAAGATCCGGGAAACTGGGGTGCGCTCCGATCCCAACACCCTGCTCCTCCGCCAGCCTGACTGTCTCGTGCATCCAGTTCGGGTCGCCGGCGTGGAAGCCGCAAGCTATGTTGGCCGACGTAATGTACTTGATGACCTCTTCGTCGTAGCCCATTTTGTACATTCCGAAGCTCTCGCCCATGTCGCAGTTGAAATCAATCCGGTTGCCCATGCCTGTTCCTCACACTGTATTCATCGTAAGGCTTACCGATTAGGATTCGCGAAGCCGCCTGATCTCCGCTTCCAACTCAAGAACACGGGCCTCGGCGGCGGCGGCGCGTTCGCGTTCGCCATCGGCACGTTCTCGTTCGCTGTCGAACGTAGGGATGTGTTGCCCGGTCGCGGGGTCGTACCATCCCAAATGACCATGCTCCCAACGAATGTTCAGGTCCAACACCTCGATGTACCCTTCCAGCACACCCTCGGCCAACTCCACGATGGGAATAGGCTCGTAACGACCTTCCACCAGCCTGTCCCCGGCCAACGTCGCTCCGTAATACTCCCCTGTCTCGTCGAACCGCCAGTACTCGGTTATCCCCATGACCGCATAGTCCACGCGCTTTTGTCCCACGTCAACGTGCGCCGTGCTCCTGGACGCTATCTCAAGCGCGAAGTCCGGGGCCTTGCCCTGCTCGCTGATGATGTAGCCGTTGCGCCTAAGGAAGGCTTCGCGGTCGGCGTTGAGCGCGACGGCGAGGTCGGGGTTCCTTCTGATGTCTTCCGGGCCTAAAGCCGGGTTCAGAGAGATGTACTTGTCTGTGAATACCAGCGTGGTCTTCTCGTTCCCGAGGTGTCTGATGATGTGGTGAGAGTTTCCGAGTGAGTGCAGGGAGTCGAAACTGGTCATCTCGTCAGACTCTCGTCGAGGCGTGTCCGGCAGTTGGAAGGTGTCTGCGGGCTTGGGTTTTGCGGTCAGTGTATCGGTGGTGGCCATATCTCATCTCTCAGTCGGACGGCACTCCAGCGTGGGAGTTATTCTACCATCGGGGAGAATCCTGGACAATGATTTGCACAACGAGAGGCGATTATCTACTCGCCGGTCATTCTCTCTACACATTCACCTTAACCTGTGCTACCATTTCCACACGACAGAACAATAGTACGCGAACATAAATAAGAACTTATCTGTGAGACTCTATCAACCCGAAAAAAGACTCTGAACTGGTAAATACAGGACAATGCAGGTGATATGCTGGCGACTTTCGCCAGCAGACCACCCCAGCAGCCTATCAGCAGACTGCCTGCATACCCGCCAGAAGAATATAAATCCGGGTATATTCCGCGTCTCTCAACTCAGGAGATCTGATTGAACGACCTTCCGCCCAAGCAGCTCAGCATGATAATCACCGCCCAGACCGCCGCTCGTATGCCCGTTCCCGCCCCGCCGACCGGCTTCTGCCTCCGCTCTTACCATCCCGGCGACCAAGACTCATGGGTAGCGCTGATTAACACCGGCGACTACGGCTCAGACTGGGACCGCGCCCGCTTCGACGAGTACATACGCGGACCGGAGCGGAAGGAAGGATCGAGGGTCACTGAGCGAGATGGAGTGATAGTCGCCGCCACCTTCGCCTCGGTTCAACACGACATGGACGACACCGGCAGGGTGGACTTCGTCACAAGTCTTCCAGAGAATCGCGGACTTGGCCTTGGCAGACTGGTTTGCAGCGAGGTGGTGCGCTATCTTGTTGACAGGGGCTACTCCCGCGTTATCCTGTTCACCGACGACTGGCGGCTGCCCGCGATAGGTCTCTACCTCTCGATGGGTTTCGAGCCTCAGATGACTCGCGAGGATATGCCCGGACGCTGGGAAGCAATCAGGCGCAACCTGGAGGCAGGCGAATGACAGAACTACGGCTTGGCCTTGCCGGACTCGGACACGGTGAGACCGTCCTAGGAGCGAACCGCTCCGACATTCCGATACGCGTGACCGCGCTGTGCGACACCAACGAAGAACTTCTTGACTCCGTAGCGCGCGAACACGGCATCAGCCATGCCACCACCGATTTCGCCGAACTCGTAGTCCGAGCGGACATTGACGTAGTGGGCATATACACCCCCGGTCCTCTGCACTCCGAGCAGATACTCGCCGCCCTCGACGCGGGCAAGCATGTAATGGTCACCAAGTCCATGGTTTACACCGTGGAAGAGGCCGAGCGTGTCGTCGAAGCTGTGGACAAGACCGGCCTGACCCTGCTCGTCACCCAGACCATGCGGGGCCGCTACGACTTCATGGAGGCCAAGCGCATTTGCGACTCTGGGACAATCGGCGACCTCTTCATGGCCGAGGCCCACTATGTCCATGACCTCCGACCCGTCTATGAACAGACCCCCTGGCGTGTAGATATGCCGCAGGACTTGATTCTGGGAGGTGCGTGCCACCCGATTGACCTTCTCCGCTGGTTCATGGGCGACATATCCGAAGTCCACTGCTACGGTCTCAGAAGCGGTGTCTCGCCCGACTATCCGCAGGAGGACACGTTCGTCATCAATGTGAGGTTTGCCAGCGGTAAGATAGGCAGAGTCGCCAACTTCCTGGGTGTCATACACACGCCCGGCGTGCCCATGAACAGCCTGTCGGTGTACGGGACCAAGGGAACCATCCTCGACAACAAGATCCGCCTCGACGCCGACGAGTGGCTCCCCCAGCGCACCTACTCGATAGAGTACCCACCCGCCGGCGGACACAGGGGCGAAATGATGGTCATGCTCCAACACATGGCCGACTGCGTTCTCAACGGCGCGACGCCCTGGGTGGATGCGAGGGAAGGCGCTCGCGTGGTATCCACCGGACTCGCCTGCTGGGACTCGCTCAGGTCCGGCGCTCCCGCTGAAGTCCGCAACGAATTCTAAGAAACAAGCCTCACATCCGAAAGACGGTGATACATGAATGATGGCGATAGGATTAGACGCGCGGGAGAATATCTGGCTGCCGAGTACAACGCTCGCAGGCCGCTGGACATCATGGTTCAGGATTTTGCGCCTCGCTCCCAAGAGGAAGCATACGCAATTCAGGATGTTTTTCAGGACGCCATGACGGCAGTGCGCGGGTCGGCAGTCGGCTACAAGATCGCCTATACCAACGCGATAATGCGCGAGCGTTCGGGCGTGACCGAGCCCTGTTCGGGCAGAATCCTTTCGAATGGAGCTCTCGATTCTCCCGCGTCTGTTCAGAGAGACGACTTCGTCCGGCTGGGTGTCGAATGCGAGGTCGCCGTCAAGCTGTCTTCCGAGATACCGGCATCGGACACCCCCTACTCGCGGGAGGACATCTACGACGCCATCGAGTGGCTTGCTGCCTCTTTCGAGGTGATTGACGGCCGCGAGTCAGCCGATGCCGAAGAGCAGGATCCCGCGTTGAAGGCAATAGTTACGAACATCAGCAACGCCGGTGCAGTTCTCGGCGACCCTGTCGAAAATTGGCGGGATATTGATCTTCCAGCCTCCAGAGGTCGCCTGATCGTCAATGGCGAAGCGATTGGAGAAGGAGTCGGTTCCGACGTCCTCGGACACCCGGTAGAACCCGTCGCCTGGCTTGCGAACAACCAGTCCAGGCTGGGCAAGAACCAGTCCAGGCTGGGCAAGAACCTGGAGGCGGGCTCGATTATACTCACGGGGAGTTTCGTCCCGCCCTTCATGTTGAACGCCGGAGACTCTGCCCTGGTTTCCATTGAGGGCCTTGGTGAAGCGCGTCTCGACGTGTCGTAATGACGACGCCCTAGACCAGCGCGTTGTGCCCTGTAAGATCGCGCCCAAGTATCAGCGTATGGACGTCATGCGTCCCTTCGTAGGTGTCCACCGTTTCAAGATTGAGCATATGCCGGATGGCTGGATGCTCAAGGACTATTCCCGACCCGCCTAGTATCTCGCGCGCCGAGCGCGCCGCCTCGAGTGCGGTCCTGACGTTCTCACGCTTGGCCAGCGAGACCTGAGTGAAACCCATCTTCCCCTGGTCCTTCAGAACTGCCAGCCGCCACGACAGCAGTAAGCCCCTCGTGTGATCCGACACCATGTCCACCAGCTTGTCCTGGACCAACTGGCGCGACGCGATGGGTTGCCCGAAGGTCTCGCGCGTCTGGGCAAAGTCCAGGGCGTCCTGGTATACCGCCTCGATTGCGCCCAGAACTCCCCACGTTATCCCATAGCGCGCCTGTGTCAGGCACGACAGCGGACCACGCAGTCCCGTGACATCGGGCAGCATGGCGCTCGCGGGCACCCGGCAGTCCTCCATAACGAGCTCGCTTGTTACTGAGGCCCGCATACTCATCTTGTGCTTGATCGCGTTGGCGGTAAACCCGGGAGTGTTCGTCGGAACAAGGAATCCCCTTACGACGCCATCATCGTCTGCGGCCCACACGAGCGCAACGTCCGCGATGTTACCGTTGGTAATCCACATCTTCGAGCCATTCAGGAGGTAGCTCTCGCCATCCTTAACCGCCCGCGTCCGCATCGCTCCGGGGTCAGACCCGCCCTCGTGTTCGGTTAGCCCGAAGCACCCGATCATTTCTCCCGACGCCAGCTTTGGCAGATACTCGCGCTTCTGTTCCTCTGAGCCGTAGGAGTAGATGGGGTACATGACGAGCGCGCCCTGCACGCTGGCAAAGCTGCGCAGTCCTGAGTCCACATGCTCCAATTCGTACATGATCAGGCCGTATGAGATATTGTTGACGCCCGCCGCCCCGTATTTAATAGGCAGGTTCGCCCCGAAATAGCCCATCTCCCCTAGTTTGGGAATCAGGTGCTTCGGGAACTCCCCTCGCTCCCAGTAGTCCGCGATATCCGGCATGGCCTCCGATTCGAGAAACTGTCGCGCCGTGGCCTGGACCTGTCTCTCTTCGTCGCCAAGCATACCCAATACATTGTAATAGTCGAGCATCTTCTCTGGTCCTATGTTGCAGTGTGTTTTCGGTGATTGTAGAGGTAAATAGCCTGGGAGCGGTAGTCGGCATCCAGAGTTCGGGTACATTGACGCCTATGTGTACCGATGCTACCATCGGATTATCAAGGTGCGATAATGCCAGGTTCCCGATTCGATAGCCCCCCGATGTTCGGCACGCCTACTCACGTCAGCTTGGACGAAGCCTACGATCTCTGCGCGCGCCTGGCCAGGTCCCACTACGAGAACTTCACTGTCGCATCATTCTTACTGCCACGCGGTAAGCGAATGCACTTCTATGCCATCTACGCATTCTGCCGATTCGTGGACGATCTTGGAGATGAGTTCGAGGGAGATAGACTGCGCTCCCTCGAATACTGGCAGGCGGAAATGGACGCCTGTTTCTCGGGCGCTCCGGAGCACCCTTACATGATAGCGCTGCAAAATACCATTCGGACCTTCGACATACCCAAAGAGCCGTTCCTGCGGCTGATACAGGCAAACCGAATGGACCAGACCATCACTCGCTATCCCACCTACGGCGATCTGGATTACTACTGCCAACACTCCGCGAACCCCGTCGGGCATCTCGTCCTGCATGTGTGCGGATACCGCGACGAGGAACGCCAACGTCTGTCCGACTACACATGCACCGCACTCCAACTCGCCAACTTCTGGCAGGATGTTTCACGCGACTACGCCAAGGGACGCATATACATTCCGTTAGAGGATATGGAAACATTTGGGTACTCAGAGGACGAACTCGCCCAGCATAAAGTAACGGAAGGCTTTCGCAGTCTCATGAAATTCCAGGTGGAGCGAGCGCGGGAACTCTTTCACGACGGCCTGCCCCTGGTTGACACGGTTGACGATAGCCTCAAGCTGGACATCGCCCTATTCAGCAGGGGCGGGATGAGCGTACTCGACCGCATCGAGCGTCATAACTATGACGTGCTGAGCAGGCGGCCGGTAGTAGGCAAAGGGGAAAAGGTGTTCCTGCTGCTTAGTACGCTTCTGAAGTTGAAGCTATTCGGAAAGGTGTAGAGTAGGAATATGGCAAGTGATCTTGAGCAGGCCTACACCCACTGTCAGCGCATAGCTAAGACCGAGGCGAAAAACTTCTACTATGCCTTTCGCACGCTTCCTTCAGCCAAGCGGCGGGCGATATACGCCGTATATGCCTTCTGTCGCTACTGTGACGACATCGCCGATGAAGATTTGCCCCCGGAAGAGAAGAGAAGGCTCCTTGCCGAGACCCGCAGCCGCCTCCACAATCCGCGCCTTGCGGCCGACGACCCCATTTTCATGGCGCTCGAAGGCGCTATCAGCGACTTCGCCATACCTCGCAGCTACCTTGAAGACGTGATCTGCGGGGTGGAAATGGACTTGGATGTGTCTCGATTCGAGACATTCAATGACTTACGTGAATACTGCTACCTAGTCGCCTCCGCTGTCGGCCTTATCTGCATAGAGATATTCGGCTATGAAGACCCTGCCGCCTCAGATTACGCGGTTGACTTCGGTCTGGCGATGCAACTGACAAACATAATGCGCGATGTCAAAGAAGATGCGGAAAGAGATCGAATCTACATACCCCTGGAAGACATCAGGAGGTTCGGGTACTCTGAGCGTGAACTGATTGAAAGCTGGAACAATGAGAACTTCCACTCTCTCATGGAATTCCAGGCAACCCGCGCCAGGAGGTACTTTGACTCTGGCGAGCGTCTCCTGCCGCTGTTGTCCCGGGAATCGCGCGCTTGCGCCGGAGTACTGCATAAGCTGTACAGCAGAATTCTCGACCGTATGGAGTCCGCCGGCTACGACGTGTTCGAACGGCGCATCGGACTGAGCGTTGGCGAAAAACTGCTGTTGGTCGCCAGGCTATGGGCTGGCAGTATGACACCAAAACTCGCCTTCCATCGCCACCGTTAGCAAAAGCTGATTTACTGTGTCCAACAGTTCAGATAAAAGGAAGGTCGCCGTTCTCGGCGGCGGTCTGGCGGGGCTGTCCGCTGCGCGTACTCTGATCGAAATGGGATTCGATGTGACGCTTGTCGAGAAGCGCCCGTTTCTTGGAGGAAGAGCCTTCTCCTTCTACTCTCGGGACGCGGACATGGAGGTGGACAACGGCCAGCATGTATTCATGGGCTGCTGTACCTATTACATTGACTTCCTGCGCGCGATAAATGCCTATGCCGACGCAGTGTTGCAGGACTCACTCAGGGCGGAAGTCGTCCTTGGCGGGATACGAGGAACGCTTTGCAGCTCCCCGGCGCTTGGCCCTTTTCATCTGGTCCCATCGTTCATGCGCTATCCTCACATCGGCGCGAGAGACAAGTTTCGCGCCTTGTTCGGACTGCTGAAGGCCAGCCTGACCAACAGGCGTAAGAGTGTCGAATCGCTTGACTCGCAGACCTTCTATGACTGGCTGAAGAGTAATCATCAATCCGAAAGAACGATAGAAAACCTCTGGAATCTGATAATCCTGCCGACGCTTAACGACGACGTGCGCAGCGTGAATGCGGACATGGCGCTCATGGTAGTCCAGCAAGGTCTGTTGAAGAAGCCCCGCGATGCCGCAATCGGATATGCTCGTGTCGGACTAGGTTCAATCGCGGATGCTCGCGGTCGTCGTTTCATCGAAGACAGTGGCGGTTCAGTTATCCAGGGGAAGACTGTCCGCTCGCTCTTGTTCGATGGCGACGTCGTTGGCGGCGCGCAACTTTCGGACGGGACCACCCTCCTGGCCGACGCTTACGTCAGCGCGCTGCCTTACGGGACACTCCTCGATCTATTGCCTCCCAAGCTCGCCACCGATCCTTTCTTTGAACAAATCGCAGGCCTTACTTCCGCGCCTATCGTAAACGTGCATCTGTGGTACGACAGGCCGGTGATGAAAGACGCATTCATCGCATTTCTTGAAAGTCCGATCCAGTGGGTCTTCAACCGCAGCCTGATTCAGGGAAATCCCGACTCTTCAGGCCAGTACGTCTGTATCTCCCTAAGCGGCGCGTGGGACTTCATCAACAGGCCCAAGCGCGACCTGGAAGAAATGTTCGAGGAGGAGATGAGACGAGTGTTCCCTTTGGCCCGCGACGCGGTAGTCCAAAAGCGCCTGATCATCAAGCAACTCAATGCCACGTTTCGGTGCGTTCCAGGCATTGCCTCACATCGTCCATCTCAGGTCACCCCTATTGAGAACCTGTTCCTGGCAGGCGACTGGACACGTACGGACTGGCCATCCACGATGGAGGGAGCTGTCCGAAGTGGAGTGTACGCGGCCCGTGCCTTGTCTGAGAGGCTCTCTCCTGCCAAGTCTCGTTGAACCCAGTTCGGATGCGTTGCTAAACTCATCATAAGGCATCAATCAGGCCCTTGGGGAGGGTATCGCAAAGCGTGTCTTTCAGAGTGTTGGCAATCGCCTTTTTAATGTGTCTGACCTTCATGGCTGACGCCGCTTCTCTCGAGGCCCAACTGGAATACCGGACTGTTGAAGGCGTAGTTGTAAGCGGCACGGCGGGCGATTCTGATATGTTTGGGCAAGTCGTTACTCTTCATCGTGTCACAGCCGCCGGATTCGACGACATCACCACTATCACCGACGACACGGGCGCTTTCAGGTTCGAAAACATAAAGTATGATCCTTCGACGAGGTATGGCGTGTCCGTCCGGTACCAGGACGCCATTTACGGCACCGACCTCGAAATGTCAACGGGCTCACCCCCTCCGGTGAGGCTGACCGTCTATGAAGCGACCCACGACGATTCGATAGTCTCTGCCAGCAGCGCCTCCCTGTTACTAGCATCGGCGGAGGCCTCAGACCGGACTCTGGCAGCGCTGGAAATCATCACCCTGGTCAATCACTCGGATATGGCGTATGTACCCGGAACGGGCGTAATGGAGCTGCTCAGATTCGGTCTTCCCCCGGAGGCAACCGAACTTTCTCTCGATACTCGGCTTATCGGAGCGGATTTCATTCAGGTTGACAGAGGATTCGCGCTACTGGCCAGTGTCCCACCGGGAGAGCACGAGATCATGTTCTCCTACAGGTTCCCGTACCCGGGCGAAACTTTCACACTCGATAAGTCATATCGTTATGGCGCGGAATCGCTTCGCATACTCGCGCCCGAAGAGGTCGTGTCCATTTCAGTCGAAGGTCTGGGCAAGCCTGAGCGTGTAATGATAGGAGAGCGACAGTACCGGGTTCTGGAAGCCGAAGGACTATCCAGGGGAGAGTCGCTCTCCCTGGAACTGGACGGACTCCCAACTCCCGGCGTTACGGACAGGGTGGGGAACAGCCTCTCAGGCATCAGGTTCCAGTTTGCTGCTCCTGTCGCTCTAGGAGTGCTTATGGTCGCACTGCTGGCATATGGCGCCATCTGGAAAACTAAAGGTCAACGGCGCGAGGCGGCAACTTCAGAGACTTACAGTGAGCGAGCCGTGATATTCAGAATGATCTCTGATCTGACGGACAGCTATGAATCCGGCGAAATATCCGACGAAGAGTACCGCCAGAGGCTCATGGTACTTAACGCGAGACTCACCGCTCTGGGCCCGCATGGGCAAGGTTGACGCCACCTCTCCGTCAGTCGCGCATAGAATAACAGGGGGCGACCACATGGCCGCCCCCTGTTCTATTTCAAAGGCATTGCCGAACTGCTGGCCTGGGCCAGCTATTGTGTAACTATCTGGATAGCGCCGATGCGATTGTGGTGGATTTGCTGAGTTCGAAGCCTATCGGAATTCCGCTTCCGTTCCCCACCTTGTACCCTGTGCTCACGCCATTGCTCGACAGCATCGAGTTTATGCGCTCAAACATGGACGAGGCGCTGTCTATCGTCACCTGGTTTATCTCACCGCGCAACATAGCGTGGTTCTTCAGCAAGAGAGCCGCTGGCTTGTACGGGTCGAACTCACCGCCGTTGATACCATTCTCAATGAAGTAGGATTTGAGACGCTCGACGATACGCGGGTTGCTATCCGAGATCGCCCTTAGCGTGACGGGTTCCTGCAGGTGCGGCGCGTAAGCCTGGTTGACAAGTCTCAGGTAGAATCCCGGGTCGAGCAGGTCCTCTATGCCCGCTTCCCTCACGCGCGTAACTTCAATCCAGTTAACCGGCGTGCGTCCGGCGGAGGCCATGGCCTCGTTGATCTGATCGAAGTGGTCCTGTTTCTCATCCGAAGCGTCCATCAGCACCGCAAGGCTCGTGTAGTTATCGCCGAGGAGTGAGATGAATGTCGGGAGATTCTCGGCATCGCCGACCGGAATAACGGCCCACCTTGGGTCGAGCTTGGAGGCGCCTTCCACAGCGCATATTTCCCCAAGCGCCTGTAGATATACCAGGTCCGATGCCGAGTTGACCAACAGGCAATGCGGAGACAGGAACAGTGTCTGAACAAGTTGGTATCCCAAGGCCATCTGCAGAGGGAAGACCGTATCGTCACTGTTCTGCAGAATGTCCTGCCTGACAGTAGTCCCAATGTTGTCCATATCTTCAACGGTTCTGACGCTGGTCAGGTTGTTCAGGTCAACCATGAACGGGGAGTGAGTCGTGTAAATGACCTGGTGCCTGGGGGCCAGCCGCTCGTTGATGAAGCGCTGGAAGTCGTACTGGGCAAGCGCGTGCAGGCTCAAGCCCGGCTCATCCAGCAGGAAGATCATGTCCCGGTCCTGATCTTCCTGTATCTTCTCTATCATCGAGAAGTACACCAGGAAGCTGAAGAACCATACAAATCCCTTGGAGCGATCGTCGAAGGGCACTGATACGCGATGCCGTTCGTTCCAGACGCGTACATGAAGGATGGTGCCTATGTTCAGGGGCGGCGGGTCGTTCGGATTTGCCCGCGAAAGATCGAACTGCACCCTGAGCTGGGTGTTCTGCTTCCAGAACTCGAATACCTCGTCGCTTATGCCAATTGATGCGGACTCCAGTTCCGCCTTAAGGTACTCGAAATTCATCTCGTTTTCCAGGTCGTTCAGGCTGCTTCCAACCATGGAGACGAGGGCAAGGAAAGTCCGGTCGGCGTCATCCAGGTCCTCAGGGGTGGCCCGGCGCTGCTTGATGTCCTCGATGGATATGCGACCGCGCATCGTGCTGTAATTGTCGAAATATACCAGGACCGGCAGATAGCGCTCCAGGTGGTCGAGCACTACTTGCTGACGCAGGTCGTTCTCGGGGAGTCGGTCCAGCAGGTCGTCAACCGCGGGGTTTTTGGCCTCGATGGACTGTAGGCGCTCCTGAAGTTCCTGCCATGTTTCTACCGCGGACAGGTACTGCTGTATCTCCTCTGGCAAGCCGGCAGAATCCACCAGGTGGCGGATGACTGCAGTCTCGTCCATGTCGAACTGCCAGGCCCGCTGATTCTTGTAATTCTTCGACGCCATGACTCGACGGGATCGCATCACGCCCTGCCCGAACTTGCCCTCAAGTTCGGCTATTTCATGGTCGTTCAACTCGAACTCCGCGCGCACGGCAACATCCGGGTCCTCTTCGTGACGCCTTCTGTAACGCACGTATCCTTTTCTGGGATAGTCACTCAGACTGAATTTGCCGCTGGCGCTGTCCACCGGATTCAGACGCCTGAGCGCCTGGAGAAACGCTGTTTTACCCGATTCGTTCTTTCCTACCAGGCATGTGACGTTATCGAGGGTTACCCATCCTGAGTCGTCAATGCTACGATAGTTCGTTACCCTTGCTCTGATTAGCTCCATTTTTCCTCCTCGGCAAGACCTCCGCGCAGTCCCGATACTAACACTCTGCGTAATCGGTTAGCACATTTCTTCGCCATGATGAACGTTCGTCAACAGAGGATATCGAACTCACCGAACTACATCCCCCGTCCACTGTTCGCAAAGACTATCACCTTGCTGATATGTCTCTTCAAGGAGTTTATATGTCTTGTTTTAGACTTGTATTAGATAAAATGCCAAACTCCGTCGGCAGCCACACAGGGATAGTCACCGGAGTTGCCGACAGGGTTTGGCGGATGAGCTGTTGAGTGAGTCCGACTGGATATCTAGATCTGGCTGTATCCGGAGCCCTTCCTATCCACGCCGGTCCCCTGGGCATCTTCTATCCAGCCGTACTCCTTGAGTATTTCCTGGCTGTAAGTGACGCGACCCGTAACGTTGTCGAGAGGTTCAGTGGCAAGCAGAAGCGCCGATTTCGCCATCAGGTCGGGATGTTCTCCACGCGGATCATCTATTCCGCTCACAAGATTGTGAAAGACAGTCCCGGGGGTTGGGACCACCTGCGAGGGTGACACGCATGTGACTGAAATTCCATGCTGGTAAACTTCCTGCGCCAATCCCTGGGAAAAGCGCTCCAGGGCAGCTTTCTCGGCACCATAGCACGTGCCCCCGGAATTCGGCGGGGCGTCGGGATAGGGTCCTCGACCCGGTCCGATGGCCGCCCCTGAAGAAATGTTTACGATGCTGCCGTTCTTCTTCTCTATCATGTCTTGAAGCGCCAGTTGGCTGAGGATGAAGGGAGCGTGGAAATTGACCGCCCAGGACCGCATCCAACGACGCAATGGATAGTCTTTGACCGGTATGAAGTATGTCAGCGCAGCGTTGTTGACCAGAACATCAACACTTCCATAGGCATCGTGAGCCTCCTGGAAGAGGCGCTCACAGTCTTCGGGCAGGGAGATGTTCACAGCAGACGCCGTCGCTTCGCCTCCCGACTCGCGTATATCCGCCACGGTCTTCTCAAGAGAACCTTCCAGGGGGTGGTCCCCTTCCCTGAGAGTTCTCGCGGCGGCGACAACCTTACCGCCCTCTTCTGCGAAGAGTTGCGCTATGCCTGCCCCTATACCCCTGCTCGCTCCGGTTATTACGCATACCTTACCATCTAACTTACCCATTAATGGTTCCTCCAGACTAACTGCTGTATTCGACGACCGCATTATATATGCCTTTCGCCTGCCTCGTTTGGCGGGGTTGTGTGTGAATAGACGATAGAGTACATTTCCGAGAGATTCAAACTGGAGGTGTGCGAATGTCCGAAAGACAAGCTCCGAGCAAATCCGAAGTGATGTCTTATCTGAGAGAGCGTCGAAACTGGGGCAGGTGGGGGGATATGGGATCCGCCGGAGCCATCAATCTTATAGACGCCCCAAAACGGCTTGAGGCTGTGAGTCTGGTGAAGAATGGCCGGACCGTCTCGCTCAGCAGACCCTTCCCGGTAGAGCCAAGAACCGAGAACCCCAGGCCTGCGCAGCACTTTATGTCGGTCATGGAACGGCCTCATGGCGGAGGCGCGGCTATGGACTACTACGGCGTCTATTACCACGGAACGGCTACGACGCACATTGACGCTCTCTGCCACGTATGGGACTCCGGCGGTATGTGGGACGGCAAATCCCCTGACGAAATTCTGACCTTCTCAGGCGGAACTTATGCCACTGTGGACGCCTGGAGCGACGGCATACTCACGCGGGGTGTCATGCTCGATGTCCCAAGGCATCGCGGATATCCCTACGTGACGCTCGATACCCCGGTCCACGGATGGGAGCTTGAGGACATTGCCAAGGCCCAGGGCGTCGAGATAAGGCCCGGCGACGCGGTCATGGTTTACAGCGGACGCGAGGCATACGCCGCCGACAACGGTGGTAACTGGGCCGGAGGCGATTCGCGGCCCGGCCTTCACGCATCCTGTCTCAAGTTCGTCCGCGACAACGACATCTCCATACTCGGCTGGGACATGATGGACGCTTCTCCGAATGAGTACGACATTCCCTGGACAGTTCACGGCGTCATCTTCGCCTACGGCGTCGCACTGCTGGACAACTCGCTACTTGAGCCGCTCGCGAACGCCTGTGCCGAGGAATGTCGCCACGAGTTCATGCTGACTATCAACCCGCTCAACGTAATCGGTGGAACGGGGTCTCCGGTCAACCCGATAGCAGTCTTCTGATCCGGCAGGTTTACACCAACGAGTCCCCTCTCCCTCTGGGAGAGGGTAAAACACACGGCTTCTATCGAGCGTTGATGTTTGTAAGGTAGCTTCCAGACGTTCATATTGACCCACCGCTAATAGGTACAGCCATTGATTTGAGGTCCATCATAAGTCCGGCGACAGTGAGATACACCCTGTCCGCGCGGGCTGCCACAGCCTGATTGGCCCTTCCCAGGATGTCCCTGTACTGGCGACCGAGCGGCGTCGGCGGAACTATCCCCAGTCCAACTTCGTTACTGACCACTATCCATGTTGCCGACGACTCTTCGTAAACTTCCAGCAGCCTTTTGACTTCCGCGAGGATTTCTCGCTCCACGTTCGGGTCGTCTTCCATTTTGAGCAGCAGGTTACTGACCCAAAGTGTGAGACAGTCGAGCAGACATATTTCATAGCCATCCGCAACTTCCTGAATCGCAGAGGATAGGTCGAGAGGCTCTTCCAGCGTTCTCCACGCGCTGGGCCGCTGACTGCGGTGTGCGGCAATACGCCGTTCCATATCCACGTCCAGGGCCTCAGCGGTCGCTACGAACAGAACCCTTTCTCGTTGGCGGGCGAGCCGTTCGGCCAGCGCGCTTTTGCCGGAACGCGCTCCGCCGAGTATGAGGATCAACTCCTTGGTCAAAATACTCTCCCTCGCATGATTCGTATCATCAACTCTGGAGAGCCTGTTTCAGCGCTTCCACCAGTCTACGATTATCGTCCATACCCCTTATTCCGACTCTGATGTACTCGGGCAATCCGAACGAGGCGCAGTCCCGGACACAAATCCGGTACTCTGTGAGAAGTTTCAGCCTGAGTCCGGTGGCGTCTCCCACTCTCATCATCAGAAAATTCACGGTCGTTGGCACGTATTCTATACACAGAGAACGGGCCGCGTCCTGGAGATAATCCCTGCCCGATCTCACCTCTTCGCGTCCCTTTTCTACATGTGCAGATTCAGACAGAGCCGCAATCCCCGCCGCCTGAGCGGGGGCATTGACGCTCCAGCTATATTGGAATCGCCTCACGCGTTCGATCACATCCATGGAGGCCAACATATAGCCGAGACGCAGTCCAGTCAGCGCGTAGTCTTTCGTCATAGAGCGCAGTAATACCACATTTGGCATAGGCAGCGAGTTCCAGCGGTCCTCGACGAAAGACACATATGCTTCATCCAGAACCAGCAGACCGGTGCCTCGCAAGGCGTTGGCGATGCGTGCAACCTCTTGCTCCCCCAGGTAAACACCCGTCGGGTTATTTGGGTTGCAGAGAAAGACCACTGTCGGACGCACAATCGCCATCTGCTCAATAGCGGCCTGAACGTCCCAGTGGAATCCGTCGCTGGGAGAGAGCGCAATCGGAGTCACACCCTGGAGACGACAGGCCGCCTCGTATTCACCAAATGTTGGCGCGAATATCACGGCAACGCTTTGTTCGCTTAGGAATGATCTGGCCAGCAGGTGTATGAGCTCCGTCGAGCCGTTGCCGACCAGTATCTGGCTCGGGTCCACTCCCAGACGGTTGCCGATTGCCTCCCTCAGCCCCACGCACTCGGTATCCGGGTAAGAGGACAGGGGCACTTCTCGAGCGGCTCTCACTGCCAGCGGAGATGGTCCGAGGGGGTTGATGCTCGCGCTGAAGTCCAGGACATCATCAGGGCGAAGCCCGAGGGTACCGAGTTCCGTGATGTTGAGGCCGCCATGGACCGGCCTGCCCTGGTCGTGAGTCATGTCCATCCCTCTCAGCCCGTCAGAAGACCGCGCAGTGTGAGCGCGCCAAGAGCCGCGAGCATTCCGAAAGCCGCAACTGCGTATGCAACACGAATGGAAGTCCCGATGTGCGACGCGCATGGGTCTCGCAGTCCGTCGCCGATGCGATAGTGTCCCGGCTTCTCCAGAGCGACTCCCAGCAGACCCGACATAGCTCCAATTGTCCAGCCCGCGTTCGGACTCGCCGTCTGCACGCGGCCCCTCCAAACCCAGCTACATCCCATTCTGGCTGACATCCCACACAGCGCACCCGACGCCACCATGAAAGCCGCGCTCAGCCGGGCGGGAACGAAGTTTATCGCGTCGTCCAGTCTCGCCGACGCCTTCCCCAGATACTCGTACTTACCCCGATAGCCAATCATGCTGTCGAGCGTGTTGATGGCGCGGTAGGCGAATGCGCCCGGTAGTCCGAGGATAGCGAACGAGAGCCAGGGCCCGATGTAGCTGTCGGTCGTATTTTCGGCCACAGACTCTATCGCCGCCGCCGCTACCAGGGGACGACTAAGCGAGTTGGCGTCGCGGCTGACCAGGCTCTCCAGTCCGCGTCGCGCTTCGTTCACACTTCCGTCATCCATTGCGGCTTGAACGTTCCTCGCTGCTCCGGCCAGTCCTCTCACCGCGAATGTCGTGCTGAGCAGTACGGCGCAGCCTGCAACGTAGAAGACAACGCCTAACTCTCGCAGCCAATTCGCAACTAGCCAGACAAGAGCGCCGGAAAGCGCCGGAACCAAGATGGCGATACAGACTCCCCATAGGAACGCCGCCACACGTCCCCCTTTCGATGGGCCGATGACTTCCAGCCGCATAATCAGCTTCCCCATCCAAGCCACGGGATGCGCAGAGTTCGGCAATTCCCTGAGAGTCAAATCAAGCGCAAGTGCGATGATCAGCGCACCCGCGTCCAGATACCACTCTCCGGGCCATACTCTCCATTCCATACCTTGCGAACCTATTCTCTAACGCAACATTGAAGTAGGACTCAGAAACACGCCTACGAGGAGGACTGCCACTTCTGAGACCTCGATGACGGCTCCATAGACGTCTCCGGTCACCCCACCAAGCTGCTTGGAGGCCCACGCTCCCACACACCACGCGACTGCACTGGTTACAGCCACAAGCACCAGGCCAGCGACCCCGGCAATTACCAGTGCGGCGATCACAGTAACAAGCAGTGCGAAGGCAACCTGCCAGCGGCGGGTGTTATTCAGAAACGGCGTTCCGATCCCTCCGCTCCTTACATAAGGAAACAGTTCCATCGCCAGTACAACCGCCCATCGCGAAAGACATGGAAACAACAGGAGAACCCACAACCGTCCCGCCTGTGGCAGCGCCAGGATCGCGGAAGCCTTCAGCAACAGGAGACAGACCACTCCAGTTACCGCGAATGCACCGACATGGGGGTCCCTTAGAATCTCCAGACGACGCTTTCTGTCAAATCCTCCAAACAGCGCGTCGCAGCAGTCCATGAAACCGTCCAGGTGCAGCGCGCGTGTCAGAACAACGAGTATGACAGTCAGCAGAACCGCCGAAAGTAATGGGGGCAGTGTACTTTCGCCCTGCGTCACCATCGAATCCACGGACCGCAGGAGCACGTCAGCGGCCACGAGGATTGCACCCAGGATCAGCCCGACGACTGGAAACCAGGTGCGGGCAGACGCCAGTCCACCAGCCGCATCTCTCGGCGCAGCCGGAAGTATCGTCAGGAAGCCGATGGCCGAACGCAAACCGTTCATCTTATCTACCGCCCTACGTGGAATCTTGTTCCCTGTCCGAGACGCCCGCTTCTCCGAATGTAGCCATCTCCGACAGGCACGCGGCGGCAACTTCGACTATCGAAAGAGCCAGCACAGCCCCCGTGCCCTCCCCGAGACGCATACCCAGGTCCAGAAGCGGCGTCAGATCCATGTGGGACAGCGCGGCACGGTGACCACGCTCAGCCGATACGTGCGAGGCGATCATGTAGTCCCGCGCGGTGGGACACAGGACGTCGGCCACCAGCGCGGCGGCCCCAGATATGAATCCGTCCACCACCACGGCCCGCCGCATCATCGCAGTACCGAGAACAACGCCGGTCAATACGCCGATTTCAAAGCCGCCCACCTTCGACAGGAGATCAAGACCGACCGAGGCGTCAGGACTGTTAACTTCCAACGCCCTCCGCACCACAGCGACTTTATACTGGAGTTCTTCAGGCGTACGGCCTGTTCCCTCCCCGGTAGTCTCCTCAGAGGACCTGCCCGTCACAGCAGCGGTGATGGCGCTGGACGCCGTGGTGTTCCCGATTCCCATATCTCCGGTCGCTATCAGGTCAGCGCCGGACTCGATGGCTTCGACGGCCAGATTCACACCCGCTTCCACGCAGAGTTCAGCCTGGCCGAGCGACATCGCCGGCCCCTGGCTTATGTCCCACGTGCCACGTCCAATTTTCAGCGACCGCAGTTCCGGATGGGATGGAAGGTCGGCCGCGACCCCGGCGTCAACGATTACTTGTCGTACTCCCAACCGACGACACATTACGCTTATTGCCGCTCCACCACCCAGAAAGTTCATCACCATCTGCGCTGTGACTTCTTGTGGATAGCCCGTGACTCCTTGCGCCACCACGCCGTGGTCCCCGGCTGCAACGATGACGGCCTTGTCACGGATTCGCGGCTGATCAACGCCGAAGATTCCCGCAAGCCTGATGGATACTTCTTCCAGCCGTCCTAGGCTCCCGGGCGGCTTGGTGAGACTCAACTGCCGCATCTCTGCCCGCCGCATGGCATCCACATCCGCCGGACGTATGCGCTCTATGGCCTCAGTTATAGTGATGGGAGAATTATTCATACTCTGTCGGAGCGCAGGTTCTACGCTCCGTAGCCCACTGTACCCAATAGAAAAATCCCCGCCGCTTTCGCGTGCAGGGATCGCATCGGATTGGCCTTGGCCCCTGATAGCTGAGATAGGAACCCGACCTGTATCTGAGGCGCTCCCTGAGACGGAGAGCGGCTACTCAGCCCTACCCGGCAGGTCTCCTGGCTCTCGGATCGTCGCCTGTCCCGCGCCTTCCCATCCCAAGTCGGACAGTGGCCTCAGCGGGCGGCTAACCGATTACAGTGGCGCCTCCGCAGCGGATTCTCACCGCTTTCCCTATACGCGCTGGACTCTCCAGCGCACCGGACAAAGTTGACCTTTGTTTACTGTGCAGATGTTAGCAGTGGCGGTATTCACTGTCAATAATCCGGCTTGTACAGGATGCGTCAGACTTATGGTGCGAATCCAGCGCAGTATGTCGTTATCCAATATCTCTATGCCGCTTACTTTCTTTCGTTGATTGAACCGAATGTGCCGCTGTACACTACTTTTGTGATGCATATCACTCATTTCTGCAAATTGCATTCCGTTCCTTCCTGTAATAACATGGCTGAAAGGTGACATAAACCAACATCTGATGAGGGAGGTGTTGCTATGACCGACGAAACACGAGTTTCTGGAGAGCATGGCACTGTTGCGAAAGTATCTCTGAATGGCGAGACGTCCAGTTCAATGGATGAAGAACTCACCATCTCTCACGACGAACCCATAGAAGACCATCCCCACATCGGCGCTGAGAATCGGATCAGGTACTTCCGCGAAAATCTGTACCCCTACGCGAAGAAGATGAGGACCAGCCAGTACGAAGACGAGAAACTGCCCCTCCAGGTGGAACTGATCAAGCTCCAGAACTGGATTAGAGAAGTGGGCGAGCGGCTGATTATCCTGTTCGAGGGCCGGGACGCCGCCGGAAAGGGCGGCACCATTCGCAGGTTCATGGAACATTGGAACCCGCGCGGCGCCAGGGTAGTGGCGCTTGATAAACCCTCCAGTGTCGAGCAGGGACAGTGGTATTTCCAGCGATACATCAGCCACTTCCCATCGGAAGGGGAGATAGTGCTGTTCGACCGATCCTGGTACAACCGCGCCGGCGTCGAGCGGGTGATGGGCTTCTCATCCGATAGGGATTATCGCATGTTCATCCAGCAGGCGCCGCTTCTCGAAAAGATGATAGCGGACAGCGGAATCCACATCGTCAAGCTCTACTTCTCCGTCAGTCGGCACGAGCAGCTCAGACGCTTCCAAGCCCGAGCGAACGACCCGCTAAAGCAGTGGAAGGTCAGCGCTGTGGACATCCAGTCCATTGACAAGTGGGAGGAGTACACAGAGGCCAAGGAAGCCATGTTCCTCCTTACTCATACCGACAGCGCGCCCTGGACGATCATAAAGTCCGACGACAAAAAGCGCGCCCGCATAAACGCCATGCGCCACGTGCTCAGCGTCCTAGATTATGAGGGCAAGGACAATTCCGTCGCCCGACCGCCGGACCCCCTGGTTGTCGCCTCCTCGGTTGACATCTACACTGCCGGAGCCCCGCCAAGATAACGGCTGAGTTCATGGAGGTCGGTGGAATGGCCGTGCGACGCCCTGTGTCGTTTCACAGAATCCGACCGGTGTCTGTATCCAGCACCAGCACCTTGTCCTGAACGTCGAGGCCAAGACAGTCCCGTGTGCGCGTCATTGCCTCCAGCGCCTGCTCACGGCTTCCCCAGCCTACTTCGAGCATGATGTCGAGCAACTCGCGTCCCAGCGCAGCCGCTTCCGGCGCTCGCTCGGCATATATCGTCTCGATTGGGGTCCAGAGATGACGAGGTAATTCCATCCTCAGGAGGCAGTGCCGGATGGCCCACGTGAAATGCCAGGGTGTGCCATAGTCAGGGACGGGTGCCGAACTCATGCCGCCCCTCGCCCCCTCCGCCATTCTGTTCAGGATGAACTCGTGACTGAATCCGAACGGCTCCAGTATCTCCTCCAGCGAAGGGTGCAGGACCATCTCCTCCAGGTCCTCGCCCACTCGAGCCTCCGCAGAATTGGGCGGATATTCCACTCCACGCATCGTCTTGGGATACTTTCGGGAAACCATGACCTGGTGCGTGAGTTCATGCGCGACGTGATGAGCGAGGTCGTCGTCCGGCAGAGACATCCATCTTGGCTCGTAAGGCGCCGTCGCGTCAGCACCCTGGTCGCCGAACACCGTACTGAGACCGTTCTCGATATCGCTCTCGGTGACCGCCAGCTCAGGGGAGAACTCATCCCAGAACTCTGTGAATGGGTCGGCAAGTTCGCGTCCCAGGACTTTCATGCGCGCTCGCTTCCTACCGTCTGGACCGCAGGTGTTTCACTGAGTTCCGGCTTCTTCACCGTCAACATCAGCGCCGCTCCCATGAATGCCAGAATTGCGAAGGTCAAGAATGGGACGAAATACGACTCTTGAAGATCGTACATGAATCCCGCGAACAGTGGTGCGAAAATCATCAGTATATTGTTAGGAACCTGGGACAGCCCCATTATAGTAGCGAACGCCTTCCGACCAAAGTACTCTCCCCTGATTGCCGTCAGCAATGGGATTCGTCCGCCGAAGCCCACACCGTACAGCGCCGCGAACAGAAATGCCATAGCCGGTGTCTCCGCGAACGCTATAACCAGGATGGATGTGGCCTGGAACATGAGAAATATGAACGTGACAATCGGCTTCGGAAACCGGTCGGCAATGTATCCGGCCAGAAACTGGGAAGGCAGCGCTATCAGGGTATAGAATATCGGGATGAAAGCTGCGCTGGTGAGTGAAAATCCCATGTCCACCAGCTTTGGAGCCAGGTGCAGCGCCAGCGTTACAATCGAGATGCTCGACGACAGGTGTACGATAGTCAACGCCCAGAATGCCCGCGTTCTCAGTGCCTGACGCGCGGTAAACTCCGGATCTCCATCGTCTTTCGACTCGTCCCGCGCGCCCCTGCTTGCGCCGGACTCGAAACCCCCATCCGGTTGCAAGCCCATGTCTTCGGGGCGGTTTCGCACCGCTTTCGCCACGGGCCCGATTATCACCAGCATAAATACGCCTATCGCGAACGTGGTCCATCGGAATCCATAATTCTCTATGCCGAAAGCCAGCGGCCACACCATCAGCGCGCCGACGTGTACACCTGACATGGCTGCCGCGATTGCCAGCGAACGCTGCCGTATGAACCAGTTGTTCACCATGCTTATCATTGCCAGCCATCCGCCAAGCCCCGAACCGAGCGTGATGAGCATGAACACAGCGTAGAACTCCCACAGGTTATTTACCTGGGAGAACAGGACGAACCCCACGCCCATGATGATGTAGCCGATGAGAATCATGCGCCGGTTTCCCAGCCGGTCTATCAGCCACCCCTCTATGGGTCCCAGCACTGCCCCCTCCGCCCGTGCCAGTGCAAACGCGCCTGACATCTGGGTGCGCGTCCAGCCGAACTGACGCTCGAACGCCACCAGGAAAGTTCCCAGGCCCTGGAATACGGTCAACGCCATGAGCGATAGCATGAACACCGAAAGGGCTACCAGTTTCCAGCCATAGAATGTGTTTCTATACGCGGAAATCAGGTTGAAGTCGGTCACTTGGCTCAGGTTTCTCACGCCGAGAATTCTAGCAGACTCGCGCAGCCACGCGGCAGGGGGCATTGGCCCGTACCGGACACGCTTCGCTGCCACCCTCGACTCTGCTGTTGACACCCTGAAAATGCTTTCGCTATCATCTCAATTAGCAGTCTTATAAATGGACTGCTAATCACTAATTCAGGCAGTCAACCCACTCTAAAATAAGGAGGTTCCAGCAAGAATGGCGACCGAAACGAAAGTAATGTTCAAGCCCCTTGGCAACCGCGTGGTTGTCGAGCCCCAGGAGGGTGAAGAGCAGATGAGCGCGGGAGGGATCTACATTCCCGACACCGCCAAAGAGAAGCCTCAGGAAGGTGTCGTAGTGGCCGTGGGCCCCGGTCGTCTGTCCGACGACGGCAGCGCCCGAATTCCTATGGAAGTCGCGGTCGGCGACGTGGTCATCTACTCCAAGTACGCCGGTACCGAGTACAGCGACGGCAGCGTCGAGTACCTCGTTCTCCGCGAAGACGATATCTTGTTCAAGAAGTAATCCCCATTCCCCAAGTACCCAAGAAGGAGGACTGAACCAGAAATGCCAGCAAAACAGCTTCAGTTCAGTGAAGAAGCAAGAGCCGCCATGAAGCGCGGCATAGACGTTATGGCCGACACCGTTGGCGTAACGCTTGGCCCACGAGGCCGCAACGTTGTATTGGACAAGAAGTTCGGCCCGCCCCAGGTATGCTCCGACGGCGTTACCATCGCCAAGGAAATCGAACTGGAAGACCCCTTCGAAAACATGGGCGCCCAGCTTCTCAAGGAAGCCGCGAGCAAGACCAACGACGTCGCCGGCGACGGCACCACCACCGCAACCGTGCTCGCCCAGGCGATCATTCACGAAGGTTTCAAGAACATCGCCGCCGGAGCCAACCCCATGGCCCTGAAGCGCGGCATCGAGAGAGGCGTTGTCGCCATGCGGGACGCCGTCGAAGATATGTCCACGCCTGTCGAAGGCCGGATGCAGATCGCACAGGTCGCCTCCCTCTCAGCCCACGACGACGAAATGGGCGAACTCATCGCTGACGTGATGGAAAAGGTCGGCAAGGACGGCGTTATCACCGTCGAAGAGTCCAAGGGTCTGTCCTACGAGCAGGAGTTCGTGGAAGGAATGCAGATAGACCGTGGCTACATTTCCCCTTACTTCATCACTGATCAGGACCGCATGGAAGCCTCCATTGACGATCCCTACATCTTGATTACCGACAAGAAGATATCCGCCGTCTCCGACGTGCTGCCCGCCCTCGAGAAGATTCTCCAGGTTGGCAAGAACGTCGTCATAGTAGCGGAGGACATCGAGGGCGAGGCGCTCGCCACCCTAGTCGTCAACAAGCTGCGTGGCACGCTGAACTGCGTCGCCATCAAGGCGCCCGGCTTCGGCGACCGCCGCAAGGCGATGCTCGAAGACATGGCCATCCTCACCGGCGGACAGGTCATTAGCGAAGAGGTCGGACGCAAGCTCGACTCGGTTACGGTCGAGGACCTTGGCCGCGCCCGCCGCATCGTCGCCTCCAAGGAAGAGACCACCTTCGTGGACGGCTCCGGCACCGAGGACAACATCCAGGGCCGCATCAACCAGATAAAGGCCCAGGTTGACGAGACCACATCGGACTTCGACCGCGAGAAGCTCCAGGAACGCCTGGCCAAGCTCTCCGGCGGTGTTGCGATCATCAAGGTCGGCGCTGCCACCGAAGTCGAACTCAAGGAGAAGAAGAACCGCGTCGAGGACGCCCTTTCGGCGACCCGCGCCGCTGTCGAAGAAGGTATCGTTCCTGGTGGTGGACTGGCCGTTCTGCGCGCCAGCGTCGCGCTCGATGCCCTTAACCTCTCCGGCGACGAGGCCACTGGCGCCTCTATCCTGAGCGAGGCTTTGCAGCGCCCGATCAAGCTCATCTCCGAGAACACCGGCGTATCCGGCGAGGTCATCCTCTCCGAGAGCCTTAAGAGCGAAGGCGACTGGGGCTACGACGCCGAGGATGGCGAGTTCTGCCACCTCCTCGAGAAGGGGATCATGGACCCGGCAAAGGTCACCCGCGCCGCGATTGAGAACGCTTCCTCCGTCGCCGCCATGGTCCTGACCACCGAGTCCCTGATAACCGACGTGCCGGTCCCCGAGCCCGCGGCCCCCGCAATGCCGCCCATGGACTACTAGACCGCAATATCTGAAAGCGTAAGCTAAAATCGCGGGGCTGATCCGACGGGTCAGCCCCGCGTCGTCTATATATAGGGTTTTAGAAAGATTACATAATGCGAACACGTAGCGCCCAGGTTGTTGCCCTTCACAACGTCCGTTCCAAGTTAGAATATCTGGGGAAAGCGTTTGCGTCGGGTCGCGCGGCGCGAATTGCGAGCCTAAACAGATTCGAGTCGGATGAGACTCTAGGGGGCCTAGAGAGACTTCTTGCAGAACAACACACCGAATTTGACGCGCTGGATTTTGTTGGTCAATTGAGCTTTGGATCAGGCCGAGACCTTTGGGGGCAGGAAGAGTTCCATTCCAATATGCTTGGTTGGCTGCTGGATCCAAATCAAAGCCACGGCCACAGCGACCTGTTCCTGAAAGACTTTCTTAAAAGCGCGGATGCGCCACTGACGGAGCATTCCCACGATTGGACAGAGACAGAAGTGATCCGGGAATGGCCGCACGTAGTGGATGGGCAACAGGGATTTTTGGATGTTCTGATTGTCAACAAAGCACAGCAGTTCCTATGCGCTATTGAAAACAAAGTCTTCTCCTTTGAACACAGTAATCAGCTAACCCGTTACCGGAAGGCTTTGAAAGACCATTACCCAGCGTTCACCCGACACCACGTGTTCCTGACTCCCCAGGGCGAACTCGCTTCGCAAGAGGAAGATCAAGGATACTGGATACCTCTCATGTACTCCGAGGTTTCCTGCATTGTCCAACAGATTCTGGAATACAACGAGAGTTCAACGGACGAGAATGTACGCGCATTCTTGCGCCAATACGCAACCACGCTGAGGAGAAACATCATGCCCGAAACCAGCCTCACGCAACAAGCCCGAAAAATCTATCTGGAACACAGGGAAGCGATAGATCTAATAGCAGCCAACAAGCCTGACTATATGGCAGACACTATGCAGTGGCTCAAGGAAGCTATCGAACAGCAACCTGAATGGAAATTGGATATAGAAGTGCCAAAGTCGGTTCGGTTCCTCTCAACCAACTGGGATCGGTATGAGGCAGCTCAGACATCAAGCCACTTTTCCAAACCTAGCGCTATAGTCTTCTTCGAGTTTGGGTTCGTTGGTAAGCGTGAATTCCCCTTGCTTGGCGTGAAGCTTAGGCCTGAGACCGACGCTAATCATGGTCTAAGACAAATGCTCTTCGAAGCGGTACGACAACATCCCAGAAGTTTCAGACCTAAAACCACAATACTTCGGTCGGGTTGGGCAACCTTGCACGAAGAGAATAGTTGTGTACTAGATGAATCCGACTATGGGATTGGTTGGGATGACGGAACCTCTCGCGACAAAATACAAGATTGGGTGGCGCGGTTCGCCGAAGAAAAATTCCCCACAATGAACGATGTAATCGTTAACTGCCTACATGAATATGAATCTGGAAAGCAAGGCTAACGGTTGGCTACCCCGCCAACTGTCGAACGAATTGTCCAATGGTCAATCAGCGAAACATAAATGCTATTTATGCGAGTCAGACTAGCCGAGCCACTTCCCGCATTGCCGACACGCGCCCATACTGCTAAGCTAGTATGCAGAACCCCACACGGTTTTCATCCATCCACGGAGGTGGGACAGCGATATGCAGGACGTATTCCACGAAGCCGTAAACTTGCTCCAGAACGAAGAACAGTTGGTCATGGCAACTGTCATCCGCACAAAAGGCTCCACGCCCCAGAAGCCCGGCGCGAAGCTCCTCGTGCGTAGCGACGGCTCCGGTGTTGGTACACTCGGTGGCGGCTGCGTCGAAGGCGACATCTGGTACGCCGCCAGCCAGCTAATGCGCCGTGGCGGCGATGCCCAGTACCGCGAATACGAACTGAACGAAGACCTCGCCGCCCAGGACGGCCTGGTGTGCGGCGGGACGATGTTCTTCCTCATAGACCCGGTGTACCAACCCGACCAGTATCTCGACTACGCCAAAGAGATAGACGCCGCATACGAAGGCGGCCCCTCTGTCGCTCTCGCCAGCCTGATAAAGTCCGCCCCCGGCAAAAGCCTGCCGGTAGGCGCCAAGCTGTTCATCCGCGAGGATGGCTCCACCGAGGGTTCACTAGGCGATTCGGGATTGGACCGCGATGCAGTCAAGCGCGCTCATGGCCTCATGGCTATGGGCAGGAACGAGTATGCTATCGCCGAAGATGGCACCGAATACTTCATCGAGGCGTACACCACTCCACCCCAGTTAGTAATATGCGGAGGCGGACACGTATCGTTCGCCCTGGCCGCTCACGCCAAGCCCCTCGGCTTCAGGCTGTTCATCACCGACGACAGGGAAGAATTCGCGAATCCGGAACGCTTTCCTGACGCCGATATGATAGTCCCTAAGAAGCCCGAAGAGGCGCTGGACGAACTTCCCATCAACGCCAACACATTCATTGTGGTAGCCACGCGCGGCCACAGGTTCGATAACGTCGCGCTTGCCGCTGCCGCCGCGACTCCCGCAAGGTATGTCGGCCTGATGGGAAGCAAGCGCAAGACCATCCTGATTTACGAGGACCTGGTACGCATGGGCTTGGACGAGCAGCGCCTGCGCGACATCCGCTCCCCCATCGGCCTCGACATTCGAGCACGTACACCCGAGGAGATCGCGGTCAGCATTATGGGAGAGGTTCTCATGTTCAGGCTCGGCGGTACAGGTCTCCCGATGAAGCTCGAGCAGCATCGCATAGACCGCATCATAGCCAAGGTGGAGTCCCAGCAGGTCGCGGCAGCCGACTAATTTTTTTCGACATCCATGCAGTGCTTCGTCTCAGCAGTCCTGACAGCGGCCGGCCTCAGTTCGCGCATGGGCCGACCCAAGCCACTGCTCCCCTGGCGTGGCAAGACCTTGGTCGAGAGCCAGATTCAATCCCTGCTTGAGGCGGGGGCAAACGAAGTCATCGTCGTTCTCGGCCACGAGGCGGAGGAAGTGGCCCCTTACGTCTCTGGCAAGGCCGTGCGCGACGTGATGAACCCTCTCTACAAAGAGGGGCGCACTTCGTCCATAAGGGCCGGGCTCGAAGCAGTATCACCGGACGCTACCGATATCGTCATCATGGCTGTTGACCAGCCACGCACGCCGCAGATTGTGTCTGATGTAATCAATGCCCACCTGGAGGCCGGCGCCCTGCTCACTTCGCCCAGGTACCTTGGACGTGGCGGCCATCCCCTCATATTTTCCGCGTGTCTCCTCCCGGAACTCGGTCGGATTTCCGAGAAGAACCAGGGACTCAGGGAGGTATTCGAACGCCATCGTGCAGAGATCAATGAAGTGGTATTTGACGATCCGGCAATTCGCCTCGACCTGAATACTCCCGAGGCTTACAACGAGGCGTTCGAAAAATACGGGCGTGAGGTCTAGACCGCCTTACCCCAGTCCCTTCGCGAGGCTATACTGCTGAGCCCTGCGTCTGGGAAGAATTCCCCCAGAATCTGCTGCGTGATACCTTCGGCGTCGAGTTGAAGCTGTCGGCGTTGATCGGCGGCTGTTCCGTGTTCTATGAAAGAGTCCGGCATACCGATGCGAAGAACTGCGGCGTCTTCTTTGCCGGCCGCTGCCAGAGCCTCAATTACTGCCGACCCGAACCCTCCGGCAAGCACATTCTCCTCGACGGTGACAATTCGACCGGCCTTATTGGCCGCATCTAGTATCAGTTCTTCATCGAGGGGCTTCACAAATATGGGATCCACGACACCGCAGGAAATTCCGTAGTCTGCAAGCTGGTCTGCCGCTTCCAGGGCCGCATTGAGCGACTTGCCAAGTCCGAATATCACTACATCTCCCCCCTCCCTGACAACTTCACCCCTGCCTATGGGCAACTCCCGCAGTTCCTCATCCAGCGGAACCCCGACGGCGGCGCCCCTCGCAATCCGAATAGCGAACGGGCCTGCGTGTTTGTACGCCGTGTAAACGAGGTGCTGCAGCTCGTTTTCGTCTTTAGGGGCAGCTAACACGACGTTCGGAAGGCATCGAATGTAGGAGATGTCGAACGCGCCGTGATGTGTCTTGCCATCCTCACCAACTATACCCGCCCTGTCCGCTATCACGGTCACCGGTAGATTCTGAAGGCATACGTCATGGACGATCTGGTCGAAAGCGCGCTGGAGAAAGGTCGAATATATGGACACGAATGGCTTGAGTCCGTTTGATGCCATACCTGCGGCCATGCTCACCGCGTGCTGTTCCGCTATGCCGACATCGAAGATTCTGTCCGGAAACTCTTGCCTGACGCTCGCCAGACCCGTGCCTTCCAGCATCGCCGCGCTGATGCCGACCACGTTCTCGTCTTCTCGCATTATGCGTGAGACGGTCTGGGAGAATACGTGCGAATAAGTAGGGGCTCCAGATCCATCACCCAGGGGAGAACTTGGCTGGTGGAACTTCACCGGATCATCCTCGGCTGGCTCGTAGCCGTGTCCCTTGTGAGTGACCACGTGAACCAGGGGCACGAGCCCCGTTGTGTTCTGGGCCTGCCTGAGCGTCTGTTCGAGCTGGCGGAAGTCATGTCCGTCCACAGGGCCCAGATACTGGAACCCCATTTCGGACCAGAACATGGTTGGTATCACGAAACCGTCCAGAGCCGTATTGAACCTCTTGACGAGGTTGTACATCAGCCCGCCGGTCGGCACTCTCCTAGAGAGCGCCTTCATCCTGTCCACCATCGGCTGGTATTCGGGATGGGTGATCATTCGCTTCCGCCAGTTGGTCAGAAAGCCGATGTTCTCGGATATAGACATCCCGTTGTCGTTCAGCACGACGATGAACTTCTCGGGATTCAGATGCACGATGTTGTTCAGAGCCTCGAAACTCGACCCAGAAGTCATGGCGCCGTCTCCGACCACCGCGATTGTCCAGGAATTCAGCCTGCGGTTGGCCGAACCCTGCGCGATGCCGAGGGCTATGGAAAGGCCCGTTCCCGCGTGCCCCGCCGCAAGCGTATCGTGCTCGCTTTCGCTCGGTTCTCCGAATCCTGAAAGACCACCTTCCAGCCGTATGTCCTTGAACTCGTCGCGTCTTCCGGTAACCAGCTTGTGGGTGTACATCTGGTTGGTCGTGTCCCACACTATCCTGTCGGTCGGACTGTCGAATGCCCGGTGCAGCGCAAGCGTTAGCTCGACGACCCCCAGGTTCGAGGCCAGATGACCACCGCGCTCCGTGATCACGGAGATGATGGTGTCACGTGCCTCCTGCGCTACTCGGGAGAGTTCTTCGTGGGTCAGGGGCTTGAGGTCACGAGGCTGATCTATCTTATCCAGAAGACGGTCCGCCATTAGGAAAACTCCTTGTGAAGCGCTGCAATAAACACAGGATCCACCGGAATTGAGACATATTCCAACTCGTGATAAGCATAGGATAGGCATATAGTAATGTCAATGTTGACAGAGGTTGTAGAACTTGTATCAACTCATTAGGCGTTGCCTGTCTCGCGAAAATTCCCTCTCCCATCGTGGGCTCACAAGGGTAGGCAAACTTGTACCCGCAATGAATACCGATCAACAAACCCCCTCTCTATGAGGGAAAGGGCTACGGTGAGAGTGAAATACCTACCTCTCTCAGCCCATCGAGGGAGACGGTGATTCATCAACCCCCAACTGGTTCAGTATCCAGAATGCACAGGAATGATGACACGGAGGACCATAATATGAACGAACAGAATTGGTACAGGGGAAATATCCACACCCACACAACCGAATCCGACGGCGACGCTGAACCGGAGAAGGTAGCCGCCTGGTACAGGGAACACGGCTACGACTTCCTCGTCCTCTCCGACCACAATCACCTCACGCTTCTCGACTACGGCAACGGGCGGGACGGCTCTCTCGGTCCGTTGATGATTCCGGGCGAGGAAGTCACCCTTCCATTGGACGACGACGGGGTCCCCGTGCATCTTGGGGCGGTCGGCATTGACCGCCTCGTGGAGCCAGTAGATGCAGGGGACGTCGCCGCCACCCTCCAGGCTAATATAGACGCCATCCAAGACGCGGGCGGAATTTCCTGCATCAACCATCCTAGCTGGAAGTGGGCCTTTGACCACGAAGCCATCATCAAGACACGCGGCGCAAGCCTGATGGAAGTATTCAACGCCGCTACCCAATGCAACAACTTCCCTATCCCAGTGCTGGGTTTCCTCAGCCCCTCAGAGATATGGGACAACGTTCTGAGCGCGGGCGTCCCCATCTTCGGCGTCGCCTCCGACGATTCCCACCACTACCACGACTTCTCGCCCGACTTGGACAACCCGGGACGCGGCTGGGTCATGGTCGAATCCGATGAGCTTGAGTCCGAATCCATAGTGGAAGCAATGGCTTCGGGCCATTTCTACTTTTCCACCGGCGTCTTCCTGGGCGAATTCAAAGCGTCCCCGGACCAAATCTCCCTGAAGATTCGCCGAGAAGCCGACTCCATATTCCTCACTAGATTCATCGGCAGGGATGGTACCATTTACGGTGAACAGGTTGGCAGGGAAATCTCTTATCGCCCCACAGGAGATGAAGGCTATATCCGCGCCCACGTCACATCCTCCAACGGGTTGCAGGCATGGACGCAGCCTGTATTCCTCTCGTAGTCCTGTATCACATCGCCGCTTCCAACCTCTCCGCGAACTCCCCGGGCTCGCTGCGCTCGATGACCAGTTCGGACGCCTTGTGAAATCGCATGAATTCCCGCATCGCGCGTGCCACACTCGACGTCAGCCTGCCGCTCGGCCTCACCCCCGGCTCAAGGTGCAGCGCCTTTATCCGCAGAACCCCGGTCTTGCGCTCCACCTTCGGGTCGAATCGTCCTACCAGCCTGTCCCCGTACAGAATCGGCAGGCAGAAATAGCCCCAGATTCGCTTCGGCTCAGGCACGTAACACTCCAACGTCTGCCTGAATTTCCAGAAATCCATGTCTCTGCCCCTGGCCCAGAACAGGCTGTCGAACGGGGTAAGAAACGTTGTGCGACCGGCGCGAATTTCACCGTCCGCGGCCATTTCCAAGAGCGGGATATTCTCCTTGTGGACCAGCAACTCGTGGATTTCCCGGTCAGCTAACCTCGCGTTCACCCTCACGAATGTCCCGTCCGCTACAAGCGACTCCACCAGCGGCTTCACCTCCGTCCGCTTCGCATGGAAATAGTCCCCCACCTGCGCGGGTTCGCACACGCCCAGCGACCGCATCGAAATCTCTAGCAGGCGTTTCAGCCCGTCTTCCTCTGTCGGCTCCCTCCGGTCCACCCACCCTGGGATCACCCGCTCCCGAACGTCGTATATCCTCTGAAAATTCACCCTGTTCGCTATGGCAAGCGTCCCCACGTCGTACAGGTGCTCCAGAGCTATCTTCGCGTTGTCCCAGTTCCACCATGTCCCTGGTGCGCGCTTGCCGGTCCTGAAGTCCGCGGGCCGCGCCGGCCCATCCGACCTTATCTGTTCCAGTAGTGACTCCACGTACCGCGCGTTTTCGGGATCAGCCACCCACTTGCGATGCCAAGTGCCCCTTCCTTTCGCCCTCCGGCTCATCATCGGCATCAGCCAGCGATACGATGTCAGCGGGATGATGCACGCCGCATGCGCCCAGTATTCAAACAGCCGTCGCCCGTTGTCCGCCGATATACTCCCCCCATCGAACAGCAGACTGTCCAGGTGCCCCATGTCATAGTCTCCCAGCCTGCTCCACAGTGCGATATACTGGCTCCGATTCACCACTTGGAGCGTATCAATCTGCACCCAGCCGACTCGCTCCACCGCCGAATACACCTCCTCGACCCCCGGCTTCCTTCGCCGTCGGTTAGCAGCCGCCAACCCCTGCGTATGCAGCGCCAAAGCGCGAACTGCCTTCAACGGATACAATCTATCGCTCGAACTCAAGACAACGATCCCTCCTCGAGAATGTATCCATTCTATCCGCGCCGCGCGCCGGTTTCCACGCATCACCGTTCTCACATATGTATAATCCGAAACACACAAGCCACAGGAGTTTTCGATGAAAGTAACTGACTTCAAGACAATGGTCGTACACAACGAGCCGCCCTTCATCGGCGGCAGATACCTGCTGTTCCTCGAACTGCACACCGATGAGGGCATAACCGGCCTCGGTGAGCGCATCACCGGCGGCGCATACTCCCAGAATCTCGCCGACCTCAAGACCCAGATAGGTCTCATAGAGGAGATGGTCCGCAACTTCGTCATAGGCGAGAATCCCCTCAACATCGAGAGGACATGGGACAGGATGTACGCCTCCCGCCACGACTTCCGCCATCCCAGCCTCTACGCCACGCCCGTCATAAGCGCGATAGATATGGCCCTCTGGGACATCGCGGGAAAGGCCGCCAATCAGCCCATCTACAACCTGCTCGGCGGCAAGTACCACGAGACGCTCCGCGCCTATGCCTATATGCCTGGAGGCGCGTTCCAGGAGAATCCCGAAGCCGCAGGAGAGGTTGCGGCGCAGCTGCTTGAAGAGGGCAACACCACCTGCAAGATTGATCCGTTCCCGCCATCCTATCCCATACCCAGGGACATCCCACTGTGGGAAATCGAGCGCGCCGCCAAGATCTTCGAGAGCATCCGAAACGCCGTCGGCAACAATCTTGAGGTCGGCATAGGCACCCACGGTCAGCTAACGACGTACAGCGCGATCCGCGTCGCCGACTACCTCGAACCCTACCACCCCTTCTGGTTCGAGGAGCCCGTCCCGCCCGAAAACATAGACGAGATGGCTCGCGTAGCCGCCCACACCAGCATCCCCATCGCCACCGGCGAGCGGCTGGTGACCAAGTACGAATTCGCCCAACTCTTAGAAAAGAGGGCCGCCCAGATCATCCAGCTCGACGTCGGTCAGTGCGGCGGCATAACCGAGGCCAAGAAGATAGCGGCCATCGCGGAGGCCCACTACGCCGTGATAGCCCCGCACATGTACTGCGGCCCTATAGCCGCAGCCTCCGCCGTCCAGATAGACACCTGCTCACCCAACTTCATGATCCAGGAAGCCAATATGGGCCCCCTTCACAGAACCATCTTCAAAGAGCCTATCGTTTTCGAAAACGGCCAGATCATCCCGCCAACCGGCCCCGGTCTAGGAATAGAGTTCGACGAGGATGTGCTAAAGAGCCACCTCGTAGAGTAGAGTCGTCAGATCACATCGTTCTGAGGAGCGTTTCACAGCTCCCCAGAACGATGTCTTTTCCCCATAGTTCAGAATGTAGATCAAGCCCTCGGTACGATAGACTTCACCTCCAGCTCAGCCAGCAGATTCTGGAACTCATCCAAATCCTCGTCCAGAATCCTTTCGAGCGACGCGAACTGCTCGCCCAAGAGCTCGCTGAAGTGCGCGAATACCTCGTTTGCCTGCTGTGGCGGCGCGTAGTCGCCGGCGGATACGACCGGCGACAGGCCCGCCAGCTTTGCGTTCAGCTTGATTGGCATGTGCAGCCTGTCCCGTGCGCCCTTGTACTCAGTCTGTATAAGCGCACCTTCCACCTCGTCCAACTTCTCCTTCAGCGCGTCCGCCGCTGACGACACCGGATCCGCAGCGGCCGTTCCCTCGGCTCTCTTCGCCCACTCTTCGACCTGGGACCGCGCGCTTCGCAGACGGTTGATATTGTCGTGCGTCTCGGAGATCTTGTCCCGTATGCGGGTGAGAAGCTCGAACTGCGCGTCGAAATCCTCCTGTGTCGTATCCACGCGCGGGTCCTTCACCATCTCGAAACTCTGCGTCTGAGACTGCTCGCCGACGCCCAGCCTGACCTGGTAAGTACCGGGTGGAGCCAGCGGCCCGCGTCCCACGCCCTCGGTCGTCTTGTCTCCCGGAACCTTGTTCGCTCCCGGATAACGCATACTCCAGTCGAAGCGATTCATCCCCGCCTCCGCGGGTACGCGAGGACCGTTGGAATCATCGTCCTCATCATCCTTTTCGGCGCTCGAATAACTCTTGATCTCCGTGCCGTCCGCGTCCAGGAACGTGAGCGTGACATCAGATTCCGGCTTCTCTTTCAGCCAGTACCACACCCGCACGCCGCCCGGCCCATTGTCGCCCGCGTCCAGCATCTTGCGCTTGAACTCGCCGCTTGACCCTTTGGCATCAATGAACGTCACCGCCGCCCCTAGAGAAAGCTGGTAGTTCTTGGATGAGCTGCCGCCGCGTCCCCTGAACGGCGCGGCCATACGAACCTTGGTGGGGGGCTTGATGAGATGCATATCCTCGTCCGCGAACTCGCCCGACACCTGCCTAAGCTGGCTCAAGCCGTCCAGTATCCAGAAACTGCGCCCGTGCGTGGCCGCCACCAAGTCGTCGTCCTTGATAGCAAGGTCATACACAGGCACGACAGGGAGGTTGCCCCGCATCGAATCCCAGCTATCACCGTCGTCGAACGACACGTAGATCCCCGTCTCCGTTCCCACGTATAGCAGGCCCGGTCGCTCGTTGTCCTCGCGGATGCATCGAGTGAAGTCGTTATCACGGAGGTTGCCGGTGATGGACTTCCAAGTTGTCCCGTAGTCAGAGGTCTTGAATAGGAACGGTCTGTTGTCGTCAAACTTGTAGCGTGTCCCGGACAGGTACGCCGTCGCCGGGTCGTGCGGCGACACCTCTATCATGTCCACGCGCGTCCACTCCTCCAGGTCAGGGGGAGTCACATTCTCCCAGTTCTCGCCGCCGTCCTTTGAAATATGCACAAGACCATCGTCAGAGCCCGCCCAGAAGACTCCCTTCTCGTGCGGAGACTCCACAAAGGAGAAGATGGTGCAGTACGTCTCCGCACCAGATGCGTCCCCGGTTATGTCCCCACCCGACGGCTGGAGCTTATCCGGGTCGTTGCGCGTGAGGTCCGGGCTGATAGGCTCCCAGCTCCCGCCCTGGTCGGTTGACCTGAACAGAACGTTCCCCGCCGCGTACAGCACCCCCGGATCGTGCGGGGAGAACTGTATGGGATACGTCCACTGGAATCTGTATCGAGCGTCAACAGCCCCGTATCCTGTATTCATCTCCGGCCAGACCGTGATGATCCGCACCTGACCTGTCGAATGGTCGTAGCGCAGCATATTCCCGCCGCCGCCCGGCGATGACCCGATAGCTCCCGAAATGACCACGTTCGGATTCGTGGGATCAACGACGATGTATCCACTCTCCGAACTGCCGACCGCGTAGCAGTCGCCCCATGGAATGGCCCCCTTGTGCGAGCGAGAAGGGACGCTTATCGCGCTGTTGTCCTGTTGGGTTCCATACACGCGATACGGGAACTGTGTATCGGTCGTTACATGGTAGAACTGAGCTGTTAGCTGGTTGTATATGGTGGAGAATGTGTCGCCGCCGTTGTAGCTGACGCAGGCTCCGCCGTCGTTTCCCTCTATCATTCTCTGGGGATTTCTGGGATCTATCCAAAGGTCGTGATTGTCACCGTGCGGGGTGTTGACCTCGACCCAAGTCTTGCCGCCGTCGCTGGACTTCCAGGCAGAGTAGTTGAGCACCCAAACCGTGTCCGCGTCTTGGGGGTCGGCGAAGATGTGCTGGTAGTACCAGGGTCTGCCCTGGAGGTCACGATTATCTGACACAAGCTCCCAAGTGTCGCCGTAGTCGTCCGACCTGAACACGCCCGGCTCTCTCGCCTCAATCGTCGCGTATATGCGGCCAGGCTTGGATGGAGAGATCGCTACCCCAATCTTGCCGAAGGGTCCTTCCGGCAGTCCGGGATTCTCCGAGACGTCATCCCAGGAATCTCCGCCGTCCGTACTGCGCCACAGTCCGCTGTCCGGGCCGCCGCTGTTGAGGTTCCAGAAGTTGCGGCGAACCTGCCAAATCCCGGCAAACAGCAGGCGAGGGTTGCTCGGATCAATGCACAGGTCGCTTGCGCCCGCGTTCTCACTCACAAACAGGACGTGTTCCCAGTTCTTGCCTCCATCATTGGATCTGAAAATGCCGCGCTGTTCGTTGGGTCCGAATGCGTGACCGAGCGCGCCAACGTAAATCATGTCCGGGTTGGTCGGGTGAATCCTGACCCGCGAGATGTGTCGCGTGTCCTCGAGTCCCAGGTGGACCCAGGAATGCCCCGCGTCGTTAGACCTGTAAACGCCGTCTCCGTGCGTAACGTCCAGTCGTATGGAAGTCTCGCCCATTCCCGCGTAAACGACGCTCGGATCCGAGTCCGACACCGCGATTGCGCCCACCGCAGCGGTCTTGAAGTAACCGTCAGACACGTTCTCCCAGTATGTTCCTCCGTCGTATGTCTTCCACACGCCGCCCGCACACGCTCCGAAGTAGAAGGTTCCGACGTCAACCGGGTCCCCCGCTACCGCAACGACGCGTCCGCCTCGAGGCGGTCCGATGCATCGCCAATCCAGTGCGTTTAGCATCTTTGGGTCTATATCATTAGCCGATCTCTGTGAAGTCATATTGTAGAGCCTCTCTGCGAATCATAGTCATTCCCATTATAATCCCTTTTGCAAGCTAAAAGGGGCATCTCAAATGATAACCATTCCAGACAGAGTGCGAAGTGTGGCTATGCCGCCAATTGACGCGCTCAATACTCACATGAGCCGGATGAACGCGGAAGGTGGCGACGTAATCAGTCTTGGCCAGAGTGTTCCGTTCTTCGGCCCGCCGCATCAGATGCTGGATGCCGTACGAGACGCGATAGACAACTTCGGGCCGCGTCTGCACACCTACGGACCTGACGCGGGCATACCTGAACTCCGTCATGCGCTCGCACGAAAACTCCGAGAGTTCAACCGGGTGTCATTCGATCCAGACACCCAGCTGGTTGTCACACCCGGCTCCAACCAAGCATTCATGGTTGCCATGACGACCATCCTGGAACAGGGCGACGAGGTCGCAATCGCCTCGCCTTACTATTTCAATCACCACATGGCAATCGAACTCTGCGGCGGTGTGGTCAGGGAGATTCAACTCCGTGAGGAAGACGGCTTTCAGATGACGATGGAAGACGTGGAGGAGGCGCTGACCGAACGTACCAGGGCCGTAGTCATCATATCTCCCAACAACCCGACCGGCACCGTCTATCGTGCTGAGGAGATAGCGACTATCACTCGCGAATTGACCGAACGCGGCATCTACATCATCTGTGACGACGCCTACGAGGTCTTCTGCTACGACGGGGCGCGACACACCAGCGTGGCGGGACTTTCGGGCTACGTTGATAATGTGATCACGCTCGGTAGCCTGTCCAAGACGTTCGGCATGACGGGCTGGCGGATAGGCTACATTGCGGCGAGCGCTGAGCTATGCCGCCAGGCATTGAAGGTGCAGGACGCGATGGCTATCTGCGCCCCTATCATCTCCCAGGTGGCTGCCACCGCCGCCCTGGAGCAGATGCCTGAGTACCCGCTGAGCATGATATCCGAACTCGACGAGAGGCGCAGAGTGTTGGAAGCCGCCCTCGACAAGATTCCCGTACTTCATTGGAACAAGACGGACGGCGCGCTCTTCGCGATGGTCGGGGCCGACGTAGCGGGAGAGGATAGGGAGCTGGCTTGGGAACTGCTGGACAGAGCGCAGGTGCTTACCGTGCCGGGAAGCGCGTTCGGAGCGCAGTGGGGAGGATTCCTGAGGATTTCCTACGGCTGTTCGCCAAGAGACCGTTACGAAGAGGCGCTGTCGCGGCTGGTCGAGTATTTTGAGCGACTTTGAGGCGTGCCGTATCAGTGAAGATGTCCATCTGTTGGCTCCCGACGACAGATTCGACGCCGGCACTGTCCGAGAGTATAGCAAAACAGGGGCCGACCTCAATCGCCCCTGTTTAACTTGTCGTGGAATTTTCGTGTCGTTAGCTGGTCGCGCGTTCCACCGCTGAGCGAATAGCGCGCAAGGCGAATACCTTCGTCAGGTGTTCGCGGTATTCGGCGGATGCGTGGATGTCCTCGTTGAGTTCGATTCCGTCGGTAGCGTGTCCGGCGGCGCTGAATATGGCCGCGTCGTCCAGTGAACTTCCCGCCAGCCTGCTCTCGGATTCCTCCGCGCGAGAGGCGCTTGCGCCCGCTCCGGTGACCCCGATTCGCGCCGAAGTGCAGTTGCCGTCGTCGTCAACCGACACGACGGCCGCCACTCCTACTATCGCGTAGTGGGACGCCTTGTTCGCCATCTTCGCATAGGCGGCCCCTGTATTGGAGCCCAGCGACGGGATACGAATCTCAGTGACTATTTCGTCAGGCTGGAGGGCGGTAGTGAAGAGATCTATGAAGAAGTCGTCTGCCGAAATGATCCGCTCACCCCCACTGGAGGTTGCGACGATCTCCGCGTTCAGAGCTATGGCCACTGCGGGGAGATCGCCCGCCGGGTCTGCGTGGGCAAGGCTTCCGCCTATCGTGCCCATATTTCGCACCTGCGGATCGGCGACACTTGCAGCCGCCTCTCCGAGCACCGCGGCATTGGAGGCCACTGCGTCCGAGGTGGCGAGTTCGTTGTACGTGGTCATCGCGCCAATGGCGAGGCCGCCGTTTGACTCGTTGATGTAGCTGAGTCCACCGACCTTGCCCAGGTCGACCAGAGCGCCGGGAGCGGCGAGACCCGTCTTCATCATAGGTATGAGGCTATGTCCGCCCGCAAGAATCTTGGCGTCGTCGTCGCCGCTTAGAAGATTGAGCGCTTCTTCCACACTGGAAGGCGCGTGGTAGTCGAATTTGGCTGCTGCCATATCTAGTTTCGCCTCCTGGTCGAGTTAAACTCGTCCCTGACTTATCTGTCGGTCGCTTTGGTCACAAGCGCCAAGGCCGCCAAGGCTATGACGACATCTTGTCCGCAGCGTACTGGACCGCCTTGACTATGTTGTGATAGCCCGTGCAGCGACAGAAATTGCCGGCGAGACCATGCCTGATCTCGGCCTCGGACGGGTTCGGATTCTTCTGGAGAAGATCGTTGGCGGACATAATCATGCCCGGCGTGCAGAAGCCGCACTGAAGGCCATGCATCTCCCAGAATCCTTCCTGGAGCGGGTGCAGGTCGCCATTCGACGCAAGACCCTCAATTGTGGTCACTTCCCCACCGTCGGCCTGAACCGCAAAGAGCGTGCAGGACTTAACCGCGGCCCCGTTCAGGGATATCGTACATGCCCCGCAGTTTGAAGTGTCGCAGCCGACGTGGGTTCCGGTCAGGTTGAGAACATCGCGTATATACTCGACGAGTAGCAAGCGCGGCTCTACTTCAGATGTATGTGTTGTGCCATTGACAGTTACAGAAATCTCGCGTCCCATATAAAACCCTCCGGCTTATCGTGGTTATTGCGAATGGCCTCTCGCGAGGCAAGCGGATTATATCAGCAATTTTGACGTTAGGCTACAAGGCATCCGGCAGGAGTTAATTGCACAAGTACAAAATTATTCCCAAAAAGGTCACAATTCTCCTTTAGACCTGCGAATCGCCATGCTAGCATCCTGAAACTTGGGGAATTAAGAATTGAATAACTTGAACCAGAAGACGTGACGACTCGCATAAGCGGCGGCGTATATCGGGGACGCACACTCAGGACGCCGCCAGCCAGTGGTCTGAGACCCACGTCGGAACGGGTACGGGCGGCGCTGTTCTCGATAATCGGGAGGGAGGCGGTGGAAGGAATGAGAGTGGCTGATCTCTACGCGGGCACCGGAGCGCTGGGGCTGGAAGCCCTGAGCAGAGGCGCAGCCTGGGTGAGTTTCGTGGAGAGGAACGGAAGGCTCTGCTCAGCTATCCGGGATCACCTCGAACTGCTGGGGCTAGGCTGTCGGGCCGAGGTACGCCGAGGAGCGGTTCTCAGAACTATCGAGTCGCTGCCGGGCGGATACGACCTGGTAATGGCCGACCCCCCCTACGATTCCGATGAGTTGGCGGGCCTGGTGGATGCGTTACAGTCGCCGAGACTGCTGAATACGGGCGGACTGGTAGTACTGGAACATAGGTCGGATGAGGAAGAAGAGTACGCGTCCGGGAGATTCTCGCTGAGAGCTTCCAGGACGTATGGAGACACGAGAATAACGATTTTAGCGGCCGGAGATGTGCATGGCTAGAGCGATATATCCGGGGAGTTTCGACCCCGCTCACAATGGACATATTGATATTGCGAGGCGGGCGGCGAAGGTTTTCGACGAGTTAGTAATTGCCGTTTACAAGTCTCCGCCGACGAAGAGTCTGATGTTTTCGACCGAGGAGCGTGTCGAGTTGTTCGCCGAAGCGGTGAAGGACGTGCCGAATATCAGCGTGGTGCCGTTTACAGGGCTGGCCCCAACGGTGGCGCGAGATAATGGGGCACAGTTCATCGTTCGGGGGTTGAGGGCAGGATTTGATTTCGAAACGGAGTTCGAGATGGCGCTGATGTGGAGACACGTGGCGCCGGACATAGACGTTGTTTGCATAATGAGTTCGCTGGACTATCAATTCGTGTACTCGAGCAGAATTAAGGAGGTCGCGTCATTGGGCGCGGATATATCCGCACTGGTGCCACCCCATATCGGGGAAGCACTGGCATGCAAATTGAATAACTAGATTAAACCGGACAAACAGACACCGACAATTCCGATCAAAAAGGAGGGACGAGGGTGGATTTCGAACAAGCACTACAGGAGTTGCAGCAGCTATATGCCAGTAGCAGCCGCGTACCCGGATTCGGGCGCAAGGTCATGGTGGACGCGGACACGTTCACCAGCGTGATAAACAACCTTCAGATGGCGATGCCAGCCGACGTCCAGGAGGCGCGCGAGGTTCTTCGGCAGAAGGACAGCATCCTCAACCAGGCTTACCTGGAGGCCCAAAGGGTGAGGTCCACGGTGGAGGATGAGGTTGCGTCTCACATAGCGGCGGCGACGCGTGAGCACCAGGAGAAGGTGTCGGATTCGGAGGTGCTGAAGGCGGCGGAGGCCCAGGGCGTGAAGATCAGGGATGATGCGATGTCGAGCTCCGAGGAGATCGTGCAGGACGCTCAGCGCAAGGCGTATGCAATCGTATCGGAGGCGGAGGACATTGCCGCGAGCCGTCGCGACGGCGCGGACCAGTATTCGAGGGAGGTGCTCTTCAGCCTTGAGGAGCAGCTTTCGGAAGTGCTGGGGCAGATTCGCAGGGGCATTGACACGCTGAAGCCCAGCCTGGAGGCACCTATCCCGCACAACAATCACAACGACTACAGCAACGTAGGGGTCAACATCCAGTAGAACCCTGGGGGGCTCACCCCCATCCTAACCTTCCCCCATCAAGGGGGAAGGGACTTTAGGAGCTTAGTCAACACGGTCGCTGCCCGTAGCCCCGCCCCGAATACGGGCGAAGGCAGCGGCGTTCTATAAAGGCGTTCCAGCCGCGGGCTTTGGAAGGGATAGGGTTGCTACTCGCACTTGCGATTCCACCCCCATCCTAACCTTCCCCCATCAAGGGGGAAGGGACCACTTACCTAACACCCTAGCCCTCTCCCTGAGGGAGAGGGGCTGGTATCGAGGGAAATGGCTTCCTTAGTTTGCAGCAGGCTTGAACGCCTTTATGTTCATGCTGTGTATGCCTGCGCGCCAGTCAACTTGGGACTTCCAGGGAGTGTCGGAGACGATCTGGATGTCGGTGAAGCCGGCGTCTCGGATGCGCCCGAGGTACACGTCCTTCATTTCGGTTCCCGCGAGACACGATACCCAGTTGTCGGTGTCCTCGGCCTCTTCCTGTGGGATCTCGGCGACCCTGACGAGGTCGGAGACCATGAGGCGTCCACCCGGCCTGAGAATCCTGAATGCCTCGGCGAATACGAGGTCCTTATCCGGCACGAGATTGATGACGCAGTTGGAGATGATGGCGTCGGTGGAGTCGTTATCGAGGGGCGTGTCTTCCATCTCGGCGAGGTGGAATTCTACGTAGCCGAGTCCGAGTTTGCTGGCGTTGCTCCTGGCGAGGTCTATCATGTCCTCGGTCATGTCAATGCCGATCACCCTACCCGTCTCTCCGACGGCCTTGGCGGCGATGAAGCAGTCTATCCCGCCGCCGCTCCCGAAGTCCACGACAGTCTCGCCGGGCTGTAACGTGCCGATGGCGTGGGGGTTTCCGCATCCGGCTGAGGCGGCGAGGGCCTCGGCGGGGAGGCCATCGGTTGAGGTGGCGTCGTAGAAGGTGGCTACAACGTCATCCTCGCCGTCGGACCCACAGCAGTCGGTAGCGCAACAGTCGTCGGCGGTGGCGGTGGCTGACTCCCTGGCAAGAGCGCCGTATCTTTCGCGGACTACTTCTTTGATTTGGGTTTCGTCTAGCAGGGTCATGTCGGACATCTCCAGTCTTGGTATTTCATCATCGGCCAACGGCAATCTTCATAATTCTGGGTTTATCTTGTGCTGGGGCCGCTGCTGGGAGGCTGCTGGCAACCTACAGGAGACGATTCCCTGAAGGCTGGGCCTGTATTTATCCTGCATTTGGCTGTATTTCCCAGTTCAGAGAGTTTTTTCGGGAGCCGGCTCGGTGATTGATTTACCTGGGTTTATATAATTGTTCATTTGTTCGGTTACGGAGATATTATAGCATTACACTGGGGGGATGGGAAGGGATGGAGTACGGTTACCGCAACCGCTACTTTTCGTTTGCCATCCCTAATGAATCGCATGATGCGTACCTGGTGGAGTTTAGATTGTTCTTGCCACAGAGTATGTTTGTTTCGGACTGGATTTTCTACTACTTCATCCGTACAATCGCGCCACTTCACAGCCCACCCATAGAGGAGCGCAGTCCTTGGAATCCGCAGAGGCGCCTGAGCAGGTACGGAACAGGCCCACTATCCTCGGAGTCATGTCCGCCGGGCATGGGGTAGCGCACCTGTATGACCAGGGTTTTCCGGTGCTGATGCCGACCATCGCGTCGTACTTCGGGCTAAGTTCGTTCCAAGTATCCGTGCTTCTCGCGCTGAGATTCACCGGGTTCGGCGTAGTCAACATCGGCGGCGGGCTGGTCGTGGATATGCTCAAGCGACACTGGGGCGGGATGCTGGTCGGCTGCATGGTGTCGGCGAGCTTGTTCTTCGCACTGGTCGGGTCGGCCCCGAACTACCTCGTTCTACTAATCATCGTGCCGGTGGTGAATATCCCCGGCGCGCTGTGGCACCTGCCGTCGGCGGCGTCGCTGTCGCAGATCTTCCCCGAAAGACGCGGGTTCGCACTCGCGATACACGGCTTCGGAGCGAACCTGGGCAACCTGATCGGTCCGCTGACGGCAGCGTTTCTGCTGGAGCGGCTGGGATCGTGGCGGGGGGTGATGTTCATTTACGTCGGCCCGGCGCTGATCATGGGTGTGCTAGTGTGGATGTTTCTGAGGGACGTGGGCAACATCGGGGATGTGGAGTCGCGCAGTCTCAGGAGGCAGATGCGGGAGTCGGCGCAGATCTTACGCAGTCCGGTGGTGCTGCTCCTGGTCGGGTCGGCGATGCTGAGGGGAATAGGCCTGGACGCACTGTTCGCGTGGTCGCCGTTCTACCTGGAGGAGACGCTGGACAAGAGTCACCTGGACGCCGGCTTCCATTATGCGCTGTTGACCGGAATGGGAATCGCCTCGACTCCGGCGCTGGGATACCTGTCCGACAGGTTCGGACGGAAGATCGTGCTGGTTCCGGGGTTCGCGATTGCGGCGGGGCTGTCGTTCCTCACGGTCGGCGCGGGCGGCGGTCTGTGGCTGACGCTGGTTCTGGCGGGCACGGGCCTGTTCAGCTTCGCGCTCCACCAGATAGTCCAGGCGGCGGTGCTGGACGAGGTGGGACGAGGGACGGAGGCGACGGCGGTAGGGTTGATCTTCGGTCTGAACGGGATACTGGGGGCGGTGTCGCCGTTCCTTGCGTTCCTGGTGATAGAGAACTTCGGCGGATACGGGTCGGTGTACTACTACTCGGGGATACTGACGCTGGTGGCGGGGGCGCTGATAATGATCGCGCCGATGCGTCGGAGGGGGTAAAATGGAAGATACTACGGAGTCTAGGATCTGGCAATGGGAACTTTCAGCGTACAGATAGAAATTGGCGACGCCAACCGTGAGCGGTGGGTGTCTATGGATGCGCTGGTGGATACTGGCGCGACAATGACATCCGCGCCTGCGTCTCTATTCCAAGAGTTGGGTATAGAGCCTGTCTCAAAGCAACTCTTCGAGTTTGCTCAAGGTGAAGTGCGCCTTATGGATATAGGCTACACATGGGTGCGATTCGAGGAACAAGAAATACTGACTCAGGTTCTTTTCAATGAGGAAGGATCGCCTCCATTGCTTGGGGCAATTGCGCTTGAGAATGCTTTCATGGGTGTTGACCCTGTTGCGAAACGACTAATACCCGTGCGCGGTTTGATGATGTAGGCTCTGCACAAATTGAAAGTTCAACTTTCAATTTGTGCAGAGCACTTGATAAACTGACGCCATGATAGAGCGCGAAATCACACCCGTCCTGACCTCACTTTTCCGACAGTACCCATTTGTAACCGTGACGGGGCCGCGCCAGTCCGGCAAGACCACCCTGTGCCGGGCGGCGTTTCCGAACCTGAACTATGTCAACCTGGAAGCGCCCGACCAGCGTGACTTCGCGGAATCCGACCCCAGGGGATTTCTCGCGCAACTCGGGGAGGGAGCCATTATTGATGAGGTGCAGCACGTTCCTGCCCTCTTGTCTTATCTCCAGGTCCTCGCCGACGAAAGCGGCAGGAACGGACTGTTCATCCTCACAGGCAGCGAGCAGTTCAGACTGTCGGACGCCATCAACCAGTCTCTGGCCGGTCGCACCGCGTTGCTCCGACTTCTGCCTTTCTCAATGGCAGAAAGGCAGAGAATAGGCGCGAGTGAGGCAATAGACGACATTCTTTACTCCGGTTTCTACCCAAGAATACTGGACCAGGGACTGGAGCCGCACCAGGCGCTTGGCGACTATCTCGAGACGTATGTGGAACGCGACGTGCGGAGGCTGGGTGGAATACGCAACCTGTCCAGTTTCCGACGGTTCGTGCGCCTATGCGCGGGACGAGTCGGACAGCTAGTCAACCTCAGTTCACTAGGTTCGGACGCTGGCATATCACATACGACAGCGCGAGAGTGGCTTACCGTACTCGAGACAAGCTATGTAATCTTCCAGCTTCAGCCCTTTTTCGCCAATATAAGAAAGCGTCTTGTCCGGGCGCCCAAGCTATACTTCTACGATGTTGGCCTTGCCAGTTACCTCATAGGTATAGAGAATACTCGTCAGATAGCGACACACCCCTTGCGAGGACCTCTCTTCGAGAACGCCGTCGTCGCTGAGGCGCTCAAGCATCGCCTCAACAGGGGGCTCCGGCCTAACCTGTCGTTCTTCCGAGATTCGAGAGGATTAGAATGCGACCTGTTCTATGAGACTGGACAGGGCATCGGGGCAATCGAAGTGAAGTCCGGCGCCACCATCGCCTCGGACTACTTCCGCTCACTAGACCAGGTGGCCGAAATTGTTCCACAGGTCTCCGCCAAAGCGGTCATATACGGTGGTGACTCCGGTCAATCCCGAAGTGACAGTGAGGTCGCTCCATTGTCTGGCCTCGCTAGAGTCTTGGAAGGATTCGAGTCAAATAAGCACATCTCTGAAAGACGAGGAAATTAAACGCCATGACCACCTCACACCAACATGAACCCCTATATGGTGAGACGTATCCCACCAACCTGGACGAGCAACTCAGCGCGCTGGAATCGGACGAATGGATTCGGCGATTTACGAGGTCGAGGAGGCAGCTGGCGTCGGACCAGTTCAGGCCGCTGTACCACTTCTCGTCGCCTGAGAACTATATGAACGACCCAAACGGGCTGTGCCAGTGGAAGGGACGCTACCACATGTTCTACCAGTTCAGGCCGACCGGGGTTGACCGCGTTCACTGGGGACACACGGTGAGCGACGACCTGATTCACTGGCGCGACCTGCCGCCGGCAATCTTTCCGACGACGGAGCGGGACTGCTTCAGCGGGCAGACGCTCGTCGAGGACGACCGGGTGGTCGCCATTTACCATGGAACGCAGTCCGGGAATGCCATCGCCACGGCGTCGGACCCTCTGCTGCTTAACTGGGAGAAGCATCCGAACAATCCGGTCATTCCGGGCGACAACCGCAGTACGACGGGCGCGGACATCACGCCGAACAACGAGGGCTACCGGGTGTTCGACCCGTGCATCTGGAAGGAAGACGACGGCTTCTACTACTCGGTGTCAGGGACTTTCCAGGGCGGCGAGCGAGGCGCGGACGCGGTCGGCGTTGACCACCTGTTCCGGTCAGAGGACCTCGCGGAGTGGGAGTACCTCGGTCCGCTGATGGAGGATGCATTCTTCGCGGAGCCGGGTGAGGACGCCGCTGTCCCAAACTTCTGGCCCATCGGTAACGGCAAGCATATGCTGCTGCTGTTCAGCCACAAGCGCGCGGGACGGTACTACATCGGGGAGTACGACACAGAGTCGCACCGCTTCAGGCCGGAGACACACGGGCGCATGAACTACGGGCCGTGGGTGGTCGGCAGCCTGCACGCGCCGTCGGCGACGATTGACGATTCGGGGCGCTGCCTTGGAATCTTCAACATGCACACGGGCAAGGACTCGGCGGACACAGACGAGATGATGACGCTGGCGCGACGCTACTGGCTGGACTCTGACGACTCACTTATGATGGCGCCCGTGGATGAAGTCGAGTCGCTGAGGTCCGACCACCGGAGCGCAGGGCCTACATACATCGCGCCGAACAGTGAGGTCCCGCTGGACGACATCGGCGGGCAGTCCATCGAGATACGAGCGACCATCGCGCCGCAAGAGGCGCGCGAAGTTGGCCTGTATGTGCTGAGGTCGCCGAACGGCGCCGAGCGGACACGCATCTCGCTCTATCCCAACGATCATCGGCGGTTCGATACGAGCTCGCTCCAGATAGACGTATCGGAGTCAACGCAGAGCGGGCTCGTGTGGGCGCGCTCGCCTGAGATCGGTCCTCTGAAGCTGTCGGAAGGCGAGCCGCTGGAGCTGCGTGTGTTCATTGACCGCAGCATCATCGAGGTGTTCGCGAACGACCGCCAGTGCTTGACGGTCAGGGTGTATCCGCACCAGTTGAGCCGAGGTGTGTCGCTGTTCGCGAGGGGCGGCGGCGCGAGACTCCTGTCGCTGGACTGCTGGCAGATGCGGAGTATCTGGCCTGAGTTGAGGACTTATGAGGGCAGATAACCCCACTCTGAGACGCCCCTCCGTCAATCGTCGTTCACACAAAGCAACAACCCCGTACACGATACGGGGTTGTTCTCATAAATACCAGGCAGGAATGACGAACGATTCGCTGTAAGACAATCCATCCTGTACATCCCCACATCCCGCAAATCCTGATTCAGACAGACATTACCCTACCCTGACGAACTTCTGGACCTTTGCGCCGTCGAGTGTCTCGCCAACGTAGAGGCTTCCCTCTGAGTCAATGGCGATTGCGTGTCCGGCGATGATGTCGCCGGGGGTGTCGGTGCTCATGCCCCATCCGCCGACCCACTGGCCGGTGGGGGTCATGATCTTGACACCGGCGGGATGCGATATGGCGTTCGGGGTGGGCTGGTCCGCGCCCAGGCCCAGATAGAAACCGAGGTCTGTGACATACATATTACCGTCGGGTCCCTGCCAGATGTGGTCGGGCCTGTGAACTCCGCCCCACTCGGTCACGTACTGACCGTCCGGCCTGAAAATCTGTATGCGGCTGTTCTCGCGGTCGGCGACGTAAATCTGACCGGTGTTGTCCTGGCAGACGCTGTGTGGAATGCGGAACTGGCCGGGACCTTCGCCAGGCTCGCCCCAGGAATTGAGGAGTTCGCCAGAGGCAGTGTAGTGGTGAATGCGGGCGTTGCCATAGCCGTCAGCGATGTAGAGCGTACCGTCGTTGGCGACTTCGATGTCGGTGGGGCGATTGAATGGTTCTCCGCTCATTGCCTCGGCGGGCTCATTGGGGGTGCCGAGCGTCATGAGGAGCTCACCTTCGGCGGACCACTTGCGGACGGTGTGGTCACCGACGTCTGTGGTGTACACGCTGCCATCTGGCCCAACGGTCAGGTGGTGCGCAGATCCGAAGTGTCCCTCGCCCCAGTGGTCAATGACGTTGCCGTCCTTGTCGAGAACGATCACGGGATGATCGCTCCTGTTATAGACGAAGACGCGATCCTGCGCGTCAACCCCGACACCGACGGCGTGATTCCATTCCCAGCCGTCCGGGAGTTTGCCCCAGCCGGGCACATGCTCGTAGGTATAGTCGCCATATCCGACCCTGAGGCCGTTGCCATTCGTAGCCATTCGCAGACTCTCCTTGATTGATTTATCGGCATGATAGCAGACGGGATTCGGGATTGGAAAAGTGTGTTGTGCAGTAGTTGGCGACGCAGGTCCCTGTCGGACGGGAGAAACGGGATTTGGTAAGATTTCGTATGAATAGACGATGAGTTGATCCGTTAACGGACAGTCGGATCAAGTCTTTGGGGCCAGGATGATGAACACTGTTATTGGAATTGCGTTAGTTCTGCTCGCGGTGGCCTGCGGTACTCTGCTCGACTCCGGCAATTCGGTCACGGGCAGCGTCGCCTACCGGGAGAGGATTGCGCTCTCGCCGGGCGCGCGATTGGAAGTGCAATTGAGAGACGTGTCATACCAGGACGCCGCCGCTCCACTCATCGCCGAGCAGGTGATACATAACCCAGGCCAGGTGCCCATCGAGTTCAAGATAGAGTATGACCAAGAAGACATCGAATCGAGGAATACATACTCGGTGCAGGCGACGATATACGAATCGGACGGCCGCATGGCCTTTACCAACGACACCGCCTACGACGTTATAACTCGCGGCAATACGAGGAAGGTGGATATGCTGCTCGTGATGGTCCAACCATCGCCGGATGCATCGGAAGCAACCCCGGACCTGCCGAGGTGGGTGGAGACACAGGTTCCCATAATGGGTGCAAGGCTGGTGGAAACCGAGCCGGAAATCATACTCATGGTGGACTATCTTCGTTCGACCGTCGAAGGCTGTGGGATGCCAGGAAATCAGCGGTACGAGTTGGAGGACAGCCATATTGTTGCAGAGGTGACTCTAATGACGCCGCCCGACACACCCTGGGGTCTGCCGTGCGACGAGGACCTGATTCAAGTCGAGGACGTGGTGCACGTCACCGAGACACTGACTCCGGGGCAGACCTACGTGGTTAGCGTAAACGGCAGGCACACGACAGCTTTCACCCTGCCCAGGCCGGGCTTCGGGAATTCACTGATTGCTCAATCGCCGGTGGAGAATATAGAGATAGTGAAGCCAGGTAACCAGGTTTTTGAATACCAACTACGCGTAATTTCAGGACTTCCCAAGGGCAGTGGATGCTCCATGTTCAACGGGTGGGAGATCAGACCAGAAGAACCGAACAGGATTGACGTTGAACTCACCCATCACGAGGTGGCAGACCCGTTCGTAGTCTGCACCGCCGACTTTCCGATACTAGAGACGCTGATCCCACTGGGGACCGACTTCGTGCCTGGTGAGGAGTACACGGTATCGGTCAACTCGAATCTTTCGCGGACCTTTACGCCCTACTAACTTACACTTTAGGCGACGCCGGCAATACGGTCATGCTAACGAAGTCGGCAATCTATCTGTCTGCGTCATGCTGGTCTAGGGACTGAAGAATCGGGCTAGTTCATCGCGCTGAAACCTGGGGAATTCGGTTAGTGAATCCCCAGAGTGCAATGTGATTTCGCCCGGGCTGTCGTTGGCGACGCCGATGACACGGGAGTCTATTCCCTCGCCGGACAGGGCGGCAAGGATAGCGTCGGCAGAGCTCGGGGCGACTGCTGCCAGCAGCGACCCGGACGCTATGAGGCCGAGCGGGTCGAGTCCGAGGGCCTCGCAGAAATGCCCGCATTCGGTCAGAATGGGTATGGAACTAGCTTCGATATCGAAACCTACGCTGGACGCCGTGGCAAGCTCGTATAGGCCACCGGAGAGGCCTCCCTCTGTGGGATCGTGCATCGCATGGACTTCGCCGGCTTCAACGGCGACTTGTGCATCTCTCAGCACACTTATTCCAGGATCGAAAAGGAACCCCGCGGCCCTTTCTATCGAATCTGCGTCTGCGCCCTTGGTCGCCAGTTCGTCAGCGGCCTCGCGGGCGAGTATGGATGTTCCCTCTACCGCAATGCCCTTGGTCAGAATGAGTGAGTCGCCAGGACGGACGCCGGAACTGAGAATCGCCTTATCGTTGTCCACCTCGCCAAGCATAGCTCCGACAGCTATGGGACGGTCCAGCCCATACGTGACTTCCGTGTGTCCCCCTATAAGTGTAACTGCAATCTCCGAGCAGGCGTCTCGCAACTGCCCGAAAACCTCAGACACTCTGGACTCCAGGGTTCCGTCAGGAAGAAGAAGAGTTGCAAGAAGCCACTTTGGTGTCGCTCCCATGACGGCAAGGTCGTTGGCGTTGACGTTTACCATGTACCAGCCAATCAAGTCAGTCGCGAAGGTAATCGGGTCCGTCTTGGCGACGAGATAGCGGTCGCCGAAGTCAATCAGGGCCGCATCCTCGCCAGGCCGGGGGCCGAGGACTACGCGGGGATCGGCTGTCTCGATCTCGCTCAGCAGACTGCCGAGGAGGTCAAGCGGGAGCTTGCCAGCGTTCAGTTGTGGATCATGGGTATCCAATAACAAGCGCACAGGATATTACTGTTTGACTTCCCAAAAGGATAATTCTTCCTCAGGCAACGGGTCGTAGAAGCTGTCTGGAATGACTATCTTGTCTTTCAGGACATCGGGCTGTCGTCTGACCGTGGGAATGTATCCTACCAGGCGCGCAACGGGCTTGCCGTTGCGCGCAATGATGATCTCCTCACCAGCTTCTACGCAAGCAAGCAGTAGTGACAGATGTGTCTTCTCATCGCAGACATTGACTATCTGTGTCACGAGGCCCTTCCTAACCTTATCATCATAATGATATTGATGACCGCCGGAGACCGTCAACCGCCCGGCAGGATGTTCCTGCCTGTCCACAATTATCAGACTGCGATACAATGCCGCCGGAATTACATCTTGCAGCAATAGGGGGAAATCGTGATAGACCAGTTCGTGTCCTCTTTCGTGTGGCGGAATCCGACCAGGATCGTCTATGGAGTCGGCAGCCTGAAGACGCTGGCCGATGAAGTCAGGAGCATCGCGGGCGATGGCGCGAACGTCTTTCTGGTCACCGGACGCAGTTTCCTTCGGGAGCGCGGCACTCTCCAGGAGGTGCTGGACGATCTCGCGGGCTTCACGGTGACGCTGCACGACAGGGCCAACCCGTTTCCGTCCCCCGCCGACGCGGACGCCGCCGCCCGGCACTGCCGCGAGTCGGAAGCCGATGTGGTAGTGGCGATAGGAGGAGGCAGCGCGCTCGACCTCGCTAAAGCCGCCGCGATTCTTGCCACGCAGGACGGAGCATCCAGAGACTACATGGGCGGTGGTGCCAACTTCGAGAACAGAGGATTGCCATTCATTGCCGTTCCCACCACTTCGGGCAGCAGCAGCGAGGTTACGTCGGGGGCGGCTCTCTGGGACTGGGAGGTGAAGAACCACTTCGGGCTGTCGTCGCCGACGATGTTCCCGGACGTTGCGATTGTGGACCCCAATCTCGCCATGACGATGGACCGGAACCTCGCCGCGAATACCGGGATGGACGCCTTCACAAGCGCGTTCGAGAGCTATTGGAACGTAAACTCCGAACCAATTTCGGACGCGCTCGCTCTCGAGGTCATACGCATCTACTCGCAGAACCTGGTGCGGTCCGCAATCCAGGGCGACATGGAGTCTCGCGCCGCCTGCGCGCTCGCGGCCACGATGTCCGGCGTCGGGTACAGCAACAGCCCGCCGAACGCCTGCCACGGAATCGGAAGTCCGCTGACGCTGTTCTGGAACGTGGAGCACGGGCAAGCAGTGGGCATAACGCTAGCGCCGCTGCTGCGCTGGAACGCCCGCGCGATAGCTCACAAGATGCCCGCGCTTCTGTCCGCCCTGGGCGCCGAGAGTGTGGACGCTGCCTGCGACAAGATCACAGAAATCATGGAACGCTGCGGTCTGCACACTCGGCTGTCCGGCCTTGGCGTTAGCAGAGACGACATCGCCCTGATCGTCGAACACTCGCGCTGGGAACGGTTGGGGTTCATGCCAGAGCCGATGACTGAGGATGAGTTGGGTGAGATGCTCGTCGGGATACTATGAGAAGTCGGACGCCTTGCCGACCTCCCACAGCAGGTAGGTGTTGTTACCTTCCAGAGAAAGCGAATCTTCCGCTTATGCACTTATGCGGCTGATCACGCCTCATCTACCCCTGAAGCCTAGGCATCCTCCTCCTCTTCCAGCAACCGCCTTATGCGCTCCTTGGCCAGGCGGATTACCTCCGTCTCTTCGGCGATTTTGTCGAACAGGTCCGACCTCGCCCTGATGCCCTCTTCTACCAGGAAAGCGGCCGCGGCGGATCGGCTGTTGGTGACACCAGAGTCCACGAGTTCGTCTATCTTTGCCAGGCTGTCTGAATCAACCCTGAGCATGACCACGTTGTCTCGCGTGGACTTGACCGACTTGATGGTGTCGCGGATGGACTCGCCGACGCTGGCCGCGATCCCCTTGCTCTTGTCGAAGGCGTCTCGCATCGCCTTGTCCACATCGTCGAGGTCGTCCAGCACGACGGTTATCACCCGCTTGTTCTCAGCACGGGGGGCGTCTTCGTTCTCTTCACAAGTCTTATCTCGCTCCGTATTTTGGTTCACCGTCTTACTCCTTTCTATATTACATGTAATAGTACACCGAGACAGTTGTGCGGTCAATATCATTTATGGCGACACACTACCCACTCTGGGCGAACTGCTGTAAACTCTGTGAACGAGATTAAACCCCGACAGGACAAGTGGTGAGAACCAATGACGACTTCATCGAGTCTGGAACAATATCGTGGCGAACTGGCAATTCCCAGCGAAGATGAACGGTACGGCGTCAGCGTCGAGCTGAACGACGACGACGGCACAGTAACCCTCAAGTTCGACGAACCTGTGGCCGGGTCGTCCGAGTGGGTGGGACAGAACGCTATCTTCATGGACCGCCCCAAGTACCAGGAGATACAGTTCACTACGTTCGACCTCCCCAAGGAGACCGTCGAGTTGATTTGGAAGATGAACAAGTCTAAGCTCGACAATACCATTGCGGGCGTCGTGGTCGCACGCCCGAATGCCGTTAGGGTAAGGGGTGAAAAGGGCTACATCCTCACGCGGGCCTAGTCAGAAGGGTATCACCCCCATCCTAACCTTCCCCCTTGATGGGGGAAGGGACTTTTGCGGTGGTTTCTGTCCAACTCAGTCATTGACACATGGGGTCAGTGGTTAGAGAATAACGCTTGCCGATTTCCGGCAAGGGAGTCTGAACAGTGCCTCAAGTGGCCCTCGATGGTATTCGTGTATTAGAACTGAGCGACGGCATTGCCGCGCCCTACTGCGCCAAGATGTTCAGTGACTACGGCGCGGACGTCGTCCGAATTGACGCTCCTGACAGCCCTCCAACATCCGCGCTCGATGCGAACAACGCTGAGCAGGTCGCGCTGTATCTGCACCTGAACGCCAACAAGCGAAGCGTTGCCCTCGATCTTGAGTCGGAGCGCGGCCGGGGTCTTCTGCGAGACCTCGCGTTGCAATGCGACGCGATTGTGGAAAGCATGAGTCCCGGCGTGGCCGAGGGTCTCGGTATCGGCTATGAGGCTCTCTCATCTGATCGCCCTGACATCGTAATGACTTCCGTAACGCCATTTGGACAGACCGGCCCGTACAGCGACTGGGGATACACGGAGTTAACGATTTTCGCCATGACGGGCGCGATGAACCGCGAGGGTCTGCCGAACAGGTATCCGCTCAAGTACGGCGGAGAGATTGCCCAGTATTTCGCGGGCACCACCGCCGCTGCCGCTACGATGGCCGCCCTCGCCGGCGCGGCTTTCAGCGGAGTCGGCGACTGGATAGACATTTCCATAATGGAGGTCATGGCAGGACACCCCCACCAGGTCGGCAGGCGAGGGCCCTTCGCTTATTCGGGCGAGACCGACAATCGTACTGATCCCCGCACCTCATCAGCCGGTGGACGCGAGCCATACGCAGTCGGCACATTCAAATGCAAGGACGGCTACGTCAGCTTCCTGCCTCTGGGTTCGCGCATGTGGCCGAACATCTCCCAAATGATAGGTCAGACGGAACTCCAGCAGGATCCCCGCTTCGCGACACCCGAGGACCGCACCGAAAACCGGCATGAACTCGAGGAGATATTCCAGTCCTGGCTGGACGCCCACACTCGTATGGAAGTGTTCGAAGCGGCGCAGAAGGCGGGATTGCCAGGCGGCCCGGTACTGCACTCACACGAGACCGTCGATAACGAACACTTCCGGTCTCGCAATTACTTCCAAGACATAGTTCATCCCGTTTACGGACACCTCTGGCACACGGGACTACCCGTAATGCTCAGAGATGTGCCCAGAACGGCGTCGTCACCGGCACCACATATTGGATTGAACAGCAGGGACGTTCTCATGGAGATCGTGGGCCTGCCCGAAAGCGACATCATCGAATTGGAAGACAGCGGGGTCATTAGGAATGGATAGTCCGTCGAAGAAGGCAGAGGGTGCGCTCTCTGGCATCCGCGCGCTGGAACTGGCAGAGATTTGGGCAGGGCCATTCTGTGGCGTCCTTCTAGGCGACATGGGGGCGGAGGTAGTAAAGGTGGAGGCGGTCCAGCGCATCGCCAGAGGAGCCATCCGGCCGGCCCCCGTTTCACACGGGTACCCCGACATGGACCCCGGGGAGCGTCCGTGGAATCGCAGCGGGGCTTTCAACGCAGTCAATCGCAACAAGAAGGGCATTACGCTGGACCTGACGCGGCCCGCCGGCGTGGAGATGTTCAAGGAGCTCGTGAGCGTCAGCGACGTCGTCTTTACGAACTACGCATACGGCGTGATGGACAAGTTCGGCCTGGGCTACGAGGAATTGAAGAAAGTCAAGCCGGACATCATCGCGCTCTTTACGCCCGGGTTCGGGAACACCGGACCTTACAGGACGTTCCGCAGCATGGGAATGGTGATAGACGCTATTGCGGGCCATACTGCGCTGCGCGGCTATCCCGACATGGACTTGTCGCACAACTCGCTGGTCCACCATCCCGACGCGGTCGCCGGTGTCAGCGCGATGTTCGGTATCTGCATGGCGATTCGCAACCGCGCCCGAACCGGCAGGGGGCAGTTCATTGATCTGTCGCAGGCGGAGAGCTTCATGCCACACCTGGGCGAGGTGTTCATGCAGTACGGGCTCACAGGAGAGGTTCGCCCGAGACGGGGCAACGGCCATCCGCGAATGGCGCCGCATGGCGTGTATCGCTGCGCGGGGGACGAACAGTGGGTGACAATCTCCGTGAGGTCGGATGAAGAGTGGTCGGAGATGTGCGACGTTATGGGTATGCCACAGCTCGCGCGCAATCCGAATTTCGACACGCTCGACGACCGTCGGCGCAACAGGGATGAGCTCGACGACATAATAGGACGGTGGACGCGCGAACTCGGACGCTACGAGGTTGCCGAGGCCCTCCAAATACGCGGAATACCGGCCGGCCCAGTCCTCGATTGTGGTGGAGACACCTATGACGACCCGCACTTGCAGGAACGGGGCTACTTCCAGGCCGTGGAACACCCGGAAGCCGGAATTCACCTGTACAGCGGCCCGATATGGAAGATGGCGAACAGGCCGGAACCGCGCCACGATCCCACACCGGGGCTCGGCGAGCACAACGACTGGGCGCTGGGCGAACTGCTTGGCGTTGGTAATGGCACGCTCGTCGAGCTGGAGTTGCAGAACATCATCGGTTCCGTCCCGCTGGAAGGCGCGGACATGGGCGGCGTGCGACGCGCCGCAGAACTGAGAAGACGGAATTCCGCGTAGCCTGATCACTCTGAACACTGGAAACTTATAACTGATAACTAAAGACACGCAGCGAAGGGACAATGAGAACATGGCAGAGATAACAGGCGCGGAACTGGTTGTAGAAGCTCTGAAGCGGGAGGGAATTGACACCATATACACTCTTCCTGGGGACCCCGTCGGACCAATCGTGAATGGGTGCGCCGAAGCCGGATTGCGAGTCATCTCGGTCAGGCACGAGCAGGCGGCTGCCATGGCCGCGCAGGCGCACTCGTACTTCACGCGGAGCGTTGGAGTGTGCGTAGCGGCATCCGGTGTCGGGCAGACCAACACGCTCACCGCCATAGCAAACGCCCAGGTAAACTGCTGGCCGATGCTCGTTATCGGCGGCTCCGCCGAACTCAGACGCCGCAATATGGGCGACTTCCAGGAACTGGCCCAGGTGGAGTCAACCGCACCCCTGTGCAAGTGGGCCTACGCTGCCGAATCCATCCAGAGAATCCCTACGCTGATCAACATCGCGCTGAGGAGGGCGGTCGCCGGACGCCCTGGCCCGGTCTATCTCGACCTGCCCGCAGAGATGATTTCAGGCTCGGTTGACGATTCCGAGGTAGAGATACCCGCGCCCGCGCCAGAGCCGGCGAGACCGCTCGCGGAGCCGGACAAGATCGAGAAGGCGCTGGAAGTGTTAAAAGAGGCCGAGCGTCCTTTGCTGATAGTGGGCAAGGGGGCGTCCTGGTCGTGGGCTGAAGACGAACTTCTCCAGTTCGTCGAACGCACGCAGATACCCTTCCTCACGTCGCCTATGGGAGCGGGAACATTGCCGCCCGATCACCCGATGAACGTCTCAGCCGCCAGGACGCAGGCACTCCAGGGCGCGGACACGGTTCTACTGGTCGGCGCGCGCCTGAACTGGATATTCCACTTCGGCCAGACCCCTCGCTTTGCCGAGGACTACAAGCTGATCCAAGTTGACATTGATGACGAGGAGATTGGCACCAACCATCCGGCGGAAGTCGGGCTTGTGGGCGATGCCAAGATGGTCATGGGGCAGATGGTGGACGCGCTCGACGACAACCCCGTCGAGTTCGGCGAGACTCCCTGGCTCGGCGGGTTAAAGGAAAAGGCATCCGAGAACGGCGCCTCTATCGAGCCGATGCTGAACGCCGACATCATGCCGCTCGGCTACTACCGGATTCTCAAGGAGATACGCGACTACATGCCCAAGGACTCAATCCTGGTCGCGGACGGCGCTTCCACTATGGACATATCCAGACAGGTCATCCCTGTATGGAATCCCAGGCAGAGGGTTGACGCAGGAGTCGCGGGCTGCGTGGGTGTGGGTGTGCCCTTCTCCATAGCGGCAAAGGTCGTCTATCCAGACAAGCCGGTGATATGCCTACAAGGAGACTGGGCCTTCGGGTTCAACGGCATGGACATCGAGACCGCCGTCCGGTTCAAGCTGCCCATAGTCTGGGTGGTGTTCCAGAACGCCAACATAGACAAGTGGGTGCGCGAGTACGTGGACGGCGAGGACAATCCCAACGACTTCACACCAGCCATGCGCTTCGACCTGATGATGGAAGCATTCGGCGGACACGGGGAGTATGTGGAGAAGCCGGACGAGATAAGACCCGCTCTCGAACGTGCCTTCAACTCGGGCAAGGCGGCTCTGGTGAACGTAATCATGGATCCGGGCGCAAGCCGCAGGCCTCAGCAGTTCGCGTGGCTGGCGCGGGAAGGTCGGATGGGATATTAGCTGGTTCTTGAACGGTCAGGCGTCTCTGTACGCTTGGCCACGTTCTACGACTACTTGGAGCGAACTCAGGTCGCCCCTTTCGACGCGGTTGCCGCGTGGCTGGGGCGGCCTGGGGTCCAGCCCTAATAGCTCAACCACTTTCGGGTTGCTGTAATAGCCGTTGTAAGTATGCCTCACCAGCAGATCGAAGAACTGTGTGCTATCAGCTTCTACACCTCTCAGAACGTCGTCCTGCTGGTCTCCGTTCAACTCCTCGAACTCTGACCCCAACCGGGCAGCTGCGATCTCGATGTCCTGTAAGCCCCCGGAGAACAGCCGCGCAAGCTGCGCGGACCCTGCTGCTATCCCATCGAGATAGTCCGCTGTGCCAACCTCGCCTGCGCCTGGCATTTCGCTTTGTCGAGGTATCAAGCGGTCGAGAACGGCGGTTGCTAGAGAGTGTTGGCTCTGACTGAGAAATCTTGGCATCGTTGTTTCCTTGATACGTTTCAGCCGCCCATGTGCCGGGCGTTCTGCTTGAACTCGTCCGCCATGTGCAGGGTTACGGCCTGAATAGTCGAGGTGGGGTTGACGCCACCCGCCGTCACGAAGACGCTGCCGTCCACTATGTACAGGTTCTTTATGTCGTGTGCCTGGCCGCCTTGGTTGACCACGCTGTTACCAGGGTCGGTGCCCATCTTGGCGGTTCCCATCAGGTGCCAGCCGCCCGCTCGGAGCAGCGGGATTACATTGACATCGTAAGCTCCTGCCGCTTCCATGGCTTCGCCGGCTCTTGCGATGCCGTGGTCCATCATCTTGCGACTGTTCTCGCTGAGCGAGTAGCTGATCTTCGGCGCAGGGATCCCGTCGCTGTCTGTGAGTTCAGGGTCGAGTGTGACCTCGTTGTGCAGTTCAGGCAGGTCCTCGCCTATGACCGCAATGGTGATCGAGTGTCCCAGGGCATTCCTGAATCTATCGTGGTGTTCCGACCCCCACGGAATCCGGGAGCCCATTATGCCTCCCTGCGCGGTCGTGACGGGCCCATTGCTTCGCGCGACCTGGAAGGCGTATCCGCGCACGAAGCCGCGTGAGAGGTCGGTTTCGTAGAATTCCTGGCTCACTATCGCCGCCCCGTTCGGTCCCTTGTATCCTTCCAGCAACTCCTCGAACACCCCTGTGACCATCGAGTATGGGTGGAACATAAGGTTCTTGCCGACAAGCCCAGACGAATTAGCAAGTCCGTCCGGGAACATGGCCGACCTGGAGTTGAGCATGAGCCTGGTGGTGCCCACGCCGTTACAGGCCAACACGACCGCTCGCGCCTTCTGCTCTTGCAGGTTGCCGTCGGCGTCGTAGTATAGAACGCCGTCCGCCAGTCCGTCCTTGCCCACCGTTATCTCTCTGACACGGCAGTACGTCTTCAACTGTGCCCCCATCGCCAGCGCCTTGGGCCAGTAGGTGATGTCGGTCGAGGACTTGGCGCCCCGCGCGCAGCCGATGTCGCAGGGGCCGCAGTTGTTGCAGGCGGCGCGACCATCGTAGGGCGCGGTGAGAATCGCAGAGTCCGACGGCCACCAGTGCCAGCCCAGCTTATCGAACCCCCTGGCCATCGTCTGTCCTACTGCGTCCAAAGGAATGGGTGGAGTCTGACGCTCCGACTTGGGAGGATAAGCGGTGTCGCCGGTCATGCCTGCCACACCCATGATGCGGTCATTGAGGTCGAAGTAGGGTTCCAGTTCCTCATAGCTCATCGGCCAGTCTTCGGCCACTCCGTCCAGCGTCTTCGTCCTGAAGTCTGACGGGTGGAATCGCGGGAAGTGCGCGCTCCAGTGGATAGTGCTGCCTCCGACGGCGTTGTACATAAGCGGTGCTATCGGCGAGTCCTCGTCGTTCACCGGGTAATCTTCGGGCAACCGCCTGAAATTCGGATTCGCGTTGAAGTCGGTCTGGCGGTGTATCTCCCAATCCTGCTGTGTGGGAGGATATTGTGACGGATCAGTCCACCCACCCTGCTCCAGACACAGCACTTCGAAACCGTCCTTAGCTAAACTCCAGGTGAATGCCGCGCCGGAAGCGCCCGCTCCAATCACAAGTACGTCAACTGTGTCATCTGTTTTCGACATTATCTCTGCCCCATGTCAACTTGGTATCCGACACGGATTATATCACGCCTACTATGAGACTAAGGCAGGCGCGAACTGGTTGTTGAGGGCTAATGAATGATTGCTGGCCCGCGAATTCGCCGGACATGCGACTTGACTATGACCAATC
>VXRN01000067.1:0-68904 GCA_009838465.1 Dehalococcoidia bacterium
TGCTGCTGCCTCCCGTAGGAGTGGGGGCCGTGTCTCAGTCCCCCTCTGACCGATCGTGCTCTCACACCGGTTACCCGTCTTCGGCTTGGTAGGCTGTTACCCCACCAACTACCTGATAGGCCGCAAGCTACTCCCAGAGCGCCGGAACCTTTCCTCCCTATACCGTAATAAAGGGAGCGTACGGGGTATTAGACCGGATTTCTCCGGCTTATCCCCCTCTCCGGGGCATATCACTTACGTGTTACTCAGCCGTCTGCCACTAGCTAGGGGGCCGAAGCCCCTTCGCCCGTTCGACTTGCATGCATTAGGCGCACCGCCAGCGTTCGTCCTGAGCCAGGATCAAACTCTACGGATTTGTTTTGGGTTTTGGTTCTTTCCACTATCCAGTTGTTAAGGTGCAGGAATGCATCGTATAACACTGTGTTCGATGATGTCAAGGCGAAATTTCACGCCCTGGTGGATTCGATTTACTGATTAGCCACTATACTGTATGTTATGCTGGCCGAACTTTCGGGCGCGATCGCTCAACTGGAACACCCTCTTTGGACATTCAGGAGACGCAGACTCCCGCAACGGGACTGTCCAGATTTTTCAATGTACCTCCGGCGCTGAGGTATCCGAAGTACCGCGCATACTGGCTCGGTATGCTGGCTTCGGTCGGCGGTTTCCAGGTGCTCATGTTCGCGCAAGGCTGGCTGACCTATGAGCTTACCGGATCGCCTCTATATCTTGGATATGTGAGTCTGGCCAGCGCTTCGTCCTCGATTGCGCTCAATCTCTTCGGGGGCGTGTTCGCAGACAAGCTGGACAAGCGCAGGCTCATCTTCGTGACCCAGCTCATTACCGCCTCGCTCATATTTCTGCTTGCGTTCCTCACGCTCTTCAAAGTGGTGCAGGTGTGGCACATCATAGTCATCGCCTTCCTTTCCGGCGCGGTGAACGCCTTCAACCAGCCGGCTCAGCAGGCCTTGTATCCTCACCTGATAGACAGGAAGGTGATGATGAGCGCGGTGGCGCTCAACTCCGCTATCTGGCAGGGAACCCGGATCGTGTCTCCCGCCGTGGCGGGATTGGTAATAAGCATTACCGGAACCTCGAGCGCTATCTTCCTGGCGGGTGCGGGGTTCGTCACGATGGCAATTGTCATACTTGCGCTACGGGTACCCAGAATAGAGTCTCGTTCCGGCACAAATCCGATGCAGGACATGATGGAGGGCCTGAAGTTCATCGGCGGAAGCGCGGTATTCTCCTTCCTGATAGGGATGACATTCTTCAACAGCTTCTTCGGAATGGCGTATATCCCGATGATGCCGGCGTTCGCAGTGGACATACTGAAAGTCGGCGCGGACGGGCAGGGTGTTCTGATGAGCGTTGGCGGGGTCGGGGCGCTGGCGGTCACTCTGGCGCTGGGCTCGATTGGCGGGTCTTCTTACCGCGGTCTCATGATCGTAGGCGGCGGGGCGGCGTTCGGCATCTCGGTCGCAGCCTTCGCGCTGACGTCGGAGTACGTTGGCTGGTTCCCGCTGGCTCTGGCCCTCATGTTCATTATGGGAACGGCTAGTTCGACGTACATGATAGCGATAATGAGTTCGCTGCAACTGCTGGTGCCGGACAATATGCGAGGCAGGGTGATGGGCTTCTATGGCATGACCTGGAGCATCATGCCGCTGGGCGCGTTCCAGGCGGGAGCGATAGCGGAGTTCGTAGGCGTTCCGATAGCGGTGGCCATAGGCGGTACGCTGGTGCTGATCTTCGCGCTAGGTCCGGCGATGATTAACAAGCAGGTGCGAAACCTAGGGGTTATATTGCAGGAGCGGGAGGCGAGGGCGGTTGGCTGAGGCCGTCTAACTTTCGAGCAACGTGGGCTGCAAGTATTCCGTCCATGGATCTGTGGACCCGTTATCTCTTATGCCGTCCACCAGTACCGCCACATCGCTGCCATGCCAGCCGGCGATGTCGTCGGTGTCGTCGTCACCAGCCAGCACGTTTAGTGCTTCCCGAAGCCTATTCACGTACTCGACCGTTTCGCGGATAGCAGAATCGCGGTCCTGGCGCGCCTTGATAACTTCGAGTCGCTCGAGCCAGTCAATACCCTGCTGTACTCTTTCGAAATCGTCCTCGCTGCCCCGGGCGGTGATGGTAGTCATTTCTGGTTCTCTCTCCGATGGCTGCTCGCCTGTAGTGGATTTGTCAGGAGATTGTATCACATAGGCCTGTCTGGTCTGTACGAATTACCGAGGCTCGGGAGCATCATAAGAGGGGTTCGTCACCCTAACCCCCGTATCGGAGTGCGGGGCAGGCTCTAGCCCTCTCCCAGGGGGAGAGGGGACCCTTGAAAGCCTCTCAACGGTAGTGTCTCTCAATCTCGGAGGCATACCTGCGGCCAAGTCCGTCGGCGTTTTCGGGGAGCCACTGAGTCAGCCTGGTTGGAAGGACGGCCTCGCCGGTCTCTACGGACGCGAGCAGGCCGGCGGATAGACCGTCTATCTCGTCGCGGGTCAGCGTCACGTCGTTCACGAACGCGCCGACAAGTTTGGAGCCGAGCAGGGCGAGACCGGGGGGAGTTTTCATGACGACGCACTTCGCTCCGATGGCGCGCCTGACGAGTTTCACGTAGTCGGAGTAGCTGAACACCTCCGTTCCCACGGCGTCCATCTCGACATTCTCGTCGCCCTCGCCCATCCTGACGGCCAGATCGGCGATGTCCTCGACAAAGCCCGGCTGGACTGGATAGTCGCCGCGTCCGGGAACAGGAAAGACAGGGAAATGACGCAGGGCCCAGGATATGTTGTTCAGCAGTATATCCCCGTGCCCGAAGATGAGCGTCGGCTTGATGATGGCATAGGACGGCCTGAATTCGCGGAGGTGCCGTTCGGCTATCGCCTTGCCCCTGTAGTAGGGTAGGTGAGAGTCGGCGGTCGCGTTGGCGATGCTTATATGCACGATGCGCCGGACTCCGGCCCACTGCGCCGCGGCGAAGAGTATCTTCAGATTCTCGGCGGCCCGCTCGTGCGTGACATCCCCGAAGGCCGTGCGTATCCAGTAGGTGTTGAAGAGCGTGTCGGCCCCTACGAGGCTGCGGGCGAGCAGGTCGGGACTGTCGAAATGATAGGGCATCATCCTGACCTGACCTTCGAAGGGATCGGCCCGGTCCGGGTGGTGGGTAAGGGATCGCACCCCATGTCCTTTCTCCAGAAGCCGCCGCGCGATGTACCGTCCAGTGTAGCCCGTAGCTCCCGTAACGACATGGGTCTTGGTCATTTGAGTCCCTTTCTCTGTAGCAAGTCAGTAGGGGTCCGCTCATTATACTGTTTGGAATGATTTTGGCGCGCATGTTACATTGTCTTGGACTACGATCGCGAAAGAATGGAGAGCAATGAACCAGGTCAATCCCCCGGTCACGACGAGCGACCCTGTGGAGGCGGTTGGTCAATGGTTTGCGCTGATGGGGTGGTATTGCGCCAGTGTTGACTACGACGGCGCCGAGAATATCTTCGCGGAAGATGTCGTATCCTTCGGCACCAGGATGGACATAGTACGCGGACGCACGGCGCTGCGAGAGGGCCAGTGGGAAAGCATCTGGGGGAACATCACCGGCTTCAGGATGGACCTTGAGAATGTGCATGGCGGCGGAAGTGGGAATCAGGCGTGGGGAGTGGTCGCGTGGACTTCGACCGGGTACGACAGCGATCACAAGCCGTTTCACCGTCCGGGTCGAGCGACCGTTACCCTCGAACGGCGCGACGGGGTCTGGCTCGCGGTGCATACGCACTTCTCTCTGTATCCGGGTACGCCGCAGCGTACCTACGGCGCGCTGGCGTAGCTTCAGGTCGAGTCGCATGAGTGACAGGGACTTCGATGTGCGCCCGATAGTCGCGGCCGACAAGCGCTGGGTCGTCGAGACGCTCGAAACTCATTGGAACTCCACCATGATGGTCAGCCGAGGCGTCTTGCATGACACTTCGTCCCAGGAGGGCTTTGCCGCCGTCCGGGACGGGCTGCCCATCGGCCTGCTGACGTATAACATTATCTGCGACCAGTGCGAGATTACGCTGATGCAGTCCATGCGCGAGGGCGCCGGCGTGGGATCGGCGCTCATAGGCGCGGTGAAAGACACTGCCATGCGAGAGGGATGCAAGCGACTCTGGCTCATAACGACGAACGATAACCTCCACGCGCTCGGCTTCTACCAGAAGAGAGGATTCACGCTCGCCGCCGTCTATCCCAATGCCCTTGCCGGGTCGCGAGAACTCAAACCCGGAATCCCCATGACCGGAATGAACGGTATCCCACTGCGAGACGAGATCGAACTGGAAATAGCGTTGGAATAGTTCTCTCGTAGTTCATACGGGGTTGTACAGACACGATTCCGAATCCGACTTATCTTGCTATAATCGTGATGTCCTGTTGGATAACGACTGTACCGAGGTGGCTATCACAGATTTCATCGGTTTGGAGGGTGAGGGTATATACCGTGCAGGCGGGTACACCAGAGAAACGACTAAGGAGTGAGACCAATGACAATCGGATACGGAGATCTGAGAAAGGGAATGGCCATCGAGTTGGATGGCGAGCCTTACATGGTCGTGGACTATGAGCGGAGCAAGATGCAGCAGCGCGCTCCCACGATGCGCATACGCTTCCGCGAGATTCGCAGCGGCAAGGTTCTGGATCGCAGTTTCTCGGGCTACGATGTCAAGCTCACGCAGGCAGACGTGGAACGCCGCTCCGCCCAGTACATATACGACGAGGACGACGTGTGCTACTTCATGGACACCGAGTCCTATGATCAGTTCCCCCTTCTCAAGGATCAGATAGCAGAGGAACTCAACTACCTCAAGGAAGAGATGACGGTGGATCTGGTCTTCTTCGAGGACAGTCCCATCGCCATCGAGCTTCCGATTACCGTGGACCTGCAGGTGGTGGACTCGCCGCCCGGCCTGAAGGGGGACACTGCCACCGGTGCGACTAAGCCCGCGACGCTTGAAACCGGCCTCCTGATACAGGTGCCGCTGTTCGTGAACGAGGGCGAGTATGTCAAGGTGGATACGCGTAACGCCACCTACTTGTCCCGGGTCTGATATGGCGGTTATATACGAGGTCTCCCAGGTAACCGCGTATCTACGTGAACTTCTTGCGTATGACGATGTTCTGGCGGACATCTGGATAGAGGGTGAGGTCTCCAACCTTCGTCGCCCCGGTTCTGGGCACGCCTACTTCACACTCAGAGACTCGAACAGCTCGCTTCGAGGAGTTCTGTTCCGCAACTCTCGCGGACTGGAGCATCTCCAGGACGGTGCGGCGGTCGTGGCGCACGGCAGGGTTTCGCTCTACGAAGTCAGGGGCGACCTCCAACTGATAGCGGACATCATCCAGCCGGAGGGTGTTGGCGAATTACAGATGCGGCTGGAGCAACTGACGCTCCAGCTCGAGCGCGAGGGTCTCTTCGATCCTTCCCGCAAGAGGCCGCTGCCCGATTTCCCAACCCGCATCGGTGTCGTTACTTCACCGACTGGTTCGGTGTGGCACGATATTCAGAGCGTTATAGGACGGCGCTGGCCTCTCGTGGAACTGCTGATTGCCCCGGCGATGGTGCAGGGGGACGGCGCGGCGCCGACCATAGTGGAGGCCCTCGCGTCCCTGAATGCCGAACCTGACGTTGACGTCATAATAGTCGCCAGGGGAGGCGGATCGCTCGAAGACCTATGGCCGTTCAACGAGGAGTCAGTAGCGCGCGCGGTTTTCGCGAGTCCGATTCCGGTGGTGAGCGCAATAGGCCACGAGACCGACTTCACGATATGCGACATGGTGGCAGACGTGCGCGCCCCCACACCCTCCGCGGCCGCCGAACTCGCCGTACCGGATCGCGCGGAGATGATTGCCAGGGTCATAGGAGCGGCACAGTTCATTGAGAATACTGTCGCGGCGCGTGTGGATCGAGCGTGGGACGAAGTGGACATCCTCGCCTCGCGTGTCGAGCGTTCAGTTCCGGAGATGGACGACCTTCGCCTTCGCATAGACGACCTGCTTCACAACTCGCAGACCGCTCTTACTCACCGTGTCGAGCTGTCGCGTGCGAAAGTGTCTGGGCTGAAGTCCGCACTTGCGCCCCTGTCTCCCCAGAGTACGCTGAGACGCGGATATGCAATCGTATCGCCCCGCGATTCCGACGGAATTCTTACTGCCCCCCATGATGTAGTCCCAGGTGATATACTCGATATCACCCTGCACAGGGGCGGAGTCACCGCTTCTGTCGAGTCCACCTCGGGCGATTCTGAACATAGCTGATAGGTGAGATATGAAATACGTCAGATTCGTAGCGGCGTTCTTGATATACACGATAATTGACGTCGGATGGAACCTGTCGCCCATAGCAACGGGTATGTACGAAAGACTCTACGAAGCCAGCGGCAACAAAGGCATGTTCGACGCCTTCGGAAGACAGATGGATACCTGGGGCGGCGTGGAGATAAGCGCCATACTCGCGTTCCTGCTCCTGATAGCCTTCGGCAACAGCTACCTGGCAATAGAACCGGCGCTCAAAGAGGGCAGCCTTCTCAGGGCGGTGAAGAACAGCTTCGTTTTGGGATGCGCAGCCTACGCTACCTACATCATCCCCATCTACCTGCAGATCTCAACCTGGCCTGCTGCCCTCATACCCATAGACATACTCATTGGCGGACTGCTCAGCCTGATAACTTCGACCGTCGTCGCCGCCGCGTTTATTCTATTCCACCTGAACAGAGACTGAATTTCCGCGCATCTCGTCAATCCGGCGAGACGCTTCCATCGGCGTTAAGAAATCCGTCCAGAAATGATCGCCATTAAGGAGGCGCAGGATGGCTATGTACGACGACGATATGTATCCCGTCCAGTTCAGCGTTGACTACCCCGAAGAACCCAGAAACAGGCTCACCGCCCTGGTGAGAATCATACTTGCCATTCCGATCATCATAATCATCGCGCTCATAGGCGGTTACTCCGCAAGCGGCGACCCTGATGTGGACAGAGTCCTCTCGCCGCTTTTTGCCGGTGGCGTAGTCTGGGTGGCTACCCTTCTCATGATCCTGTTCCGACACAAGTACCCGCGTTGGTGGTTCGACTGGGGCTTGGAATTGAACAGATTCAGCGCCCGCGTCGGGGCCTATATACTCCTATGGCGGGACGAATACCCATCCACCGACGAGGAACAGGCCGTTCACCTGGACATTGCGTACCCGGACGCGGAAGGCCAGTTGAACAGGTTCATGCCCCTGGTAAAGTGGCTGCTTGCCATTCCGCACTACATAGTCCTGATAGTTCTATGGATAGTCGCGCTTGTAGTCACAGTCATAGCCTGGTTCGCTATATTGATAGTTGGCCAGTATCCGCGTGGAATGTTCGACTTCGTGGTGGGAGTGGACCGCTGGACGTACCGGGTTATCGCCTACGCATTTCTGCTGACCACCGACAGGTATCCGCCCTTCAGACTGAGCGAATAGCGGACCGAGGGGAGGAACGAAATGTCCAGCTCCACAGATATGTACCCGCTTCAGTACAGCGTTGACTATCCAGAAGGCCCCAGGAATCGGCTCACGGCGTTGGTGAGGCTCATTCTCGCCATTCCCATCATCATAATCAGCATATTCGCGGCCTGGCAGGTGATAGTTCCGACGTTCTTCATGATCCTGTTCCGCAACAAGTATCCACGCTGGTGGTTCGACTGGAACCTGGAAGTGATGCGATTCGTTTCCAGGGTGAACTCGTATGTGCTGCTGCTGCGGGATGAGTACCCTGCCACGGACGACGAACAGGCTATCCACCTGGACATGTCCTATCCCGACGAAGGGGATATAAACAGGTTCATGCCCATCGTGAAGTGGATACTCGCCATTCCGCACTTCATCGTCCTGTACGTACTCTCGCTGATCGTGCTATTAGTATCGTTCATCGCGTGGCTGGCGATACTGATAGTGGGACGATACCCGAGGGGAATGTTCGACTTTACGGTGGGGGTCATGCGTTGGAGCAATCGGGTGACTGCATACGCATTCGTGCTCACGACCGACAGGTATCCGCCGTTCAGGCTGGGTGAATAGACAGGAGCGAATATGGCTTCAGAGGGAGCAATGGAGAGTCAGTCTGTGCCGGACAGCCTGTCGTTCGAGGAGGCGGTAAGTCTCCTTGAACAGACGGTGCAGGCGCTGGAGTCCGGCGGGCTGACACTTGCAGAGTCCACCGCTATGTACGAGCGGGGCATGAAGCTGGCTCGTATCTGCAACGAGATGCTGAACTCAGCCGAGGCGCGCATCACCAGGATTCGCACGACCTATGGCGAACAGATGAGGATGGTCGCTCCAGAAGACGATGGGTTCGATGGCATGGACGACGTTGGGTGATGCTCAAGGCCGATTTCCACATACACACGAGCCATTTGCTCGCCGGAGGCACGACCCACGCGAGAACGATGACGCCGCTCATTCACGCCGTAACCACAATGACCAAGATCAAGAAGCGCATGTTCGGCATATGACTACCAATCAGAAGGACTTTCTCACGTTCATCAACGGGCGAGTGATGCCCTACTCTGAGGCAATTCCTGTCCTCCGAAGGATCAACGCGCGGTCGGCAGGTGGATACTATGATTCCGCTCGCACATTCGGGGGCAAGCCCTTCAAGATCCGGCAGCATATCGAAAGGCTCTTCAACGGACTCGCTTACTCCAAGATTGACACAGGGCTTTCTATTTCGGATTTTGAGTCGATATCAACGGGTCTGATCGAGACTAACCACTCGTTTTTGGAAGACGAGGGAGTCGAGTTGACAGTGACGCAGACCGTAACGGTAAGCCGTCCAGAATCCGCGGACGATCTTCCCGGAGTGGATATCGCTATCTACTGCGAGCCGCTCGATGTATCAGGGTTCGCCAGAAGCTACGTGGAAGGCGTTCAGATATACACCCCGAATACATACCCGGAGCCAAAGGGACAGTCCGTGGGAGACGGGAAGAGCGGCGCTGTCCAGGTCCTGTCGCTGATGTCCAACGCCCAGGGACATATCACCGAATGCAGGGGCGCTAACTTCATGTTCGTGTCCGACGGCAGAATCAAGTTGCCGGATCGAAGCAACGTGCTTCCGGGCGTCAGTATGCAGACGGTACTGGAGATAGCGGACTACCTGGGAATCGGTGTAGATGAGGGATTGTATAATCAAGGGCGATTATACGACGCGGACGAGGCGTTTGTTTCGAGCACGCGCTACTGTCTTCTGCCGGTGGCTACTATCAACGGCTACCCGCTCGGTGACTCCATTCCGGGCGAAGTAACCAGGAAGATTACATCGCGCTGGAAGGAATTAGTTGGGGTTGATTTCGTTCGGCGGACGCTGGACTCACTGGACGATGGCCTCAGTCACGCCTGAGACTTACACCTCTATTACATCGTTCTCCAAGACTCCGATGCCCTCGATGGACATCGTAACGATGTCGCCCTCCTGGAGGGAGAACTCCGGTGGGGGGACGATGGCGGTTCCGGTCAGAACGGTAGTGAGGTCGGGAACGAAGTTGTGACGCTGGAGCCAGTCGGCAATCTCCTCGCAACTCCTGGCCATTTCGGATGTGGAGGTGCTGTCGCTCCAGACCTCGACACCGTCGCGCGCTATGGTGCAGCTTATCTCCAGGTCGGTCGGGTTGATGTCCTCTGCGGGCACGAAGCAGGGCCCAATGGAGCAGCACCTGTCGAACACCTTGGCCTGCGGCAAGTACAGCGGATTTTCGCCCTCGATGGTGCGACTGCTCATGTCATTCCCAATCGTGTAGCCGACGATGTCACCCCTGTACAGGACGAATGCCAACTCGGGTTCGGGGACATTCCAGTCGGAATCTGCCCTTATGCCGACGGACTCGAACGGGCCTACGCAGCGGTCGGAGGAGGCCTTGAAGAATACCTCGGGTCGTTCGGAGTTATAGACCTTGCTGTACACGTCGGGGGTGTCGCTCTCGCGCATCCGCTCCATCTCGCTGGTCTTGTATGTGACGCCGGCGGCCCACACCTCGGAGGGGTCGAAGGGACGGTCCAGTCGATAGAATCCTTCGCCGCTCCTGCTGGTGTCCATCACCTCGTTCAGGTCGAACCTGTCAGCGCTGCCGGTCTCGAGGGTGAGACTCGCTATCTCGTCAACCGACATGCCGGAAAGGGAAGATGCCAGAAGCAGGTCCGAGAGATCGGTGACGTCGGGGTCGAGGCTGGTGAGGTCCATAGCCACACCTCTGTCGTCCTCGACTATGAGACGGGTGTCTCCATCGTTCGAAAGCAGCGCGTAGTAACGCATTGGGCGATTCTCCTCGTTGGGCGGACCGAACAGGGGTATTCATAGTGTTGGGTTTATAGTCGAACAGGTGGACTCTGGTGGGTCAGACAGGTGGCACAGGTGAAAAAGTCACCAGAGTTTCACCTGAGATCGCCTGAGTTTACCTACATGAAAATTTTTCCGAGCCTGCAAATTTCATCATGTATAATCTCTCATTTATATTTATGTTATCGAGAGTGGCGTTCACAATAGGGGTATTGTAGCGTATAGAAAGCCTGTTTGTATAGAAAATCGGAAACTTGGACGGAATTTGAAAGTAAGCCGATTTCGAGGATAGTCAGTCTAGTCCGTTGGTTTCGATTCCCGATCCATCGTACACATCGGAGGCGGGCATGGAAACCAGACGCATCATTGTCGTGCCGGGGTTATTGTCCAGAAATCTCCGGACTATCATGTATCCGAGGGTGTAGCCGGTCCACGCGGGAACCCTGTCGCCGTCGCCGAACAGGAACCTGCGTATTTCGGTGGGATCGGAGATGCCGAAACGCCTTTGGAGCCTGGGCCACATCCTCCGAGGCTCAACCTCGTCCTGCGTGTCCATCCAGCGGGGTCGCGCTCCGTTCAAGCACTCTTGCGCGAAGCAGTCCGATATGCCTTCGGCGACCATCGCGTCGAGAAGAGTTTCCGGCTGCTGGGTCTTCATGTACACGAGCCTGCCTCCGGCTATTCCCCTGGGGAACAGGAGATTGCGGACGAGGTGGGCATACTCGTGGACTACGTTGTAACGCAGGTTGGATTCCCAGTCGCCGCGCGGCCACACGAAGAGCAACGTCGCGCTCGCTCCCAGGCTGAAGGCCAGAACGCCTCCTAGTTGATTGACCAATACGGCGCTCTCCCCGTCGCCGGGGAAGATGAACATCCTGGCGGACAGGTCGGGCCTGGGAAGAGAGCGGGACGCCACCTCCAGGGCCTGCCGCGTGACCTCCTGCGGTTTGGAGTCGTCGAGTTCGATGAGCGCCTTCATCAGTTGTTCGGGTTCAGGGTCTCCGAGTTGTCCTATGACGGACCGGACACCAAGTTCTACAAGTGAAGAGTGCATCTGCGCGAGTTGGGACCTGACGTAATCGCGCATACCGTTTTCCATCGAGTCGAGCGCTTCGGCATAGTCGAGGCCGCTTGCCCGGCGGGCGAGGTGCAGCATTACTCTATAGGATGGGATTACGGATATGTGCATTGAGAAATCTAACTCGTCACTGTGATAGCAGGCGCATACCCAGTATTTGAGCGAAGTCGCATGGGCATGGTAACAGATATTCAAGAGCAGGATTTGAGGAGATGTGGGTGCGGATGTGGGGAAGTCTCTCAGGACGAAAAATGGTATTGCCTTTGTGGGCGGTACTGGGCCAGTATGTGTACTAAACCGGATTGAGTGTGAGCGATGAGGAGGTCGTATCCAGTATGAAGATAGCGGGCATAGAAACGTTTCAACTGAGTGCGCCGCTGGGCCGGCCGTTTGGATGGTCGCAGGGGTGGATCGGACATCGCAGCGTGGGGCTTGTGAAGGTGACTACGGACGACGGCGTTGTCGGGTGGGGTGAGGGATGTGGAGGTGCAGCGGCAGCGGTTGTGGAGAATGACTTCGGGCCGATGCTGATAGGGGAGGACCCCATGAATCGCATCGGACTGTGGCAGAAGATGTTCGCTATGCAGTACAACGCAAACGTGGCGGTGGGTCTTGGAGGGTCGGCTATAAGCGCTGTGGATGCGGCGCTGTGGGATATTGCGGGCAAGGCGCTGGGCCAGCCGGTTTACCAGTTGCTTGGAGGCAGAGCGCGGGACAAGGTGGCGGTCTATGCGACCGGGCTTTACTATACTGAAGGCGAGTTTCCGACGCGATTGCTGGAGGAGGCGCGCGGGTATGTGGAAGCGGGTTTCAGGGGTATGAAGACCAAGGTGGGCGGGCTGCCGATGGACGAGGACGTGAAGCGGGTGGCGGCTCTCAGAGAGACGATAGGCCCGGACATCAAACTGATGGTGGACGCGAACCAGGCATACAATGCCACAAGCGCGATTCGTATAGGGAGTCGCCTGGCCGACCTGGATATATTGTGGTTCGAGGAGCCGGTGAACGCGCAGGATATCAAGGGCTATCTCCAGGTAAAGTCGGCGCTGCCAATGGCGATTGCGGGCGGCGAAAATCTGCGCACACGCTACGAGTTCTCGCATTTCCTGTCGCGCAGGGCATACGACATAGCCCAGCCCGACGTGATCAACGTGGGCGGCGTCACCGAGATGCGCAATGTCGCTATGACGGCCAACACGCAGGGAATCCAGGTTAATCCGCACGTATGGGGGTCTCCGGTGATGATCGCCGCCAGTCTTCATGTGGCTTCAACCATTCCGCCGTGTCCACCGTCCGGCGACCCGGAACCCTACGTCCAGGAGCCGGTGATGGAGTTCGACAGAACGCCGTCGCTGATTCGAGAAGAGATCATGTCCGAGCCATTCGACCAGAAGGACGGCTTCCTGGCGGTTCCCGATGGCCCCGGGCTCGGTGTGGAGATAGATGAGAAGGCGGTGCGCCAACTGTCGGTATAGCTCGGAACGCATAGTGTATGAAAAGGCGCGTTACTCCGAACCAGGCTCTTTTCATTATTAAGCGTCACTGGAGTAGTCCGTTCGTGGTGAGCTTGTCGAACCATGAACGGACGGCCCTTCGACAGGCTCAGGGCGAACGACAGATTGAAGACGAGGCGAAAATGAAAAGGCGCGCTACGCCGAACTTGTTTACTCCGACTCTCGATGCTATACTTTGCGCGCTTTGAAAATAGGGTAGAGGAGGATTTCGTGGAAGGTAGAGATTTCCCCAGTTGTTTGAGCTGCTCGACCGGCGGCAAGCTGTTGCCGCTGTCGGACTTCGGGAGCCAGGGCGCTCCCATACATTACAAGGCTTGGGTATGCAGCGATCCGGATTGCGGTTTCAACATCAAGATTCGCAACGGAGACGTGTATCTGAACGAGCCTATCGCGAACGGAGCTACGTACACGCCACGTTTCCGATAGCGACTTCAGGCATCCTGGAACCAGAACAGCCCCATTTTCGCGGGCTGTTTTTTTTCTGTTATCGTACTCGCCGCCGAAGGAGTATTTCGACCACGCGACAGGTTCCGCCAACGAACCGCGCCTCCTGCGCGAGGAAAAGGATCGCAAACCCCGTGTGTCCGACAGAGCCTCGGATGATATAATGGTATGCAGTACGTTTCAGAAGATGCAGCCCACGGAAGTCCCGACGGATGTACTCCTATCCGCAGAGAACATACTCTGACCCGACACCGCGCCGGCCTCGCCGGATGTTCTTCGTGGGGGTCTTTTCTATCCTCATGGGCATCATGGTACTGATGGGAGTCTGTATATACGCAGCATTCGGGATTTACAACAAGTCTAATCTTCAGAACCTTAATACAGCGATACAGGGTCCTGTATCGCTGCCCGAACAAGCCTCAGTCTCCAAGACTCAGATACACAGGCCGCTGGTCCCAGAGGGTACATCCAACAAGATAGAAATCATCAGGAATCCGCAGCCTGTCGTGAAAGACGAACCGAATTCCGGATATGCGCCTGCGGCGGTGATAGTGCCAACTGAGACGGAAACATTGCCACCGGTTGAAGAGGCTGCGCCGACTGCATCATCAGGGGACCCCGTCGAACCCGTCAAGGCGACTGCCCAAGCATCTGAGACAGTGATCGAAGGAACTCCCGGACCGATGGTGGCCGACGTAGAATTTGATGCTCGCGAGCTTGTACTGGTGTACAACACCATCTACCCCGGACACAGGATTCATCCGAAGTACTGGGATCGCCCACTGAAGGCCGGAGCGGACGATTACACATATGGCGTCGTACCCAGGGAGGATGGATTCCTGGAGGTCGCGTCCGATAATGGGTTGCCGAAGGGGTCATTATCCGACGCGGCGCACATCCGCATTCCGAGCATTGGCGTTGATTCGGAAGTGGCCAACCTGTCCATTCTGGATCTCGGCGACAGCAGGCAGTATGAGACTCCTGCCCACGTTGTCGGCAGAATACCGGAGACCTCGAATCCGGGGGAGACAGGCAATACGTGGCTGTTTGGCCATCTCGAAAGTCCCGTCCGCGGCGAGGGCAATGTCTTCAGAAGGCTGCCGGAGATCCCCGAGATTCTCAAGAATGGAGACCCGGTATATGTGACCCTTCTGAACACGGATGGCGAGGAGTTCATGTACCAGGTTACCAGCACTACTGTCGTACACAGGGACAACCTGTCGCTGTACCAAACTGAAGATTCGACTATCACGCTGGTAACGTGCGTCCCCAGGCTGATCTACGACCAGCGACTGGTGGTGTCAGGGAAGCTGGTTGGTGTCAGGAAGCCCGCCTAGTGTTCCAATATCCTTGGATTGACGGCTTATCCACCCTTACCCTAGACCTCTCCCAGTGGGAGAGGGGGGAAAGTCGGCTAGGTTATAGTTCCCGGGGCCCCTACCGACAGTACGTCGCGCATGACGGCTATGAAGCGCTGCGTAGGCTTCGACAGCCTCTTGCCCTTGAGGGTTATGATTCCGCCCTGTTCGACCGGCAGTATGTGCGCTAGGCTTACGACCCCAAGCACTTCGTCGTCTTCCGGATCTATGGCGAGCCTGGGACCTACGGATACGCCCATTCCAAGCGCGACGTACCGCTTAATCATGTCCATGCTGTCGAGGTCCACGACTATTTCGTAGTTTACTCCACGCCTCTTGAGTTCCGACTCGAGGAGGTCGCGGGTATGAGTCCCCTCACTCATGAGGATGAGGGGGTAGTTCGCTATCTGTTCCAGGGATCCGACCGGCTGATTTGCGAGAGGATGGTCTAAGGGCGTGATCAAGACGCGTTCATATACGAAAAGTCCCTCGAAGGCGAAAGCTTCGTCCCGGTCATAGTGCTGGATGATGCCGACATCGGCCTCTCCTTCGGAGATCATCTGGCTCACCTGGATCCTGGTAGCCGACTTGATGGTGAGGTGAATATGAGGAAATCGGGCGAGGAACACCCGCACGACTCTCAGTAGAGTGTGAGGAATGATGTCCGGGGTGGCAGCCAGGACAACAGGACCACGCTCCTCGGCCTCGGCGGTCGTATCGGCAAGACCGTCAATACCTTCGACCAGGGGCGTCGCCAGTTCGGATAGTCTCCGACCTGCCAGAGTAAGCTGGATGGGCCTCTTAACACGGTCGAAGAGGACGGTGTTGAGTTCGCCCTCCAACTTCTTGATGTGCGTCGTGACTGTCGGCTGGCCAATGCCAAGCCGCTCAGCCGCGCGTGAAATGCTGCGGAGGCGCGCAGCCATGCAGAAACTCCTGAGCTCTCTTATCTCCACTTTACGCCCCTATATTAAGAAAATAGATGATATATATCTATAAATATCACTTTTCAAGATTATATCATCTTGAGACAATTGTATATGTAGAAAACGTTATAGTCCATTCCGATACAAGACGGGGTGGTAGATCGCAGGAGGCGCACCATGATGAACAGAGTGAAGAGGATGCTTGGCAGGCCGCGTCTTTCGACCGCGACCAGTGTGGAGAGCTACTTCGGAGCCGTGAGTAAGCCGGGGGAGTCCGGCGGCCCTACTTTCGAGGAGGCGCAGAAGGACTTCCGGGACATCCACAGCAGGTTCTCCACATTCCGCAGCTAAGCGAAACGACTAAAACCCACTGAAGGGAACGCGGCGACAATACCTTCTCCCCGCAATGCGGATGAGACTCCGCAAGCACAGGCGCCGCGTTCCTACCACCCAATATAACGAGCGCCGGGCCCGGATACATCGGACCCGGCGCTTTAACATTTCAGGGTACAATGTCCACATGAGAATCGTATTGGCAGCGATATTCACTGCGTTGATCGGCATGGGTTGTATTGACGCTGACGCGGTATTGGAAGCGTTCCCGACTCCCGATAGTAGTGAAGTGGCTTCCACGCGCGGATTCCTCCCTACGATTACGCCAGTTTCTGAGTACACTTCGCCCCCTACCATTACGCCTCTGCCCAAGTTCGGACTTGCCCCCACCGTCACGCCGATGTCCCGGTTCGGACTCGCTCCAACGGTTACCCCAGCGCCTACATTCGCGTTCGCTCCGACCGTCACGCCCGTACCGAAATGGCAAGGATTTGTGCAGGCGGAGCCGCTCAGAGAATTGGACATAGAGCGGGTGTACCCGGGACTGTCGTTCGACAGGCCCGTCGCGCTGGCTTTCCCGGAGGATGGTGCGCGCCGGGGTTTCGTCGTCGAACAGGCCGGGCGGATTCTGTTTCTGAAAGATGAGGACGCCGATACGTTTCTCGACATACGGGACAGGGTGAACGATCGAGGCAATGAAGAGGGGCTGCTTGGACTCGCCTTCGACCCGGACTTCGATTCCAACGGACTCTTCTATGTTTACTACACGGCGAACGGTCCCAGGCGCTCGGTGATATCCAGATTCAGCGTCGGCCCCGGATACAACACGGCAGATCCGGGCAGCGAGAAAGTCATACTGGAGGTGGAACAGCCCTACGCCAATCACAACGGCGGCCAGATTCTCTTCGGGCCGGGCGACTTCCTGTACGTGGGTCTGGGCGATGGGGGCAGCGCGGGCGACCCTAAGGGCCACGGTCAGAACACGGGAACGCTGCTGGGCACGATCCTTAGACTCGACGTGTCTTCTCTGGACGCTGCGGGAAGCTACGCGATTCCCTCAGATAACCCATTAGTCGGAGTAGCGGGAGCGCGTCCTGAGATATGGGCCTACGGACTGCGCAACCCGTGGCGTTTCACATTCGACAGCGAGACGGGCGACATGTGGGCAGCGGACGTCGGCCAGAACGCACTGGAGGAAGTTGATCTTGTACGGCCTGGTCTCAACTACGGGTGGAAGATAATGGAAGGCGACGAGTGTTTCTCGCGCTCATGCGACACGCGAGGACTGGAGTTGCCTGTCACGGTGTACGGACGCGACGACGGATGCTCGATAACCGGCGGTTACGTGTACCGGGGGACCCGGTTACCCAGCCTGTACGGGGCATACGTTTATGGAGATTTTTGCAGCGGCAAGATATGGGCGCTCAGATTCGATGGCTCACGGGTGACCGAATCAATTCAGCTTGCCGACACGAAACTCCGAATATCGTCCTTTGCGGAGGACGCGGATGGCGAACTGTACATACTCGATCTGGGAGGAGAGATATACAGGTTCGCCGAGGAAGGCTGAGCTTCTACTGCTGTTCTGACAGAATATTGTAGGCGAGCCGGGGTCGCGACCCCGGCTCATTTCTTATAAGTCTAAACTATCAGGCGACCGACGGCTGCAATGCTCTTACTTCGTCGCCGACGCTCACCTCTCCACTGCTGATGACTGTGGCCAGCATACCGCGCTGACCATCAATCTCGACCCTGAGGCCTTCGCGTATCTCGTCCATGCGGGCGCAAGGGGCGCAGTGTCCGGTTATCTCGACTACGGCGTCGCCTCCGAGGGATACGCGGTCGCCTTCCTTCAGGGAGTGAATATCTATGCTGGAGAGGGTTATGTTCTCCCGAATGTCGCCGCGCGACAGGCCGAACTTCGCCAGTGTCTCCTCGTCGGTCAGCAATACCTGGCGCTTGGTCCTCACGCCTTCCGAGATCACGTGCCTGTCACCCTCTATGCCGTAGTTCTCTATCATCCGCGCCGACTCGACAGACTTCATGGGGGCTCTGTGCCCTACATTGAGTTGGATCGAAACTACTGAACCGCTCATGGTATCCCCCTTTGGATTTCCTGATTCTCAACTGTTCTTGATATGTAATGTAGTCCAATGCGGCTTGGGGGTCAATCCGATGGTGTACGAATTTCCGAACATGAGTGAAACGATATATAATCGGCGGCGTAGTATTACTGGCAGAGCCAATTTGGGGAGGTTCACATTGGCGAACAAAGTAACATTGGGAAGCGGACGGTTCACGTATGACGTAGTAGAGAACTGGGAGAAATTGCCTGAAGATATCGGCTGGCGCGAGACGGCCGGCGTTATAACGGACGCGGACGATAATGTTTACGTATTCAGCAGGGGCGACCACCCGATGGTGGTGTTCGATAAGGACGGTAATTTCATCAAGACCTGGGGAGAGGGAGTGTTCACGCGGGCGCACGGCGTGAGCGTCGGCCCGAACAACACCTTGTACTGCACCGACGACGGCGACCACACTGTCCGACAATGCACGTTGGACGGCGAAGTATTGATGACGATTGGAGTACCCAACGAGCCTGCTGCGGCCCATAGCAACAAGCCTTTCAACCGCTGTACCCATGTCGCCACTGACCCTGCAAACGGTGACCTGTTCGTCTCCGACGGTTACGGCAACGGCAATGTGCACAAGTTCACCCCTGACGGCGAGCACATTGCGACTTGGGGGAGCCCCGGGGTGGATGCGGGCCAGTTCAACATCGTGCATAACATCGCCACAGACCGCGACGGTTATGTATATGTGTGCGACCGGGAGAATCACCGCGTGCAGGTCTTCGACCGCGACGGCAAGCTAGAGGACGTGTGGTACCACCTGCACCGTCCCTGCGCCATCTACATCAGCGACGACCAGCGTGTGTATGTCGGGGAACTGGGCTTCGGAATGGCCGTCAATCGCTACACGCCCAATATCGGGCCCAGGGTTGCAATCTTGAACACCGCGGGCAAGGTGCTTGATCGGCTGGGCAACGGCTACGGCCTCGACGCTGGTCAGTTCATCGCGCCGCACGGTATCTGCCTGGACTCGGAGGACAGCATCTACGTGGCCGAGGTCGCGCACACCAACATCAGCCATAACGAGACGCCGCCGCCGAATGTGCGAGCGTTTCAGAAGCTGGCGAAGGCCTGAATTCCCAATTCAATCAATACGTGCTATCCTCAGCGCATGAACACTAAGGAGGACTTTCGATGACCACGGCACACAAGCACGCTTCCGCCGCCGGTATGACCAAGGCGGCCAAGAGGTTCGTAGAGAGCCTGAGCGGCGACCAGCGTGACAAGACCATCTACGAATACATGGACGGGGAGCGCATCTTCTGGTACTACCCGCCCGTCAACAGGCATGGAATCCCTCTCAGGGACATGGATGACGATCAGCGGCAGCTCGCCTACACGCTCATGGAGACCGGACTCACCGGCAGGTCGTTCGACCAGGCCAAGCTCATAATCGAGCATGAATCTGTGCTAGGCCCGTTGGAGAAGGAGGCCGGAGTAAGAAGTTTTGTGCGCGACCCGGACTTGTATTACTGGACCGTGTTCGGCGATCCGGGCAGCGACAAGGAGCCGTGGGGCTGGCGAGTCGAGGGACACCACATCTCGCTGAACTTCAGCCTGTGGGGAGACAAGTTCATCTCCATGACGCCGTTCTTCTTTGGCGCGAATCCGGCTGAGGTCCGCAAGGGACCCAAGAAGGGGCTCCGCATCCTGGATCAGCGTGAAGACCTCGCCTACGAGCTGATGAACAGCCTGGACAAGGGCCAGACGAGCAAGGCGACGATCTACGCCGAGGCTCCGTACGACATCCTCACGTACAACGCTTCACGGGTTTCGCTTCCGGCCGAAGAAGGCCTGCCTGCGTCCAAGATGAATGATACACAGAAGGACATCCTCAGAAACCTGGTCAACGTGTATGTGAACCAGGTGCGGACCGACATGGCCCAGGAGAAGCTCCAGCGGCTTGAGGAAGAGGGCTTCGACGGCCTGCACTGGGCCTGGGGCGGCCCCTTGGAAGAAGGCAAGGAGCACTACTACAGGATTCACGGCGGCAACTTCGTCGTCGAATTCGATAACCGACAGAACGGCGCCAACCATATCCACTCAGTCTGGCGCGACGTCGAGAACGACTTCGCCAACGATGTGCTGCGCGAGCATCTGCTGCTGTACCACGTTCTGTAGTCAGTCCTGGAATCGCTAACTACGGAGGCCGCCGAACATTTCGGCGGCCTCTTGGCGTTAGAAGATGTGCATTCTCAAACTCGTTCGAGTGCCTGTTCCAGGTCGGCGGTAATGTCTTCGGCAGACTCCAGGCCGCAGGACATTCGGATGAGGCCGTCGGTGATGCCGGACTTGGCGCGTTCATCCTCAGATAGGGAACGGTGCGAGGTCTTGGCAGGGTGGGACATGGTCGTGCGGGCTTCGCCGAGGCTGGGGGCGAATTTGATCATGTCCAGGGCGCGGACGAATTCCGACGCTGCATCTCCGCCGCCTTGCAGGTCGTAGGAGACCATGCCCCCGAATCCCCCTGGCATCGTGGACTTGGCAAGTTCGTGCTGCGGGTGACCGGGGAGGCCAGGGTAGTGCACCGCGCTCACCTTTGGATGGTCGGAGAGGAAAGCGGCGGCGCGTATTGCATTGTCGCAGGCGCGCTCTACTCTGAGAGACAGTGTGCGTATTCCGCGAGCAATCAGCCATGCTGCGAACGGGTCGGGCGTGCTTCCCCACACCCGGTTCGACTGACGAATCTGCATGGTGATGTCGGCGCGCGCGGCGATGACTCCACCGGTCACATCGGAATGTCCACCGAGGCTCTTGGTCGCGCTGTGGATGACAATGTCCGCGCCCAGTTCAAGCGGTCTCAGGAGTACAGGCGTCGCGAGCGTGTTGTCAACGACAAGGGCGGTTCCTCGCTTGTGAGCGAGTTCCGCTGTTGCCTTTACATCGGGAAGGCTCAGGAGCGGGTTGGTGATGGACTCAATGAGCATTACCTTAGGTTGACCCTGGAGCGCGTCTTCAATTGCGTTGAGGTCAGTTGCGTCAACGAACTCTACTTTGACTCCCAGCTTTGTTAGGTGCTGACGCAGGAGGAGGTTCGTTCCGCCGTAGAGCGCGTCGGCGGCGAGTACCGTGTCTCCCGACTCCACCAGCGCGAGGAGTGTTACTCCGACCGCTCCCATTCCGGACGCGAAGGCCACGGCGTCACCTGCGTCTTCGAGGTCGGCGACGACTCGTTCCAGGATGGAGACGTTCGGGTTGGCGTCGCGGGAATATATGAAGCCGTCCTGCCGACCCTCGTATATGTCGTCAACCTGCTCGAGGCTTTCTATCTCGAATACGGAGTTTTGGTATATCGGCGCGGTTAGCGGTCTCGTCACCGATGGCATGTCCGAACCTGCGGCGGCGCAAATCGAGTCTATGGAGCGAGGGTTACGCATGGTGAATCCTTCTTGATTGGCGCCGCGATCTGGGCGCTAAACGTCTTCCAGGAATATGTCGCCGCTCTTGCCACCGGTCTTTTGAGCGAGGCGTATAGCCTCTATACGCATGGCGCGGTCAACCGCCTTGCACATGTCATAGATAGTGAGCGCGGCAACGCTGATGGCGGTCAACGCCTCCATTTCCACGCCAGTCTTGCCCGTCGTGCGTGCTGTGGAGGTGATGTTGACGGCACTGGCTTCCTCGTCGAGATCGAACTCTACGGCGACCTTGTTGAGCGGCAGCGGATGGCACAGCGGAATGAGCTGCGATGTGTTCTTCGCGCCCATGATGCCCGCGATTCGCGCGACGCCGAGCACATCGCCCTTGTCGAAAGCGTTGTCACGTATGAGTGCTAGGGTCTCGGGCCGCATGACCACGCGACCCCTTGCGACTGCTTCGCGTTGGGTGTCGGGCTTGTCACCGACATCCACCATCTGGGCCTTGCCGCTGTGGTCAACATGGGTGAGTTGGGTTTCCGTACTGTTGGTCAAAGGATTCACCTTGCTTGCGAGCAAATTCAGATAAGTGCGTGTGCGCTGGGAGTTTCATATCCTTCGTCAATGGCCAGGTCCTCAGCGTTGGCCGCCGCGACCGCGAGCGCGTCCGCCCTCTCGTTGCCTCTGTTTCCCGCGTGTCCCTTGACCCAGCGGAATTCCGTTTTATGGATGTCCAGAAGATCAAGGAGACGCTCCCAGAGGTCTGGGTTGACGGCCTTTTCCTTCTTGTTTCTGCGCCAATCGTTCGATCTCCAGCGTCTTGCCCAACCTTTATTCACGGCGTCAACGATGTATCGGGAGTCGCTGAAAATGGTCACTTCACAGGGGGCCTTCAGAGTCTCAAGACCAGATATGACGGCGAGGAGTTCCATGCGGTTGTTGGTAGTCCTGCGAAAGCCTCCACTCAGTTCTTTACGGTTCTTGCCGTGTTGGAGTATAGCGCCGTAGCCACCGGGGCCTGGGTTGCCGGAGCAGGCTCCGTCGGTATAGATCGTTACCTTCTTCAATCGGGCTCCTGGGCGACGCCTTCCGGTACTCAGAGTGAGATGCTGTCATTGTACATCAAGCTCGGTTCCGTTGACCTGCTACACGTCGGCACATAGAATCCCACAATCACAATTCACGTAAGGGAGAACACAAAATGCCGGTAGATTTCGAGAAGCGGGACAAGGTGGCGTATATCACGATCAACAACCCGCAGAAGGCGAACATTCTGGATAAGCAGACTTCAGCGGAGATAGCGGAAATATGGAAAGAGGTGTGGGACGACCGTGACATCAGGGTGGCGATTCTGACCGCTGTGGGCGACCGGCACTTCTGCGCAGGTCACAATCTGGCCACTCGCCCGGATATAACGCCCGAGGAACGCGAGCGTATTCGTGCGGAGGGCGTCTTCTGGCCGCTCAGCGGCACGGTGAACGGCGCGCGAATCGGAGCGGACGGCAGACTCGGAGATCACTACCCGCAGATATACAAGCCGGTCATAGGAGCGATAAACGGCTGGGCCGCGGGCGCGGGCTTCTACCTGATGCTGACTTCGATGGACATACGGCTCGCCTCCGCCGAACACGCGCGGTTCAAGTTCGCGCTGCTGAGCCAGGGGTGGGTAGGAGGCGGACCGGGGGCTACGTATCTCACTCGTCAGATAGCGCACGCGGACGCTATGCGAATCCTGCTGATGGACGAGCCTTTCGACGCGGCGGAGGCGCTGCGAATCAACCTGATAAACGAGGTCGTGCCGCACGACAAGCTGATGTCGCGCGCGGAGGAGCTGGCGGCGCACATCGCGGGCCTGCCGCCGCTTGCGACGCGCATGATGAAGGAACTGGCGCTCAGGTTCGGGGACATCCCGGTGACCGAGGCCTGGCGGGTGCAGACGCTGATGAACGCGCTGCTGACGCAGTTCAGCGCGGACGGCGACGAGGGGCGCGCTGCTTTCCTGGAGAAACGTCCGCCGGAGTTCACGGGCTCGATTCGCATGAAGGGTGAGCCGTACCCGGAGGCATCACCGGAGGAGCGGGAGCGGCTGGATGAGATACGAAGGGAGTTGCTTGGCTAGACAATGCCGCTGACTAGGATTCTCGCACCATCTCTGACATGGCTTCCGAGTATTCGCTCCAATCATGTAAAGTGGCGGGGTCGAAATCCGCTCCGTTTGGCCAGACTAGGGTGTGAACTTCGTGATCTATACATACCTGATTGAATAGAGCTTCGTCTCGCAGAGGGCCGTATAGCTCGCCTTTCAGGATAGGTCGGAAGTCAATATCCTGCCGCGTTTGGTCATCGAACTCGATCCGCAACGTGTACTCTCCGAGTATCTTGAAAGAAGTCACTCTATAGATTGGATGTTCCATGTCTTAATCCTTAGCTTAAAGGATCTATCCTATGCGGTAAGCGTCCAGATTGGAGTAGTTCCCAATTCGTTATCAATTCGTCTTGGTGTAGATTGATCCACGCCTGAACGATTCTATGCTGTCTACGTGGAATCCTACCTGCAATCAATTCTACTACGTCAACTGTATAGACACCTACCGCGTCTTGATAGTAAGCATGTATATGAGGACGATGGTGTGGACTACCACGTTCATCATACATACGAATTATTATTCCGAGGAATCGCGCAAGCTCTGGCATCGGGAGTTGACTTAGTTCATTCTCTCGACGGCGGAAATACCTCCGACAGGAAGTCTATGATGAGACGGGATGCGGTCATGGACGTTATGTCGGCGTGGTCGTAGGGCGGGGCGACTTCCACCATGTCGAACGCGACGACCTTGTGGTTCCGTGCGAGGGCAACGAGCGAGTCGCGCAGTTCTTCGTAGCGCAGGCCCCAGACTTCGGGTGTCCCCGTGCCGGGAGCGTCGGATGGATCGAGGACGTCTATGTCTATGGTCACGTACAGGTTTTCCGATACCGGGACTTCAGCCATTGCGGCCTCCGCCCCCAACTCCTTGAATCTGCGCGTGGTCATTACCAGATTGCCGTCCGCTATGGCTTCGTCATAGACCTTGCGACTCTCCTTGCGTATGCCGATGGAGCTGATGTTGCGGACGAATGGCAATTCACGGCAGCGTCGTATCGGACTGCCGTGTGTGTATAGAACGCCCTGCGTCTCGTGGGAGTAGTCCATATGAGCGTCGAAGTGGACTATGTCCAGCGGCTTGTGCGCTCCGAGTCCGCGCACCACCGGGAAGGTAATGGCGTGGTCACCGCCCACGACGACCGGAAGCGAGTCCCGAGAGACTATCTTCTCGACGACGTTGGTCAGCTTCTGGAAGTTGTCCAGGATGTCCGAGGGCACGACGGTGATGTTGCCGCAGTCGGCCATCGTCACGCCTGCCAGAAGCTCAACGCCCCTGTCCGAATCGAAGTAGCCCGCCGCCTCCTGGTCGAACTGCATACCCCCGTACCCGACGTAGGAATAGCTTCTCGCGTCCCTGACCGCGTCGGGGCCGAATCTCGCGCCCGGCCTGCCGAAGGTGCCTTGGTCGAAAGGCATACCTACGAACGCCACCTTAGCGTCGAGTTCATCTAGGTCTTCGAGACGCGGACAGCTATAGAAGGTCCTCGGATTTGCGCGGATGTCCGGCCAGCGTTCTTCGGTCATAGTGTCGCCTCAGCCTCCGATCTCTAAACCAGTATGGGGAATCCCGACTTGGTGCAGATCTCTATTCGGTTGCCCTCGGTGTCCTCGATGAAGAAGACGCGCTGCCCGTCGTGCCTGGTGGTGATGTCCGTGGTCTCCACGTTGTGAGCGTGCATGTACTTCTGGGCTTCTTCTATGTCCTCGACCTCGAAGGCCCCATGATGGGACGGCACCGAGGGGGCCACATCGCCCTCTATCAGATGCACCATCGTACCGCTCGGAAGCTGGAGCCAGACGATGTGGTCCGAGTCCACCTGGCTCGGTATCTCATGGACTCCGAGCACGTCCACCCAGAATCGGGTGGCGCGCTCCTTGTCCTTGACGCAATAGGTAAGGTGGTTGACTCGCCTCAACCTGATCGTTCCGGTCATTCCTGCCATGATTGAACCCTCCCTTGTTCAAGTCATTGAATCGCGCGACCATGATAACAGGATTCCGCTTGCATCGAAATCCGGGCCTGTGGGTCACGCGGGTTTTTTCGTTTTCGCCTCGTCTTCGGTCTCTCGTTCGCCCTGAGCCTGTCGAGGGGCCGTCCGCTTATGGTTCGACAGGCTCACCACGAACGGACTACTCTATTGACGCTTAATAATGAAAAGACCCTGGATTTCGGGAAGGAACGTCAACCAGCCGGTTGCCCTGCTGGTGAGACTTGAGGAAGCCGAGCATGATCTGGAGCGTCTTTCGCGCTTCGACGGCCGTGGAGACGCCCGTTCCTCCGTTCTCGATCACCTCGATCAGCTCCGCGTAAGTCGCAGCCAGTCCCTGTACCTGGTACTGGATGGGATGCAGGGTGTGGGTGACCGGGACTCGCGCGTCTGAGTCGTACTTCCTGACGACGGCGGGGCCGCGCGCATCCAGGTTGAAACTAATCTCGCCCTCTGATCCTCGGAGCCGCATGAAGTCGGAGGAGAGGATCGTGTCCTTAGAGCCGTCGTAGAGTACCCTGACCCCGTTCTCGAACAGGATCATGCCCGACGCGCTGGGATCGTTCTCTGGCAGCCTTCCACCATCGCCCCTGTAGCGGTCCCAGTCGTCGAAACCGTCTTCCAGCACTCCAACGACCTGCGCGGGCTCGGACTCGGCAAAGAAGCAGATGGCGTCTATCATGTGCGTACCGCTGCGGAAGAGCATGGCCCTCGGCCCGCCGTGAGACACCACAATCGAGCCCAGCCCTCCGATTAGGCCCGAGCGAATCTCGTCTCGCACCATGTGAATGAGAGAATTCCAGCGACGGTTGTGGTTGACATGTAGGGGTACACCTAGCTCGCCGCACGCTCGGATCATGCGGTCGGCGTCTTCGAGAGACGTGGCCAGGGGCTTTTCGCACAGGATTCCCTTCACTCCGGCTCTGGCGCCGTCCACCACGATGTCGGTATGCCTGTTATCTGAAGTTGCGACAACGATAATGTCCAGGTTCTCGTTTGCCAGCATCTCCCGATAGTCGGTGTACGTGTTCGCGTCAGGAAGGTCGTCCGCCCAACTCGACTTGAAGTCGTCGAGCAGTTCTGGAACGAGGTCGCACACCGCTACCAGTTCCATGTTGGGCAGCGCGGCTAAGGTGGAGGCATGGGATAAGGAGATTGCGTTGCCTATGTTGTTTGCGAAAGGCGGGGGCGGGGCCGGTGTCTTTCGGACGGCTATCCAGGTTGCGCCTACTATTCCAACGCGGTAGCGCGAGTTTCCCATGTCCACGTACCTCAAGGTTCCAAGAGAGTGTGGATATGGTACTCCGCTCGCGCTGGTAGTCAAGCCACTTCTTTTCGGGGCTCCCACCGACCAATTGTGCTAAAATGTATGCGTGGATGAATTCAGTACACTTACATAAACAATGATTTATGGCACAGGCAAGCAGACTGCGTGAGAATCTCTCCCGTAGCTATAACGCTGGGAAAACTCTGGGCAACGCTGGATGAAAACCGTCCCAGTTGACCCCTGTGGCCCTCCCAGTTAGCGCCCAGCGCTTTCCAGCATTCTTATAAATCTGCATATATGATACATAGCTCACTACCCGATTCGGCTGACCACTTTAGAAAAGGCCCTGGCCGCAATCCACGGCTAATAGTCTTGGAATGGGGCCTGTGTTACAATGCCCCCGAGTTCCGACCGGAACCCAGAACCGATTTTTCTAAGGAGGCTTTCTACCCTATGACTACCGTTGCCGAACCCGGAACATACAAGACCGTAGGAACACGACCAATTCGCCACGACGGTTACGACAAGGTGACCGGCAAGGCGGCATACGGCGCAGACGTAAATCTTCCCGGAATGCTTCACTCCAAAGTGCTCAGAAGCCCGCATGCGCACGCGATCATAAAGTCCATAGACACCTCGGCGGCTGAGGCCGCGCCGGGCGTCAGGGCAGTGATCACGTCGGCGGACTTCCCGGAATACGAAAACAAGCCTGTCGTGGGCGCGGCGGGAGGTCCGCCGCAGAATATGCTGCATGTCAGCAGCAAGATTCTCGCGCGGGACAAGGTACTGTTCAGGGGTCACCCTGTGGCCGCGGTCGCCGCGGACAGCCTGCATGACGCCGAGGAAGCGCTGGACCTGATCAAAGTAGATTACGAGGTACTTCCCGTTGTCACCACCGTCGAAGAGGCGATGGCGGACGGCGCGCCTCTGCTCCACCCGGAGTTCGAGAATAACGTCGCCAGCCACTCCCGCCTTGAGATAGGCGACATCGAAAAGGGCTTCGAGGCGGCGGACGTCATCATCGAGCGCGAGTTCCGCACTAAGACCGTTCACCAGGGCTATATCGAACCGCACTCGGCGACGGCATGGTGGACGCCGCAGGACCGCATCACCGTGTGGGGAAGCTCGCAGGGCCACTTCCAGATACGCGATCTGACGGCGGAAGTCGTGGGAGTCCCGTTCTCGTCCGTGAAGGTTGTGCCTATGGAGATCGGCGGTGGATTCGGGGGGAAGACGACCATCTACCTGGAGCCAATCGCGGTCGCTCTGTCGAAGAAGGCGGGTGCGCCGGTCAAGGTCACTATGACCAGGACAGAGGTGATGGAGGCGTCGGGGCCGACGTCCGGCTCCTATATGAATGTGAAGATGGGTATCACCAACGAGGGCCGAATGACCGCGGCCTACGCCGATCTGCGATTCGAGGCGGGCGCGTATCCGGGTTCTCCGGTGGGCGCGGCGGCCAACTGCATCTTCTCGCCATACGACATAGAGAACATCAGAATAGATGCCTACGACGTGGTGGACAACAAGCCGAAGACGACGGCCTACCGCGCGCCCGGCGCGCCAATAGGCTCGTTCGCCGCGGAGACGATCATTGATGAGTTCTGCGAGAAGCTGGGCATGGACCCGATTGACTTCAGGATTCTGAACGGGGCCAAAGAGGGAACCCGACGCGCCACGGGCATCATCAATCCGCCAATAGGCGCGATCGAGACCGCGCAGGCGGCCAAGGACCACGATCACTACGCCCAGCCGATCGACGGCAAGTGGCGTGGCAGGGGTGTGGCCTCTGGCTTCTGGATAAACGGCACGGGCCCGGCTTGCGCCACGGCCAACCTGAACTACGACGGCACGGTCAGCCTGACCATCGGCTCGATGGACATCGGCGGCACCCGCCCTGCGGCGGCCCAGCAGTTCGCCGAAGTCCTGGGCATACCCGTCGAGGACGTGAACCCGCAGGTGGGCGACACCGAGCAGATTGGATACACGTCCATGACAGGCGGCTCCGGCGCGGCGTTCAAGACCGGCTGGGCGAGCTACGAGGCCGCCCAGGATGTGAAACACCAGATGATAGAGCGCGCCGCGCTGCTCTGGGAGACTGACGCCTCAGAGATAGAACTTGAGGACGGTGTGTTCAGGCACAAGTCCGACCCCGAACTGAGCATGAGTTTCACCGATCTCGCGGGCCGCGCCGCCGAAACCGGAGGCCCCATAGTGGGCAGCGCGAACATGGATCCGGGCGGAGCTGGCAGCGCGTTCGCCACGCACGTAGTGGATATCGAGGTTGACCCCGAAACGGGCAAGATCGAGATTCTCAGGTACACGGCTTCGCAGGACAGCGGCACCTCCATACACCCGAGCTATGTCGAGGGCCAGATACAGGGCGGCGTCGTGCAGGGCATCGGCTGGGCGATAAACGAGGAATACTACATGAGCGACGACGGTCAGATGATGAACTCCAGCCTGCTGGACTACCGTATGCCTACCTCGCTCGACCTTCCGATGATAGACACGGTCGTCGTCGAAGTCCCCAACCCCAACCACCCTTACGGCGTGCGCGGGGTCGGCGAGGTTCCCATAGTCCCGCCGCTGGCCGCGCTCTCCAACGCGATCTACGACGCCACCGGTGTCCGCATGAGGGAACTCCCGATGAATCCGGCTGCGGTCGTCAAGGCTATAGCGGAGCATAACGGGGGCTAGGATACTCAGTTTCATGGGAATTTAGACTAACCGGGGCCGGCGCCAAGCGTCGGCCCTATTGCACTGAATTACCGACAGGAGGGCGACATGACCACAATGGCGGAACCCCAAGTTCAAACCGAGCCTACCCGTCGCCGCTTCAACGTGGATGAATACATGAAGATGGCCGAAGTCGGAATCTTCTCGAAATGCGGCCATGTCGAACTGATAGATGGCGAGATTCTCACCAAATCCCCGGATTCCCACCCGCAATGCTTCACGGATGCCATGCTCGCTGTCTTGCCCGATCCCTGGTTCCCCCCTCGCCACCGCTTCAGCGTGGAAGATTACTACGCTATGGCGGAAGCCGGAATACTTGGCATAGACGAGCGTGTGGAATTGATAGACGGGGAGATAATAACTATGTCGCCAATTGGCAATGAACACGCCGCAAGTGTGGACTCCATAACCGACTTTCTGGTCCCACTGGTCACCGGTCGCGCCATAGTTAGAGTCCAGGCGCACTTGCGACTCTACGAACAGAATCAGCCGGAACCAGACCTGATGATTCTAAAGCGAAAGGAAGATTACTATCGTCACAGCGCCCCCGGACCGGACGATGTTCTGCTTATCGTGGAGGTGTCCGATACGTCACTGTCGCACGACCGCAATGTCAAACTTCCGCTCTACGCGCGTTTCGGGATTCCCGAAGTGTGGATAGCGAACATACCCGCCCGCATCGTAGAGGTGTACAGAGATCCGGTTGACGGCGAGTACACCAATACCCACGTGTGCCGGCCTGAGGAAACGGTGTCCCCCGCCGCCTTCGATGACGTGGAAATCCCTGTGTCTCAGTTCATCGGCGCGGTGTCCGATGAAAAGGAAGATAATCGTCCGGAGTCTGGCTAGTAGTTCCTCACGTGGACCAACAGCTTTCCAAAATTCTCGCCGCTCATCATGCCTATGAAGGCGCCGGGCGCGTTTTCGAGGCCCTCCACAACATCCTCTCTGTACTTGAGCTGACCGGTGCGTATCCACTCCGCCATTCGCTGGCGGGCGTGTTCGTGCTTGTGGGCGAAGTTGAAGACGAGGAAGCCCTCCATCTTGGCCTGCTTCTGAATGAGAATCCCCATCTGGCGGGGAGCGAGTTCCGGTTCCGGCAAGTTGTACTGCGATATCTGGCCGCAGACTGAGATCCGGGCATGGACGTTTATCAGCTGAAGCACAGCGTCGGTCACCGGGCCGCCCACATTGTCGAAATAGACGTCAATTCCGTCGGGGCACGCTTCGGCGAGGGCGGACGGAACGTCCTGCGTCTTGTAGTTGATACCGGCGTCGAATCCGAGTTCGTTTACGATGAAGTCAACCTTGTCGTCGCTGCCCGCTGTTCCGACGACGCGGCATCCCATTATCTTGCCTATCTGCCCGACCACCTGCCCGACTGCGCCGGAAGCGGCGGACACGACGAGTGTATCGCCAACCTCAGGCTGTCCGACGTCCAGAAGACCGAAGTAGGCGGTCATGCCCGGCATACCCAGGACGCCCACGGCCGTTGAGATGGGCGCGAGGCCGGGATCAACCTTCCTTAGCTGGCCGGGTCGAGCGACCGCGTACTCCTGCCACCCAAGAGAGCCGTCAACGATGTCTCCGACGTCCAGTTCAGGTGTGCGCGACTCCACCACATGGCCCACGACTCCGCCCGTCATGACCTCTCCCTCTTGGACTGGCGTGGCATACGATGGGCCTTCGCGCATCCGTCCACGCATATAGGGGTCGAGCGACAGCCACTCGACCTGGACCAGAGCCTCACCCTCGGCGGGCTTAGGGGCTGGGGCTTCCTCCAGCCTGAAATGACGGGGTTCGGGATAGGCGGTGGGACGGGACGCCATTACTATGCGGTGGTTTGTGTCGGCAGGCATTGTCGAGTCTCCTTTGCAATTGTGGATGGTGAATACCTCATGGATGTCGGATGAATGTAGAGGTCAAGCCGCCAAATCGTCAAGCAGCGACTGCAAATCAGGTGGCAGAGGAGAATGGAAATGCACCCGCTCCCCACTGGTGGGGTGGTCGAACTCGAGGTAGGCGGCATGGAGGAAGTGCCTGCCAATGCGGGCGTCTCCCCGACCGTAGAGAACGTCGCCGACGACGGGGTGGCCTATCGAGGTGAAATGCACTCTTATCTGGTGCGTCCTGCCTGTCCTGGGCCTGACGTCGGCATAGGTGCAGCCGCGATAGTTGGCGAGCGTCCTGTAAAGCGTGGACGCCGGGCGACCGTCCTCGACTATCGCCATCTTCTTGCGATTATGAGGGTCGCGGCCTATTGGCGCGTCAATCACAGCTTCCGATGGGCTGAGCGCGCCAGCCACGAGCGCCAGGTACCCCTTGTTGACGGTTCTGTCCCGCAGCTGCCCGGTCAGCGATGCGTGGGCGCTGTCGGTCTTGGCTATCGCGATGAGGCCGGAGGTGTCCATGTCTAGCCTGTGGACGAGGCCGGGGCGTATTGTGCCCCCGACTTCGCCGATGGTGGGGTCGAGTCCGAGCACCGCGTTCACCAGGGTCGAGTCGGGGTGGCCGACACCAGGATGGACGGGCATACCGGCAGGCTTGTCCACTATGAGAATATCGTCGTCTTCGTGGACCACGTCGAGAGGTATCTGCTGAGGGAGCATATGAGTCGGAACAGGATCGGGGACGGCAATGGCGACCGACTGGCCCGGCCGGAGTCTGAAGCCCGCATTTCGCCTTCGCCCATCAACGGTGACCTCTCCGTCTGCAATCAGCCGTTTTATCCTGGAGCGGGACAGGTCTGCGCAACGGTTGGCGAGAAATTTGTCGAGACGCTCGCCTGGACTCTCGCATGTAAAGACCCGGACGCCGCTCACCGTCCATACGAGTCCGAAGACTCGACCTCCTCAGACATTGACGGCTCTTCCGTCTTGCCTCCGGTGAGGATCAGGCTGGCTATCAGCAGGGTGATCCCCACGGTTATGGAAGAGTCGGCCAGGTTGAAGATGGGCCATGGTCCCACGTCAATGAAGTCGGTGACCCTTCCCGCGATGAGCCTGTCTATCAGATTGCCGACCGCGCCTCCGAGCAGAAGGCCCACAGTAAACTTGGTGATCCAGGAACGGTCACTGTGGGAGCGATAGAAGTAGATGATGAACCCTATGGCGAATACCGAGGCAATGGTGAGAATGACAGTCTGGTCCTGGAACAATCCGAAGGCTGATCCTGAATTGGTGCCGTGTGTCAGGCGAAAGAACCCCTCCGCGGGCCAGGACTCTCCGATTGCCATATTCTCGCGCACCAGGTACTTGGTCACCTGGTCGGCGACAAGGGCCGCAACAGCGGTCGCAGCGACAATCCAGTCGCGCCAGATAGTCCCGGGTTGGCGTTCGGCCCGACGCTCTACGACTTCTGTCTTCTCTCCAGATTCCACGGCAGCTCCACAGTGCGCAATTTCGCTTCAAGCATAGCATAACCAAGTGAGGAGTTTTGCAGGCATTGGACTAGATAACTGTAACGTCATCGGCGTGCCTCGTGAAATCAGGTCCCTTGGGTTTCCGCCACGTTTGCCGGATAGAATATTCCCGCCACAACTCCGACTCCGCTCGCCAGCGACATCGCCAGAAGCCCAGTCTGCAAAGAACCCGTGAGTTGGGCCACCGCGCCCGTTATCATTGGGCCTGCGGCGAATCCGAGCGCGGACAGTGTTACGACCAACGCGCTCATCGCAGCTACCTCGCGCGGAGCAATGTCCTCGAATTCGAACGGCAGCATCTCAAGCGCCGGAACCGCTATCCACACCAGTCCCATTCCCGCAATGAGCACGGCGAGCGGTACGATACCGTGGGTCAAGGTTATCCCCAGAGCAAGCACGACGTTCAGGAGCGCTGGTATCGTGAGCAGCAGCCTGCGGTTGGTAGCCCTGCGATTGATGTAGCTTCCCAATAGAGCGCCGGGAATCAGGCCATAGTACAGGAATCCGAGCAGCGGCCCGCCCAGGCTCAACGGTATATCTCTTTCTTCCGCCATCAGCGTGGGCAGGAAGGTCACGATGGCCGTCCAAGTGGCCGACAGGGAGAACATCACTAGCCCTATCAGCCAGCCCTGTGGGTACGCCCTGAGAGCAGAAAGCGGCGTCTGGCTGGCAGTGTGAAGGGCTTGGCCTAACTCGTGGGTGGGTGCGCGGCTTTCGCGAGCCACAATCACCCATGCGAGCACTTGAGCCAGCAGGAACGCTCCCTGGCCGAAGTAGGCCAGCCGCCAACTTCCAAGCGCCGTGATTAGCAGCGCGCCCGTGCTGATTGCGATGGCAAGCAACAGGCTGTGCTGCGAAAGTCCGACCGCGTTGATGAGCGTGTACTGGCGCCTGGCCGCCCACTGCTGGAAGAGCATCGGGCGCGCCGCCAGTCCGATCATGTGGAACAGCGCGGCAAAGAATCGCGCCATGAAGAGGCTCAGAAAATTGAACGCCAGCCCTTGAGCGAACAGGAAGGGCGTCACCAGCAGCAGGGAAATCAGGTTCATCGGTATAGGGCGAAAGCGTGACAGCCATATGCCGAACGGCAGCACCGCTAATGCCGCCGTTATCCACCACACACCCTGGAGCAGTCCCGCTTGCAGCGGAGTCAGACCCAGGTCTGCGGTTATAAACGGCAGGAATATGCCCAGTACGAACGAGGACAATCGCAGGCTGCTGATCTGGAGGTGGTGGAGCAGCAGCGCCGCCCAGCCGCGTGGACGTGTGTCTTCGATTCCTTCGGAGAGAGACGCGGAGGTCATTCTGGGACCGATTGTTTCTCACAGGTTGAGTATCTTGCTTCATTAGTGATGAGCAAGTCTATCAGAGACAAGACGGTTTACTAACCTCCGCAGTAAACCTTGTTGAACCCCGCCGCGTCGGTCTATAATGTCGCCGTTGGAAAGTCAGGTCATACAGTTCAGGGAAGAGCGTTTCACGTATGAGCGAAAAGAAAGAGTCGAAAAAGGGATTCACGCGGCGACAGATACTCAAGGGCGCGCCGATTGCCATAGCGGGCGCGGCTGTTTTCAGCATGGTGTCCGGCCGTGTCGCGTCGAAGTTCATACGGCGGAACGAGATGCCGAACGTCCCCGAGGACTCGATCTTCGCTCCGGACAAGAATCGCTACCCGCGGGCATAGGCTTTCACGATAGGCCTAACTCTCTGCGGCCGGCGGAGCCCTCTTGCGCCGTAGGCAGGCGCGAACAGCCGATGACGCCGATATACAGAGCAGCGTTTTCCCTATTAACCTTATTCACGCTCGCGCTGGTCGGCATAGTAGGATGCTCCGAAAGTTCGCCGTCTCCCACTGACCCGACGGTCGTTCCACCACCGACTTCCACTCCCGTCCCGACACCCACGCCCATAAACGTCGAAGACCTTTTGAGACGCTCCGGTGAGGCTACGTCCCGGTTAAATACATTCCACTTCAGGCTCGAACACAACGACGAGGGCAGCACTCCGTTCAGCGACACGCTCGACATCATCGAGGCCGAGGGCGACGTCGTAAGCCCGGATAGAATCTCAATCAGTTTTTCGGGCAGGTTCGGCGGCAGGTTCGCCATGCGCGCCAGCCTCATCACCATCGGCAGCGACAGTTATATGACCAATCCTCTCACCGGCAACTGGGAGGAAGTACCCGCCGAGGTCAGCCCGCTTGGATTCTTCGACCCTCAGCAGGGTATCGGCGCGATGATGACCGGCCTGCGAAATCCGACCCTCGCTTCCAAGGAGGGGACTGAATTCAGGATAGAAGGTGACCTAGACGTACAGGCGCTGCGCCCACTGCTCGGTGCCGTAGCCCAGGATGGTATGGTGCGTGTTGAAGTCACGCTGGATAAGGACACGCTCTACCTCAAGAGGGCTGTGATAGAGGGCCGGGTGACTGCAAGTGAGCCTGACGGCGTAATTCGTACGATTACGCTATCCAGTTACAATGAATCCATCACCATCACCGTGCCCGACACCGGCTAAATCTTGTCTTCGGTGACAGACAGGGACGGAAGATTCAGTCCGGGCTATCTCGCGTTGCTGCCCGTCCTCGTGGGCATATTCATCGCGGCGGACGACCAGACCGTCATAGTAACCGTCCTCCCGCAGATACTTCTCGATCTCAACGTTCAGGTGAACGAGCTCGACCGCGCTTCCTGGACGTTAACTGGATACCTGCTTGGCTACGTCGCCGCAATGCCTCTAATAGGGCGCATGTCGGACGTATGGGGGCACAGGAACCTGTACATCGCCTCCATGCTCCTGTTCATGGTCGGCTCCGTCGCCGCCGCGCTCACGACCAGCCTCAACTGGTTCGTCTTTGCCCGCGTGGTCCAGGCCGTAGGCGCTGGCGCCCTGCTGCCCATTTCCATCGCCATCGTCGCCGACCTGTTTCCTCCCGGCAAACGGGGTGTTCCGCTCGGGCTGATTGGCGCGTCTTCTGAAGCGGGAGCTGTTATAGGCCCTCTCTGGGGAGGCCTGATAGGAGAGATATGGGGATGGCCCTGGGTCTTCTGGATGAATATACCACTTGGAGCGCTCGTACTCATTCCACTGCTCGCTTTGCTTCCTTCGAGTCCCAGGTTCCCGGCCCGCATTGACTACATCGGCAGCGTGTTGCTGGCCGCAGCCCTATGCACGATTACCCTCGCGCTTGCGAGAGTAGATTCCCCCGATGTTTTATTTCTTGCATACACCTTGTCCGCTGGCATTACGTTCATCCTGTTCATCATTAGACAGGGAAGAGCAGACTCTCCTCTGCTCCCCCTGACTATGTTCAGATCGCGCGCTTTCGGGGCAGCCAACGGCACGCACCTCCTTGTGGGAGCCGCGCTCATCATCGGAATGGTTACGATTCCGCTGATGGCGAATACCGTGCTGGAGAAGACCGCTCTGGGCGGCGGCCTGATGCTGATGCGAATGACCATTGCCATTCCCGTTGGAGCCGTACTTGGAGGTCTTGCCTGTCAGCGCATGGACGCGCGTGTGCCCACCGTGCTGGGTCTTCTGTTGATTGCACTCGGCTACGGCCTGATGAGTTCGTGGGGAACCGGTATCGCTGATCCTGTGATGACGATTCATCTGGGCGTCACAGGTCTGGGCTTTGGATTCTTGATAGCCCCCATATCACTGGCTGCTATCAACTCGGTATCGGACGAATTGCGAGGAACGGCCTCCGCCGTCGTTACCGCCATGCGAGTAGTCGGAATGACTTTCGGCCTGGCAGCGCTGACTGCCTGGGGCACGGGCCGCTTCGAGCAACTGGTTGTAGGTCTCGAATTGCCTCTGGCATTGCCGGGCGAGACGGCTGAGCAGACCCAAGCCCGTGTCCGAGAATTCGAGTCCGCCCTCACCGACGCGGGCCTGTCCGTCTTCAACGATTTCTTCCTGATAGCAATGGCCGTCAGCCTGATAGCCATACTGCCAGCTATATTCATGGGGCTGAAGCAAGATGTTGATTGCGATAGCGCAGCGCGATAATATGAAACTGTGAATCGCTTCAAGGACAGGAATGCCGAACGACTTTTCAACGGTCAATTGGTTCGCAACCTGCCACCAGAGATTCGGCGTAGGGCAAGGGTGAGATTGCAGCGCGTTGTCGCGGCGGATGTATTGACCGACCTTCGTATCCCGCCCTCCCACCGTCTTGAATCTCTACGAGGGGACAGAGAAGGACAATACAGCGTACGCATAAATAGCCAATGGCGTGTGTGCTTCATCTGGACAGAACAGGGCGCAATGGAGATTGAAATTGTCGACTACCACTGAGGGGAAAATCCTGGATGCTGATGCGCCAATACATCCTGGGGAACATCTAGCGGAGATTCTGGATGAACTGGATATCAGCCAGAGCCGTCTGGCCGAGACCATAGGAGTGCCCCCTGCGCATATCAACGAAATTATCGTATGCCGCCGGTCCATCACAGCGGACACTGCGCTTCGAATCGGACAGGCGCTTGGGATGTCCCCAGAATTCTGGCTGAACCTTCAGCGTATGTATGACCTAGACGTCGCCCGCGCTTCGACTGATACCAGCTTCATACAGCCGCTCGTGGAGGCGCCGGCCTGACAGAATCCGACTTCTGGCAAGGCGGTTCTCGCGCCAGCGCGTCCGCCCATTTGAGAGTATTGCGCCTTCTTTTCCGATTGACACCGAAACGAGGCCAAACCTATACTTGCCCCCAATGAATAAGATAATTTTCGTTACGGGCGGCGTCGTAAGCTCCATTGGGAAGGGAGTCAGTGTCGCTTCGATTGGGCGCATCCTCAAAAGCCGTGGCGTCTCGGTCTCGCTGATGAAGCTTGACCCGTACCTGAACGTTGACCCCGGCACCATGTCGCCCTACCAGCACGGCGAGGTGTTCGTCACCCAGGACGGCTCCGAGACAGACTTGGACCTTGGTCACTACGAACGCTTCGTGGATGTGAACCTGACGAATCTCTCCAATATCACGGCGGGCCAGATATACAGCGAAGTAATATCGCGTGAGAGACGAGGCGAGTTCCTGGGAGGAACCATACAGGCGGTCCCTCACGTTACCGACGCGATCAAGCAGCGTATTCAGAAACTTGCCGAGGAGTCGCACGCGGATGTCGTCGTAGTCGAAGTGGGCGGCACGGTAGGGGACATCGAGGGCTTGCCTTTTCTGGAAGCCATCCGCCAGATGCGTAACGAAGTAGGGCGCGACAATGTGTTCTACATCCACCTCACATTCCTGCCCTTCATATCTTCCGCCGGGGAACTCAAGACCAAACCCACCCAGCACAGCGTCCGCGAACTGCGCGGCATCGGCATCCAGCCGGACGCCATAGTATGCCGCTCAGACCACGAGGTTGACGAGGATATCAAGAAGAAGATCTCCATCCACTGCGACGTGCCGGGCGAGGCGGTTATCACCCTCCCAACCGTTTCCAGTATCTACGAGGTGCCTCTGATCCTTCAGGACGAGGGTCTGTGCGACCTGATTATCGAAAGGCTCGAACTGAAGGGCGTTGAACAGGATCTGGTGGACTGGCGCAACATGGTCGAGGCCATCCAAGAACCCAAGCGCGCGCTGCCAATCGCCATCGTGGGTAAGTACGTTGACCTGCGGGACTCGTACATATCTGTCAAGGAGGCGCTGCTTCACGCCGGTCTGCACTTCGGCCTGGACGTGGATGTGCAGTGGATCAACTCCGAAAGCATCGAAGAAGTAGGCGCGGACGAGCTATTGAACTCGGTGGTCGGCATAGTCGTGCCGGGCGGATTCGGGCAGCGTGGCGTCGAGGGCATGATACAGACCGCCACCTATGCCCGCGATCACGACGTACCCTATTTGGGGCTGTGCCTGGGCCTGCAGGTGATGGTGATAGAGATAGCGCGCAACGTCGCGGGCATGAAAGGGGCCAACTCCACCGAAATGGACGTCGCCACGCCGCACCCCGTGATAGACCTCATGGACAGCCAGCGCGACGTCACCGACATGGGCGGCACGATGCGACTTGGCGCGTATCCGTGCAGCATGGTGAGCGACAGCATTGCGGCAAGGGCATATGGCAAAGATAGTGTCGAAGAGCGCCACCGCCACCGCTGGGAATTTAACAATGCCTACCGCGAACGCTTCGAGGCTGTAAACCTCTGGCCGACCGGCATTTCCCCGGATGGCAGCCTCATAGAAATCATGGAATACACGCCCGCCAGGTTCATGCTCGGCGTACAATTCCACCCCGAATTCCTGTCCCGTCCCAACAGGCCGCACCCCCTGTTCCGCGAGTTCATGGATGTCGCCCAGTCCATCGTCCGAGAAGGCGGCCAGCAGCCGCTGCCCTTGTCGCAAGGCTGAGACGACAGCGCCTTTTCCAAGTCGCTCATAGTTTCGCATGAAACTACGCTGACACTCCGTTTTATGCTACAATGATCGCATGAATTCAGGATATACACATAAATGATTATTTATGACATAGGCGGTCAGGCCGCGCGCGCCTCTCTCCCGTAGCTATAACGCTGGGAAAACTCTGGGCAACGCTGGATGAAAACCGTCCCAGCCCGACCCTGTGACTCTCCCAGTTAGCGCCCAGCACTTTCCGGCGTATTTATAAACCGCAATATATGACACATGATTCTCTACCCATTCGATTGCCCACTTTGAAAAGGACTTGCTGAGACGAAGGCAGACGAGGCGATGAAGGAAGGCAACGACGACGCGGGGGCGACCAATGCTCAAGCGCCAAGTGTCTATGGCGACGCCGGCGTCACCATCATTGGCATGATCGGGGTAGTCCGCGAGAGTACAGCCAACAGGGGAGCCACCCTGAGTGTGTTCGGAGGCGGCATCAACCCGGGTGCTGAAGCTCCCTCAGGCGTTGATCCCGGATACATTCTGGATTTCGCCCGCGTTCACGAGGACGCGGGATTCGACATGGTTCTCACCGGCTACTCCTCCTCGACGCCGGACGGGTTCGAGGTGGCGGGTTACGCCGCCGCGCATACTGAGCGGCTTGGCTATCTGATAGCTCACCGCCCCGGCTTCGTAGCGCCCACCCTGGCCGCTCGCAAGGCCGCCACGCTGGATCAGCTCACGGGCGGACGCATCGCGCTGCACATAATCACGGGGGGCAGCGACCTGGAGCAGCGACAGGATGGCGACTGGCTGGACCACGACGCGCGCTACCGGCGCACCGACGAATATCTCGATGTGATGAGGCGCGTCTGGACAGCCACCGAGCCGTTCGACCATCAGGGCGAGTTCTACCAACTGGAGGGCGCGTACAGCCAGGCGCGGTGTCGCCAGCGGCCCCACCTGCCGCTCTTCTTCGGGGGAGCATCCGACATCGCGCTGGACGTAGCCAGCCGCCGCGCCGACCTGTTAGCGCTGTGGGGAGAGCCGCGAGCCGCGATTGCTGAGCGCATAGCCGACGTCCGAGGACGGGTGGCCGCTACCGGACGCGACCCTGAGCGGATGCGTTTCAGCCTGTCCGCGCGGCCCATTCTGGCCGACACCGAAGAAAAAGCCTGGGAAAGAGCCGAGAGAATTCTTGCGAGAGTCAAGCGGGCGACCGCAGACCGTATCGCTCCGGGTGTACCCACGCGACCTCAGTCGGAAGGGGCATGGCGACTGATGCGTTTCGCCGCCGAGGGAAACGTTCACGACGAACGGCTGTGGATGCCCATCGCCGCCGCCAGCGGCGCATCTGGAAGCACTACCTGCCTGGTCGGGACTCCTCGACAGGTGGCCGACTCACTGCTGGCGTACTATGACCTGGGATGCAGCGCGTTTATCATCCGCGGCTTCGATCCACTGGCCGACGCCATGGACTACGGACGCGAGTTGATTCCGATGATCCGGGAAGGCGCAGCGCGGCGTCAGAAAGAAGCCCCACACAAGCCGGGAAAAGCCGCGCTCTGAAGCTTACATACGCTCGTATCAGGATCAGGAAGCCCTCACCCCCATCCCCGGTGCAATCCCCTCCACAACCTCGCCACGCTCTACCACCGAGGTTCCGCCCACCACCACATATTCGATTCCCGTCGGCGACAGGCTGGGTTCCTCGTACGTGGAGTTATCAACCACCGTATCCGGGTTGAAGATGACCAGATCAGCGTCCATACCTGTTCCGATTCTGCCCTTCCGGGCGAAGGCGGGCGTCCTGTCCTGGAGTCTCTGGGCTGGCATGAGAGAACACTTGGCGAGCGCGTCCGAGAGCGATAGCATCCTGCGCTCGCGCACGTATCTGCCGAGTATCAGCGAGTAGGTGCCGGCCGTCCTCGGATGACCTTTGCCCCCGCGCAGGAAGCCGTCTGTCGCTATGGCGCACAGGGGACTTGTGACCGCCGTGTCCACCGCGTCCTGCGGCGTCGAGTGGACTATGACCATTCCGCCCGTCTCCCGGTACTCCGCGAAAGTGGAGGACGTTAGCCTCTCCCCTGTATCGGCCCACTGGAGGCTGTCGTAGCTGATCCCGTATTTCTGCTGCCAGCCCTCGCTGAACAGGGCGGAATCAATCGCGGTCATGCCAGCCGAGTATGGGTAGCATTCGGTTGTCACGTCCAGTCCGCGCTCTCGCGCTCCCCGGATCATGGCGAGAGTGTTACCCGTAGCGTGCATACCCGTACTCTGGATGTGGACGATGTGCAGCGGCGCTCCGGTTACTGCCGACGCCGCTATTACCTCTCCTGCGGCCTCAATGCCGCTCATCGGCTCCTTGTGTCCCTTGCCCCGAATGTGGACATGGCACGGCGCGCCATACTTCGCCGCGATCCTGAATACCTCTATGACCTCCCACCGCGAGCAGCCCCGCGTGTAGTCCAGACCGAATCCGACCGCCAGCGCGCCACGCCGCAGTCCAAGTTCGATGCCTTCCTTGATGCGCCCAAGTTCTTCAGAAGTGGCTTCCCGATAAGCGGCGTCCGCGACCGGCAGAAAGTCCCCGGGGTCATCCATTACGTCTATGCGGACGGGAATGTGGCCCACGCTCGCGCCGAAGTTGACCAGCGCATTTCCCGCGCGCCGCTCGTACCATGAATCAATGTCGCCCGCGCCGACCTCCAGTTCAAGCGCGGTCGTGACGCCGTCCCGAGCCTGCACCTCGTAGTTCTCGGCATCCTGGCCGTGCGAGTGCAGATCGATGAAGCCGGGCGCTACGACCAAGCCGACCGCGTCTATCACAGCATTGCCTTCGATGTGGGCATCGGTGAGCGTTTCGATTCGCCCATTCCTCACGCCGACGTTTCGAATCGCGTCCAGTCCTGACTCGGGATCTACTACCCTGCCACCGATGACTGCGAGATCATAAGTCATGGATTTCACCTCCGGTACAGATTCGACAAGGGGAGATACTCTTCGTCGGCCTCTATCGGTCGTTCTACAACCTGTCTCTCGCTGACGAAAAGCGTATATGCTCCCGCGTCCGGCGCGGCGGGCAGCACCTTGTACGCGTCGTCAATGATGGCAAGGGCGCAGTCGTTGTCTATCGCGATTCCGACGCCTCCCTTCCTTCTCACCATATCGTGGAAGTCCTTACGCCTGGGAACGCCGGCCGTCTCGCCGTTGTAGTGCGGGCAGGCCAGACCCTTCACAAGATTCATTCCGGTCACGGCGATGTAGTCCCAGTCTTCGGGGTGGTAGAACGACATCGAATCGCTGTGTCCGCTTTCGAACCAGCAGATAGCGCCCGCGCTCACGCCGCACAGTACCGCGCCTCGCGCGTAGGCCTCCCGCAGAAGCGCGTCAACGCCCAGCCTGCGCCAGCGACGCATCATCTTCAGCGTATTGCCGCCCCCCACGTAGATTATGTCCGCCCGCTCTATCTTGCGGGCAACCTCCGACGGATCGGGCGTCGCGCCGAGCAGGTATAGAACGTCGGTGTCGCAGCCGTAGGCGACGCGATACGCCCGGTCGAACGTCTCCCAGTACTCCACCGAATCGCTGCTCGCGGTCGGAATGAAGAGCGCGTGGGGACTGGATTTCCCCGAAAGCTCGATTATCGTCCTGTCTATCGGCTCGGTCGCCAGCTTACTTAGGTCGCCTCCGCCAATTGCCACTATCTTTCCCATCTGAGTCCTCGCTTACGTTAGGTCTGCGGGATGCCGCGTGTGCCAGTCGGTCATCTCTTGATACTGCCTGCCGATTGCGAGACACAAGTTCTCATCGTAGGCCCTGGACATGAACTGGATGCCCGTCGGCATACCGTCCGCGTCGAAGCCGCTCGGTACTGACACCGACGGCAGGCCGCAGCCGTTCCCGACGGCGCCTATGATGTCCCCAGGCCCTGCGAGAGTGCGGCGGAACTGCTGGTCAATCGGCGTAGCGGTCGTTAGCGAGGTGGGCGCGGCAATCGCGTCGTACCCCGACATTACGCCGTCAACCTCACGCGCGATGACTCCGCGTAGCCTCAGCGCCTTGATATAGTCGCTTGCCAATATCGCGGTTCTCGCGTATGGGCCATGATGGTCTTCGGGCGCGGTCAGCCCGGCGGGGCCGCCCTCGGCTATGAAGTCCTCGAATGCGCTCGCGGACTCGACCATCAGGATAGTCCGAGTTACCTGCGCGTATGGCAGGTCGGGGAACTCTATCTCCTCCACGTCCGCGTAGTCTGACAGCGCATCGAGCGCGGCCTCGAAGTTGGTCTTCACCGCATCCTGCGCTTCCTCAGTGGCGTCCTTGAGAACGCCGAGTCTGAACTTTCGCCCCGGATCGTAGTCTGCGTCGTATATGAAGGGTTGGGCATAAGTCGTAGGATCGCTGGGATCGGGCCCCGCAATCGCTTCCAGAACGATACCGCAGTCGTCTGAGGTCAGGCAAAGCGGGCCCAGCTTGTCCAGCGTCCAGCATAGAGCCATCGCTCCGTGTCTGCTGACCCTGCCGTATGTGGGACGCAGGCCGGACAGACCGCAGTTGTTCGACGGAGAGAGTATAGAACCCCAGGTTTCGGAGCCGATGGCGAACGGCACGAGCCCCGCGGCCACCGCCGCCCCAGACCCGCTCGATGATCCGCCCGTCCAGCGCTCCTTGTCCCACGGATTGCGTGGTGGGCCGGTGAAGGATGCGTTGGGCTGGTGATAACCCATGCCGCCCGCAAGCTCTATCATCGCCAGTTTACCGGCCAGCGGCGCGCCCGCACTCTCGAGCCTGGTCACGACGGTCGCGTCGTGGCCGAACTGCTGCTCGCTGAACGGCGCTGCTCCCCAGGAGGTGGGTATGCCTCCCGACGTGGCAAGCAGGTCCTTCGCGCCCCAGGGTATGCCTGCCAGCGGACCCGGGTCGCGCCCAGCCGCAAGCTCCGATTCCGCACGTCGCGCCGTTTCGAGCGCTCGCTCGGACGTGAGCGTCACAAGCGAGTTGTACGCCGGGCCGAATTCGTCCAGACGCGCCAGGCACTGCTCTGTCAGCTCGACCGGCGATACGCCCCCGTCCCGGATCAGCGACGCCAACTCCCTTACGGGAGTGAAAGCCAGTCCATCAGCCATTATCGTCACTCCTGTAAGGCTTGAAGGTCGAGAAGGGTTCGATGTCGTTGGTCAGCCGTATGTCTCGCATGGGTGCGAAGAAGCCGGACAGTCCGACGACTGTCTTGCGCACCTCTTCCAATTGCTCGTCGTTCATCAGGTGGCCATACTTCTCCTTGACCACCGCGAACATCAAGTCCTGTTCCAGAGACTTTCCGGTCTTGTCGTCCATGATAATTTCCTCGGTATCGTCTCATAGTTCTGAGCGCCACGGCTCCCTATGCAACTGTAAACTGTAAACTAAAAACTGTAAACTAAAAACCGAAATGACACTTCACGCAGGCATATTCGGATATCCAATCAGGCACTCCATTTCGCCCGCAATGCACAACGCGGCTTTTGGGAGCGCCGAGATAGATGCCGTGTACGAGGCTTGGGAGACAGCCCCGGATAGACTAGCTGCGGGTGTCGCCGCACTAAGGGACGGTAGCTTCCTCGGAGCAAACGTGACTGTGCCTCACAAACAGGCGGTGATGGAGCATCTGGACGATATTGACAGCCTGGCGACCAGAATCGGTGCGGTGAACACAATCGTCAACCAGAACGGGCGGTTGCTCGGCTCCAACACCGACGCCCTGGGCTTCATAAACTCTCTCAAAAACGAGGCAGGGGTAAACGTCTCAGGACTGAACGTGGTCCTCATAGGTGCGGGAGGGGCTGCGCGGGCGGCGGCCTACGCACTGGTTGACGAACGGGTAGGTGAGCTAACGATAGCCAACAGGACGGTCGAGCGCGCGGAATCACTGGCGACTGAACTGCGGAAAACGGGGGCGGAAACGGTTTCATACGGTATCTCGGACCCCGATTTACTCTCAGCCTGCGAGCGTGCGGACCTGATTGTCAACTCCACCTCGGTCGGTATGTTGCACGGGCCTGCCGAGGGTGAGTCTCCGATTCCTGCAAGCGCCATTAGTCCCGGATGTGTAGTGTACGACATGGTGTACAACCCGAGCAGGACCCCTCTTCTCACAGACGCGGAGAAATCAGGCGCGCGAATCGTCGGTGGCCTTCCGATGCTCGTCCATCAGGGAGCGGCAGCATGGACACGCTGGACGGGCAGGGAAGCGCCGGTCGAGGTGATGTTCGAGGCGGCGAGAGAGGCGCTTGGACTGTAAGGCGCTTGCATTCTCTGAGTCGGCATCTTTCTTAACGTGCGCCCGCCTAAACTAGAATCTTCGTACGGTGTTGTTTTCTAATTGAGGTCGCTTTGCACGCTATATTCAAATGGACGAGGTGGAACGAGTGAAGAGTATCGTAGTCATCGTCGGTCTCGCTGTAATCCTCATTGTGTTGATTGCGGTTTACGTGGTAATTCCGACCGGGGAATAGATAGAGGACTTCCAAGTGGCAACAAGCGAAGGGACTCCAAATGAAGTACAGTTCCAACCCCAATGTCTATCTCGTGAGCAGGCCGTCGGTTGACTGGGAGCAGATTGCGGCGTTCCTGTCCGACGAGGACCTGCCCCCAATCCCGGCCAGCATACGCGCGGGCGCGGACGACGCGAACGCGATTATCGAGACCTCGGCCCGGCTCTGCTACATGAGCTTCGGACGCGGGAGACGCGACATCGAGGATTTCATATACAACCTGCTTAGTTCCAAGGACGGGTCGGTATTCGAGCACGTCAACTACGGGTTCGTCATAACTGGCGTGTCGCGCAGTCTCACGCACGAGCTTGTACGCCACAGGGCGGGATTCGCCTACAGCCAGCGCTCTCAGAGGTATGTTGACGAGACCGAGGGCTCGTTTGTCTTGCCTCCGGCGCTCGTGATGGAAAACGGCGCCGCTGACGATGCTAAAGAGGTCCTCCAAGACGCGCTGGAGTCTGCAGCCGACAGCTACGTAAAGCTGGTGAAGGAACTCGAAGAAGTCCTCCCAAGGGAGCGGTTCAGTCACAACACCGACCGACGCAAAGCAATCAGACAGGCCGCGCGGGCCGTTCTCCCCAACGCGACTGAGACCAAGATTTTCGTCACCGGCAACGTCCGCGCCTGGCGTCACTTCATCGAGATGAGGGGCGCGTCTTTCGCCGACTGGGAGATTCGTTCCATCGCCCTTCAGATTCTAGAACTCCTTCAGAAGGAAGCCCCCCTGATGTTCGGCGACTTCGAGGTCAGCGATCTTGGGGACGGCACGCAGGTCGCCACGCCCCGATATTCGAAGGTATGAGTCTGCTTGACCTGCAAGTTTCGCCGGTTTCCGCTACTATATCTACGCTAGTATCGGGCAACGGATACGCGAATGTGAAGGAGCAAGTGTCTTGGCAGAATCACATATTTCCAGATGGGGAACCAGTCTGGCCGTTCGCATTCCCGACGCAATAGCCCAGCAGTGGGGAGTTCAGGAAGGGTCAGCAATTCAGATCATCCCGCAGGGCGAACAGATAATGCTTTGCAAGAAGACTTACGACTTGGACGGCATGCTGGCCCGGGTCACTCCTGAGAATGTTCATCCCGAGCTATCTCTCTGACCGCGTCTTCGAAAGCTGACTGCATGGCTGCTGTCTGCTCCGGGTCATCTCTGTCTGGACAACCTGCCATTGTCCTGAGATCGAGATTCGCTATGATCTCACTATCACTCCATCCTCGAACGTCTCGTCGAGCGAGGTATTCTTCGACCTTCTCGAGATCATACCCGTGAATATCCTCACTGGCCTTTCTGGCAGCACGAACACACGCAGTGTTCAATAGGTCGAAGAGAGCTTCATTTGTGATCATGCCCGGCACTAGGGGATTTGGCATTGGTGCATCCTCTGTCTGACTTATCGGTATCCATCGTGCGCTTACATTCAGTCCTGACAGACTGCTGTACCCTAGTACGACGTCCACTTAGTTTTGTTCTATTCAGTTTATTCCCAAGTTCCACTCGTCGTTCCTGCGAAGGCGGGAACCCAAGGGTGGGGAGGCAGGCCAGAACATGGCAAAATCAACTGGACGCGGCACTAGTACATCTTAACTCACCTATTCACTATTCTTAACTCACCTGCTACACTCGCGCCAACCTCAGAGCGGACGGCACGATGAAATTTGGAATCTTCTACGAGCACCAGATACCGCGTCCCTGGGACGATGGCGATGAGCACAAGCTGTTCAAGGACGCGCTGGAACAAGTCGAGCTGGCCGACAGGCTGGGCATAGACTACGCTTGGGAGGTCGAACACCACTTCCTGGAAGAGTATTCTCACTCCTCCGCGCCGGAGGTTTTTCTTGCGGCCTGCTCGCAGAGGACAAAGCGGATAAGGCTCGGACATGGTATCGTTCTGATGCCGCCCGGATTCAACCATCCCGCACGGGTCGCCGAGCGGGTCTCCACACTGGACATCGTGAGCGACGGTAGAGTTGACTGGGGTACGGGCGAGGCAAGCTCTCGCCTGGAACTTGAAGGATTCGGAGTTGACCCCAAGCTGAAGCGCGATATGTGGTTAGAGTCGGTCAGAGAGACCGCTCGCATGATGACCGCCGAGCCCTACCCCGGTTACAAGGGCCGCTTCTTCTCGATGCCGCATCGCAACGTCGTTCCAAAGCCCTTGCAGAAGCCGCACCCGCCAATCTGGGTCGCCTGTTCCAACCGGGAGACGATCAAACTCGCCGCGCGGCTCGGCATTGGCGCGCTGACCTTCGCCTTCGTTGGCGCGGAGGACGCCAAGTATTGGGTCTCGGAATACTACGAAACCTTCAGGAACGAATGTGAACCAATCGGACAGGCGATCAATCCGAATATAGCGATGGTGACAGGCTTCATGTGCCACCAGGACAGCGGCATCGCGGTCGAACGAGGACTACCCGGAATTCAGTTCTTCGGATACGGGTTGAATCATTACTACTCGACTGGTACGCACGTTCCCGGCAAGTTCAATATCTGGGACGACTTCGAAGCGCATCGCAACGGGGACAACGAGCCAACCGGCTGCATCGGAAGCCCGGCGCAGGTTCGGGAGACGCTCCTGCAATACGAAAGCGCCGGAGTTGACCAGGTGGTGTTCATTCAGCAGGGCGGCAGGAACCGCCACGAGCATATCTCAGAGTCGCTTGAGCTATTCGCAAGCGAGGTCCTACCAGAGTTCAAGGAGAGGGAAGAGGCGAGACTCCACGCGAAGGCCGAGGCACTCGCGCCGTTCATAGAGAAGGCGGAGAGCCGGATACAGGGAGTCGAGCGGATGGACCCCATACCGGAAGTTGAGTCCTACCCCGTCCTGATGGAAAGGCTCGGTATGCCGCAGGAAGACTCGCGAGAAGGCCGGGATATTCTGTCGTCGCTTCTTGGCGCGGAATCCGACAGACGGTCGAGAGACTGATTCGCTTTTCAGGAGACAACGATAATGTCCAAAGCCCAGCTGGAAAAAGTAATAGAGCTTCTGACCTCCCGCGAGAGGCCTGAGAATCCCACTATCGAAGATTCGCGCGAAGGGTTCGAGAAAATGATGCGAGTCGTCGGAGGTAAGACGCCCGCCAGCATTCGACAGGCGGACGCGGGTGGCGTTCCAAGCGAGTTGGTATCTGCCGGGGGAGCGTCGGAGGATACCGCCACTCTCTACCTTCATGGTGGAGGCTATGTGATAGGTTCTCCCAAGACGCACCGCGAGTTCGCGCGCCGCCTCTCAGCGGCCAGCCAAGCCCAGGTGTTGGTGATAGACTATCGGCTTGCGCCCGAGATCCCTTTCCCTGCACCTGTGGAAGACGCGATATCCGCGTATCGCTGGCTGATGAGCGAGGGATACGCGCCAGAAAGAATTGCCATAGCAGGCGACTCGGCGGGCGGCGGACTCACTGTTGCAACCTTAGTCAGCATCAGGGACCAGGGACTTCCCATGCCCGCCTGCGGCGTGTGCCTTTCTCCTTGGGTGGACATGGAGGGCATAGGCGACTCGATGACCAGCCGCGCTGACTGCGATCCGATGGTGCAGAAAGAGGGCCTTGTCGGTATGGCCGGACTTTACCTTGCGGACGCCGATCCCAGGTCGCCACTGGCCGCGCCCATGTACGCCGACCTCGAAGGACTTCCGCCGCTCCTGATACAGGTAGGCGCCAGCGAGACGCTGTTCGATGACGCCGTTCGACTCGATAATAAGGCGCGCGCAGCTGGAGTCGAGACCTCTTTCGAGGAATGGGACGACATGATACACGTGTGGCACATCTTCGCCCCAATGCTGGACGAGGGCCAAAAGGCAATCGAGCGCATGGCTGAGTTCATGCGTGAGAAGTGGAACGGAAGCTAGCCAGTGTTGACATTTAACGTCATTTGTATGTTAAAAGTCCCCTCTCCCTCAGGGCTTGTAAGGGTAGGTAAGACGTGCAGTCAGCTATGAATTTCGACCAACAGACCCCCTCTCCCTCAGGGAGAGGGCTGGGGTGAGGGTGAAATACCTACCCCTCTCAGCTCCCTCTGAGAGAGGGTTTGGGTGAGGGCAAATTCATACCCCTATCAGCCCTTAATGAGAGATGGCTAGGGTGAGAGTGATTCCCTATACCTGCCAAACTGATACGGCAATCTTGAAGTCGGCGAGGCTTTCACATGGCGAAAACAAGACCCGAACCCAAATTCGACTGGTTCATTCCGATAGACGGCGACGGCGCCCATATCGGAACGGTCCACGCCGAACGTCCTCCCACTTTCGAGTACCTGCGTCAGGTCGTCGAGACGGCGGAACGGAATGGGTTCTACTCGCTGCTCATACCCACGCGATTCGCGAACGGCCTGTTCGAAGAACAGGCTCCCTTGGCCGAGACCTGGACGACCGTCACCGCGCTCGCAGCAGTGACAAGTAAGATCAGGTTCCTCATAGCGATAAGGCCGGGATTCATATCGCCCGGACTCTTTGCGCAGATGGCCGCGACCCTCGACCAGATAAGCGGCGGCAGGATAGACCTCAACGTGGTGCCGGGCGGTATCCAGGGCGATTTCGAGCGGTTCGGGGAGACAAGCGATCACGCGAACCGTTACGAACGCGCCGAGGAGTTCATCGCCGCCCTGCGCACACTCTGGCAGAAGCCCGACCCAGTGGACTTCGATGGACAATTCATAAATCTCAGGGGCGCGTTAGTTTCGCCGGGAGTGGTGAACGGCGGACCGAAGTTCTACCTCGGTGGAGCGTCTGACCGTGCCCTCGATCTGGCCGGTAAACAGTCCGACGTCTATCTGGCGTGGATACTTCCCCAGGAGCAGATTGCGGCCCATATCGATAGAGCTAACGCGAAGTTCGAAAAGGCGGGAAGGGAAGCATCCTACGGGATCAGGACCCACATCATCGTCAGGGATTCCGAGACCGAAGCATGGGACGCCGCTGAAGACCTGCTCTCCAGGGCCGCGTCGGTCGTTAGAGACCAGCGAAGCTCCGCCTTCGCGGGAACGGCGATGGTCGGGCAGCGCGCCCAGGCTCGGGTAGTCGAGGATCACAGGCTTGGCGCCCACCTCTGGAACGGTATATCAACTGTCCGCGTAAACTGCGGCACCGCCATCGTGGGCACGCCCGAACAGGTTGCGAACGAGCTTCTGGATTACTGGAATCTTGGAATTGACGAATTCATCCTGTCGGGCTTCCCGCACGTCGAAGAGTGCGATAGGGTCGCGCAAAGCCTGATTCCTCTTGTGAAGGAAATGATAGAGAGCCACAGGGCCGCATGAATCCGGCGATAATGTCCCTTTTGACGCGCTGAAACCATTGGACACGCGCTTCAACTTCCCAGATGGCCAGACTCTCTGAGAGTTTGCGCAATTTGCCCAAACGCCTGATTTCGCCATTGGCATATTACTAATTTTGGAGTAACATTGATTGCTGTCTGAATTAAATACAGTCTTCATAATAAGCTAGGGGGGAGCCATTATGATCGGATATTGCATGAAGTGCAGGGAATCGCGCGAGATACGGGAAGCCGAGCAGGTAACCATGAAGAATGGCAGGCCGGCCACACGAGGTAAGTGCGGACTCTGCGGTTCTACAATGTTCAGAATAGGCAAAGCGTCCTAACAACCAGAACGCCTTAAATGTGAACGCGGCCCTTTTAATCAGGGCCGCGTTCTGTTGTTCAGGTACTGCTGCCAGGCGTCGGCAACCGACATTCCCTCGTATTCCTCGCTCGGCGGCGCGTCGTCGTAATCATCGTCGAACTCGTCCAGATCATGGATCATTGTCTGGATCGGGGGGTCTTCACCGCCTACATCCTTGAGATATTGAAGAAACCTCAGCGCCGTGGAAAGTTCCTCTTCGGGGAGTTCGTCAACCAGTTGGTGTATAGATTCCTTGATCACCATCGTCCATCCTGTATCCTACCGCCGGGGGACTGTGCAATGTATTGTATCACTATTGGCGATCTCCGTCAGTGAATATATCTGACCCTGTTACACGTAGTTTCCCTCAGTTCACACTCGGACGGCGATTTTCTCCATTTCCCAAAGCCCCATACAGCCGCCAATTCAGGATTCGAGCCTCTGTCCCCGCCATTCCCTGATGATAATAGGCGTTATGCAGGGATTTGCCAATCTCTATTACCATAACTGTCTATCTGACAAGCTGTGGCGCAAGCTTTGGCATCAGTGAGGGAATCATCCCGGGGAATTCCCTGATCACTCCCCGGGATGAGATGTTGTCCGATTCTAATACTGTCTCGATTGCCTTGACCGGCCGCCCATGGCGGCGTAGGCCACGTCGGGGTCTATGACCACGTCCAATAGCGCGGCCTTGCCGGAGCCGAAGGCGCGCTCCAGCGCGGGGCGGATCTGGTCGGGATCGGTTACACGCTCGCCGTAGCCGCCTAGTCCGTCCATTATCTTGGCGTAGTCGGTCTCCTGGGATAGGTACGTGCCGACGCCGCTCATTCCGCGACGCACGACGCCTTGCGTCGTCTGGTTCCACGCGCCGTTGTTGCCGACGATGGAGACGATGGGCAGGTCGTGGCGGACATAGCTCTCCACGTCGAAGCCGGTCAGGCCGAAGCCGCCGTCTCCGTAGATGATGCAGACCTGTTTGTCTGGCCGCGCAAGCTGCGCCGCCGCCGCGAAACCGGAACCCGCGCCCAGGCAGCCGAATTGTCCCGGGTCCAGCCAGTGGCCCGGCTCGTTGATGTTCAGCACCCGCGCGGCGAAGGTCACTATGTCGCCGCCGTCGCCGATTACTGTGGCATCGCGGTCAAGGAAGTCTCGCACTTCGCGCACCAGGCGCATCGGGTGAATAGGAGTCTGGTCGCTGTTCAGCATCTCCTCGTCGGCGGCCTGGAGGGTCTTGTCCTCGGTCAGCACCTCTTCGACCCACGCCTTGCCGGGCGACCTGTATCCCCTGGCGTTGAGTTCGTCCATGATCTGGCGCAGCACGGCCTTCGAGTTGCCGACTACCCCGACGTCAATGTCGCGGTTCTGGCCTATCTTGGAGCCGTCCATCATGATCTCGATGAGCTTCGGGTTCTGCGGGAACATAGTATCCGCGCCGTAGCCCAGCCTGAAGTCAATCGGCGTTCCCAGCAGGATTACGGTGTCGGAGTGAACGAGGCCGTAGCGCCGACCAAGGCTGCCCAGGTTGGGGTGGTCGGACGGGATCGAGCCGCGTCCCATCGCGTTCAGGAATACCGGTGAGTCTATCATTTCGATGAACTCGCGCAGTTCCTCCGCCGCGTCGTTCCACCAGACGTCCGAGCCCGCCAGTATCATCGGCTTCTCGGTCTGCATCAGGATGTCGCACACCTGGTTCACGTAGTCGGGGTCGCCGTATGCCTTGGAATCGGTGCGGTAGGACTGCGGGTAATTGACGGCGTCCTCATCCGTCTGGCCGTTTACGACGTCAACCGGGATCTCCAGGTACACCGGGCCGGGGACGCCGGTCGTCGCGTGCCTGAACGCTATCGAAACGTAGTCCGGGATGCGCTCCACTCGCTTGACCTGCTCCGAGAACTTGGTCACCGGCTTGAGAAAAGTTGCCGAGTCGAAGTCCTGGAGTCCGCCGCGCAGGTGATCGGTGATGCCTGCATTCCCGCCAATGAGTATCATCGGACTTGGCGCCTGGAACGCGTTCGCTATGCCGGTAACGGCGTCGGTTACGCCCGGGCCGGCGGTCACTATGGCGACGCCCGGCTTGCCTGTGACCTTCGCCCATCCTTCGGCGGCATGAGCGGCCACCTGCTCATGCCTGAAGTCTATTATCTTGATTCCCTCGGCCACGCAGCCCTCGTAGAGGTTGTATATGTGGCCGCCGTTGAGAGTGAAGATGTAGTCCACACCCTCCCTCTTCAGTGCCTTGGCGAACAGTCGTCCGCCGTCAATCTCTGCCATTTCATCTCCTATACTTCTGATTGTGTCCGATAGTTCGCGCGGTATTTTACCCCAATTCGATGAAGGGCGCCTGTTCTATCATTACTGATGTGCGCTGCCTGTCTCGCGTTCGCCTTCATTAAGCGAACATCAACCTGCCTTTGGGCTCGGGGATAGGGTGTCCCATCTCCTTCTGAGTTTTGATCCAGATATCCATGACTTCCTGGATCATCGCCAGCGCATCCTCGTAGGTCGGCCCGTCGGCGACGCAGCCCGGAAGGTCCGGTACCTCCGCGATGAACGCTTCGTCTTCCTCGCTCCAGTACAGGATGATGTCGTACCTATAGCTCATGGGGTATCCGTCCGTATCGCTGAATGTCTCTTATAGTATAACGCCCTTCTCCTGAAGCGACGCTATATCCTCCCAGCTATAATCCAGTTCGTCTATCAGGATCTCCTCTGTATGCTGACCCAGCTCCGGCGCTTCTCTGAAGATGCCCGACGGCGTCTCGCTGTATATGTTCGGGTGGTTGCACATCTTGATTGGCCCGATGGCCGGGTGGTCGAACGTCGTGATGTACTCGTTCGCTATCACCTGCGGATCGTCAACCAGCTCGTCAACGGACTGCACTCTCGCGTAGATGAAGTCCCCCGTCGCGCGGAAGTGCGTGTCCCACTCCGCCGAGGTCCGCGTCAGGAACTGCTTGTCCATTATCCTGACCAGCTCCTCGCGGTTCTCCGACCTCGCCTCCATCGTGGCGTACTTGGGATGCTCCACTATCTCTGGCAGCCCCAGCGCGGTCATGAACGACTCCCAGTAGCGGTCCGGCTGGAGGTGCATCAGCTGGATCCAGCGTTCGTCCTTGCACTTGTACAGGTTGGCGAGCACGTTCCAAGCCGACTTGCGGTCATACGCGCCGAACCTGTCGCCGCCCATTATCAGGCCCATCGTCATGCCCATGCCCTGCAGCCACATATTCGCGCTCAGGTGGGATGCGTCCACCTTCTGGCCGACGCCCTGCACATGCCGCGCAACCAGCGCTGCCAGCACGCCCTGGCACAGCATTATCGCGCCCATCTGGTCCGAGACGCCCTGGGACACCCGCACCGGCTCCTCGGCGTCCGCCGGCGTGGCCGAGACCATCAGCCCGCCGCGCGCCTGTCCGCAGCCGTCAAACGACGGAAGCGCCGAATCCGGCCCGTTCGGACCGTAGCCCGTCGCCGAGCCATATACGATCATCGGGTTTATCTCGCGCAGCGTCTCGTAGCCCACGTCCAGCCTCTCAGCGACGCCCTGCCGGAAGTTCTCTACGAACACGTCCGCCGACTCCACCAGCTTGTGGACTATCGCCTTGCCCTCCGGTGTCTTCAGGTTCACCGCGATGCCCCGCTTGTTGCGGTTATTCGCCTCGAAGTAGGCATTCCGGCCTCCGGGAAGCGACGGCGCCAGCGTCGAGGCCCTGGCCACCGCGCGGCCAGCGTCCCCGTCCAGAGCTTCTATCTTGATTACGTCCGCCCCCATGTCGCCCATCATCACCGCCGACATCGGGCCGAACTGCCACATCGTCCAGTCCAAAACCCTTATACCTTTCAGCGGTCCGGTAACTCCATTTGCGCCATTCTCGAACATCGCCTACCTCCCATCGAAGGCTGGATTGATTGCGAAAGATTCTGGCGATTCTATCACACGGCTTGGAAGGCGGCAGTGCCTTGGCCGCCAGATCCCTGTGATACAATGAATCCCCAAGATTCGCCCCGGCAGCGAACAACCCGGAGGTTTCGTCCCATGGTGACCACGACCCGACTTATGACAGCCGAAGAACTCCTGAATCTGCCCGATGACGGCTTTCGATACGAACTCATCAGGGGGAAGTTGAGGAAGAGATTGCCCGCCGGACAGACCCACGGAGAATACGCTATGAATATAAGTCTATCCCTTGGGGGATACGCCAAGACGAATCGGCTGGGCAAATCCTACATAGCCGACACCGGCTATATACTCGCCACAGACCCCGACCATGTTCTCGCCCCAGACTTCGCGTTCATATCCAACGAAAGGCTCAGCGAGATAGGAGAGTCCGACGGGTTTGCCCAGGGCGCGCCCGATATTGCGGTCGAGGTCATATCTCCAAACGACCGTTACACCGAGGTGGAGGAAAAAGTGGAGGACTGGCTGAACGCCGGCTGCCGCGCGGTCATAATCGTCAACCCTCGCAGGGGCACCGTGAATCTACACCGCTCGCCCACGGACATGACCACCCTCACAGAATCCGACACGCTCGAACTCGACGACATCGTTCCTGGCTGGCAGATGCCGGTCCAGGACATATTCGAGTAGAGATCGGATCTGCTGTACAACCACGCCCACAATGCGCTACAATGCATTTATGAAGAACAAAATTTCTAGGCCGTATTGACATTTCCCGTCATTCCCGCTTTAGCGGGAATCGAGAAGCGTGGAGTGTAAATAACGTCGCTATCGCCATAATCGTTTATATGCCTGAAATATCAAATGTCAACAGAACCTAGCATGATATACATAAGCGGGAGATTATATACATGAAAAATCGGAGTTCCGAAAAAATTCCCCCGTAGCTAACGCAGGTGATTAACAGGTGGATAACAGATGAAGAGTCACCTGTCCGGTCACCAGTTACCCCACCAGAAGCCACATGTGGCTTTATAAACAAATATATATGACCCACTATACCGGACGCCGATCCCCTGAAAACTAAGGACCCAAAAACTGAAGCCCCAATGACCGCCACGATAGCCATAATATCCGACACCCACTTCAACCGCTGGGATGAGGTGCATCCCAAGATACGGGAAGCCGTGAGCGAAGCCGACATCGCCGTACACTGCGGAGACATCGTTCGCCAGGACGTAGTTGACGGCATGAGACGCGAGGCCAGGCGAGCCGTCATAGTCCACGGCAACTCCGACCCGCCCGACCTCAGAGAGTCGCTGCCGTACACCGAGGTCATCGAGGTCGAGGGAGTCAGGCTCGGAGTGACCCATCCCGCGTGGGGCGGTCCGGAGTTCCCTCTGGAAGAGCTCCTGCCCGACTTCTCCGAACCCGTGGACGCTATCCTGTTCGGCCATCTCCACGAGACCATCAACGAGACCCGCGACGGGATCCTGTTCCTCAATCCGGGTCAGGCGTACAAGTCGTTCATGGTCCCCGCCACAATCGCCATGCTCACCGTGTCCAATGGAAAGATGTCCGCCGAGATAGTAGTAATCGAGGAGTGAAGACTGACCCCAGAGTCCATTCCCCCTTGATGTCTTGAGAGGGTAGGCAAAAGTCCCTTCCCCCTTGACGGGGGAAGGTTAGGATGGGGGTGACCCACCGCCATTTGTATGTTGGATATCCCCTCTCCCTGAGGGAGAGGGCTAGGGTGAGGGTGAATACTTACACCTCTCAACCCTTGATGGGTGAAGGTAATCATCACATCGCTGGGAAAACAACAAAGCCTTAACAATCTTGATATGACGATACAGTGAGGACCGACAATGACCCAGCAATCCAGACCCTCCAGAGGAGATAGGAAAAAAAGCGTCGGGCGCAACTACTGGATGTTCGTCGAATCGCCCGAGAACTTCGAGATCATCAGAGAGATGGGTCTGACCCTCTTCGGCATGGGTCCAAAATACCGGCGCAGGGTGGAGCGTATGTCTCCCAACGACAGGGTTCTCTTCTACGTGAAGGGCATACGTAAGTGGCCCGCGACCGCTACCATCACTTCCCACGGCTTCGAGGACGATTCACCCCTGTTCAAGCCGAGCTCGCGCGGCGAAATGTTCAACCACCGAGTCAAGCTCGCCCCCGACATCCTGCTCGACGAGCCGGACTACATAGACGCCATGCTGATAGCGCCTCGCCTCGAATACCTCAAGCGCTGGGCTCCCGAAGATTGGCCGCTCGCCTTCTTCGAACGGCTCCACCTGCTCCCCCAAAAGGACTTCAGGCTGATCGAGGCAGAGATGGAGCGCATAACCAAGCCCTCCCAGGACTGGCAGGGGTAGGCAAAAGTCCTGTCTCCCCTGATGGGCGACAAGTGTAGGCAAAAGTCCCCTCTCCCTCTGGGAGAGGGTTAGGGTGAGGGAAAATGACTACATCTCCCATCAAGGGCTGGGAGATGGTGAATTCCCCTCAGGCCGCCTCATCGCCACACCTGCCGCTTTGCAAGCTCCTCGTCATACACGCCGAACGCGGCCTCGATGAACTCCCTCGGCGCCTCGGACGAGTCCGATATCTCCACGAGTTCCAGCAGCCGGGCGTATGAGGTTACTACCGGTAGCGTCGAGGCCACGACCGGCGAAGCCAGCGCGAACTTGATTGCCCACGAGCTCACGTCGCCGCCAAATTCTCGCAGGGCCGCGATTAGGGCATCCCGGCCATACTGTCTCTGCCCATAAACCTCTCTCCTGAAATGCTGGGCAGGGTCGGCGGACTGCTCATCGGGAGGTTTCTCCAGCGCGCCGGACATGGAAGGGTCGTATGCGAGAATAGCGGTCGCGGCGTCCTGCGCGCGCAATATCAGATTGCGTCCGGGCTGCTGCCTGAGCAAGCTGAACTCCGTTTGAAGCGACGATACCGAGCGAACGTCAATCGCGCCCTCACCCGCTTCTTCCGACTCCGGTTCGTCATCCAGCGCGACGCCGTAGTAGCGTATCTTCCCCTCCACAACCAGGTCGTCCAAGAGTCCGAAAAGTTCGTCGTCCTCGATCTGGTCGGGCCCTGGATGATGAAGCTGGAGCAAGTCTAGGTAGTCCGTATCCAGGCGTCGGAGACTCTGCTCGCAGGCATACTGAATGAAGCCAGGCGTCCACCGCTGCGATCTGCCGCGTTCCTCCGGGTCTATCTCCGGTCGGTAGAAGTCGTATCCGGCCTTGGTGGAGATGACGATGTCGTGCCTGTTGCGCCCCAGAGCCTTCGCCAGAATCCGTTCTCCGTACCCCTCGGTATAGGAATCAGCCGTATCGAAGTAGGTGAAGCCCATATCGAAAGCGCGGCTGAGGACGTTGATGGTGTCCTGCTCCGTGACGTGGCCGTAGTCGTTCGTCGCTAAAGGGCGCAACGGCACGCCTATCTCGGAGACGGTCAATTCGGTGTCGGCGAGCTGGCGGTACTTCATGGGTCGGCTCAGGCGACTAATGTTGCTCCCGCGAGAGAACCCCTCACCATATCGGCTTTATTCTCGTATTCGGCGTCGCTCAGGACGGGCGTCATGCCGCCCAGTGCGACTTCCTTACCCAGCTCCACCCAGGACTTGCATCCCGAGTATTCGGGGAGGACGGGGAGGGACCGGCTGTTCTGAAGTTCATAGACTCGCAACAGCGCCACGGTCAGAGGCTGCTTGGGACGCCAGTGCAGCCGCTTGTGGGCGTAGTCGTCCGTCCATATGTGCAGCCCGGAGATTCGGTCGAGGTCGTCCTCGTCCCTCAATTCGAACTTATCGGTGACGTAGCAGAAATACTTGAAGTCAACCGTGTCTGCAACGCCGCTGTCATTGTATGTGTCTCGAAGCGTGGCGTGAAATTCGGGCTTGATCAGCTCCTCTTTCTGATGCTCATAGGTCGGGAATAGGAGGAACTCAGGATAGACGAAGCGAAAGTCCCTGTCCTCTCGGTGGATGCCGCCCTTCCGCAGTACGAGAATCTGTTCCCCTCGTCCGAGAGTTTCTACTGCCGAAGCCCATTCCTTGAGCGCTGTATCTGAAATGGAGGACAGGGTCATTGGAACGCTCCTTGCGCCGATGGTGCATCGGCTGATTAGATGACAAGCGTGTAGCTAGGCTGAATTATAGCACAGCCTTGTGTACCGCTTTCGTAAACGATCAAAGGACCGCTTGCCAAGCCAAGTCACGATGCTACAATCACCACATCCTACTCGGAATACTGACTTGGGAGGAAACAATGAGACTCGAAGGCAAGGTTGCGTTGATTACCGGCGGTTCACGAGGGCAGGGGGAGACGGAGGCTGATCTGTTCGTAAAAGAGGGCGCGAAAGTTGTGATAGCGGACATTCTTGAGCCGGAAGGGAACGCGGTGGTCGCGCAAATACGCGAAAGCGGCGGAGACGCATCGTTTATCAGGCTGGATGTTACCAGCGAAGACGATTGGCAAGACGCGGTAGAGTTCACCCTGAACACTTACGGCAGGCTTGACATACTCATTAACAATGCGGCTATCTACAAGCGTACTCCTATCGTTCAGACAGGACTCGACGAATGGAACCAGATCATGGATATCAACAGCACCGGCGTGTTCCTGGGAACCAAGCACGCGGTTCCGGCGATGCAGAAATCCGGGGGCGGATCCATAATCAACATTTCGTCAACCGCCGGTTTGGTAGGCAGCGAAAGGGGCAGCGCATATGGCGCTTCCAAGGGCAGCGTGCGGCTCTTCACCAAATACACCGCTATACAGCACGCCGGAGACGGCATAAGAGCGAACTCCATACACCCTGGCCCAATAGATACCGAGATGATAAAGGAGAATATATCCACGCCGGAGGACAGGGCCGAATCGGAGGCTCGCGTGCCTCTGGGTCGTATTGGAACCGTGATGGACGTGGCGTATGGCGCGCTGTTCCTGGCGTCCGACGAGTCATCCTTCATGACCGGGGCTGAGCTTGTCGTAGACGGCGGAGTTACCGCGAGGTAGTTGATTGACTCCCGACCAGGTAGATGGGCATCAGGGCCGCGGACGAGTGGAACGGATATGTCCGGTGGAACGCACCGACGAGGCGCTCGCTGAAAGGTTCAGGGTGTTCGCGCGCGAAGAGTGTTCAGGAGAGTCGGGGCTGAATGTCATATCGCCGACCTATGAATTGCTGTCTCTGGCCGTCGCAGACAATCCTGGATTGCTCGCAATGGCGCGAGAGTGCATGGTAGGCCAGCCGATTCCGAACTTGCTCTTCGCGGCGGTGAAGCGATTGCTGGATTACCGGGAAGGCGACGGTTTGGCGCGCCATTACGCGCTCATAGCGATGGGGGAGCCTCCCGGTGACGGGCTTCCTGACTCGTTTGCGCGATTCTGCTTCGCACGCGAGTCAGAGATCGTGGAACTTGTGCGGACTCGGAGGGTGCAGACCAACGAGATAAGGCGGTGTTCGTACCTGATGCCCGCATTTGGAACGGTCTCGCTGGATTCGGGCGGAATGCCTCTTGGTCTGATAGACGTGGGCGCGAGCGCCGGTCTGAACCTGCTGTGGGACAGCTATCAGTACCGATATTCGAGCAACCTGACGTTCGGACCAGATGAGTCCGAGGTGGTGATAGACTGCGAACTTAGAAACGGCATGCCGGATATTCCCGGGGAGTTGCCGGAAGTGGCGTTCAGGAAGGGCGTGGACCTGAATCCGGTTGACCTGGGTGACGATGAAGAGTACCTGTGGATGATGGCGCTGGTTTGGCCCGATCATCCCGACAGAGCGGGCCTGCTGAGCGCGGCACGGTATATCTGGCTGTCGAACCCGCCACGGGTACAACGAGGCGATGCGTTGGAGGCTTTGCCGCGGATTCTGAGGCAAGTCCCGCAGAATGCCGCGCTGTGCGTGTTTCATTGTCATACCCTGAACCAGTTTCCGGCGGAGTCGCGGGCGGCGTTCTACGAGATACTTCTCAGGGAGTCTTACGACAGGCGTGTCTATCATATTTCCTCCGAGGGCGAGTATATGTATCTTGACAGGATAGCGGATGGGATTTCGGATACAATACTGTCGGCAAGAAGGAACGCGCATGGTCGCTGGATAGAATGGCTAAGCGCTTCGAGCTAGGAAGAGTCGGCCTATGATCACGCATATGTACAGAGTGAACATTGAGGTCAACGGTGAGCATCAAGACTTGGAGGTGGACGGGAGGTGGACGCTGCTCCGCGTTCTGCGCGACGTTCTGGGACTGACCGGGGCCAAGCGTGGTTGCGACCTGGGGGAGTGTGGCGCGTGTACGATTCTTCTGGACGGCGAACCCGTCAACTCGTGCATGACACTGGCCGCCATGTGCGACGGCAAGAGAATAACGACAGTAGAGGCGCTTGGTTCGTCGGACGCGCTCAGCCCGTTGCAGAATGCCTTTCTTGAGAACGACGGCGGCCAGTGTGGTTACTGCACGCCTGGCTTTGTGATGAGCGCGACTGCGTTACTGGAATCCAACCCTAATCCTTCAGACGACGAGATTCGGCAGGCGCTTGCGGGAAACATATGCCGATGCAACGCCTATGGACGGATCATTGAGTCGGTGCGCTCAGCGTCGAAAGAACTATGACTACGAACATCGAGAAATCCGTCCCACGCAGGGACCTGCCAGCCAAACTCACAGGTGAGGCGAAGTATGCGGCAGACGTTCAACTGCCCAAGATGCTTGTCGGGAAGATACTGCGCAGTCCGCACCCTCACGCGAAGATTGTCTCCGTAGATACCTCCGACGTGGAGAGTATGCGGGGGGTTCATGCTGTCGTCACTCCACTCGACGTTCCAAATGGCAATATAGCCCCTGACCTGCCGATACTGGACACCGAAGTACGATTCGTTGGGGATGAAGTGGCAGCAGTCGCTGCCGAAGACGAGTACTTGGCGCAGGACGCCATCGGTCGGATCGCAGTGGAGTATGAGATCCTGCCGTTTGTCACCGATATGAGAAAGGCGTTGGAGCCTGACGCGCCTCCCGTCCATGAAGGTGGGAACCTGGTTGGAGGAGAGCCGATCACGCTTGAACGAGGCAACGTATCGGAGGGTTTCGCTGAGGCCGACGTGATATTGGAGGATACGTTCAGAACTCCTTCCCATTCAGGCGCCGCACTCGAACCGCGGGCGGCGGTCGCATCATGGGAGGGGGACGCCCTCACGGTCTGGAAGTCCACACGGGGAGCGCATGCAGACCGGCTGATGCTGTCCATAGCGCTTGGAGTTGATCTGGAGAACGTTAGGGTCATCGGCGTGAATATGGGCGCGGGATACGGCAATAAGGACGAGACGCGACTATCTGTGCTGGCTGCGATTCTGGCGCGGCGGGCGAGTCGCCCGGTGAAGATAGAGGCGACGCGCGAAGAGGAGTTCGTGGCGGGCAGACATCGGCACGCTACCATCACGACCGTGAAGATGGGGGTCAAGAACGATGGGACGGTGACCGCCGTCCACGCTACGACAATCATGGACACGGGCGCGTATCTGTCGTCGGGGCCAGGGGTGGTGCGGCGCGCAGGGCAGGGCGCTCTGTACCTGTACAGGTGCCCCAATGTTCGGTACGACGGCCACCTGACATACACGAACACACCTTCAGGTGGGTCGTACCGCGCTCTGGGCGCGCCGCAGGGACACTTCGCTCTGGAGATCATCGCGGACCGCGCGGCAGAGGCCCTCGGGATGGACCCGGTGGAGTTCAGGCTGAAAAACCACGTCGGGCCGGAGGGACAGCCGGGTGAGCGGATTACGCCTCGCAACGAGATCATGGATACCCAGCCGGTGGAGGGCGGAGTACCATTCTCCAGTAACGGGTTGAGAGAGTGCATAGAGAAGGGTGCGGATGCCTTCGGTTGGGATGAGGAACTTCCTCAAACCGACGATCCGGTATGGCGCGGGAAGGGAATGGCTATCTTCATATACAGGGGCGGCGCGGGCGGGCGCTCAATCGCACGGATGCGCCTTGAGCGTGACGGTGTACTAAGGCTTGAGTCCGGCGTCATGGATGTTGGAGAGGGTAGCTACACGGTGCTGACCCAGGTGGCGGCTGAGGCGCTGGGCGTGGACTATGAAGTATTGGAAACGACGTTTGGGGACTCGGACACGACTCCAGACTCGCCGATTACCGCGGGATCCACGGTAACCTTCTCGGCTGGGCTTGCGGTGAGGGAGGCCGGAGAGGAGTTGCGACAGAAGATACTCGAGGCCGCGTCAGATGCGCTGGGCGTTCCCGCGACGAGACTTGATCTGAACGACGAAGGGGTGTTTCATACTTCGGGCTCTTCGATTTCATTCGAAGAACTAGTGTCATACGCCGGGGAAATTGTGGAAGAGGCATCGGTTTCGCCCGGCAGTACCGACTACATAGTGAACTCGTTCGGGGCCCACTTTGCTGAAGTGGAAGTGAACACCGATACCGGACAGGTGAGGGTGTTGCGGTACGTGGCGGCGCACGATTCGGGCCGAATACTCAATCCGATGCTTGCCGTAAACCAGGTCGAGGGTGGGGTTTCGCAAATGCTTGGATTTACGCTGAGCGAGGAGATGATTACGGACCCGACCAGCGGAGCGACGCTGAACGCTAATTTCCTGGAACACAAGAGCCCGACGATTCTGGAGTATCCTGATATCGAAGTCGTTTTCGCCGATGTGATTGACCCTGTGGGGCCGTATGGAGCGAAGGCGCTTGGGGAGCCACCTAGTATCGGTGTCGCTCCGGCGGTGGCGAACGCGATAAGGGACGCCGTCGGAATAGAGGTGCGCGACCTTCCCGCGACTCCCGACCGGATTCTCGGCCTTCTAGCCGAGAAGGAAGAGGCGGAAGACCAATGACGCCGTTCGAGATACTGAATCCATCTACCCTCGGTGAAGCCTACTCCATGCTCTCGGAGAGAGATGAAGAGGCGTCGATTTTTGCCGGTGGCACCGACATTCTGGGTGAGATGAAGCAGGATACATCGTCTCCCGCCTGCCTCGTGAACATTGCAAGTCTGGAGGAGCTGCGAAGCGTAGAGCAAAGGGCAAGGGAGACAGCGATCGGCAGCATGGTCACACTGTCCCGCATTGCGCGTGATCCGGGCATAAACGCGCGATTCCCTGCATTGACCCAGGCTGCGGAGTCGGTGGCGACGCCGCAGATCAGGAATGTCGGTACGTTGGGCGGGAATCTTTGCCAGAGACCGAGATGCTGGTATTACAGGAGTCCGGCGTTCGACTGCCTGAAGAAAGGCGGGGATACTTGCTTTGCGGTGGATGGCGGCAACAAGTATCACGCGATACTCGGAGCGGATAGATGCCATATCGTTCACCCGTCGGACACGGCGGTCGCGCTCATGGCGCTCGACGCGCAGGTGGATATATTCGGGGAGGGCGGACTGCGACGCATTCCTGTATCGGAGCTATTCGTGGGGCCGGGCGAGGACATTCTCTCCGAGACGACGCTGGGCACGGGAGACATACTGACGCGCGTGGCGATTCCGCATCCAGGTCTCGGAGCAAGGAGCATCTATCTCAAGGCAAAGGAGCGGCAGGCATACGACTTCGCGCTCGTGTCGGTCGGGGGTTATATGGAAGTTATGGATGGTGTGGTGGCGGAGGCTCGGATAGTTCTGGGTGGTGTGGCGCCAGTGCCGTACTTTGCGCGTGCGGCCTCGGATGCGCTGCGAGGCGCTCGCGCCAGTGATGTTGACGCCAAGGTGGTTGGGCAACTTGCGGTTGAGGGTGCGGAGCCGATGTCGGAGAATGGATACAAGGTGAGGCTGGCGTCGAACCTGGTTGCGCGGGCGGTGAGAACTCTTTTGGATATGCCTTTGGATGAGTAGAAGCTGTCTCATAAGCATCAACCGTCGATAGGAACCGTGTGTTTTCACCCTCACCCCAGCCCTCTCCCTCAGGGAGAGGGGGTCTGTTGATTGAAATTCGTAGCTGACTGCACGTTTGCCTACCCTTGTGAGCCCGTTAAGGGAGAGGGGATAAGGGTACGCCCCTTGGCGTACATCTGGTATTTATGAGATGGCTTGTGGCTTATGGTAACCCGAGCGGCAGTCAGTTGCGGGTAATTTCGACGCCGGTCATCATTGTGATGGACGCTATGAAACTCCCGGCGCCATAGTGGACAACCTGCCATTTGTACAGGTCCTCGCCTTCCATGCCGCGTCCCTTTAGCTGGTAGTAGGCCGGTCTTTCGGTCGCTCCCTGGAGTATGATGAAGACTCCGGCTACTACCGCGATAATTGGTACGATGAGATACCACGCAAACAGGGTAGCCAGTCCCAGTCCGCTCAGACACGCGCCTAGGATCATCTTCTTACGGTCCGTCGTCTTGACTTCTGTGATGCTCTCCAAGGTGATGTATGGCAGTTCGTGGACGCTGGTTTCCTCGCGCCGGTGGATCAACAGGACGACGCGACGCGAGGTGGCATGGTATGGTCCAAAGCTGGATACCAAGCGTTCACCCTCGGCGAGGTAGCGCTGTACTTCGTCGGCGGGTTGAGACAGTGGAACCAGCATGGCCATCAGAATATCGCTATCGGGTTTACAGGGGATCCGGTCGTGTTGTGCAGACGGAGCGGGCCTATGGAGAGCATGAACTCCCAGCGGTTGCGTTCGCGGCACGCCTGGGCCAACTCTTCGAGGTTGGCGTTGTCGAGAATCCAGAGGCCCATGCCGACAATGCCGACCTGGTGGATCGGGTTGGTGAGATTGGGATATCCGGTGGGCATGACGTCGTTGCCGGTGTCGCTGCCGAGCATGGCGATGCCGCGCTCGTGGAAGAGGGGAAGACAGGCGGCCTGGCAGGCGGTGGAGCCCTCCTCGCGGGGGTTCCAGGGGCCCTCGACGTTTCTGCGGTGGAGATTCCCGGTGCGGACTAGAAGCACATCGCCTTCCTCTATCTTGAAGCCGCACTGCTCCTCGGCGGCAAGGATGTCTTCCGGCATGACGCCTTCGCCTCTCTCGATCCAGTCAACTCCGCGGACCATGGGGGCGTCCACCAGGACTCCACGGGTGACTATGCCGTCTTTAGTGAGCTCGATTGACTCGGCGGTCGCGCCCAGGTTGGTAGCCACGAGATGAGCAGGCTGGTTGTTGTACATCTTGCCGTCCCAGAAGAAGTGGGCGAGGCTGTCAACGTGCGTGATCGAGTAGCCGTGGAAGATCATGCCGAAGAAGTCGGTCGCTCCCTGGGCGGTGCGGGTCGTCACCTTGTCGCCGGTGGCCCAGCCCTCGCCGCTCTCGACCATGAAGTGGACGGGCGGGACGGGCACGTCGGGCGATGCCTCGAACATCACGGTGCGGGCGCAGGATACGGTCGTTCCCTCTTCGACGAGAGAAATCGCGCGCTTGACCTTGTCGGGGCCCAGAAAGTTAAGTGTGCCCATCTGGTCGTCGTCGCCCCACCTGCCCCAGTTGGAGAGCGAGTCCAAGTATCCGATTACTTCCTCTTCTGTAGGGATTCTGCCTGTCATAGTTATCGAAACCTCCCTCGATATTCTTGCGGCATCAAGCCCATAATGGCTAGTAGGTCACAGTGTGGTTAGTATATATTCTGGCTTCTCCGATGTGAACCGCGGCTAGTGCCGAGAGGGATTGCATAAGTCTTATTACAAGTTCAGGTATTCCCTGAGACGAACCTAATCACCTCACCCTAGTCCTCTCCCATCAAGGGCTGATAGGGGTAGGCATCGAAAGTATATCGGCGGAGTCACCCCCATCCTAACCTTCCCCCGTCAAGGGGGAAGGGACTTTTGCCTACCCTTGTGAGCCCATCAAGGGAGAGGGGACTCTTTCAGTCGTCTCAGTACCATTTATCCTTTTCGACTATGTTGTTGAGGAGCTCGTCGTTGAGGAAGCGGCGGGAGTTGTCGAGAATTATCTGGAAGCGGCGTTCGGGGATGTTCTCGGCGTCGCGGACTGCGACGTGCGGGGTCATCAGGACGTTGGGGAGTCCCCATAGCTTGTGGTCTGAGGGGAGCGGTTCTTCCTCGAATACGTCGAGGCCGGCGCCCGCTATCTCGCCCGACTCAATTGCGTCGGCGAGGTCGTCTATCCTGCATACTTTGCCGCGTCCGATGTTGATGAAGTAGGCAGTTTCTTTCATGAGCCGGAACGTGTCCGCGTTGAACATGCCTTCGGTCTCAGGCGTGTGGGGGACTGTGGTTATCACGAAGTCGGCGCGGGGGAGAACGTCGTCGAGTTGGTCGGGAGTGTGGAACTCGACGTAGGGGAGATCGTACTCCGGGCGCGGCTCGATGCCGATGACTTCCATGCCGAGTTGGTGGCAGATGCGGGCGGTCTCGTGTCCGATGCCTCCGACGCCGTTGATGAGCGCGGTTGCCTCGCCGAGGAATATGTACGGTGTCTTGCGGGCGTCCTTACCCCAGACTCGGTTGCGCTGGGCGTCCACGTACCAGGGAAGGCCTCGTGAGAGGGCGAACACGAACATCATTATGTGGTGGGAGATGTGGTCGTAGTAGATGCCGCGCGGGTTGGTGATTGTTAGCGGGTGTTGGATCAGTTCGTCGTAGTAGTAGCCGAAGAAGGGGCCGGCGTCGGGGTTGTGGAGCCACTGGAGCTTCTGGGCGACGGCGAGCGCGGCGGGAGGGACCCATCCGCAGGCGGCGTCGGCGTCGCGTATGGCGTCGAGGGCCTCCTCGTCGGTTTCGGGGGTGACGACTTCGTACTCGGGGACGGTGTCGGCGAGGCGGGCGGCGAAGATGGCCTTGAGGTCGTCCTGCGGTGGCATGAACACGAATTTGGGCATTGGGGTCTCCTGTGGGCGGTCTGAACTGTGATTTCTATGATTTTGTTGATGGGCTTTGATTTTCAGGTTGGTGGTTATTATGAGTTTGGCATATATGCTAGTTTATATTTTGCTGGGTTTTAACAGGGCGTTTAACAGGGGAGGCACTGGGTTGGGCTGGGACGGTTTTTACCCAGAGTTGCCCAGAGTTTTCCCAGCGTTAGCTTTGGAGGGAAAATTCTCCGTGCCTGTTTTTCGCTTTCGATAAGTTGGCCTTTATGTTATAGATTGTTGGTTGGCAGTCTTTGGATGGGGATATTGTAGCACATGTGAGCGCGGAAGTGGGGCTGTGATTTTGGGGTTGGTGGATTGGGTATTGTCCACGAAGGACACGAAGGGGCACTAAGGTTGTTTTAGGGTTTGCCATGGGCGGTCTGAACTGTGATTTGTGTGATTATGATGATGGGGTTAGATTTTTGGATTGGGTGATGGTGGGGTGGGGTTTGTCCACGAAGGGCACGGAGGGGCACTAAGGTTGTTTTGGGGTTTGCCAGACGCGGGAGATGGCGGATTCGATCTTTTTCTCCATGCGTTGGATTAGTTCGTGGCTGGCGGGATGGGATTTATCCACGAAGGGCACGGAGGGGCACTAAGGTTGTTTTGGGGTTTGCCAGACGCGGGAGATGGCGGA
>VXRN01000067.1:68914-88791 GCA_009838465.1 Dehalococcoidia bacterium
GCACGGAGGGGCACTAAGGTTGTTTTGGGGTTTGCCAGACGCGGGAGATGGCGGACTGGATCTTGTTTTCCATGCGCTGGATTAGTTCGTGGTTGGCGGCGACTAGGGATTGTTCGGCTTCGATTTCGGCTACTATGGCGTTCTGCTTTTCGATGGGAGGCAAGGGAATGCGGTATGAGGCCAGTGATTTGGCATTTATGTTGGATTGGCCTATGGCGCGGCTTGCATACTTCTTAATTCCCGACTGAAAGTTGTCAGTGTTCATGAACGCGTTAACGTAAAATGGATTTGCATCTTTCTCTGATATAGAGAGCCGAATCAGGTAGGACGCGAAACAGTATTCGCCTGACAGGTCAAATATCCCGGTACGGCCAACATGTTCAATGCTGTTGGTCCGGTTGAAAAGGATGTCGCCACGGACAAGTTGGTACTTTTGGAATGTCTCAGCGGGAATGTCAGAGTATTTCATTTTGCCGGAGTCAAGAGAGAGTCCATCTACGAGTTCATTCATGCGAAAAGTCTTGTATCCTGCGTTTTCAGTGTTCAGCTTGGCCGATAGACCGTACTGGATTCTCTCGGATACATCTCCTAGCGCGACTAAGGACCACTCTGGGTCAACCGCGATTTGCGGGCGGTAGTTGTCTATTACGGCCTGCGCTCCGTCTATGACTTTCTGGTAGCCTTCTATCTCGGCTACGATTTCGCGTTGGACTTCCAGGGGTGGTAGGGGAATCTGGATTTGCCGAACTTCCAGATTGATCCCGCCAATGATGCCTTTTATGAAAGGCTTGAGACTCTCCTGAAATACATCAGATCGTACTATTGAGTACAAGTAATAGCAGTCAACAGGCTCTCGAGCTCTGAGGATGAATACGTGTTCGTTTACCGCTGCTGGCAAGTCGTAAGGGAAGAATCCCGTCTTGCCAGTGGTAGCCCCGTCTTTGACTACTAATACGTCTCCCTTTTGGAGAATGCCCCTCTGCATTCCTTGAAAATATTCCTCGGAAATAAATTTCATCTTTTCAAATAGTATGTTACCCCTATCATCAATATGCTCCCCTCCGATACTGGGTATTCCCGAGTCGATTGCGCCGCCCTTCTGTCGGGAACCACTCTGGAAGTCTGCGATCTCCCCTAAAGGAACCAATGGCCACTGAGTTGTATGTGGTCCACTCTCACGATAGCGTTCTCCGGTGAGGTTGTATTCTTCGCTTTCGGCGATTTTGTCTTTGGACACGATGAGAGTCGTTCCCGGCGATACCCCTGAACCATCCTCACTCGATCCTGCGTCGTATCGCGTGGCCTCTTCGTGAATCTTAGTGATCTTCGTGGATGGAACACCGTCCAGGTATTCGCGGATGGCGCGGGCTATGCCGGGCAGGTCGTTTTGCTCGATGGGGCGGCGCTGGGCGCCGAGGTCGTAGCCGTCGTTTTCGACTTTGAAGAAGGCGATGCCGTCGGCCTTTCCGGCTAGTGTCTTGTCCAGTATGAGGATGGAGGTCTTGACGCCGGAGTAGGGGTTGAAGACGCCGGCGGGGAGGGATATGACGACTACCAGGTATTCCTCTACCAGCATCTTGCGGAGTTGCTTGTAGGCGTTCTGGCTCTGGAAGATTATGCCTTCGGGAACGATGAATCCGGCGCGTCCGTTGGGAGTGAGGTGTTCGGCCATGTAGTCCACGAACAGGACCTCGCTGCGCTTGGACTGGACGGAGAAGCGATTGTGCGGCCTGATTCCACCGCGCGGGGACATGAAGGGTGGGTTGGCGAGTATGACGTCGGCGTATTCAGTCCAGCGGTCTTCGCTGGTGAGGGTGTCGTATTCGTGGATGCTGGGCTGGGGGAAGCCGTGCAGATACATATTGACGAGGGAGAGGCGCACCATGTCGGGGGATATGTCGTAGCCCATGAAGTTGGAGACCAGCCTGCCTCTCTCGTCGGGGGTGAGCGTGCTGTGACCGTCCTGGTCGGCGTTGGCCGTGAGTATGTGCTTGTAGGCGGATATGAGGAAACCGGCTGTGCCGCAGGCGGGGTCGAGGATTACCTCGTCCTTCCTGGGGGTCTATTATCTCTACTATGAAGTCAATGATGTGGCGCGGGGTGCGGAACTGTCCGGCGTCGCCCTGGGCGCCGAGGACGGAGAGCAGGTACTCGAAGGCGTCGCCAAGACGCTCGGAGTGGTCGTAGGTGAACTCGTCAATGACCTTTAGGAAGGCGCGCAGGGTTTCGGGGTCGCGATAGGGCAGGTAAGCGTTATTGAAGATGTCGCGGAACAGGGGCGGTATGCCAGGGTTCTCGGGCATTCTGGTTATGGCCTCGACGTAGAGATTGAGGGTCTCATATCCGCCAAGTCCTGGGCGCATCAGCTTGGCCCAACCGTAGCGGTCGAAGTCGCCTGCGAAGAAAGTCCTCTCGCCGCCTCATTCCTCGCTCTCGGCGTCCATGTCGTCCATGAACTTGTAGATGAGGGCGATGGTTATCTGCTCGACCTGGCTCTTTGGGTCGGGGACTTTGCCGACGAGGATGTCGCGGGCGGTGTCTATGCGGCGTCTGGTGTCTGCGTCTAGCATGGAGTGTCTCCGGGGTTGTCCACGAAGGGTTAATTATCCACTAAGGACACGAAGGGGCACTAAGTATTTTCATTGGGTGGTTAGTTTATGTATCGTTTCCATTCTAGTCTGCCGTGACTGCCGAAGTTGATTAGTAGGCCGAGTCTGAAGCGGGTGGCTTTGAGATAGTTCAGTATCTGGGCCTCTTCGTTGCCGGAGAGACGGTTGAGCGCTTTGAGTTCGATGATGATTTGTTCGAAGCAGACCAGGTCGGCGAAGTATTGGTTGGTCAGGAGGCGTTCCTTGTAACGGACCCTGATGGGCTTTTGGGCCTCGAATGGGATCTGTCTCGCTCGCAGTTCGGTTTCCATGGCTTCCTGATAAACGGCTTCGAGGAAGCCCGGGCCGAGTTCACGATGGACTTCAATGGCCGCACCTATGATGGCGAATACTTCGTCTTTCAGAATCAATTGAGTCATTCTGTTGTATCCACGAAGGGCACGGAGGGACACTAAGAGTGTAGTTTATTGGTTAGGTCTATTAAGAAAGCTATTTCATTTTATGCCCGCTTGGTTGTATCCGCGAAGGGAGCTAAGAGGCACAAAGGATTAAATTTTATACATTCGTGTGTCTTCGTGTTCTTAGTGGATAGTTCAGACACTAGGCGGCGAATTGGTTGAGGGATACGTAGTCCTTGATGTATTCAGGAACCAGGTCGCGGTACTTTTGGGGGACGGCGCGGTAGTCGGCGGTGGAGAAGGCCGGATTGGTGGCGAGCATGGCGAACTGGCGTTTGTCTATGATGTCCCGCAGGAAGCCGTCGGTGGCGTATGCTTTGAAGTAGTTCTTGATGGAGATGATGGTTGCGGCCCCGTCCGGTTTGTGGTCGGCGACGAACTTGGCGAACTCCTCCTCCAGCAGTTCGTCTTTGGACTCGAAGCGCGGTATGAGGTCGAAGACCTTTTCCAGGATTTCGCGCAGGGTGAGGCGGCGGTCAACCGACGCGGCCTTTCGCAGCTTATCGAGGGTGTAGTAGTCCTCCGGCTTGTCGAACACCTCCCGGTTGATGTGATCAATGACGAGGTCCCAGTCGCCCGCTTCCACGGCGTCCTTTACGATGTCGTCCGCCCGAACGGTGTCGGCGAACCTGTCGAACAGCATACGGTCTATCTTCATGCCCTCTTGACCAATGGTCTCTTCCCTGATCGTGGAGAGGATGTCTCTGCCCAGATGCTCGTATCCATCAATCAGGTATGGGCCTTGCGCGTCCTCTCCGTTTCCCTCTTTCCCGTCGGACCGAGGTTTGGGTAGCTTGATTACCTGGTCGTAGTTGAACTCTTCCTCGAAGTATTCGCAGTTGGCGAAGAAGTCGAAGAGCTTGAACTCCGATTTCTCAGGCAGGGGTACGATTTCCGCTATGTCGGGGTCGCGCAACTGTTCGAGGAAGTTGTGTCTGCGAGTGCCCCGGCCCTTGATCTGCACGAAATCCGTAGGCGAGAAGATGGGACGGAACAGGCCGAGGTTGAGGATGTCGGTGCAGTCGTAGCCGGTGGTCATCATGCCGACGGTCACGCAGATTCGCGCTTTGCTGGTGCGATAGGAGGAGAGGAAGTTGCCGGATCCCATGAGATTGTTGTTGGCGAAGTTGATGGTGAACTGCTGGGCATTCGGAACTTGGGATGTGACCTGCACGGCGAAGTCGGACTGGTACTTGCGCGGGAACATGACGTCGGCCATCTCGTTGAGGGTCTGTGTCAGCCTTGCGGCGTGGTTCTGGCTTACGGCGAATATGATGGATTTCCCGATTTCTCCGCTAACCGGGTCACGCAGCGCGTTCTCAAGGAAGGTCTTGCAGAAGACCTGGTTGGTCGCTTCGGAGAAGAATCGCCTCTCGAACTCACGCTGTTTGTAGGTCTCTTCGTGCTCGTCGCCGGTGTTGTCGGTGAAGGTGGCGACGAAACCCTCGTCCGCCAGCAGTTGGGTGGTGACTTCGGTACGGGCGTCCACGACGGTGGGGTTGATGAGATAGCCGTCCTTAACACCGTCGAGAAGCGAGTATCGGAATGTGGGCTGACCGCTCTCACAGCCGAAGGTGCGGTAGGTGTCCAACAGAATCCTGCGGTCGGCCTCGCGGGGGTCGCGCACGTTGGGGCCGGACCTGTTGAAACCCCGGAGGTAGTCCCTCGGGGTGGCGGTGAGTCCGAGCTTGTAGCCTACGAAGTGCTCAAACACGGAGCGGGCGTTGCCACTGATAGAGCGGTGGGCTTCGTCCGAGATCACCAGGTCGAAATCGGTGGGCGAGAAAAGGGACTGGTACTTGTTGTTGAACATAAGCGACTGGACGGTGCTGATCACTATCTCAGCGGCGCGCCAATCGTCCCGGCGTTCTTTGTAGATCACGGTGTCGAAGTCGTTGGAGAGCAGTTCCTTGAACACCTTCTCGGCCTGAGTTTCGAGCTCCAGCCGGTCAACCAGAAACAGAATCCGGCGCGCGCTGCCGGTGCGCAGAAACATCTTGATTATGGCGGCTGAAACCAGCGTCTTGCCTGTGCCGGTCGCCATCTCGAACAGAAAGCGGTTATTGCCTTCGGATACCGCGTCCTGGAGGGCGTGGACAGCCCGAACCTGGTAGTCCCGCAAGAAGCGCAAGCCCTGAGCCCGAATGAAGCCGGCGCGCTCGTCCTCGTTTCTCCAAGCCGCTTGGGAGGCGAATCCGGGCCGTTGGGTCAGCGCTATGTAGTCGGCTGCCACATGCTCGTCGGTCAGACGCTCAGGGCTGGGAGTGAACTGTTGATACTGTCCTACCGAATTTGGGTCAGGGAAGACGGTGATGACATGAGGATTGCCCTGATCCAGATCCCAGAAGTAGTGCAGGTTGCCGTTGGAGAGAATCACGAAGCGGCAGTTCAGTGAGCGCGCGTATCTGCGGGCCTGCTCCTTTGCCGCCAATGGATTCTTATCCTCGGACTTCGCCTCCAGAACTATAAGCGGAAATCCTTTAGAGTCCAGCAGCAGAAAGTCAATGAGGCCCTTGGAAGTCTTCTCGAAATCTTCGCCGAGGGCGTCCAGATCGGTTGGGGTAATTTCGACGCTGGGCTCAAGCCGGACATTTGCGGACTGATCTCCTTCAGGGAAGAATCGCCAGCCAGCCCGTTCAAGCAGTCGGTTGATCTTTATCCGAGCTGTTGCTTCATTCATTCTGTTTGGGCGAGTTCGCGGATTAGAGGTTGAACTGTGGCTCGAGGTAGTCTTTGTCCTTGGCGTACACCTGGAGTCGGCAGCGGATGCCGTCGGTTATTACTATGCGGTCGTCGGCGTCTATGGCGATTCCTCCGGGACGCTGGAAATGTCCCAGGCTGACCATTTCGACCGGATCCACGCGCTGGAATGCTTTGACGTAGTCAGGGTTGGAGTCCATGAAGTCCCGCGCCCACTTGGAAAATTCGCGGGCGTCGCCGTACAGCCCGGCGATGATGTCGCCGTCAGGGTAGTATATCTGTACCCGGTTGTTTCCCCAGTCGGTTACGTACACATCGCCTTCGCTGTCCACGGCGACGTCGGAGGGGTGGTCGAGCTGGCCTCCGTCGTCCTTGGGCGAGCCGAACCGCATAAGGAAGTCGCCTTCAGGGGAGAATTTCTGCACGCGGTCGTTTCCCCAGTCGGCGACGTAGATGCAGCCATCTTTATCTATGGATATGCCCCAGGGCCGGTCGAACTGCCCATCGCAGGACCCAGGAGCGCCCCAGGACGACAGAAAGCGACCGTCTTTGGTGAATTTCTGTACCCTGCCGTTTTCGCTGTCGACGAGCAAGAGGTTATCGTCGCTGTCAAAGGCGAGGCCCGCGGGTCTGTTGAGCAGTCCTTCGTCCGTTCCCTGCTCTCCCCACTTGCCTATCCTGTCGCCGTCCGGGCTGTAAACGGCTATAAAGTGCCCGTAGGCGTCGGAGCAGTAAACGTTGCCATCAGCGTCCAGGGCGAGACTGTTCGGCCACGTGAGGTCGTCGGAACCGAACTCGCCAAGAAACTCCTCGTCGAAGTTGAGCTTGGTTATGGGTTCGCCTTGGCGGTCTCCGCTGTTCAGCACGTATAGGATGCCTTCCGGCGCTATCGTCACCGAGAGAGGGTGCCAGAAGCCCCTGCCTCTCGCGGAGAGCCAGCCTATTGGGCGGGTGAAATGCCAGGTGCGTCCGGCGACTGTCTTGGTCTGCATGGGGAAGTCTCCGATGCTACGGGTTGGTGAACATTGATCGGATTGCACCTCACAGAGTGGCGCAGGGTGTTTCGATTATCAACCAATTAAACCAAGTATGTTCTTGGTGCCCCCTCGACAAGCTTCCTTCGACAAGCTCAGGACGAACCATGAACGGGCGGCCCTTCGACAGGCTCAGGGCGAACGACAGAAAAGGACCCTGCAGGGTGGCGGGCCTAGTGCTGCGTCCAGTTGCTTTTGCCATATTCATTTCTGCTCCGACCCCGCCCCTGGATTGCCGCTTTCGGAGATCTTTGCGTAACTCTGTCCTCTTACGTTTCTGAGGTCTGAATGGATGAGTAGATAGGCAAATTCATAGGTGGGTGGGCCACCACTCCACCCTGGGTTCCCGCCTTCGCGGGAACGACGGTGGTTGTGCAAAGGTCTCCATTCGCGGGTATGACGGTGTTGTGGCATGGCATCTTCATGTGGATGCGGTACTAGTTCCGACGAAGTCGGGCTGCTCGAAGTGTCCGTTGACTATGGGGACGGGGTCCAGGTCCAGCCAGTCTTCCAGGATGGTGGAATAGACGCCTCGGAAGTCCTGGTTGGGGACGAGGTCGCCCTGGTCCAATGCCTCTGCCCTGGTGTCGGGGTATTCGCGGTGCATTCCGCCCTCGACCGCGGGGCCGATGGCGAAACATGCGCCCGCCGCGCCGTGGTCGGTGCCGGAGCCGTTGTCGCGGACGCGACGTCCGAACTCGGAGAACAGGAACATGATGACGTTGTCGTGGGCGTCATGCTCTCTGAGGTCGTCCCAGAAATCGGATATGGCGCCGGATACATCTGTCCAGAGGTTATCGAAGGTGGGCGCCTGGGATGCGTGGGTATCGAAGCTGCCGTGCTGGGTGTAGAAGACGCGCGTTCCTACGTCGGCAGTGTGTATCATGGCGACATCGCGCAGGCTCTTGGCGATGGGATTGTCGGCGTACTCGACACCAGATGTGTAGCGGCTGAGCCCCTCTTTGAGGATACCGGCGCCTTTCAGCGCGTCGAGACCGGTCTGCCCCAGGTAGTCCTGCACGGGGCCCGTTCCGATGGCCTGCCCGTACATGTTGACGAACCTCTGGAGCATCCTGCTTCTCAGGTCCTCACGCTGGATTCCGGTCAGCAGGCCGTAGGTGGACAGGTCGGCGACCGAGGCGACCGAGACGCCGGGCGCAAGCATGGCGCGTGGCAGTCCCTGGCCTATGTTGACGCCCGTAACCGGGTTTTCGCCAGTGGGGTCCAGGTCTCTGACGGCGCGTCCGAGCCAGCCCTCCGTGCCGATTATGTCAGGCTCGCAGGTATGCCATATATCCATGGAGCGGAAGTGCGACCTGGGAGAGTTCTCGTAGCCCACGCCGTGGATGACAGCCATATCTCCGCGCTGGTAGATCTGGCGCATCGGCTCCATGGTGGGGTGGAGCGCCATCTGGTCGTCCAGCTTGAGCGAACTGTCTTCGTCAATTCGCAGAGACTGCCTGCTGTCATAGTAGTTCTGGTCGGTGTATGGGATGACCGTGTTCAGGTAGTCGTTGCCTCCGGTGAGCTGCAGCACGACCAAGACTGGTGGTTTGTCTTTCGAGGTCATTTTCTTCTCCTGATAGAGGATGGAGTTCCTTAGCCAAACTGGTACTCTGTGGTAGCGGCGACGAGGGCAAGCATGTCCGCGACCCTGCGAGAGGAGTTCTCGTAGTCGCCGGACTCCCAGCTAACCGCGCCTTCGTCTTCCGCGTGAGACACCAATTCCCACCTGGTCTGATCGGACACTTGCAGCGGCCCCATCATATCGAGGCAGCGGTCCACGAGGGCTTCGGGGGTAATCGCGCTGTCGTCTGAAGCCACCCTATCTATGATGCTCCGGACACCGGGCAGACTGGGGTCACTCACGCGGTCGGCCACGAAGTTGACCCGCTTGACGACCGAGCCGCTGTTGATCCACTCCCTGCCGGTGTGCCATCCCTCGACGCTGGGCGGGTCGTGGAGGCTCTGACCCATATATGCGGGCTCCTGCCCGAAGGCGGTCAGGCGGGGGTCGGGCCCGTGCAGGTCTCCGGTGAGTCTGAGCGTACCCACAACCACCTCGACCGGGCTCTTCACCTTCTGGTACATGGCCTCTTTGAAGAAGTCGGAGTTGAACAGGGCACGCATGACCGGCCTGATTTCGTAGCCTGAGCTGACGAGCGTATCGGCTAAAAGCTCTACGGCCTGTGGGTCTCGCGGAGGCTCGACAGACCACGCCGGCACCTGGGGTTCGTCAGCCACAAAGAAGTTGTAGAGGTGCCTGGCGACGAAGCGAGGACACTGGGGCTGTTCGAGGATGATGTCTATGATGTCGTCACCGTCGAAGTCGCCGGTGTGTCCGAGGAAAGTCTTCTGGCCGAAGTCGTGTTCTTCGGGACGGAACTCGAAGCTCCATGAGAAGCGGTGATGGGGCTGTCTTGGTATTTTGGGGGATAAAGTCCAGCCGGTGAACGCGCGGGCGCACTCGAAGACATCCTTTTCGGTGTAGTGTCCGACGCCCAGCGAGAAGAGTTCGAGGAGCTCGCGTCCCCAGTTTTCGTTGGGCGCGCGTTTGTGGTTCTCGTTGTTGTCCAGCCAGAATATCATGGCCGGATTTCGGGCTACGTTCAACAGGAGGTCCCTGTAATTTCCCATCCCCTGATCCCGGAACAACTCTATCTGGGCGGTCAGGTGGTTATCGTTATCCACTTTGGAATTGCCGGTGGCGAATATGTGATGCCAGAACAGGGCCATCTTCTCTTCAAGAGGGCGCTGAGTGTTCACCATGTGGTAGAGCCAGTTGGCCGCGCCTGGGGCCGGGCTCGGGCCGCCGGTCTCGGTGGAGGGGATGTACCTGTACAGCAGGTACTGGTCTGCGCCGGGGGATTCGTCGGTGGGTGTAATGAGTTCCTCGACGATACTCTCGTATCCCTTCTCGGTCAGCCTCTCAAGTTCGTCACGGGTGGCTCCAAATCCGGCGCGACGCATAAGATGGGCTGTCAGGGCTATGTCCCGTATATCATTTGGCATTGGATGCCTCCTTGTCTTAAGGAATATGGCAATCGGAGGGCGAATTCCACAACGTCAGCAGGGTCTCGCATTCACACTCTAATTAAAGGGCCTGGAACTGTCAACGCTACACAGCGTCGGAGGATGGACTTTCGATTGTCCTTCACAGTGGCAGCAAATCCACTTAGATCACCCTCACCCTAGCCCTCTCCCTCAAGGAGAGGGGACGATTATCTGGTTGACCAACCTGGTTTTCGGATTATCGAATGACCCTGAACGCTCTAGGGTGGCGGTTGTTCGCGCGGATGCGCTGTGTTACTGTTCAGGTTGATTCAGAATGGGAGAAACGGGCGAAAACTCGCCGGATTACGGAGGATGAAATGCAGAACGGAAATGGCGTAAAGGACAGGTACGAACTTACGCTGACGACGGAGTCACAGCAGGCGGCGGACCACTATGTGGACGCGCTGGATATGTTTATAGCTCAGACGTATGGGGTGGAGCAGGAGTTCGGGCGGGCCGTGGAGGCGGATGAGGGTATGGCGGTGGCTCACGCGGCGCTGGGTCTGCTTCAGCTTTATCGCAGCGCACCCGAAGAGGCGAAGAAGTCGGCGGAGCGCGCACAGGCGCTGGCCGTCCACGCGACGAAGCGCGAGCGGCAGCAGGTGGAGGCGATCAGCCTGATGATAAATGGCCAGAATGACAAGGCGTACAGGCTGATTCAGGAGCATCTGAAGGAGTTTCCGCGAGACATCCTGATGGTGAGACTGGCGAGCCGGGTTCTTATCCTGGGGTGCAGCGGTGCTGGGGTAGCTAACTTCCCCGAAGAGTTGCTGGCAATGGTGAAGCCGCTGGCGTCGGATTACGGCGATGACTGGGCGTTCCTGGGGCAGTACGCCTTCGCTCACCATGAAACCGGACAGTTCGCTGACGCGCTGATCTACGCGGAACGCTCGCTGGAGCAACGCCCTGACAACGCGAACGCATCGCACTCGGTGGCGCATGTCTTTTTCGAGACGGGAGACCCGGACGGCGGCTCGGACTTCCTGGGCGACTGGCTGGATGGCTATGACAGGCGGGGGCCGTTCAACGTGCATTTGTCTTGGCACCAGGCGCTATTCCAGCTCGCAACCGGAAGACCGGAGAATGCGGTCTCGCTTTACGAGGACCACATCCGTCCGACGGTGATGAAGAAGAATCTAGGCTCGCTACAGGACGCGGCGTCGCTGATGTGGCGGATGAAGATATACGGGGACGGGGAGCCGGAGGAGTCGTGGAACGAGGTGCTGGAGATTGCGCGTCCGGCGGCTGAGAAGCCGGGGCCTGCGTTCAGGGACGCCCACGCGGCGCTGGCGTTCGCGGCTGGAGGCCACACGGAGGAGATGGGCAAGCTGATTTCCGGCCTGGATGCGATGGCCGGGGAGGGGAACGCACTGTCCAGAGAAGTGATGCTGCCGCTGGCGAAGGGAATCGAGGCGTTTGCGGACGAGTCCTACGACGATGCGGCGGACAACCTGGACGGGCTAGTGGACCAGCTTTCGCGCATCGGGGGCAGCCACGCTCAGCGAGAGGTGTTCGAGGACACGATCCTGGAGTCGTACATCCGCTCAGGCCGGTTCGACAAGGCGCAGGAGCTTCTGAATACGCGGCTGAAGCGACGGACGTCGGTGCGGGACGAGGTGTGGCTGGGGAGGACGATGGGGGCGGCGGCGGATTAGGGAAGGAGGGAGAGATGACATCGCAGGCGGTTAGGGACAAGGTAGCGGACCTGGTGCGGCAGGACCTGGAAGAGCGCCTAGGGGATAAGCTAGCGTTTGACCCGATCCTGGTGTTCGACAGGGTTGACCACGATGACGACGACTATCTGGATATAATCATCATCTACGACGGGGATCCGAAGCATCTGGATTCCGACACGACGATAGGGTTGGTTGGGCGGATAACTCCGCAACTGCTGGAACTAGGTACTCCTTGGCCTCCGAGTAAGTCGTTCATAGATAAGTCTGAGTGGGAAGAAGAGTACATACCGAGGTACCATGAGCCCGACTGGCCTGATTAGGATAGCGAGGCACCTGGCGTCGGGCGGAGTAGGCAGCGGCATAGGGAGGCCGAGACAGGACGAACTATGCCGCGCCGTAAGTTGCGCGTACTATGCGATGTTTCATACGCTTGCTGGTTGCTGCGCCGATGTGGTCGTTGGCGCGACCCGCGCCCGTCGAAGCCAAGAGGCATGGCGCCGAACATACCGCGCATTGGAACACGGACACGCCAAGAACCAGTGCGCCAACACGCGGATGCTAGACAGGTTTCCGCCGGAGATACAGAGGTTTGGAGAACTGTTCGTTGATATGCAGCGTCTCCGCCATTATGCGGACTATGACCCTGAAGCGAACTTTTATCGCTCCGCAGTCGTCCGATTCATTGATAACACGGAGGGCGTGATATCCAGATTCGAGAATGTGGATGCCAGGGACCGACGGGCGTTCGCGGTCTTCGTTTTGCTTAGGAATAGGCGGTAACGACGAATTTCAACTGAGCGGTCGGAGATATGGTTGCTAGAAGGGAATGGACACGTCAACAGTTGTTGGTAGCGTTTGCGCTGTACTGTCGGCTGCCGTTTGGTAGGCTGCATTCCAGGAATCCTGAGATTGTTCAGTTTGCGGAAGCCATAGGCAGAACGCCGTCAGCCCTAGCAATGAAACTCTCAAATATAGCTAGTCTCGACCCAGAGATAACATCCACAGGCCGTACAGGCCTGACGGGAGCTTCAGCCAATGATCGGGCAATGTGGGAAGAAATGCACGACGATTGGGAACGCTTCGCTATCGAATCCCAACAGGCTATTGAAACAGTTCGGACAATAGAAGAGTCGAATGACGAAATATCTCAGGGCAGAGACGATTACCCAATCGGGGAAGACCGAGCAGTAGAAGCCACGGTGCGCATAGGGCAGAGTTTCTTTCGCTCGGCTGTTATGTCCGCATACGATGGGAGATGCTGTATTACCGCTCTTTCTATGCCGTCTCTACTCGTTGCAAGCCATATAGTTCCGTGGAGACATGATAAAGCCAACAGACTGAATCCTAGAAACGGCTTATTATTGTCGGCGTTGCACGATAAGGCTTTCGATAGCGGTCTGCTGACCATCAATGACGATATGACTGTACGTGTGTCTCAGAATCACTATGAAGTGGGAGACGAGTATTTCCGGCAAGCTATTCTGAGTTACCAAGGTCAGCGGATCAAACTCCCGGAGAAGTTCGCCCCCGATCCTGCCTTCCTGTCCTACCATAGAGAGCGTATATTCCAGGGTTGAACTGCTACGTTTGTTATATAATCCGCTCTGAATACATCCGAGAGAGCCGAAAATGAAGATACTGCTTGTTGCTACGAACCAGACGGACCGGTTTATGGACAGGATGGTGGTGCGGCCTGTGCCGATTGGGTTGGCGTACCTGGCGGCGGCGGTTGATGAGGGTCGGCATGAGTTGCGGGTGCTGGACCTGATGTTTTCGGAGGATGGGCCGAGGGACGTGGAGGACGCGGTGCGGGAATTTGGGCCCGACCTAGTGGGCCTTTCGATTCGGAATCTGGATAATCAGGCCAGCAGCAATTCGGTGTGGAATCTTCCGGCGGTCAGGGAGATCGTGGAGCGGATTCGGGGGGTGAGCGAGGCGACGGTGTTGTGTGGAGGGCCCGCTTTCAGCATACTTCCGGCGGAGTGCCTGGAGTATGTGGGTGCGGACCTGGGGATTGCGGGGGACGCTGCGGAGGCGTTCGCGACACTGGTGGAGAGGCTGGAATCTGGCGAGGATTACAGGGATGTTCCGGGCATAGTGTACAGGGACGACGGCGAGGTGGTGGTGAGCGAGGGGAGGTTCGTGTCGGATTTTCACAATTTCCCGAGGCTGGACCTTCTGGATATGCAGAAGTACAACGGGTCAGGGTTTGGTGTCGGGGTCGTTACGAAGCTGGCTCAGGCATACTATCCGACTCTGGACAGCAGTTTCGACGGGAGCGACTGGCGCGCTCGTCCCGCGGATGAGGTGGTGGAGGAGATCGCCGGACTGAACCGGGATTTCGGCATCAACAAGGTCTTCTTCATTGATTCGGGGTTCAACATTCCGGGGGACGCAGCGAAGTCGTTGTGCATCGCCATACTGGAGTCGGGGCTGAAGATACGGTGGAACAGCTACATAAGGCCGGGTTCGGGTGACGAGGAGCTAGTTCGGCTGATGAAGCAGTCGGGCTGCTCGTTGGCATTGATGTCGGAGTCGGGCAGTGGTTCCGGTGAACTCTCTGAGCGGCTGAACGGACTGGAGGCGATGGCGCACCTGTGCGACAGGGTGGGTCTCCCGTTTACGATGAACATGGCTTTTGGCGAGCCGGGTGAAACTCGGGAGAGCGTGGAGCAGAAGATCGCTTTTCTGGACGGTGTGAAGCCCGCGTTCGCGGTGCTGAGACTTGGGACGCGGGTATTGCCGAATACGGCGGTAGCGCAGACCGCTATCGAGGAAGGTCTGATAGAATCCGAGTCGGACCTGCTGAGGCCGGTCTTCTATGTCGAAGAGGAAGTGAGGGACTGGCTTGGGGACAGGCTGCGGGAGGAGGTGGAGGCGCATCCGAGGTGGAATTTGTCTTGAAGACCCTCACCCCCGTATCGCGGTACGGGGCAGGCTCTAGCCCTCTCCCTCAAAGGGAGAGGGGACTTAAGGAAACGAATATGCCGGTGATAGACCATAGTACGCAGAGGCTGTCTGCTCAGGCGGGCAAGGTCAGTTCGCGGGGGATGATAACCGAGGAGCATGGCGCGGAGTCTTTGTCGGTCAGGGAAGTCGTGGTGGAGCCCGGTTTCAGCGGTCGTCTGCACACGCACGACACGGATGAGGCGGTGATGGTGGTGGAAGGGTCTATCCAGTTCATCGTGGGAGACGAGGTGCGGACGGTGCGTTCGGGCTACTCGATGCTCGCGCCGCCCGGAGTGGCGCACAAGCTGGTGAACAATACCTGGGTGTCGGCGCGGATGCTGATTATTCGTCCGACGACGGAACAACAGGCGGACTACCTGGAATAGCGCAGGATGCCCGCAAAGAGGACCAATGAAAGCATGACGGAGGAGAATTCAATGGCGACCAGTCAGACCGGACCGCAAGAGGAGTTGCAGCTAATACCGACGAACGCGGGCGGCAGGTCTTTCGCGGGTCCGCCGAAGGCTCTCCAGTCGCAGGTTACTCCGACGGACCTGTTCTATGTGAGGAATCACTGGAAGGGAGCTCCGGAAATAGACATCGAATCCTACCGACTCAGCGTCGGCGGGGAGGTGGCGCAGGCTCTATCGCTTTCCATGGATGAGCTGAAGAGTATGCAGCATCGTCGTTACCAGGCGACTTTCGAATGCTGTGGCAACGGACCGATTCCCGAGTACTGGGCAAAGCAGACCCGGTCGGTGATGGAGAAGGTGACGGGGCACGGGATCATGGGGAACGCGGAGTGGGTTGGCGTGTCGCTGGCGGATGTGCTGAATATGGCGGAGATCGGGCCGAATGCGGTGGAGGTGATGTTCGAGGGCGCGGACCACGGGCCGGACGAGGTCGTGGGCGACCCTGAGGAGGTGACCTACGAGCGCAGCCTGCCGATGGAGAAGGCGCTGCACCCGGACACGATGCTGGCCTGGGAGATGAACGGAGAGCCTTTGACACCGCTGCATGGCTATCCGCTTCGGCTGGTGGTTCCGGGATGGTACGGGATGTGCTCTGTGAAGTGGCTGGCCGCCATTCATGTCCTCGACGAAGAGTTCAAGGGGTTCTACCAGATAGAGCGATACAGAGTGATGAATGGCCCGGACGCCGACGAGTTCTACACCTACCTCACGGGCATGAGGGTGAAGTCCATCATCACGGACCCGGCGCCGGGCGACCTGGTGCCGGTCGGGGACTACGTGGTGTCGGGCGCGGCCTGGTCGGGCGAGAGCGACATTACACGGATAGAGGTGAGCACGGACGGCGGGGAGACGTGGACGGACGCGCGGATCACGGCACCGAGAAGCGGCTATTCCTGGACGAGGTGGGAGTGCGACTGGGCGATTCCGGCGGCAGGCAACTACGTGCTGATGTCGCGGGCGACGAATGACAAGGGAGAGACGCAGCCGATGGAGTTCCCGAACAAGTGGGATGGCATGGGTTACGGCAACAACATGGTGTTCAGGCACGACGTAGAGGTCGTGTAGTTTTAAGCGAGGATTCTGAGGAGAAACGAATGCCGATTCTGGACAAGTCAGGAACAGATATGACCGAGATGTACACCGGCTTCAAGCGGTGGTCGGTGGTGGATGGGACGCGGGGTTCGACGCAGGTGAGCGTAGCCGAGGTTCTGATGGAGCCGGGATCGTCGCCGCCGCTGCACGCACATCCGACGGAGGAGACGATACTGATCGCGGAGGGTGAGCTGGAGGCGTATATCGGAGATGAGACACGAATGGTCTCGGCCGGCCAGTTCGTTCTGGCTCCTCCGGGGGTGAAGCATGGTTTCTCGAACAAGTCGGGCAAGCCTGCGCTGATATATGGGATTCACCCGACTCCTGCGGTCCAGACGGAGTGGGACGAGGAATAGTGGATCAGTAAAAGTGAATTGAGAAACGGGGCAGTCGAGAGACTGCCCCGACTAGTCTTCCGAGTCTTTCGATTGTACGATTTGATTTCTGAATGACGGGCAACCACAAGGGTTGCCCCTACAGAACGATACACAGGCCCGCCATGCGAGGGGGCCTGCAGTCGCTGTGTGTCGATAACGGTTGGGTTTTGGATGGCGCGGGCTTCAGTCGCGGTAGCGGCGGCCTAGGTCGGTGGCGTCGAAGAGCTGGCCGTCGCGGATCTCTTTGACCTCGTCGGCCATTTCGAGCAGGGTGGAGTCGTGTGTGGCGGATACGACGCTGATGCCACGGTTCTGCACCATCTCTTTGAAGAGACCGAATATGGAGCGGGCGTTGTTGGAGTCGAGTTCGCCGGTGGGTTCGTCGGCCAGAATGAGTGGCGGCTCGTTGACGATGGCGCGGGCTATGGCGACGCGCTGCTGCTCTCCGCCTGATAGTTCGTAGGGCCTGTGCCGGGCACGGTTCCAGAGGCCGACGATTTCGAGGGCCTCACGGGTGCGCTCCTCGCGATCGCGTGTGCCGACTCCCGCTATCCTGAGTGGCAGCTCGACGTTCTCGAACGCCGAAAGCAGGGGAAGCAGCCCGAAAGATTGGAACACGAATCCGATCTTGTGGCGGCGCAGTTCGGTCAGGTCGTGCTCGTCCATCTCGGCGATGTCGCTGTCTTGGAACATGACCTTGCCGGAGGTAGGCTTGTCGAGGCCGGCGAGTATGTTTAACAGCGTGGTCTTGCCCGACCCGGAACGCCCGACGACAGCGATGAACTGCCCGGGCATCACGGTCAGGTCTATGCCCCTAAGCGCGCTGATTTCCTCAGAGCCGAGGATGTACGTTCGACGGAGGTCCATGGTGGTTATAAGCGGGGGGACTCTGCTCATGTAGTTCAGCCTCCGGGCCTTATGGTGACCGTGCCGTCTTCGATCTGGACGCGAGCCTTCTCACCGATGTTGAGCTGTTCGAGCAGGTCTCTAGGGATCTGCACACGCCCGTTGTTGTCAACAAGTACAAATTCCTCAAGCGGCTGTTCGGTCTCGACCTCTCCGCTGATGCGCTGGTAGGTCACCCTGCGACGTATCTCGGTGGACATCTTGCCGTCGCGGATCATCACTACGCGACCGACCTTGTAGGCAATGTCGGGATCGTGGGTGACTATGAGGATGGTGGTGCCCATCTCGCGGTTGACTGTGCCGAAGAGGTCGAGTATCTCGGCGGCGGTAGCATCGTCAAGCTCGCCGGTGGGTTCGTCGGCGAGCAGGAGCGGCGGTCTGTTGGCCAGGGCCACCGCGATAGCGACGCGCTGCTGCTCTCCGCCGGACAGCTTTTCGGGCGTGTGGTCGAGACGGTGTCCGAGGCCCACCAGGTCGAGAAGTTCCTCGGCTCTCTCGCGTCGTTCTCTTCCCGGAGTGTTGGTAAGCATCATGGGGAGTGAGACGTTTTCGATGGTCGTGAGGTATGGGAACAGATTCCGGCTGGTCTGCTGCCAGATGAAGCCGATGTCACTGCGCCTGTACTCCTCGATGTCGCGTCCGCCCATCCTGAGGAGGTCTTTGCCGCCGACCGTTATGTTGCCCGCGGAGGGAGCGTCATAGCCTGCCAGAATGTTGAGAAGAGTGCTCTTGCCGCTGCCACTGGCGCCGACGATGGCTACGACCTCGCCCGGCTCTACTGCCAGATCAAGTCCCCTGAGAGCGACTACTTCGAGGTCGGCGATCTTGTAGATCTTGAACACGTCCTGGCAGAAGACGTAGTAGTCGCTGGCGCTAGTCATGTAGGACTCTCCGGGCTTGGGTTTCGGGGCTTGCGTTTGTGGTCGGTTGTTTGGTGTTGCCTGTCACAGTATAGACTATCCTCGAAGGCGCTGTATGCTTGGATGATGCTGTATCAGTTTGGTAGGCGGGAACGTCACCCCCATCCTAGCCTTCCCCCGTCAAGGGGGAAGGGACTTATGCAATGGTCGCGTTGGTACGATGGCGATGCGGGGCGTGATATGATAACCGGTGAGATAAGGGGGTGTGACGTTGTCGGGTACATTCGCTTTGGGTAGGCTGTTCGGCGTTGTAGTGAGGATCCACTTCTCGTGGCTGTTCATCTTCGCGTTGATTGCGTGGTCACTTGCGTCGTCATGGCTGCCGTCGCAGTATGTCGGATGGAGCAGAGGGCAGTACTGGGCGGTGGGCGTAATAGGCAGCGCGCTGCTGTTCGTGTGCGTGTTGATCCACGAACTGAGCCACTCGCTGGAGGCGATACGGCGGGGCCGAAAGGTACGCAGCATCACTCTGTTCTTCCTGGGGGGCGTCTCCGAGATAGAGGATGAATCGAAGTCGGCAGGCGAGGAGTTTTGGGTATCTATAGTGGGGCCGTTGACCAGCCTGGCGCTTGGAGCGCTCTTTGGGTTGATGTACCTGAACTTTCGCTCCGGACCGGGGCAGATAGCCGCGCTCTTGCAGTATCTGATGGTAGTGAACCTGGCGATAGGAGTGTTCAATCTATTGCCCGCCTTTCCACTTGACGGGGGCAGGGTGCTGCGCGCGCTGGTTTGGAGGGCAACGGACAGTCAGGAACGAGCGACACGGGTGGCGAGTCTCACGGGGTCGGTACTAGGATTCGGGTTGATAGGGCTGGGCATCTATTTTGTATTTACAAACAACCTGGTCACCGGTATATGGATGGTGTTCATTGGCTGGTTCATTCAGTCGGCGGCGTCCTCGGTCCGGCGCGACTCAGCGGAGCGGGTGGTCGTGTCGGGGCGAACCGTGGGCGAGGCGATGGATGAGTCTTTCCCCCAGGTCCCTCCCGGGATGACGATCCAGACACTGATAGACGAACACATCTCCAGGGGCTTCGAAAGGGCCTACCTGGTCGTACTCGGCGATACGTTTCAGGGCCTGATTACGGCAACCGACGTGCGCAAGATCCCCATGGAACAGAGGGACAGCACTTGGGTATCCGCGGTGATGACCAAGTCGGAGAACGTGATAACTCTGCCGCCGGAGGCACCGCTTGAGGAAGGGTTGCGGGTTTTGGCCCAACGGAATATTCATCAATTGGTAATCATGGATTCGGGAGCGCCGGTGGGGTTATTGACACGCGCCGGCGTGTTGAGAGTCATGGAAGTGGCGGAGCTTCTGCCGCGAGAGGGTGAGTCTGAAGGGCCGGGTCGTTCGTAATCCGGTAACGCCTTTGACGGGGGTCAGAGTGTGGGCCTAATGTGAGACAATCTCGAAGTGGATTTGTAGCAGTCTTAAAGTCGCCAGTTTCTGGATTGCCGAGCGGCGAGCCCTCCGGGGTTCCCACTTTCGGAGACCTTTGCGAAACCGGGATATGATGGTCCGATTGCGTGCGGAGAGTCGGGGGTCCCAAGCTGGACACAGCCCTCCCTCGCCCCTGGATTCCCGCTTTCGGAGACCTTTGCGTAACTGGTCAAGCGGGCTTTTTG
>VXRN01000001.1 GCA_009838465.1 Dehalococcoidia bacterium
CAGTGGAATCCCAACATCGTTGTGTCTTGACACTTAAGACAGTTGCTTTTCACTATTCGGCATAGCGCGAGTGAAGCCAAGTCAATCACCCTCACCCCAGTCCCTCTCCCTGAGGGAGAGGGGGAATTACCCCGTTGACGGGTGCCTATTCAAGAAAATAAAAAGGCCTTGCTGCGTTACTGGGAATCCAGGACGCCTTTCATGCCGAGGTAGTACCCGAACAGGCCGAAGCCGGTGATGACGCCCTTGCTGACGCCCGCGACCTGGGACTGGCCTCCCCTGGAGTATGGGTTGGAGATGTGAATTTCGTAGAATGGGTAGTCAACCTGCGCTATCGCGGCGATTATTCCGGGGTGGCCGGACGAATAGGCGGCAGGATTGAACAGGGCGGCGCTCACGTCGCTGCTCTCGTGTGCGTCGTATATCTTGTTGATGACCTCGCCTTCGATGTTGGAGTGGAAAATCTCCACCTCAACGCCGAGTTCTTCGGCGTATGAGTTGATGCGCTCGTCATATTGGTCGAGGGTCTCCATCCCGAAGATATGCGTCTGGACCTTACCGCGCATATTCATTCCGAGTCCGTGCAAAACGAGTATCTTTGTCAAGGGAATCCTCCAGTCGGGTTACATACCAAGGGCGGCGTAGCTGGCCGCCATTATGCTGTCTTTGTCTATGCGGTATTCGCGGTAGAGTTCGTCGCGCGAGCCTGACTGTCCGAACTCCGTAACGCCGACAGGAATGACCAGCGTCTTGAGGGCGCTGCCTATCCAGGCGAGCGAGTGGGGATGCCCGTCCACGACGGTTACGACCGGCGCATTGCGGGCGTCGGGCGAGATCGAGTCGGCCATGAACATATCCAGGCTACCCTGGCCGTCCATCGAGTCGTAAACCGAACGCTGGAACGACCTGTATAGCGGCCCGGGGCCGGTAACGTTGACGACGTTGGCGAAAATCCCCTCGTCACGCAGCGCGTTGCTGGCGGCGACCGCTTCCGGGATCATTGCGCCGCTCGCCATGATATGGACCACGTTCGCATCGGGGTCGTAGCCCGGGCTTGCGCTCCTGTCAACGAGGCGATACGCGCCGTTCAGCACCTGCTGCCTGAGTCGTCCGCGCGCCTCTGGGTCTTCCGGCACTTTCAAGAGTCCCTGGTCAACGCGCTTACTAGTGAGCCTGAGGTACGTTGACCTGCTGCGCTGCCTTATCTGCTCCAGCGCGGCAAGCATTATCCATTCAAGTTCCTGTCCAAAGCACGGTTCATAGAAGTCCAGTTCGGACATCTCCGTGCCGATGGACGGGGTTATCTGGGACTGGTGCGCACCGCCCTCGGGAGACAACGATACGCCCGAAGGCGTGCCGACCACGATGAACTTCGCGCCCGAATATACGCTGTACACGAAGGCGTCCAGCCCTCGCCTTATGAACGGGTCGTACAGAGTGCCTACAGGGAAAAGCATCTCGCCGTTATCCTCGAACGACTGCCCCAGTTGCCCGAGCATCATGAACAGGTTGTTCTCCGATATGCCGAGTTCTATGTGCTGCCCGCGGGCGTGAACCTCCCACCTGAGCGCCCTGACAATGGACTCCTCAGGCATGGGTTCCTGATGCTCTTCACCCCATACGCCCACCTTGTTTATCCAGCCGCCCAGGTTGGTCGAACTCGCCACATCCGGGCTGACCGTGACTACCCTGTCGGTAACCTCGGGCAGTTCGCGCGATATGGCGGTCATTATCAGGCCGAAGGTCTGCTGGGTTGCCATGCTGCCGGTGTAACGCTGGCCGAAGTCGTCAGGGATTCGCATTTCCGGCACGTCGAACCTGGGCTTGCGCCCGATGCCGAGCATCCGGCTGGTGTCAGCGCACATACGGGCGGCAGGCGTGTTTGGCGGCATCTTGTCCCATTCGCCACCAGGCGGCACGTTCAATTCCTCCCGCAACTGTTCCATCTGCCTGTCAGAAAGGACGACGGAGTGGTTCTGCGGATCGCCGATGGAGGGGAGCTGCCAGCCCTTGAGCGTGTAGGCGAACACGATATTGGGCCCAGAGTCGAAATCAACCTGCGAGAAGGCGTCGCGGAGTTCGGCGAAGTCGTGTCCGCCCAGGTTGCGGAATGATTCCTGCAAGTCGTCGTCGTCCCAGCGCGCGACCAGCCGCGCCATGTCCCTGGGATACCTGGAAGTCCTGGGCAGCCACTCTCGCAGACGCTGGGGCGGCACCCTGAGCAGCCGCTGATACACCTCGTTGGGCATTTCGTCTATCGCCAACCGGAGCAATTCGCCATTGGGTTCGTTAAATTTGGCCTGGAGTTTCTTGCCGTACTTGGCGTCAATCACATTCCAGCCGTTCGCGTAGAACATTTCGCGCCAGGCGCGGACGCGAATCCCGGGTATTACGCGGTCGAGACTCTGCCTGTTAAGATCAACCACCCAGAGAAGGTTGCCAATGCCGTGCATCTCCGGCTCGGCGATAGCTTCCCACACCGAGCCTTCGTCCAGTTCGGCATCGCCCACTATGGCAATGTAGCGGTGGTCAATTCTGGAGTGGGTGAACAGGTGCGCCTTGTTGTACTTGTCCACGAGCGCGGCGAAGTTGGGGGCGACCGGGCCAAGCCCGACCGAGCCGGTGGAGAAGTCCACGTCGTCGGGGTCCTTGGTGCGGCTGGGATAGGCCTGAAGGCCGTGGTACTGTCGCAGCATGGGCAGATACGATGGATCAAGGTTGTCCAGCAAGTATTGAATCGCGTGATAGACGGGTGCGGCGTGCGGCTTGACCGATATGCGGTCGCCCGCGCGCATGAAGTCGAAGTACAGCGATGTCATTATGGTGGCGACGGACGCGCTCGAAGCCTGATGTCCGCCCACCTTGCCATCCGGGCTGGAACGGACGTTGTTGGCGTGATGCACCATGTTCATCGAGAGCCACAGGACGCGGTCCTGAATCTGCTCCAACACCTGGTCGTGGTCAATGAAGCCCTCTGTGTCGGTGGCGGACGCTGTGGTGACCATGATGCAGTCCTCTCTTGCTTGGGACACTATCTTTCGGCGGCTATATGTGATCTCTGATCCAGCCCAAACCCTCTTCGGTAGTGGTACTGGGTATGTATTCGCAGCCTATCCAGCCCTGGTAGCCGGATGAGTCAATCAGGTCGAACAGGTAAGGATAGTTGATCTCGCCAGTGCCCGGTTCGTGGCGTCCAGGGTTGTCGGCGAGCTGCATATGGGCGATCACATCCAGGTTCTGCTCGATTGTGCGGGCCAGATCACCCTCCATGATCTGCATGTGGTAGATGTCGTGCTGGAGGAACAAGTTGGGCGAGGCAACCTCGCTGATTATAGACCGACCCTGATAGGTGCGATTCAGGAAGAAGCCCGGAATGTCTATAGTGTTGATGGGTTCTATGACGAGCCGTATACCGGCCTCTTCGAGCGCGGGGGCGGCGAACCTGAGATTCTCCACGAAGGTCTCGTGGGCCTTCGCTGCCGACACGCTTCTGGGGACTATACCGGCGAGGCAGTTGACCTGCTTGCAGCCAAGCGCAGTGGCATACTCTATCGCCGTGCCGACTCCGTCGCGGAATTCGTTCACCCTGTCGGGGTGGCAGGCGATGCCGCGCTCTCCCGCGTCCCAGTCGCCCGCTGGCAGATTGTGAAGTACCTGGGTAAGACCATTCGCCTGAAGTCGCTCTACCAGCGCGTCCGCGTCGTAGTCGTAGGGGAAGAGATACTCGACGCCCTCGAATCCGGCATGAGCGGCGGCCTCGAATCTGTCGAGGAAGTCCACTTCGTTGAACAGCATGGTCAGGTTGGCGGCGAATTTGGGCATTTCGTTCCTTTCTGTAATGGCAGAGTGATTCCAGTAAATGAGGTGTCAGGCAACCTTCGATTCGACTGTGAGCTGGACGCCGATCGCTTCGAGAACCTTCATCACGGTGCCTATTCGCGGGTCGCGCTCACCAGACAACGCCTTGTACAGACTTGGACGTCCTAATTGGGCTTCCTGAGCGATGGATGTCATGCCTTTGGCCCGCGCGACATTTCCGACGGCTTTCGTGAAGAACGCCGGATCGTTTTCTTCAAGCGCTGCCCTGAGGTATTCGATGATCGTCTCGTCATCGGTAAGAAGCTCGGCGGTATCCCACGGCGTATAGGTTTCTGTGTTCATGACGTCGCTCCCTAGAGTTCGCTCGCCATCTGCCGGGCGCGCCTTAAATCCTGCCTCTGGCTCGATTTATCCCCTCCGCAGAGAAGGATCACAGCGATTCTATTACGAATCGTGTAGTAGATGCGGTAGCCCTGCCCAACATTGACGCGAATTTCGCTTACGCCACCCCCGACCGATCTGTGGTCGCCAAAGTTGCCTTCCTCGATCCGGTCTATGCGAATCGCAATTCGCGCTTGGACACTCCTGTCTCGCAACCCTTCCAGCCAATTGAGGAATGTGGCACTCTTGATAACTTCGTATTCCACACTGAGCATCGTATCCAAATGGATACATACTTTCAAGGATGATCGGATACTAACTCAGCTCGGCAGGGACCACCCACTGGCCGCTGTCCGAGGACCTGTACATCGCGATTATCGTCCTGAGCACGTCATCTGAGAAAGCGGCGTCCATCATGGGCTGACGGCCTTCCAGGATGCCCTCGACGAAGTCCGCCGCCGCGCCGTTGAAGCTCTCGATCCAGTCCATCGGCATCTGGTATGAGACGCTCTCGTTTCCGAGGTGCAGTACCAGGGGCGGCATGTCCAACATCTCGCCCGTGCAGCGCGTTACCCACAGGACGCCCTTCGAGCCTATGATTTCCATGAACTCGTCAGCCGGGTAGTAGCGAGAGCGTATAGGCATCTCGCTAGCGCTGGCGTACTCGAACACCGCAAGGCAGTCCTTGTCCGTGTACTTCCAGGTTGCCACACTCGGAATCTCCTGTATGAAGTTGTCGGTCCGTGTAATGTAAGCGGTCACTTTCTCCACGCCCCCGCCCCACCACATGGCGGTAGACACCTTGTGCCAGCCGTCGTCGTACATGTGGCCGCCCAAGTTGCGTTCCCTATCCTGCCTCCACACGTAAGCGCCTTCGGTTATGGGAATCCTGCTCTCGCTTCCTCCGCCGCGCAGGGTGCGGATTCGGACCATGGATATGTCGCCCAGCGTACCGTCGGCGATCAGTTCTCGCGCCTTTACGATTGGGGGGTAGTACAGGAAGTTCTCGGTGGTCCGGAAGAAGGTGTCGGCTTTGCCCGCCGCGTCGGCGATGGACCGCATCTCGTCGAGACTGCCCGCAGCCGGCTTCTGGCAGGAGACGTGCTTGCCCGCTTCCAGTCCCGAGATTATCTGCTCGGAGTGGAGCGGCGTGGGGGTAAGAAGCTCGACCGCATCTACTTCGGAGTCGTTGAGAACGTCCGCATAGTCAGTATGGATGCGCGGACTTATGCCCCACTCCCTGGCGCGGCCCTCGGCTCTCTCAGCCACAGGGTCACACAGGGCAACCACCTCGCAATTCTCGTGGGACAGATACCCCGGCGCATTGAGCTGCGAGATCGTGCCGCATCCGACGATAGCCAACCGAACCTTGTCCATTGTCCAGACCTCTGAGATGAAGATGGGGCAAGGATACCATCAGAGGCGGGTCTGCGAAACAGGGTTCGCTAAACATATCCCGTCTGTGCGATGCTACAATATCGGTATAGTAGCCGTACTAGGAAAGTGAGACGACGTTCAGTGAGTAACATAGCGAGCATCAGGGCGAGAGAGGTCCTCGACTCCAGGGGCAACCCGACCGTCGAGGTGGATGTGAGCCTGGAAGACGGTTCCTGGGGCAGCGCGCTTGTCCCGTCCGGTGCTTCCACCGGAGCGAACGAGGCCGTGGAGTTGCGGGACGGTGATCCAAGCCGATACAAGGGTCGAGGCGTCCTGAAAGCCGTCGAGAACGTCCACTCCCGCATCGCTCCTGCGCTTGCAGGCCAGGCGGCGGGCGACCAGCGGGAGATAGACAACGCGCTCATCGAGTTGGACGGCACGGACAACAAGGGCAACCTGGGCGCGAACGCGATTCTCGGCGTCTCCCTCGCAGTCGCGCACGCCGCCGCCATGAGTGAGCGCCGCCCGCTGTACACACGGTTCGACAGCGGCGAGCCGTTCACGCTGCCCGTTCCAATGTTCAACGTCATCAACGGCGGCCGGCACGCAGAGAACTCCACCGATTTCCAGGAATTCATGGTCGTGCCCGCTGGCTTCGATTCGTTTGCGCGCGCGCTCCAGGCAGGGGTGGAGACATATCACTCCCTGATGGACTTACTCAGGGGCCGCTCGCTCAGCACCCACGTCGGAGACGAGGGCGGGTTCGCGCCGTCGCTGTCCTCCAACCGGCTGGCCGTCGAGCTCCTTGTGGAGGCCATTCAGAAGGCGGGCTACATACCGGGACTGGATTGCTTCATCGCGCTGGACGTGGCCGCCTCCGAACTCACTGCCGAACCGGGGAGATACGCGCTTCCGAGAGAGAATGCCTCGCTGGAGGCAGAAAGGCTCGTGGGCATTTACGATGAATGGCTGATGGACTATCCAATAATCTCCATCGAGGATGGGCTTGCCGAGGACGACTGGGACGGCTGGGACGCGATGAATCGGAGTATCGGGGGGAGCGTCCAGCTTGTCGGAGACGATATATACACGACCAACCCGCGCCTCATCAAACAGGGAATCGAGCGGAGTTCGTCCAACGCCGTCCTGATCAAGCTGAACCAGATTGGAACGGTCAGCGAGACCCTGGACGCGATCAAAATGACCAGAGAGGCGGGCTGGGGCGTCGTGATCAGCCATCGCTCCGGCGAGACGGAGGATTCGTCCATAGCGGACCTGGCAGTCGGGACAGCAGCCGGACAGATGAAGTCGGGCGCGCCCGCCAGGGGAGAGCGGACCGCCAAGTACAACCGGCTCCTGCGCATCGAGGAGGAACTGGGAAGCGACTCTCGATACGCGGGCGCGGAAGTTTACGAGAAGTTTCTTGATCCGAGTGGATGACCGAAGAGGCAATCGAAATGGCCTCGGAAACAGTGACATCGGCCCACGCATATCTGGGATAATATATACATAGGTTGGTTCGCGCGCATGAGTTAGCTGAATACGCTCGATATGAACGGGGGATGCTGAAATGTCCACACGCATAGGGATCAACGGCTTCGGACGCATGGGCAAGCAGACGCTTCGAGCGGCGCTGGAACGCTACCCGGACAAGCTGGAGGTGGTGGCGGTGAACAGTCGCCGGGGTCGCCCCGAAGACATCGCGCACCTGTTCAAGTACGACTCCACATACGGCAGGTATCCGGGCGAGGTCAGGCCGACCGACGACAGCGTGAATATAGACGGCACAGACGTGTTGGTTCTGAACGAGGATGATCCGTCCAACCTGCCCTGGGGCGAGATAGGCGCCGAGATAGTCATCGAGTCCACCGGCGCGTTCAACGACGCAGGCAAGGCGAGCGGACATCTGGAGAGCGGCGCCAGGAAGGTCATCATTACCGCGCCCGCCAAGGGCGACGCGCTCACCGTCGTGCTTGGCGTAAATGAGGACGACTACGACCCGGAGCGACACAACATAATCAGCAACTCGTCCTGCACCACGAACTGCATCGCGCCGATAGTGAAGGTGCTGCACGACAACTTCGGCATCGAGCGCGGCCTGATGACGACCGTTCACGCCTACACCAACGACCAGAGGATCCTGGACAAGTACCACTCCGACCCGCGCAGGGCCAGGGCCGCCGCCCAGAACATCATCCCCACGACCACAGGCGCGGCGAAGTCCGTCGGGATCGTCATGCCGGAACTGGCAGGGAGGATCAACGGCATGGCAGTGAGAGTGCCTATCCCAACCGTGTCCCTCACCGACTTCGTGGCTACCCTCGGCAAAGGAGTGTCGGCGGAAGAAGTGAACGACTCGTACAGGGAGGCCGCTTCCAACGGTTTGAGCGGTATCCTGGACTACACGGAAGAGCCGCTTGTGAGCGCGGACTTCATCCGCGACCCGCACAGCGCGATTGTGGACGGGACGTCCACGATGGCACTGGATGGCGATATGGTAAAGGTAGTCGGGTGGTACGACAACGAGTGGGGATATTCCTGCCGGACCGCCGACCTCGCGGCATTCGTGGCGGACAAGGGCATATAGCGCCCAATGGCAGACCCCACGACAGTCCAGCAGAACATCCAGACCATCCGGGCGCTGTCTAACGATCTGGCCGGGTTCCTGCACACGCTCCCCGATGACGTATGGCGCGACCCCGACATATTCGCCAGCGCGTGCGCGGGGTGGAAGGTGGCAGACGTCGTGACCCACCTGATTACGATAGCGGGCATGAAGACTTTGAGTATTCAGAGCGCGTTGAGGGGAAGCGCGTCTCCGCCGATGGGGTACAGGCACAAGTCCGCCGAGGAACGCTTGCAGGAGATCGTCAATCTCAGGGAGGCGTTCTACGAGGACATCTTCTACGAGTTCAACGCATCATGCCTGCGGCTGAATAGCCTGCTGGTCGGACTCGAACCCGACCAGTACGAACTCGCGGCGTGGCATCCGGCCAGGGTAATGGACGTGTCGCGCTTGATCGAACTGCGGCTGATGGAGCTTGCCATTCACGCATGGGACATACGCTACGGCTTCGACCGCAACGCCAAGATCAATCCTGTTGCCGTGCCGTTCCTGAAAGGGTGGCTTCCGAACTGGCTGCGCGGATCGTTCCGAAAGCCCGCGGACCTGGAAGGGAGCATTACGTTCAGGTTCGACTTGAACGATTCGGACAGCGAAGCACATGATCTGAAGGTGCGTTCGGACTCGTTCTCGTTGGAGTCCGCCGACCTCGCATCCGACGCCGACGTTACCGTATCGCTCGATTCGAGCGCGTACATCCTGTTCCTGATGGGGCGAGTAAACCTGCGCCGCTCGGTCCGCAGACGGCAGATTGGGCTTGAGGGGGACATGGAGACGGCGGCAAGGTTCGGGGAGTGGTTCGTGGGCGTCTGAAGGGATTTCACCCCCATCCTAGCCTTCCCCCATCAATGGGGAAGGGACTTTTGCCTACCTTTGTCAGCCCATCAAGGGAGAGGGGATTTTCTCGCCACATCTGACCGGGGCTTCTATTCCGACAGACGCTCGGCAAGTTCCACGAAGTTCGACGCGATGATGTCGAAGCGGGAAGTGTCGCCCGGATCCTCTCCTTTGCCCGGGCCGAATTCGTCCGGCCTGAAGACGTAGGCGGTCCTCAGGCCCGCCTCGCGCGCGCCATCCACGTCGTAGGCGTGAGCCGCGACCATCATCACGTCGCCGGGTTCGGCATCAAGCATCCTCACCGCGCCCAGGTACACCTCCGGGTTAGGCTTATATGTACCGAACATCGCGGTGGAAAGCACGCAGTCCCAGGGCAGTCCGCCGTGTTTGGCAAGCGATACTAGCAGCGAGAGGTTACCGTTGGAGAGCGTTCCAATGATGTGGGCACGCTTCATCAGCGTAAGACCCTTCACCGTGTCGGGCCAGGGTCTGAGCCTGTGCCAGGCGTTGTTCAGGTGAGCGACCTCTTGCTCCGGCAAGCCGGTCGCACCCAGGTCGAGGAGAAGCGCGTCCAGAACCTCGCGGTGGATCTGGTCCATGGTGATCCATACTCTTTCGCCACGCGCGATCTTGGCTTGCAGGTCGCGGAAACCGGCGCGCCATCTGTCTGCCGTCGCAGACCAGTCCGCACTCAACCCGTTCTCATCGCCGAACTTCTCCAGCTCCGTGATAATGGAAGACCGCCAGTCCACGGTCGTCCCGAACACGTCGAACAGAATCGCTTTCACCATATATTCCTGCTTATATCGTTCGGGTTACGCTGCTGGTGGCCTACTGGTAGTCTTCTGGCGGCCTGCAGGTTGGAGCCGGTACCTGCATCCAACCTGTATTCACCAGCATTCGTAGCTAATTCGTCGAATATTTTTTCTTGCTGTGATTGACATATATTACAATTTATGATTTTCGGGTCTCATATATCAAAGTATAACTTTATCAACTTTAGGTTATCTGATTGATTCAGAAATTTGATATGTGGGTGAGTGGTAGTGTTTTATACTTTATTACTGTGGCTACGTAGGTTCTTGCTATACCCGCTCTCGAACCCCCATCCGTTCTAGATACTCCTCTACTGATGAGCTTCTGTCTGCACTTCTCAAAAATCCTTCTTCCTCATTAACTGTATCTAGCAGATGGATATAGACGCTGATTGCTCGTCTAGCTAGGATAGCTACGGCATCGAAGCTATGAGGACCTTGGATGTCCCTTACTATCTCATGAATCTCATTGATCAAATATTGATGCTCTGGTCTCAGATAATCGCTTAACTGGTCTAACGCCGATAGTAAGTCCGTGCCAGTAGTCTGTACTCGACGCAGATAGCCTCGTAACTCTCGCTTCTGCCCTCTCGTAAGCAGTAATCTCTCTACCCCATATTCGTAGGTCAAGTGTCTAAAGGAGAGTTCATCCAGATAGGACTCAAATTGAGAAACATGACTGGAAGCCTCTGTCAGCTTGCGAAAGGCTCTGTGAAAACTTGAACCGTACCGTCTGCGGTATTCTTCAGAGTTCTCCCTATTCCTACGCCGAGTCTCTAGGAATGTGGCTCCGCCCGTGAGCATATTGATCAGGTTCATACCTATAATGAAAGGGTCAGGGTCCATCAGGTCGTTCTCATCGGAAGCAGGAGATTGAACCCGAATGTGGTCTAACAGCTTCTGTATGAAGTCGCCAGCCTTCCAGTTAGGCCCTGCTTCCTCGAACTTCCAGAAATTCGTCCAGCCTTTTGATGAGCTCTCGGAATCAGTGATTACTTTCACGGCCCCGTTAGCGGTCATATATCCTAGAGATTCAGAACCTGGTATGCGAATGCAGTCTCCGTATCCTGGGCCGCCCCATTGCCTGCTCCTAACAGCCTCCCGATGTATTCGGCTATCGTCTAGCTCTCCCTGGTGAACCTTTCCCATGTAGTCAGCATATATCCTATAGATCAACCCCAGGCTCCTTATCTCGTAGTTCTATTCTAGGCTAGTCAGCAGTACGACTGATGAAACTCCTCTTGCAATTCTCACAGATCTCTCTATCAACGAATTCGACTCGGATCTCGTCAAAGTCAAGGCGCTCCTGAGCAATCCAGCGAGCATAGACGGAGAGAGTCTTAGTTATCTCAGGGCAGTTCATATACAGATGCCGTACACTACCTTCACCGTGGCTCTCTAGATTGTAGGCGATAACTGAGATCATAAGCCCATTCGTTCCTCTTTCGCCCGGCATAAGCTGGTTCTGATACATTGTCTGTAAGGCCTCTGCTACTGGCCCCTACCATCTCGATTGATGAAATGGGACTTATGGGAAAGTAAACTGACTGTTTGATCAATTTTGATTATGAATAGGTGGAAGTCGCGGTTGACCTACTGCGACGGCGACCTAACCAATAGACTATTGAGCCTATCAAATACGCGCTGGAACCTTTGCAGCACTACATCGCTTAACTGGCTCTCTAACGAACTTATATTCTCAGCGAGGTACTTAGCCGGTCTATAATGATTGAATCTCTCCTCACTTGTAAGGGGATTGTCTGAAAAGTATTTTTCGAGACGCCGAACGATTCTAGGGTGTCCTATTGAAATGTCGGACTCGCTTATCGAGGAGCCGTACACGTCATTAACGATACTCAGGTAGAAATCCGGATCGAACATATCCTCTACGTCCGCCTCATCTTCCAGGGTGAAGTCGGCATAAGTGATAACATGACGCCGATCCAGTAACTTCCTCTTGTATAGATTCTCTACTACTTGTCTGTCCCTATGCTGATAGTCAATTAGCACTACTACATTTAGGTTCGTCTGCGCCCCTATCAGGGCTACAAAGGTAGGCACTTTATCGGAGCCGCCTACGGGCGTTATAGTCCAGTCCTCACTCAGACCTTCCAATCCTCTCACTTTAAGGTACTCAGAGACTGTCTGGATGTAGAGTAAATCAGACACTCCTTCCACAACGAGGCTATTAGCAGGCTGCAGAAAAATGCTGTGTAGGCGGTTTCCACTGGGTCGTTGGAGTA
>VXRN01000032.1 GCA_009838465.1 Dehalococcoidia bacterium
CCCCCACCCCATGTACAATGCCCCCACTGAAAACTGATAACTGAAGACTGACGACTAAACGCCATGTGGCTCTACATAACACGCAGACTACTCTGGCTCCCCTTCCTGCTTGTGGCCGCATCCCTGGTCACATTTACTCTTGGCAGATATGGGCCCGGAGACCCCGTTGTGGTGGCCTTGGGCAATCGGTACGAACCGAACTCCGCTGCCGCTAATAACCTGCGTGCCCAGTGGGGACTGGACAAGCCCTTCGCCCAGCAGTACATGAACTACGTCTGGAACGCGCTCCAGGGCGATTTTGGGGAAAGTTATAGATTCAGGGGGCGCGCCGTAAGTTCCCTGCTGCTGTCCAAGATGTGGGTGTCGTTCCAGGTCAACGTCGCCGCGCTGATAGTCAGCATCGGAATTGGTATCCCATTGGGATTCTTCATCGCTCACAAGCAGGGCAACTGGCTGGATCCCACCATAGTCGCCATTGCTCTGATTCTTATGTCCATTCCCATCATGGTCAGCATTCCCGCGTTCGTATGGACCACCTGTCTCAAACTCGATGTTCTCCCCTGTTCGGGATGGGGAGGTTTCTGGGACGTCAGGATCATCGGACCCGCCGTTACTATGGGAATCCCCGGCGTCGCCGGACTGTTGCGCCTCATGCGCGCCAGCACTCTTGACGTCATGGGACAGGATTTCATCCGGACTGCCTACTCCAAGGGACTGTCGCCCACCCTGGTGGACTATCGTCATGTTTTCAAGAACGCCATGATACCGATAATAACCGTACTCGCGTTCACGATGGCTGGCATATTCGGCACCAGCTTCATCGCCGAACTGCTCTTCGGAATACCGGGCCTCGGTAATCTTGCCATCGAGTCCGTCTGGAACCGCGACTATCCGGTCATAATGGCTATAACGCTCATAGCCGCGACCGCTTTCGTGTTGGCGAATCTTCTGGCCGACATCGCCTATTCGATAGTGGACCCCAGGATCAGGTACAGGTGAGCCGGATAAGCGAACAATTGACCACCTCCGACCTGGAGGAAATCGAAGCCCGGGGACGGTCGCAGGGACACCTGTCCAGGGCTTGGTCTCGCCTTATCAGGAAGAGACTGGCGGTCGTCTGCATAGTTGTCCTGCTCATCGTCTATCTGGTAGGGATCTTTGCCCCGCTGCTGGCCCCGTATAAGTACACGGACCAGGACTACACGGCGCTCAGGCAACCGCCCAGCGCGCAACACTGGGCTGGCACGGACCTCAAGGGCAGAGACATACTGACTCGGACCATGTGGGCCATACAGAATACGATTGTCATCACTTTTGTAGCCATGGCCACAGGCGGATTGGTGATCGGCGTGACGCTGGGTCTTATCTCCGGGTATTTCGGCGGACGAGTGGATTCGCTCATTATGCGTATTGGAGAGGTGTTCTCGTCCTTCCCCGACATACTGCTGATGATACTCCTGGCCGCCACAATCGGCCCGAGAGTCAAGGACTCCGTGCGGTGGGTCGAAGACAACACTTTCTTGGATGGGTTGGTCTCGATAGGCATCGCAGACTACTTCGTGATTTCACTCGCGCTCGTATCCTTTGGGTGGATAGGCATGGCGCGTCTCGTCAGGGGACAGGTCCTGGTTCTGAAAGAGACCCAGCACGTGGAGGCTGCCCAGTCAATCGGCGCGAGCACTCCTAGGATACTCTTCGTTCACCTCTTGCCCAACGCCATAAGTCCCATAGTCGTTTCCGTAACTATGGGCATGGGCACAGTCGTAGGCGCGGAAATAATTCTCAGCTTCCTCGGCCTCGGCATCCAGCCGCCGAGGCCAAGCCTGGGCACGATGCTCTACGAGGCCGGCAGCATCAGCGCCCTCAGGGTGGTCCCCTGGATGCTGATCACCCCGGGAATCGTCGCCTGGACCCTCGTCCTCTGCTGGAATCTCCTCGGAGACTCCCTGAACGACGTCCTCAACCCCAGGACCAGATGACTTGCCAACGACCGCTAGGCTCTTTCAACAGTTTGTTATAACCCGGGACACTCGCTGTCCGTCATGCCCGCGAAAGGAGTTCCTTGTATAACCACCGTCATTCCCGCGAAGGCGGGAATCTAGGAGTGGGGGCGGGATGTGTCCAGCTTGGGACCGTCGACTCTCCGCACCCACTCGAACCACCATATCCGGGTTTCGCAAAGGTCTCCGAAAGCGGGCATCCAGGGGCGTGGGTGGGGCTGAACCGTTCCCACGCACCGCTTTTGTGGCGCTTCCCTGCCTCGCCCTCGCACTTCCCTTAACCGCCTGCGACGCGAAAATCTCCGCTCCGCTCTACACCTTCCTCGACCAACTGTGCTAAAATGCCAGCATGATGAATCCAACTCACAACATACAAAACATAAGGCAGGAGTTATCAATGAACCTCACGGAGCCGAAGAAAAATTTTCCTCATAGCTAAACTCAGGCGATCTCAGGTGACTTTTTCACCTGTTGTCACCTGTCCGCCCACCTGTTACTCACCTGTACAATTATAAATCAAGATATATGAGACCGCCGAAATTAGACAGATTACAAGCCATCGCATAAATGCCGGTTCACGCTTGGGAGTGCCTCTTTAATCCCCTACCGTCATTCCCGTGAAAACGGGAATCCAGGGGCGGGGACGGGGTGTGTCCAGCTTGGGATTGCCGACTCCCCGAATCACTCGGACTACCATATCCGAGTTTCGCAAAGGTCTCCGAAAGCGGCAATCCAGAAGCGTGGAGTGTAGCTAACGTCGCCATCGCCATGAACGTTTATATGCCTGAAATATCATATGTCAACAGAACCTAACAACTTGGAGACTTAAAATGGCTTTCAATCTGCTAATCCTGCGAACCGGTGGACAGTCCGATAGCGAAAGCGTTGACCAGTGGCCCGATATGCTCAGAGATGCCATCCCTGACATCGAAGTGAACGTCGCCCGCTCCGTCGGAGAGGCCATGGAGATGATAGGTGAGGCCGACGCCGCCTTTGGCAACATCGTCCCAGAGGTATTCGAAAAGCAGACCAAGTTGCGCTGGATAGCCTGTCCCCAGGCCGGCCCCGCCGCCGGTTACTACCACTCCGGCCTCATAGACAGCGACGTGACAGTTACCAACACCCGCGACATCTACAACGACCACATATCCAATCACATCATGTCCTACGTCCTCGCCTTCGCCCGCGGCCTGCACACCTACATACGCAGCCAGGTCGAAGGTGAATGGGAACCCGGCTACGAGATAGTGAACCTGCCCGACGCCACTGCTGTCGTCATCGGAATCGGAGGAATAGGCGGCGAGACCGCCCGGCTCTGCTCTGAGTTCGGTATGACGGTCATAGGCGTTGATCCCAGGGTGGAGTCCCCGCCTAAGGGCGTATCCGAAATAGTGCATCCCGACAACCTCGACAAGGCGCTGCCCGGGGCCGACTTCGTCATAGTAACCGTCCCCGAAACGCCAGAGACACAGCGTCTCTTCACCATCGAGAAGTTCAGACTCATGCGCTCGTCCGCCCACTTCATAAACATAGGCCGGGGCGCTACCGTCGTCCTCGATGACCTCGTCACCGCGCTCCAGGACGGCGAGATTCGCGGCGCCGCCCTCGACGTCTTCGAGATTGAGCCTCTGCCCTCAGGCCACCCCCTCTGGGCAATACCCAACGTCATCATCACGCCCCACTGCGCGGGCGCAGGCCCCTACCTGGATGACCGCCGCACCGAGCTCTTCATCGAGAACTGTGTTCGATTCAGCGAGGGCAGGGAACTCAAGAACATCGTGGACAAGGCCAACTGGTTCTGAACCTCTAGCTGCTAATATGCTAAGGAAATCCCCTCTCCCTCAGGGAGAGGGCTAGGGTGAGGGTGAACTATAATCATTCCCGCGAAGGCGGGAATCCACTGGTTCTGACTAATGAATCTCTATCTCATAGACGGCACATACGAACTCTTCCGCGCTCACTTCGGAGCGCCGCCGCGCAGCGCCCCCGACGGGCGTCCCATCGGTGCTGTGACCGGCCTGGTCCAGTCGCTCCTCCTGTTGCTTCGAGAGGAGCGGCCCGACTTCATAGCCTGCGCCTTCGATCACGTCGTTGAATCCTTCAGGAACGACCTCTTCGACGGATACAAGACCGGCGATGGTGTCCCCGAAGACCTGTTTGCCCAGTTCAGTCTGGCCGAAACAGCGACTCGCTCTCTCGGCATCACCGTCTGGCCCATGGTCGAGTTTGAGGCCGACGATGCGATAGCCTCCGCCGCCGCTAAGTGGAAAGACGCCCCAAATCTCGAAAAGATAGTCATATGCTCGGTGGACAAAGACCTTATGAATCTGGTGGATAGTTCGCGCGTCGTCCTCTGGGACCGGCGACGTAATCTCACCTACACTGAGGCCCAGGTCGTTGAGCGCTTTGGAGTCTCGCCACACTCGATACCCGACTACCTCGCCCTGGTCGGCGACTCCGCCGACGGTATCCCGGGTGTGCCCAGATGGGGCGCGAAGAGCACGGCCACTGTCCTGTCCGAGTATGGCCGCATGGAAAACATACCGGAATCCTACGACGACTGGACGATGACCGTCAGGGGCGGCAAGACGCTTGCGCAGAACTTGTCTGCCAATCGTGAGAATGCCCTCTTGTACAAGACACTCGCCACGCTGAGAGTGGACGCACCGGTTTCCGAGTCCCTTCAGGCCGTGCGATGGGAAGGTGTGCCACATCGCGAATACCTGGACTTATGCGACGATCTCGGACTGGAGCGACTAAAGGACCTTCCCCACAGATGGCAGTGAAGGGAGTACCCCCGGTGGGACTCGAACCCACGCACCTGGCTCCGGAGGCCAGCGCTCTATCCTCTGAGCTACGGGGGTGTAACCGGACCTTCAATATAACAAGGCGCATTTGCCTGTACAAGTTTGGTCATAGGCTCAGAATGCGGATTGACCGTTTATTTGAAGTGATTTTAGGTACTTGCAGACTCGATTGCAAAGGCGCTAAATCACACTTGACATACCAGTTACAGGTTAATATGATTATCCCGCGTTGGTGTCGCGTCGAATGATCGGCGCGGCATATGTGCGCCAAGTTATCGTTTGTCTGGTAATCCGGTTAAGTGAAATCAAATTTGTAAGCGCAGAAATCATTCATCTCGAGAGGGGGTCAGATGAAAAGCCGTTTCCCCATCAGGGTGTTAGTTACAACCCTGCTTTCTTCAATTCTCGTATTTGCGTTAATAGCCTGTCAGGGCCCTCCGGGTGAACCTGGTCTTCCGGGACTCCCCGGCAACCCGGGTAACCCCGGCGAGGCTGGTCCTCAGGGTCCTCCGGGTGAAGCTGGTCTTCCGGGACTCCCCGGCAACCCGGGTAACCCCGGTGCTCCCGGTCCTCCTGGCGCTCCAGGACCGCAGGGTCCTCCGGGCAGTGATGGCGTATCACCCCATGCCGCGGTCTCGTTGAGCAAGAGTTCTGTCGCCGCCTTTGGCGATCCTGTCATAGTAACAGGCTCTGGATTCATACCCGGCGAGCCTATTGAATTGGCTCTGGACATCAGCCCGGGCAACCATATCCACCTTCACGTGGAAGGCGACAATCTTCAGGCTAACGCCGCCGGTGCATTCAGGGTTGGCCTTGAGGAGTTGGATGCGGGTGACGCCTCCGGCGTTCTCACATTCCTCGCAGAAGGTGAGGATGGCAGTCTGGCCAGCACTCCGGTCAGAATAGTCTCTTCGCCCGTAAACGTCACCGCCGTGGACTCCAGCCTGTATTCCAGCCCGACAAGGGCAGGAATGGGGCTTAGCGTGCTGGGTGCCGGCTTCATGTCTGGCGAAGCAGTTACCATCTCAGTGGTCGGCGTAGCTGGCGGTAGTGACCGGATACTCGTAGGCACCAACGCCAACGAATCCGGCGCTTTCATGGTGGATGCTCCAAACCCGCTTGAGGTAGGTGTTTACACCCTCAAGGCTGTTGGCAGCAAGGGTTCTATGGCTACCATGCCACAGATGATTTGCGACGCTGACGCCCCGAAGTGTAAGTAGCGTAGCAGTCTGAGAGAGGTATGAGCCTCTCTTCTGGCTAAGAAATAGGACAAAGAGAACGCCTCCCCATTGCAGGGAGGTGTTCTCTTTGTGGCGTCCGATAACCTTCTCACACTACTACTGAGACCCCCCATTGCTGTATAATCCGTCACCAATACCCCGTGGTCTCTGCCCTACTATGGAGAATCATGATTGGATGCCCTGGGCGCTCACTTGCTTCTTGAACTCAAAGAGTGCGACGCAGAATTGCTGAATGATCTGGACTGCGTGCGCGAGGTATTGATGCGTGCTGCGAATGAGTCCGGGGCGACCGTGGTCGGCGACACCTTCTATAAATTCCAGCCAATCGGCGTCACTGGCATCGTCGCCATCGCCGAGTCCCACATTGGAATTCATACCTGGCCCGAGTATTCATACGCCGCGGCGGACATCTTCACATGCGGCGAATCCCTCCGCCCTTACCGCGCCGCCGAGATGATCATACAAGGCTTGCGGTGCGGCGAACCGTCCATCACCGAGATCAAGCGGGGTATCGTGGTCCCTCGGACCGTAGCCGTGGGTCTCAGGTAGGTAATCACGAATGGAAGGCCCGCCACCCGGAGAGTGGCACTACGAACTGATAACGCCCGACCTGTATCAGGCCGAGCGCATCCGGCGGATTTACTACTCTGGTCGCACGCCCTTCCAGGATGTTGTCGTCATGGAGGGAGAGGCGTTCGGACGTAGCCTCGTCCTTGACGGCAAGACTCAGTCCACTGAGGTTGACGAATTCGCCTATCACGAGGGGCTTGTACATCCCTCGATGATAGCCCATCGAGGGCCCAGGTCCGTATTTGTAGCGGGCGGCGGAGAAGGAGCCACCATCAGGGAAGTCCTGAAACACAGGACTGTCGAGAGGGTAGTAATGGTAGATATAGATCGGGAGGTCGTCGAGTTGTGCAGGGAGTATCTTCCCAACCACCATAGCGACTCTTTTGACGACCCCAGGGTCGAGCTCATTCACGACGACTGTTTGGCCTACTTGGAAAAGAACGAAGAGAGCTTCGATGTATTCATAATAGACGTCCCTGATCCTCTCGAAGCGGGACCGGCGTATCTTCTGTACACCCAGGAATTCTATGTGCTGCTGAGAGACCGTATGCGACCGGAAGGACTTATGGTTGCCCAGTCCGGGCCGACGGGGCCTTCATTCTACGAGCAGTGCTTCTCCGCGGTCGCCAAAACCGTATCGAGTGTATTTCCTGTGGTCGCGCTGTCTGAGACTTTTGTGCCCAGCTTCGGTTCCACCTGGGGCTTCGTCATCGGCTCGCTTGGCTCCGACCCCACCTCGTTACCGATTAAAGAAGTTGATCGCAGACTCTCTCAGCGTGTAACCGGCGACCTTCGCTACTTCGACGGGACCACACTGAAGGGCATGGCCTCGGTTCCCAAGTATCTGCGCAACTCGGTGGCTACCGAACAGCGGATAATCACGCGAGACAATCCTCTATTCGTGGTATGAGTAGCCGCTCCAGGCTAGGCCGTGTTGACATTTCCCGTCATTCCCGCGAAAGCGGGAATCCAGAAGCGTGGAGTGTAGCTAACGCCGCTATCGCCATAATCGTTTATATGCCTGAAATATCAAAAGTCAACAGAACCTAGTGTCGGAGCCCTCTTATGACTCCTGATATCCTTAGTGATCTGAACGAAAGACAGCGCGAAGCAGTCGAAGCCATTGACGGGCCGCTTCTTATCGTCGCTGGTCCGGGCAGTGGAAAGACCCGGCTGATAACCGCGCGGATAGCCTATCTCCTGAATGTAGTCGGCGTGTCTCCGGGAAGAATAGCCGCCGTTACCTTTACCAACAAGGCCGCCCGTGAGATGAGAGCTAGGGTGGAGTCAATTGCTTCCTACCAGGCTCCCCGGCTTTCGATGGGTACGTTCCACGCCTTCTGCGCCCGCGCGCTGAGACAGGATGGCGAGGCAATAGGTCTGGACCGCAACTTCGGCATATACGACGACTCCGACCAGCTCGATGTAGTAAAGCGTGGCATGGGCGAGCTGGAAATCGACACCAAGCAGTTCTCGCCTCGGGCGATCCTGTCTTCCATATCGGGAGCCAAGAGCCAGCTCTTGACCGCAGACGGATTCAGGATGCGCACCGCGAGCTACTTCGACGAAGTGGTAGGTCGCGTATATGAGCGGTACGAGATCCTCATGGCCCGCTCCGACGCCGTTGACTTCGACGATCTGTTGCTCAAGACTTACTTCCTGCTAAGCCAGCGCGATGCCGTGGCGGACAAGTACCAGGACCGCTTCGTCCACTTCATGATAGACGAATTCCAGGATACCAATGTCGCCCAGTACGCCATAGCGCGCCTCATCGCACAGAAGCATCGGAACCTATGTGTAGTGGGCGACCCCGACCAATCCATCTACTCATGGCGAAACGCGGACATACGCAACATACTGAGCTTCCAGAACGATTTCCCCGACGCCAGGATAGTCGCCCTGGAGCAGAATTACAGGTCCACCCAGACGATTCTCGACGCCGCCTCCAGGCTCATTTCAGCCAACTCCCAGAGGGTTGAAAAGGAACTGTTTACGGACAATGGCGAGGGCGTTCCCATCGAGATGGCCGAAGGCTACGACGAGGAGGAAGAAGCTCAGTTCGTCCTGCGCGAAGTCGGCTCGCTTACGCGCGCGACCGCCGGCAAGTCGGCGCAGTACCGTCTCGGCGACATCGCCGTTATGTACAGGGTGAATGCTCAGTCTCGCGCCCTGGAAGAGTCCTGCCTTCGTTACGGGGTGCCTTACCAGGTCGTGGGCGGCATGAAATTCTACCAGCGCCAGGAGGTCAAGGACCTCGCCGCATACCTCAAACTCATCACCAATCCGCACGACGACGTCAGCCTACTTCGGGTGGTAAACCTGCCTCGCCGCGGAATCGGGCAACGCACGCTGGACGAGCTGAGACGACTTGCGCGGGACAGCGAGATTTCTATGTTCGACGCGATACTGAACGCGACCCCGGATGCCTCGTTAGGTGGACCTCTGGTATCTGGCCCGTTTACCGCGCGCGCCGCGCGCGCCCTGGGTGATTTCCGCGAGATAATCCTGAATCTTCAAGGTGAAGTAGAGTCCTGCAATCTGGTAGAACTGATCGACAAGGTCATGGACAGGTCGGGATACCGAAAGCACATCTCCGAATCCAACGACGAGCGCGCCGACGAACGACTCGACAACATAAACGAGTTCAAAAACGCAGCCCGCGACTACCTCGATCTGCCTACACCGGAAGGCCTCAATGCCTTCATGGAAAACGTAGCGCTCGTCAGCGACGTGGACAGCATGGAAGACAGGCCCGACTTCCTCACTTTGATTACCCTCCATCAGGCCAAGGGACTGGAGTATCCGGTTGTGTTCATGGTTGGTATGGAGGACGGACTGCTGCCCCACTCCCGCTCGCTGGACGACCCCGCGTCTCTCGAAGAGGAACGTCGTCTCTGCTACGTGGGCATGACCAGGGCAAAGGAAAGACTCTACCTCGTCCGCGCTTTCAGGCGCGGATTCAGAGGCGGCTCCGGCCCCAATATGCCGTCCCGATTCCTGCTGGACATTCCACAGGAACTCGTGTCCAGACCGGACGCGACCGAACCAAAACCCGCCGAGCGTACGCCGAGGGTCGAATCTCCTAAAAGAAGCCGCTCAACTTCGATGGGAAGTTTCCCACTCGCGTCACCTGAAGAACTCCGATCCGAGATGCGGGGTGGCGGATTCACATTCTCCCGCCGCTCCAGACCGACGACTCCTGCCGAGTTCACTTCGGTGAGAAGAAGCGGAAGGCGCGCCTCTCCTCCCACCCGCCGCAGGGGCGCAAGAAGGCCCGCTTCAGAGGCTGTACCCGCCGTTGCCACGGGCGACAAGGTCCGCCACTCCACGTTTGGCGAAGGCATGGTGATGAGTTGTGAGCCGTCAGGGTCGGACTTCGAGGTAACGGTCGCCTTCACCGATGGCGGCGGAGTCAAGAGGCTCCTTCTCGGTATGGCGAAGTTGGAGAAGATCGAGTAGGGCGATAGCTGACTACGAGCAGACTATCAGCGTGAGCGAATGATGTTTTCGACCACGATGATTCCGAGCAGTTTCCCTGCGTCGTCCGTGACAGGAATCCAGTGTAAGTGGTATCTCTCGACAAGGCGCACCACCTCTTTCTGGTCGGTCTCCGTGGTCACCGATATGACCTGCGAATCCATGATGAGCGACACGAGCTGGTGCGGACGCGCCAGGACCAAACGGGCCAGACCGATGCTGCCCCGCAAAATCCCATCTTTGTCAACCACGAACGCTTGGGCAATCTCTTCGGAAGAATACTCCGCCGCCCACTGCCGGATGAAGGTCATAGCCTCCGAGACGGTCATTTTCTCATACAGCGCGACGAATTCGGGCGACATAAGCCCGCCTGCCTCGTCGTCCTTGTATTCGAGAAGAGTCGCGACCTCGGTGCCGGTATCCATCTGACTGATTGCGGTGGCCGCGACTTCTGCGTCTATGCCCTTCAGAATATCCGCCGAGACGTCGGGGCTGACGACATCCAAGATGTGTGGCAGCAGGGACGGCCCGATTAACTCAGCGAATGCAACTGCCTCGTCAGCATTGAGGTACTCGATCAGGCCCGCCATTTCCGGCGCTGACAGATTTGTGGTGAGGCGTTCCCTGTGTTCGTCTGAAAGTTGTGTGAATACCTCAGCGCGGTCGGGAGGGAGCAGCCTCTGAAATCTTACGAACGCCTCAAGACCCTGTTCACGCTCAAGGAGAGAGGACACGACGCGCGTCGCTTCCTCCGGTGTGATGTTTTCCCGGATTCCCCTATCATCGGACATGGTTACCCCCGTCGCAGGACTTCAGGATTGGTGGTCGTGAAGGATAAGAAAAGATAGGGCAGGTCGGAGTTGGTAGCGCATACGGGACTCGAACCCGTGTCTCCACCTTGAAAGGGTGGTATCCTAGACCCCTAGACGAATGCGCCATGTGGAGCGGCTCCGTACCGCTGTTGAGGGAAATGACTTGGTAATGATTGGTAGCGCGTACGGGATTCGAACCCGTGATCTCCACCTTGAGAGGGTGGTGTCCTAGGCCGCTAGACGAACGCGCCACACACTGTAACAGCGGCTTGCGGATTCAACTTTCGTGGGATCTGTGGCTGGGGATAGAGGATTCGAACCTCTGCTTACAGATCCAGAGTCTGTCGTCCT
>VXRN01000010.1 GCA_009838465.1 Dehalococcoidia bacterium
TTGTCTCCCAATGACCTTGGTTATGCAAAGGTCTCCTTTCGCGGGAATGACTGAATCTTCGTTCACCCTCACCCTGAGGGAGAGGGGATTTTCAACATACAAATGACGATAAATTTCAATACAAATTAGTCGAGGCCGCCACGTAGCTTGGGATCGAGGTGATCCCTGAGCGCGTCGCCGAACAGGTTGAATGCGAGTATGGTGAGGGTGATGGCCATGCCGGGAAATACTACCATCCACCACAGCGGGTTTAGGAACTCATTGGAGGCGGAGTTCAGCATGTTGCCCCAACTCGGGTTGGGAGGAGGAACGCCCAGGCCGAGGAAGCTCAACGCCGCCTCAGCGAAGATCGCGCCTCCCAGACTTGCGCTGGCAACCACCATTGCGGGCGCGATGCACTGAGGCGCGACGTGCAAAAGCATGACCCTGATCTGGGACGCGCCTATGGCGCGCGCCGCGTCAATATAAGGCATCTCTTTGACGGACAGCACCACGGACCGGATGACCCTAGTCGAGCCTGCTATTCCGCCGATGCTGATTGCGATGATGACAGTGATCACGCCGCTTCCCAGAGCAACGAGAAGCATGAGCGCGAGGATGATACCCGGAAAAGCTAACAGAATCTCCACAATCCGCTGCGTGAACAGGTCGAACCGTCCCCCCATGTAACCCGATACGATACCCCAAGAGAATCCAATTGCCTTGCCAATGGCGACAGCGGAGAAGGCGACGAGCAGGGATGTCCGAGCTCCGAACATCAGGCGTGTGAGCACGTCCCTACCCAGAAAATCGTTTCCCATGGGGTGGCTGACCGTTGGAGCGTGTCTGAGCATGGAGTAGTTGGCTTCCAGCGGAGGATAAGGCGCTATTAAGTCGGCGAGTATTGCCACAAGCCCTACCAGTATGAGGAATGCCACCGCCAACGCGCCGATTGGAGAAGTAGCGACGAATCTGCGGACAGCCCCGTAGAGAGCCGACGCAGCGGATGTCCAGGTCAACCCCTGCCTTTGGCTGGCTGTGTAAGTCTCGTTGGTCTGCACAAGAACGTCCCTCGCCTACTGAAAGCGGATGCGTGGGTCAATTAGCGCGTATGCCAGATCCACGATCAGGTTTATCACAACGAAGATGACGGCGAACAGAAGCACCAGGTTCTGCATTACCATCCAGTCCCTGTCGTTCATGGCCTGAGCCAGTGCGGCGCCCAATCCTGGCACCGAGAAAGCCCTTTCGACCGCGACGGAGCCTCCCAGAAGATTGGCCAGCTGCAGTCCAGACACGGTAATCACCGGAAGCATCGCATTCCTCATCACGTGGCGCCAGACGACCATCTGCTGGCCAAGTCCCTTCGCAAGCGCAGTCCGAACGTAGTCCTCTCTGAATACTTCCAGCAGTGTGGCGCGGCTCATCCTGGCGATTATCGCCGCCATTCCGAGTCCCACCGCGAAGGCGGGCGGCAGGGTCATCTGGAGGTTGCGCCACGGATCCTCCCAAATCTGCACCAGGTTGATGGGAGGGCGCCAGGTGAAGAACATCACGGTAATCACTATGAAACCAAGTCCGAGCCAGAAACTCGGCGCGGCGAGGAAGAAAGTAACCGTGAAGCGCGACACGTAGTCGGTGAATGAGTTGCGCCATATCGCTCCGATCATGCCAACCGGAAGGCCGACGACCCAGGATATGATTACGGCGAAAATACCTATCTCGGCGGTGATGGGACCTCTTCGCTGGATCGTCTCCCTGATGGGGGTGTCGCGCCAGAAGGAGAAGCCGAGATCGCCCCTGGCGATGTCGAGCATCCAGCTGAAGTATTGCTGGTAGAGGGGTCTGTTAAGACCGAGGGAGGTGAGTATCACCTCCTTCTGTTCCTCGGTGTAGGAGGTCGGGCCCGACTCCTCGTCCACCATGGCCTGGAGCGGGTCACCGGGAAGGACGCGCATCACGAGGAATATGAGAATGGATACCCCGATCAGCGTAGGTATAGCAAGGAGAATGCGTCGCAATATGTACTGTTGCATACTACCTCACCGTGTCAATTAGCTCGAAGCTATTCAATGCGAGGGTAAGATGTACTCCGTCAAATGAGTACATCTCACCCCAGAGTCTTTCGATTATCAGCCAATTGAACCAGGTACGTTCGTGGTGCCCCTTCGACAGGCTCAGGGCGAACGACAGAAGTGGTATCGGGAATTAACCGAAAGCAACTGCCTCTCACCCTGTCTGCCGTGCTGTCGCGCTAAATCTACTGGTCCAGCCAGACTGTGTCCAAGCGATCCCAGATGGCCTGAATCCGTATTCGGAAAGGCATACCCTTGACGTGATTGCCCCACACCATGCGATGGTTGCCGAAGTCGTACAGGATTCCCGGCGGATCGTTGTCCAGCATTTCCTGGACCTGTTTCACCTGGACCCCAAGAGCGGAAGCGTTCAGTTCCCCGTCCATCATATCAACGAGGCTGTCGAGTTCAGGGTTGGAGTAACCACCCCAGTTCTGGGACGCGCCGGTCACGTACATAGTCTTCAGGTATGGGGTGGGGTTGCGAAGGTGGTTTATCCAGACGAGGTAGCGGACTATCTCGAAGTCACCTTCCAGATGGCCCGGCACGAGGCCTCTCTCCACCGCGTTGAGCCTGATATCTATGTTGAGGTTGCGCTTCATCATATCTATGAACGCTTCGTCGGCGATACCACCTTGCGAGACCATCTCCAGCTCAGGGAATCCCTCACCGTTGGGATAGCCGGCTTCCGCAAGCAGCCGTCGCGCCTCCGCCACGTCCTCGCTGTTGTCGGCGCGGTATCCCGGCAGTGTCTCATTGACGCCTCGAGGGGTTACGCCCTCCGCAGAAGACGGGAACCACCTTGCAAGCTGGAAGTTGCCCTGGTTAACCGCGCCCATGTCGTGGCGGTTGAGAGACAAGAACATCGCGCGACGCACGCGCACATCATCCAGCGGCGGCTTGCTCATATTGAAAAAGGCGTGCGCTCCACCGGTGTTGGGGACCTGCACGGTCTGGACTATGTCGCTTCTGCTGAGCGCCTCGTTGTGTCCGTCAACAGAGACATTCCAACTAAAGTCGGTTATCCCCGTGATGACGGCAATCGCCCTGTCGGTGCCGTTTGGCACGTGAAGGTGCCTGATGCCGTCCAGGTAGGGCAGCTCTTCGTTCCAGTAGTCCGGATTGGCCTCGAGATGCAGGTACTCGCCTTCGACGAATTCACCGAACTTGAACGGCCCGGTCCCCGGCGTCTCGCTCATGGAGATCGTTCTCAGGTCGTGATTAAACTCCTCCAGCGTGTGCTTGGCGTATATCGTTGGGGCGGGCAGCGCGAACGCTCCGAACTGCCAGGCCGATGGCTGCTTGAGATTGAACCTCACGGTGTAGTCGTCAAGTGTTTCTATATTATCCACCGTGCCGAAGACATCGGTGATGGTGATCGCGATATGACCGGGTGGGTCAATGATCCTGTCGAACGTCGCCTTTACGTCCTGGGCGGTGAAAGGCGATCCGTCGTGGAAATTGACGTTCTCCTCCAGGGTGAACGTGTAGCTCCTAGCGTCCGGCGCTATCTCCCAACTGCTGGCAAGGCTGGGAATGACGGAGGCCATGCCGTCGTTGGGATTACGGCGAACCAGGCCGTCGTACATATTGACCAGCGTCCCTGCCCAGTTCTGGCCCGACGGCCCCTGGTGGTAGTCGAAGTGGGGGAGAATGAATCCCCAGGACGTTCTGAGCACGCCGCCCTGCTTGGGGAAGGGTTCCAGAGCGCGGTGGACGTAGCCCTCCGGCTGCGCCATCACCTCCACCTCCCTGATGACTTCGACTTCTTTGATTACCTCTTTAACCACTTCTACGGTCTCGCCCGGCACCATCACTTCCTTGACCACCTCTACCGTCTCGCCCGGCACCATCACCTCTTTGACCACTTCTTTCTCCACCACCACCGTCTCGCCCGGCACCATCACCTCTTTGACCACTTCTTTCTCCACCACCACCGTCTCACCCGGCACCGTCACCTCTCTGACTACCTCTTTTTCCACCACCACCGTTTCGCCCGGCACCTCAACTGTCTCAGTCACTACCTTTTCCACCACCACTTCGGTGGGCACTTCCCTGACGACCTCGCGCGTACAGGCAAGCGCCAAGAGGAGCACCGATCCGACCAGGACGAAGAAAGCGGATTTTCTGAGAGTTTCTACCATGTTTGCCTCCGTAGAGTCGTTACGCGATTAGGAATTACTGAGTTCGCGACTCGGTTGCGGTATGGAATCAAATTTGTCATATCATGTCAAGTTAAGGGCTATGTCAAGAGAGAATTGCATAAGTCTCGTTATCTGTCTGTTCATTGATTTGCAGGGGGATCGAACCTAGTCACCCTCACCCCAGCCCTCTCCCTGAGGGAGAGGGGGTCTGTTGATTGGTGATCGTGTTTACCTACCCCTGTGAGTCGTTGAGGGTGAAGGGGCTTTTCACGCGGGCGGTATTTCACCCCCATCCCCGTATCAAGTACGGGGCAGGCTCTAGCCTTCCCCCATCAAGGGGGGGATATTTGCGCTCGCGCGCGGCGACGCTATCTCAATCTTTTATGGCTCGGCGGTTTGGTGTAGAATGGTTTGGGTCGTTTGGACGACCATGATAAGACTATTCAAGAGGTTCGTCGTTGCCTGAATATGATGTATTGGTTCTCGGCTCAGGTCCGGGGGGATATGTAGCCGCTATTCGCGCCGGACAGTTGGGTATGAGGACGGCGGTCGTCGAGAAGGACGCTCTTGGCGGTATCTGCCTCAACTGGGGATGTATCCCATCCAAGGCCCTTCTCAGGAATGCCGAGGTGCTCAGCATCATCCGACACGCCGACGAGTACGGCATAGGCGTCGGCGACGTGAACCCGGACTTCGGGAAGGCGATTGACCGCAGTCGCACGGTCGTCGGTCGCCTGACCCGCGGTGTCGCGTCGCTGCTGCGCAAGAACGGCGTGGATCACGTCCAGGGCACCGGAGTCCTCCAGGACGCGAACACCGTCCGCATCACCGAAGACGGCAGCGTCCTGTCGGCGAATCACATCATAGTAGCCACCGGTGCGAGCCAGAGGGATATTCCGGGTCTGCCGATAGACCACGAGACCGTCATCACCAGCCGCGAGGCGCTGGAACTCAGAGATGTCCCAGGCCGGGTTGTGATAGTCGGTGGCGGCGCTACCGGCTGTGAATTCGCATATGTATGGAGCTCCTACGGCGCGGATGTCACTATGGTCGAGCTGATGCCGCGCCTCATTCCCAACGAAGACGAAGAGATAAGCGATCAACTCGAACGTTCATTCAGACGGCAGGGTATCAAGAGCGTTACCGGGGCACAGGTGGAGGGTATCTCGGTGAACGGCAGTTCAGCCCGGGTATCCATCTCGACCGACACGGAGAACATGGTAGAAGAGTGCGACAAGGTACTGGTGGCGGTGGGAGTGCAGGGCAATACCGCTGGCATCGGCCTGGAAGCCGCGGGCGTCCGAACCGAGCGCGGCTTCATACCTGTTGACGATTCCATGCGCACGAACGTCCCAAGCATCTACGCGATAGGCGACGTTACCGGAAAGATGCTTCTGGCGCACGTTGCGTCCGCGCAGGGCGTAACGGCTGTCGAGTGCATCGCCGGCCTCGATCCCCAGCCGCTGGACTATGTCCAGATACCCAGGGCAATCTACTGCCGGCCGCAGGTGGCGAGCTTCGGCCTGACCGAGGCCCAGGCGAGGGAGCAGGGCTATCCGGTCAAGGTGGGTCGCTTCCCGATGGCGGCAAGCGGCAAGGCTCTGGCAATGAACGAGTCCGAGGGCATGGTGAAACTGGTGGTTGACGAGGAAATCGGGGAGATTCTGGGCGCGCATATGATTGGAGCCGAGGTTACCGAACTGCTCGGCGAGCTTGGAATGACCAAGCTGCTGGAGGCCACCACGACTGAGCTTGGCTGGCTGGTGCATCCGCATCCGACAATCTCCGAAACGGTCAAGGAGGCCGCGCTTGCCGCTGAGGGCGAGGCGATACATATCTGACAATGGGACTTACTCGCTTGGAAGGAGTGGATTGCAGTTCACCCTCACCCTAGCCCTCTCCCAGAGGGAGAGGGGATAAATCTGAATATCAATCACAATTAAGTTGTCGTACTGCTAGTACCAGCTCAATGTGTTTCTGATGTACAGCAACTGGCCCCTCACCCCTGGGTTCCCGCCTTCGCGGGAACGACGAGTAGGTGGTGCGGGAATGACGAGTGGTAATCGGAGTATGTCATATCCATCTTGAACTGGTACTAGCCTTCCCCCATCAAGGGGGAAGGGACTTTCTATATATAAATGACGGTAAAAGCCAACTGACTGAGGAAGTCTATGAAAGTAGCTATAAATATAGACAAGGCGCAGGTGGCCGACTTCTACCGGAAGATGCTTCTCATCCGACGGTTCGAGGAGGCCAGCGGCAGGCTCTATATGCAGGGTCTTATCCGTGGCTTTCTCCATCTGTACATAGGCGAAGAGGCCGTGGCGGTCGGGGCTATCAGCCTCCTGGAGCCGCAGGACTACGTCATCACTCATTACCGCGACCATGGGCATGCGCTCGCTCGCGGCATGGACCCGAAAGCCTGCATGGCCGAACTCTGCGGAAGGGCAACGGGCTCCAGCGGCGGCAAGGGAGGCTCGATGCACCTGTTCGACGCGAATCTGCACTTCATGGGTGGCCACGCTATTGTCGGAGGACAAATGCCGATTGGCGTGGGCATGGCGCTCGGAATCAAGATGAAGAAGCAGAACGGCGTCGTCATGGTCTTCTTCGGCGACGGCGCGGTGAACGAGGGAGAGTTCCACGAGTCGCTCAACCTTGCTTCTCTCTGGAAGCTGCCTGTCGTATTCATGCTCGAAAACAACCTGTACGGCATGGGCTCGCACGTTGATATGACCCACGCCGCGGGGCGCGACATCTACAACTCCGCCGAATACTACAAGATACCCGCTACGCAGGTTGACGGCATGGACCTCATAGCCGTGCGGGAGGCTACCTCATTCGCTATTGACCGCGTTCGCGCCGGTAACGGTCCCGTGTTCCTCGAGGCTATGACGTACAGGTATCGCGGACACTCGATGGCCGACCCCGTGAATTACAGGGAGATGGACGAGGTGGAGGAGTGGAGAATCAACGACCCGATTGACCGCTTCAAGACGCTCGCCATCGGAGAGGGACTCATCACAGCCGGGGAGTTGGAGGAGATAGACTCTCAGGTCGCGGACGAGATTGACGAGGTGGTCAGGTTCGCCCGCGAGAGTCCGTTCCCTGAACTCGACGACCTATACAAGCACGTGTATGCCTAGGATTCCAACATCCCTGAGTTGACGGCTTATCTACCCTCACCCCAACCCTCTCCCAGGGGGAGAGGGGACAAATCGGAATAGGAATATCCATCACAACTAAGTTGTCGGACTACCAGGACTCGGAGCGGCTTATGCCTGAAATGATAATCAGAGAGGCCATTGCCCACGGACTGCGTGAGGCCCTGGACGGGGACGAAGACGTGTTCATGATGGGCGAGGACATCGGCGCATACGACGGCGCATACGCCGTGACGCGCGGATTCCTGGAACGCTACGGCCCGGAACGCATCCGGGACACGCCCATTTCCGAGTCGGGTTTCGTGGGCGCCGCCATCGGGTCTTCCCTGGTGGGAATGAGGCCGGTTGTCGAGATCATGACCATCAACTTCTCTCTGCTGGCGATGGACCAGATCATCAACCACGCGGCAAAGTTGCGATACATGTCCAACGGCCAGCTCAAGGTGCCGATGCTGATAAGGACAGTCACTGGAGGCGGCGCACAGCTCGCCGCGACGCACTCCCAGAGCTTCGAGGGCTGGTACGCCTCCGTCCCAGGGCTCAAGGTCGCGGTGCCGTCAACTCCCTATGACGCGCTCGGTCTGATACGAAGCTCCCTCAAGGACGACAACCCGATTATCTACGCTGAGCACGCGCTCATATACGGTTACAGAGGGGAAGTACCAGAGGAATACTACGAGGTGCCTTTCGGCAAGGCCAAGGTGAGACGCGAGGGTTCGGACATCACCATCATCGGCTACTCTCGCATGGCGCACATCGCTATGCAGGCCGCCGACAAGCTCGCCGAACGCGGCAGGCAGGCCGAGGTAATTGATCTGAGAACGCTCAGGCCGCTGGACATCGAAACCATAGCCGAATCGGTCAGGAAGACGAACCGCGCCGTAGTGGTGGAAGAGGCATGGCAGACGGGCGGATTCGCGGGCGAGGTCGCCAGCGCGATCCACGAAGAGGCGTTCGACTATCTCGACGGCCCAGTTGTGCGCGTGGGCGGAATAGACGTGCCGGCGCCCTACTCGGGCCAACTCGAAGCCGCGACTATTCCCGACGCCGACAGGGTCGTGAGCGAAATAAGCCGCACTTTCGGAATATAGAACTTGCGGCTCATTTAACTGAACCCGGTTGAACAGTTATCGTAAATCAAAGCGGCTCTACCGTCTCATGGAGAGCCGTATTACCTATTATAGAGAGGGGTAGTTCCTTGGCTGCTACTGAACTCACCATGCCCCAGATGGGCTACGATATGCAGGAAGGCACCGTCGTGCGGTGGCTGAAGGCCGAAGGCTCCAACGTCGAGTTGGGAGAGCCTGTCGCCGAGATAGAGACCGACAAGGCGGTTGTGGAATTCGAGTCCTACGCCTCCGGCGTATTGCAGACGATACTCGTCGAAGAAGGCGCCACAGTGCCCGTCGGTCAGCCAATCGCCCTCGTCGGTGAAGAGGCCGAAGTTACCGCCACGGCCCCCGCGCCTGAACCGGATTCCGAGCCCGTGGTCGTAGAAGCCGAGCCAGTCTCCCAAGCGCCTGACGAAGATGAAGAGGCTCACGACGCGATTCCTCTCGGAGCGTCGTCCGTACCGACCGCTCCGGCGGCGCCGGTTGACAGTGTTGCCGAGGAACCGTTGGAAGCACCCAGTGAACCGGCCCCCGACAGGCGCATCTTCGCCACGCCAATCGCACGCCAGATGGCGTCCGAAGCCGGAATAGACCTCGCCGACGTGGACGGCACCGGGCCAGGCGGACGAATCGTCAAAGAGGACATAGCGCAGTTTGTCGCGTCGGGCGCCGCCGCTCCCGTCGAGCCTGAAGTCGAAGCCCCGGTCGTGGTGGAGCCTGAACCCGTGGTGGTAGAGGAAGCTGCGGTCGTTGCCGAGGTCGTAGAAGCAGAACCGGAGATAGAGCCTGAGGTCGAGGCGCCTTCCGAGCCTGAAGTAGAAGAATCCCCCGTGGCAGCGGAGGTCGAAGAGGAAGAAGAGGCAGTTGAACCCGAACCTGATTCCGACCTGATTCCGCTGTCCCGCATGAGGCAGCAGATAGCGCGGGTGACGATCCGGTCCAAGGATGAAAAGCCCCACTTCTATGTCAATACGGACGTGGACATGACCGAAGCGATGGCGCTCAGGGGGCAGATAAACGACGCTCTAGCGGACCGAGGAGTCCGCGCGACGGTCAACGACCTGATAATCGCGGCCAGCGTCCTCGCTCTGAAGAAGTTCCCCAAGTTCAACGCCTACTACGAGGACGGCAGCATCAGGATGAACGACGACATCAACGTCGGCATCGCGATGGCGCTGGAGGAAGGCCTGATAATGCCCGCCGTCGTTGGCGCGGGTGAGATGTCCCTGGCCGAGATAGCGGAGGCCACCAAGGACCTGGCCGCGCGCGCGAACCAGGGCATCCTGCGACCGGAGGAGTACTCGGGCGGGACGTTCGCGGTGTCCAACATGGGCATGATGAACGTGACCAGTTTCGTGGCGATAATCCAGCCGCCCCAGACCGCGGTTCTGGCTGTGGGCGCAGTGCAGAAGCGCGCGGTGGTGGCGGCGGATGACAGCATAGTCGTCCGGCAGATGATGACCGCCACCCTGTCCGCCGACCACCGCATCGTGGACGGCGCGGAGGGTGCATTCTTCATCAATGAGATAAAGCGGCTGCTGGAGAATCCGTTGAGCGTGATCCTCTGATCGGGGCAGGGCTATCCGTCGAAAAGGGTGGGCGTCGCTCTCTAGTACCACTTCAATGTGTTTCTGATGTATAGCAACCGGCCCGGCCCCTCACCCCTGGGTTCCCGCCTTCGCGGGAATGACGAGTAGGTGTGCGGGAATGACGAGTGGTAATCGGAGTATGTCATATTCACGTGGTTTTGGTACTAGCAGGGCCTTTTCATAGTCAGTAGTGTCGAGTCTTCGTCAGTGGCGCCCCTATGGATTCCCGCTTTCGGAGACCTTTGCGTAACTCGGATATGGTAGTCCGAGT
>VXRN01000028.1:0-33382 GCA_009838465.1 Dehalococcoidia bacterium
ACAGACTATATGTGAGAAGGATATTCGGACATGAAAATGGATAGAGTCAGATATGCAGTTGTGGTCTTGTGCCTTGCATCAGCGGCAGTGATTCACGCCTGTAGCGGGGAACCTGCCGAGCCCATTCAGCCTCAACCCGCTCCCACGGCGCAACCCGCTCCGACAGCAGCGCCCGCCCCAAGAGTACAGAGAGTTCCGGCCAGCACGCCATCGCCCGCAGAGATACCCTCTCCCGTGAGCGTGGCGCTGCCGCCTACTCCGGTACCGACGCAGACTTCTCTCCCAAGCCCAACTGCGGCGCCGGCCCCCACCCCTGAGCCAACTTCGGTGCCCGAGGACACTGGCAAAGTCGGAACGATGGCCGAACTACCACCTGAGTGCATCGCCGACGGTACGCTCGACGACCCTATTTTGATACTCAAATGCGGCGGCGATGCCATCCAGCAGCTTGAGTCCGTTGTGGTCAACGCTACGATTGATTTCAGTGCAATGTTCGTGGGTCTAGCGCCACCCGGAGACGATCCCGTGCCGGTCATGGAGATGGAACTCAAGAGGGTCTTCCCGGATGATGTGGATGCCTCATTTACAACCCCGGACGGCGGAGTGGTCAGGATGATATTTCTGGACGGCGCCGCCTACGTTAACGACCCGATGTCCAATAGTTGGGCAAAATTCTCGGACGTGACCGATGAAATGTCCGAGATGTTCCTGGCGATCAGTTCATTCGAGCAGCAGGTTCAGGAGGCCACAAGCGAAAATGTCGAGTGGAATGAGGTCATGCTCTCGGATAACGGCGCGAAATACCTGATCTCATACAAACCCGATGTCGGCGATCAGGGAGCGATGTTTGGCCCGGCCCTACCTGAATTCAGGGTGACGCTCGACGCCATTAGCTTCCTGTACGAGTCCATATCCCTCGTCCCCGCAGATGACGATGGAACAGACCGCAAGATAGTGGACATTCAGTACAGCCGGCACAACGAGCCTCTGACTATTGAAGCGCCGTCGGAGTACACCGAGATCAGTTCGATGATGCCCGGCGGAGGAATGGGCGCCCCCGGCTCTGGAGATGGGCCGGAGGTCGTCGGACTCTCCAAAGATGCTAACGGCTACGTCGAGGTGAGGTTCAGCGAGACTGTTACAGTCACCGGCGAAGTGAGCCTGTACGTGATTGATCCCGCCACGGGCGGTTGGGAACTACCGTTGCTGGGCGGCGCGGGCACCGACACCCTGACTTTCGATCATGAGCCCGAAGGAAAACCGTCGCTGATACCCGGAGAAAGCGTCATACCTGGCCTGATATTCACAACCGCCGAATCCCAGATTCTCGACCTGGAAGGTAACATGGCGAATCCGGTCTTCGAGGAGTGGGTCTATCCTGAGTGACTGTCTGAATGCGAAGCGAAGGTTCCCTCTCCCTCAAGGGAGAGGGCTAGGGTGAGGGTATCACCCAATATGGACGTGCTTCCATCTGGAAGTTTGGCAGGAACTGAAGCGCGTCGGTGGGTTAGCGCATCGCGTCTTTCCAAGTCTCACGCTTGAATCGGATATCGAGGCTTCGTTCCAGCTGACCCCACTTCTTCTCTTCGTCGGGCGTGATGAACGTTATCGCCTCTCCGGCTCGGCCCATGCGTCCGGTGCGACCGACACGATGCGTGAATAGAATCTCCGAGTCCGGAAGGTCGTAGTTGATTACCTGGCCGACGCCCTCGACGTCTATTCCCCTGGCGGCGACGTTCGTCGCTACCAGTATCGGTGATTCTCCCGAACGAAAATCCGCCATCACACGTTCGCGCGCACTCTGGCTCAGATTCCCCTGGAGCGCTCCCACCGGGTACCCAAGCGTGTCGAGTTGCCTGGCCAGCTTCCTTACACCGCGCTTGGTCCTGCCAAAGACGATCACAGGAGAGTCTTCGCGCTCATTCAACAGGGTGCGGAGCGCGCCAATCTTCTGGCTCCGCTCGATAGTGTAAACCATGTGATGCACGGTCGGCGGGGCCTGCAACTCTGCGTCCACCGATACCTTGGCCGGGTTCCTCAGGTGTTTCCGGGCGGTCTTCACCACCCACGCGGGCATGGTCGAGGACAGCAGCGCTGTCTGACGCTCGGAGGGCGTATAACCAATTATGGCCTCTACGTCCTGGGCGAATCCTCTATCCAGCATTTCATCCGCCTCGTCCAGCACCAGGAAGCGAACCGACCGCAAGTCCAGCGTTCCCTGCCGCAAATGGTCAAGAGTGCGCCCGGGCGTGCCGACAACGATGTGGGTCCCTCTTTTCAGGGCATCGAACTCCGGCTTCTGCGACCGTCCGCCGTACAGCAGCGTCACTCGCAGACGATGATTCCAGGCAAGGGCCTTCGTCACTTCAGCCACCTGTATCGCCAATTCACGGGTCGGCACCAGGACCAGACCCTGAACTTTCTTCATTGAAGGATCGCACTTCTCGACCATCGGGACCGCGAAGGCCAGCGTCTTTCCCGATCCTGTGCGCGCCTGTCCTACCAGGTCGCGTCCATCCAGCAGGTGAGGGATGGACTTATCCTGAATAGGCGTCGGCTCCGAAATGTTCATCCGCGAGATCGCTGCCTTCGTGGGATCGCTCAGAGGCATTCCACCAAACACGTCGGAGACGGCTATTCGATCACGAGTTGAAGAGGTCGGAACCGGATGATCGCTTACGGCCGGCCGTTTCTCAGTCGAACCCTGGTCCCGGACATTCCTGAAACAGGGACGGCAAAACACCGGCCTGTCTTGCGTTGGTCGAAATGGTACGGTTGTGGTCTTGCCACAGTCGGAGCAAACGACCTGGTGCCGCCTATTTCGGCTTTGAGAACGCGATTGATTTCGACGAGTCGAAAGAGATGAAGATGGCATGAGTAAAGAAACTACCTTTGTTTAGGGGGCACGACGGTACGAAGCGCGGAAGGAGAGAGGGAAATACGAGATAGATGATGGTCCGATGTCGTGCAAGCCTTGAATGCGCTTATCAGCTACTTGCGTCCAATTCTAGCAAACCTCGCTCACGGCCTTCCACTCAGCGCAGAGACTCTGCCTCTCCGCCCAGGTTCGATGCGCCCGACTTCCACTTGGAAGAGTTGATCCTGTTCAGCAGCGAGGTGTACCCGAGTGCGATGAGAAATACCAACGCCGAGAACAGAACCACCGACGCGCCCGACGACACATCTATGTAGAAGCTCATGTACAACCCGCCGAGTCCACAGAACGCGCCGATTACGACCGACAGCAGCAGCATCTTGGTAAAGTCATTGGTCAGCAGACGCGCCGCGACCGGCGGAATGACTATCGCCGCCGCGATCATCGTTACTCCAAGCACTTGCAGCGAAACGACGATGACCGCCGCCAACAGTAGCGCGAATCCGGCGTCTATCCAGCCCGTCGGCACGCCGTAGAAGCCCGCCACCTCGTAGTCGAACGTCGTGAACAGAAGGTACTTGTACCCGACGAATACGGCGACCGCGGCAATAGCGGTCACCGCGACTATCGCGAGTACGTCCGTCTGCGTTATGCCGAGTATATTGCCGAACAGCGCGGCGTCGAAGCTCCGCGTGAAGTTCCTGAACTTGCTTATCAGCGCTATTCCCAGCGCGAAGCTGGAAGTGGTTACTATACCAATCGCCGCGTCCGCGCTGATGCTGCGCCTCCGCGAGGCGATGTTGATAAGCATCGCCGACACGAACCCCCACAGGCTCGCGCCGAGAAAGAAGTTGATCGAGAGCACATAGCTCGTCACCGCGCCCCCGAATATCGCGTGCGCGAGACCATGCCCGATATACGACATCTGTCTCAGCACAACATACACGCCTATCAGCCCGCACAGTCCTCCGACCAGCGTAGCTACGATAAGTCCCCTCACGAAAAATTCATACTCCAGCGGAGTAAACACTGTACCTTACGCCCTCCACTCGTCGTGGGAACGAACATGGTGCGACTTCCCTCTCCCTTTGCCGTTCCGCCCGAAGATGTGCGGGGTCTCGGCAACGAGTTTCATGCCCATGTATTCGGTGACCGCGATGTCCGCGTTGTACGTTCGCTTGAGGACCTCCGGCGTGAAGATTTTACTTGGCGGTCCTGAGTCCACCACCCGACCGTTCACGCACACCACCCATGGTAGATGAGCGGCCACTGAGTTTATCTCGTGGGTGGTCATTATGATGGTGACATCCTGGTGGTTCAGTTCATCCAGAAGGTGCATCACCTCGTCGCGCGTCTTGATGTCCACTCCCGACGTCGGCTCGTCCAGCAGCAGAATATGAGGACTGCTCACCAGTGCCCGCGCAAGGAACGACCTCTGCTGCTGACCACCCGAAAGCGCTCGGATGTGCCGCTTGGCCAGGTCGGCTATCCCCAAACGCTCCATGATCTCCAGCGCGTGTTCGCGGTCTCTCTTCTGACGCCACGGAAGCCACCAGCGGTTAGACGTGAACCCCATCATCACCACCTGCTCGACCGTCACCGGGAAGTTCCAGTCTATCGTCTCTAGCTGTGGCACGTATCCGATGCGCGGCCTCCGGTCGGCAATTGATTGACCCTCTACGACCACCTCCCCCTCGAAAATGTCCACCGCCCCCAGTATCGTGCGTAAAAGGGTCGTCTTCCCCGACCCGCTCGGTCCCAGCAGCCCAACGAAGTCCCCGTGTTTCACAACCAGGTCAACCGATTCGAGTGCAGGGCTGCTTCCATAGCCGCTGGTCACGCCTCTCAGTTCGACTATCGGCTCTTCGTGTTCATATTCATGTGGGATCGGATGAAGCAAATTCTCTACTCTGCAGGTGTTGCGCCTTGCGCAAATTGCTTTTCGCCATTTGTATGGTTAAAAATCCCCTCTCCCTTGATGGGAGAGGGCTAGGGTGAGGGTGAACTGCAATTTAGCAATTCCTTACCAAATGCGTGAACTCGGTTACTCTGGATATAATGCGTTGCTTTCGCCCTCGAAAACGGGCCCCGTGTCGAAGCCGTCCATCGCGTCCGCGCTGCCGCCCAGAGCGGGGACCATGATCTGTATGTTCGACGCCATTAGCCCCATGTATGAGTGGCCGGGGTCACCGTGAGAACCGGGAAGGTCGTCATCCCTAAGCTGGTCCACGAACTTCGCTCCGCCCTCTTTTGCAATCTGCTCCATGACCGGGCTGGGGAACACTTCCGAACCGAATACCGCCGGAACCCCTGTCTCCCTCACTTGGTCAATAAGCGTCGCCACCTCGCGCGCCGACGGCTCGCTGAAATCCGAAGGCTGCACCGCACCAATGATCTCGAAGCCGTAGCGTGTGCTGAAGAAGGGGAACGAGTCGTGATAGGTAAGCAGTTTGCGGTTCTCCGGCGGAATCGTGTTGGCCGCGGCGGCGATCCTCTCGTCCAGATCGTTCAGCCGCTCCTCCAGTTTTGCGAAATTCTCAGCATAGTAGTCCGCGTTGTCGGGATCGAGCGCCGTCAGTTCAGCCCTCACCAGGTCCGCGTACTTGATAGCCAGGTCAGGGCTGGTCCACAGATGCGGATTCGGATGTCCGTCGCCCTCCGGGAACGAGAAGTCGAACACCCACTGGTCGCGCGTGATGGCCTTGTCCCCCAGCGTAAGAATAATCGCGCCCGCCTTCCTGTTCGCCCGCGCCATCTCAAGCGACGGCTCCTCCAGGAACAGACCATTAAGCACTATGAGATCGGCTTCCGCGAGAACCGTCGCCACCGAAGGCGCAGGCTCGAACGTGTGCGAATTCACCCCCTCCGGCACGATCCCTTCCAGTCGGATCCGCGTGCCGCCCACATTCTCCACCAGGCTTGTAATTGGAGAGACTGTGCTGACCACTTTCATCTTCTCCGCCGAACCAGCCCCTGAAGCGCCCTCCTCCCCACTCTCGGAGCAGGACAAGACAGAAGTCATGGAAATAGCGAGCAGGAAGACGACTAAGGCGCTTAACCCGAATCTCCGGGTGCGGCGAATTATTCGCCTGCCGGTTTCACTGGGAGACGACTCCCTCGTAGAATTCATCGAATCAGAATGCCTCCTCGGACTCGTCCCGGCAGTCGTTGCACCGTCCGAACAGCGCGACATGATTCATGTCCGCCTCGAATCCGTAGCTATCTAGTATTTCGGAACTGAGCGTGCCCAGAAATTCGTCGTCCAGCAGCGCTATCCGCTCGCAGCCGTTGCATATCAGGTGGTGGTGCCTCTCCTGCTCCAGCCACTCGTAGGCGTATGTGCCGCTACCCATATCAGTTTCAGACACCAGCCGCATCCGCTTCAGCATATCCAGCGTCCGGTACACCGTGGACAAGTCTATGTACGAATACGACTCCTTTACCTGATCCAACACATCCGAGGCGGTCACGTGGTCCTGCGAGTGCCTGACGGCGGACAGGATCATAAGCCGCTGCGGAGTCGGTCGGTGGCCGTACTCCTTCAAAGTCTGTATCATCTGGTCTTCGCAGGGCATAATTCGTTCCTGAGTTGCATCGGTGACCAAGCCTAGACGTTTCGCCACAAATTTTCAATAGCTAATCCAACGTATTTGCTCTATTTTGCTTATGCAAGTATTTGCAATAGAGAAAGAGTCGAATGTCTCCCACAAACGGAGCCATCACCTTCTGGCCGACAACGATCTTCATGTCCCGAATCACTACCAAGCCTTCTCTACGCTGTGCTATAATGCCCATATCACAGAACATAAGTACGCAGCTATATAGTTTGATTTATGGATACGACTTGGTTAAGTCAGAAAAAACTCTCTGAACTGGGAAATACAGGGATTTGCAGGTCAAATGCAGGTGAATGCAGGTACCAGACCATGCCAGTAGCCCTCCTGCGGAGCGCCTGCACACTCTCCAGCACACTATAAATCCGAATATATACTGTATCAATCCCAGGAGGAACACATTGCCTGAAATGCCGCCCATTTCCGATCAGACCCTGGAAGTCCTCAAAGAGATCCCGACCCAGACTTTGATAGACGCGCTCTGGGTCAAGAACTGGCCCCAGAGCTACATCGAGGGAGCGCGTCCTCTTCAACTTGGCCAGAAGATGGCAGGACGCGCTGTCACGCTGAGATTCGTCCCGCACCGCCCGGACCTGGCGGCAGACAAGCCAAAGGGAGACCAGTCCGCCGAATACGTCGCCATAGAACTCTGCGGGCCGGGCGAGGTGCTGGTAGTTGACGCCATGGGCTGGACCTACAGCTCGATTGGCGGCGACATCAAGTTCTTCCGGCTGATGCAGAGAGACGTAGGCGGTCTGGTCACTGACGGCTCGGTACGGGACAGCGTCGCGCTGAAAGAGTACGGGTTCCCGGTGTTCTCCGCCTCCACGACCGCCAAGCAGGGTCCCGCGGAGTTCTGGCCCTGGCAGGTCAACGACGCCATCCAGTGCGGCGGAGTCCTGGTCAGGCCCGGAGACGCGGTGGTTGGCGACGACGACGGTGTGGTAGTCGTGCCGCGTTCCGAGGTGGATGAGGTCATCCAGATAGCGCATCAGCGCGAGGAAGTCGAAGAGATGGTCAAGGCGCAACTCGAAGTGGAGAAGTGCTCACCCGGCAAATATTACCCGTTCAACAATAACACCTGGGAACTATACGAGAAGAAGACGGGCAGGAAGCGTCCCGGCTGAGACGCGCTCCGGTCAGTCCATGCGAGAGCCGCCGTTGACATTGATGGACTGCCCGGTGATGTTGATAGCGAGGTTTGAGGCCAGAAACACAGCCAGGTTTCCTATGTCCTCCGGCGTCTGCTCCCGTCCGAGTGGTATGCGGTCGGAGACCACTCTCTCGAATGCCTGCCTCGGTGTCAATCCGCTCAGGTCGTCATCCATGTTGATGTTTCTGGTAGCGATCCTGTCCCACATCGGAGTCCACAGCAGGCCCGGGCAGATCGCATTGACGTTTATGTTGAATGGGGCCAGTTCCAAGGCGTAGGACTGCGTGATGCTTATGACGCCGGCCTTGGAGACGTTGTAGGGAGGGTTTCCGGGGCCGCCCTGCCGTCCCGCGCCGGAGGCGATGTTTACGATCTTGCCGTAGTGGTTGGGCTTCATGTACTCGGCGACGATGTCCGAAGCGTTCGCCACGCCTTTCACGTTGACCTCGTAGATCTGGTCCCAGTCGCTCTCATCCGGCCTGTCTCTCTGTTCCCAGCCCGGCGCTCCAATGATTCCCGCGTTGTTCACGAGGATATCAATCCTGCCAAATCGAGCGATGGATTGCGAGGCCATGCGAGCGACCGAATCACGGTTGGTGACGTCAACGTCGGTGGATTCCACCACCGCGCCGGTGTACTCGGCGCGAATCTCCGATGCCGCGTTTGCCGCATTGTCCGCATCCAGGTCTGCGACCATAACCGAGGCTCCGTATGCAGCCATCCTATTCGCGATTGCCCTGCCTATCCCGCGCTCGGCTCCGGTAACTATCGCCACCCTGTCGTTGAGCTCCATCGCTACGCTCCCTCCAACTCTGAAAGTTGGACCGATTATACCACCGGGCGCGCCTCCGTTCCGGTAACGTGTTAGAATGCGCCCGCACTCCAATCCAGGTCGTGAGATTGATTATGAACCAACTTAACGCAGAAGACGTCCAAGAACTCGGCCGCATCGTCGGCTTGGATATTGATGAAACAACAGCGAAGACCATCGCGTCAAGGCAGTCTGGCATCGTCGCGGAGCTGGACGAAATACCGGAAGACTTGCTGATGTCAGTCGAACCGGCTCACGTATTCTCTACCGAGGAGGACTAGCCGATGACTGACAATGAGTTACACCGGCTCACCATAGCCGAGGCCGCCGGCCTCATCGAATCTCGAAGTCTGTCCCCGGTAGAATTGACGCGAGCCTATCTTGATCGCATCGAGGAATTGAACGATAGGCTGGGCGCGTACATCAGCGTGATGTCTGAATCGGCTCTTGCCCAGGCCTCCCGCGCCGAGACGGAGATTGCGGGCGGCAACTACCGGGGCAAGATGCACGGCATTCCGGTGGCGGTCAAGGACATCATCTACACAAAGGGGGTACTCACCAGCGCGGCTTCGCGGGTCCTGTCCGACCACGTGCCGGACTACGATTCGACGATTGTCGAACGTCTCGACGCTGCCGGAGCTGTCCTGCTGGGAAAGCTGAATTTGAGCGAGTTCGCAATAGGCGGCACTATTGATCATCCATTCGGCACTCCGCGCAATCCATGGGACACCGGGCGCTCCGCGGGCGGCTCCAGTAGTGGCTCGGCGGTCGCGGTTGCGGGAAGTCTGTGCGCTGGAGCGTTAGGATCGGATACAGGCGGTTCGATAAGAGGACCAAGCGCCTTTTGCGGCATAGTCGGACTTCGCCCAACATACGGCAGGGTAACGCGCCACGGCGTAATACCTATGAGCTGGAGCCTGGATACCGTCGGTCCGATGACTCACACAGTCGAGGACTGCGCAATCATGCTCCAGACCATCGCCGGGCACGACGAAAGGGATTCATCGTCGGCTGACGAGCCTGTGCCAGACTATTCAGAATCACTCGGAGACTGGCCGCGTGAAGTTCGAGTCGCGCTCCCGCGCGAGGCCATGGACTTCGACGGACTGAACGGCGAGGTCAGGGACTCGGTGGCATCCTCTGCGGACCAGTTGGCGGAGATCGGCGCCGATGTGGAACATGCCGACTTGCCGATGCTGGCCCACAGTGGGGCAGTGTTCCTCGCCACAGCCGATGTGGATGCCGCCACTTTTCACATGGACTGGCTGAAGTCTCGCGCCGATCTGTACGACTGGAACACGCGCACCAGGCTCGAGTCGGCTGCCATAACCCCCTCGCCCGTGTATCTCAGAGGTCTGCGAGCCAGGACGCTTGTAAGAGATGAGATGATTAGTACCTTGGAAGACTATGACTTCATAGTGATGCCTGCCAGCCCCACCGCAGCGCCTCCGATAGCGCGCTCTACCGGGTCTCCGGGCGGCTATTACCAGGGACGGCTCGACCTGGCCAGGAGACGATACACCAGTCCTGCCGCTCTCGCGGGTCTGCCCGCCATATCCGTGCCGTGTGGATTCACCGAATCAGGCTTGCCAATCGGGTTGCAGATCATTGGCAGGCCATTCTCTGAGCCGGACCTCTTCCGTATCGCGCGCGCCTACGAACAGGCCACCGACTGGCGCGGATATCGCACACCGCAAACAGGTTGACCTTTACCTGGGATTCGCAAAACCTGTAACCTTGATTATGAGCAGGTTCGGGGTGTGGCGCAGCGGCAGCGCGCCTGTTTTGGGAACAGGAGGTCGGCGGTTCGATCCCGCCCACCCCGACCACATCAGCGCTCTATCCCTCTCTTGCGCTCAGGGTCTCGCCTATCAATGGAGTCCGAAGGGCACACCAGCTCCAATACTTCCAGCATACGTGTTCCGGCAAACGCCATCGCAGTCCATGACTGGTGGAAGCGTCCCTTCGACCTGATCGTCCTTTCAGCAGTACATATTGCCCTGGCGCCTATCTGGCTCGCACTTTGGACTTTCATTCCGCTGACGATATGGCTCAGCGACCGTGGCCCCGTCTTCTACACTCAGGCACGGGTGGGTAAGGGCGGCAGGATATTCAGGGCCTACAAGTTTCGCTCCATGGTCCCCGACGCCGAACGATATACTGGCGCCGTATGGGCTGAGGAGGACGATCCAAGAATAACCCGCGTGGGACGATTCCTCAGAAGTCGAGCGCTTGATGAACTTCCGCAGGTCATCAACATGTGGAAGGGCGACATCAGCCTCGTTGGTCCGAGACCTGAACGCCCTGAACTGGTGGAAGAGTTCACCCAACAGTGGCCCGAGTTCGGAAATAGATTGGCAGTCAGGCCCGGGCTCACTGGAATCGCCCAGGTCTATGGGCGCTACTCCACGCATCCACGCGACAAAGTCCGCTACGACATGATTTACGTCAGGCGGATGTCGCCCTGGCTCGACATCAAGCTGTTGGTCCTGTCCGTCCTGATCACTGTTCGCGCCAGGTGGCAGGGCGAAGAAAGATAATCGCGACGGGCGATTGGTGTCAGGGCGTGGCGGTGGCCTGTTCCAGTATGTACTGCTGTTCCGTGAGTATGCGCGTGTCCGGCAGATTCGGCGCAATAGCGGCCATCTTGTCCAGGCCCTCCCTGGCCTTCGCCACATACTCGTTGTCCCGCTCCGCGGCCGTCTGGTGCAGAAGAACCAGCATCGCGATTATTCTCCAGTTGTCCGGCTCGACGTCCAGAGCGTCGTTGCCCGTACTCTCCATCAACTCCACCTCGGCCCAGAACTCTTCGTCCGAGAGTGTGGGAAGCCTGTCGAAGGAGTCCCTGATGATGTGCCTGCGGGGGTAGTTGGCGAGACCCGGGAATGTGCTGATGGAATCTTCCGCATATACGAGGCGTTCTTCCCATGTGGCGCCTGTACCGGCCGCAAGACCAAATGAGGCGATATCCGCCGCCGCGTTGTACGCCCGCAGGTTCAGCGCGTAGAGAGCGACTATGACCACCACGGACACAAGCGCCATCAGGCAGACCGCTCCCCAGGAGGCGCGCAGCGCGACCGTTACCCGGCGCAGGCTCAGCCTGCCTCTCAATTTTTCAGGCATCCAGGACTGCGCCCTCTTCCGTTCGCCCTCGCCTGCCCAGTACTCCTGGGCGACAGCGAACGCCGCCAGGAGCGAGAATTGCATCAGTGTCACCGGCGTGTCGAACAGGAACAAGTTCTGCACGAAGTAGGCGAGCATAGTAGCAGCGATTATCAGGACCGATAGCTGTTCGTAGCCCCGCCTTCGCCTGATGGATCTGAACATGGCCCACGCCATTGCCACCCAGACCAGCATATAGCTCACAAACCCTAGGGTTCCCTTCGTGGTCAGCTCCTCTACCAGCTTATTGTGCGCCTGGTCGAAGCGGTCCCGCTCGGCGGCCTCGGCGTCAACGTGTTTCCCCCAGGCTATCAGGAAGTTCTCCGGCCCCCAGCCCAGCGCCGGCTTCTCGGCGTAGGCCAACAGTCCCGCCTGGGCCCCCGCCACACGCCCGCTTATGCTGGCGTCCCCCAGGCCTATTGAGGATATTCTCGACAGCATAGTATTGGATTCAACGACGGGATCCAGAACATCGGTAGTCCTTACCGCGGCGAACAGCCCGATCACGACAATCGCGGACGCAACCAGCGCGTAAGATATGATGCGGGCCACGCGAATCCGCCCCCATATCAGGTATCCGACCGAAAACACCAGGGCTGCCGTTCCCAGTCCCACGACCGCGCCGCGCGTCCCGGTGAGCCACAGCGCCCAGATGTTCAGCATTAGCGAGAGAACCCACACCGACTGGAGCCATGGAATATAGTTGAAGGAGACTCTTGGGGAAGGGGTACGCCGCTCTTCACCCCGCCTCCGTCGGCGCGCTGTCCTGCTTTGAGGAGCTTGCTCCGACCTCTCCCCGCCACTGCCCGGGATTTGGGAGGCAAGAGAGTGAATAATCAGGCTCAGAGCTATCAGCGCGTTCACCATAGTGTAAGCGCCAACATAGGTCGCGTTGCCCAGCGTAGATTCGATTCGGTCCGTCGCCCGGATTTCGAAGCTCGTCATGTCGAATATGCCATAGTGCTGGTTTATCCCGAGGAAGGATATGGCCATGCAGACTATGAGATTGACCGTGAACAGAATCCGCCAGTCCGACAGGCTGCGAAAGACAGAGCCGGTCATGGCGATGAAGACGAACCAGTGAGCCAGGTCAACGATGCCCTGCATTCGTTCGTAGGTTGACCAGAGGCTCCTCACCGTGCTGACACCGGTCAGTCCGGCTATCAGAGAGACGAGCAACCATACGCCCAGCGCCGCGACTACCAGCGAGAGACTGGGCCTGTAGCGCGAGTAGAAGAAGATGAGCAGCAGCCATATTCCGAAGGTGACCTCTATCACCGACCTGGCGTATATGGCCTTGCCGACTATGAACGGAAACAGCGTGTCGCTCGATACTATGAACGGCATCGCCATGATAAGCAAAATGCCCGCTCTGACCGTCCACATCAGGAGATGGCCGGTATCGAATTCCTCGATAGAGTTGGTCTGTCTCTGTGTCAACCTGCCGCCTTACCTGTCTGTGAGTCCTGAGTCTCCGCCAACTCTCGGATTATATGAACCGTCTTAGTCGAGGTCAACGGACTCTCTCACAGCTTCTTCCAGTGGAAAAACTCAGAACGGTCCGGACAAAGCGAAACGCCCCGAAGATTGGATACGGGGCGTCTCTTTGCATGTTCGGGTATCGGGAGCCGCTATTCCTCTTCCGTTTCCTCTGTCTCTTCGCCTTCCGCAGCCTCTTCGCCTTCTTCGAGCTCTTCGCCTTCTTCCTCTACTTCGACTTCCAACCTTGGCGGTGCGACTCGGGCTATTACATCTTCCGGATCGTTCAGGACGGTCGCGTTGCCCGGCACTTCAACATCACTCACGACCAGAGTCGTATCGAAGTCAACCAGCGTGGAAATATCTATCGTTATCTCCGCAGGCATATTCATGGGCAGAGCCTCGATTGAGAGAGACTGAATGTTTTGGAGAAGCGTCCCGGCCATCTGAGTTACCGCTGGCGAACTCCCGAAGAGTGTCACCGGCACCTCCGCGGCGACGGTCTGCGTCACGTCCACTCTGAGGAAGTCCACATGGATGACCGTCTCGCTGACCGGATGCCTCTGTATCTCCCGGACGAAGCAGATGCTCTCCTCATCCTGGCCTTCGTATTCGACCGAAACGGGAATGTTCGAGCCGACTTGTAGCAGCAGACGGTTGAGCGTGCGGTCATCCACCTGAAGGTTGGCCGGCTCGATTCCCGCGCCGTAAACATGGACTGGAGTCACTCCCTGCCGTCGCAGGCGTCGAACCTTCTTTCCGAAAAGCGTTCTCTGGTCTAGCTTCAGCGTCGGTACATCCATCGGGTTTCTCCTGTGATTGAGACGAGCGAGACGCCTGCATGTTCCCACCCGCATAAACGAGAGTTCAAGGCCACGAATCGCTATTCTAGCACAGCGTATGCGGGTGTTTGTAGAGAACTACAACTCCATAGCCCACGGCTGTCTTTCGGTCTTGAACATACGATCAGCCGACGCTAGAGCGCCCGGCGCGTGTTCTTTCACACGACCCGCCCGCGCCAAATTTGAGAACGAAACGCCTCCCAGATACGCCGCGCCGAGATCGGACACGCCCAATTCGACCTGCGGCTCGCGCTGGCTGCGATTACACTCCGCTCCGCCCTGACCCACTTCCAGCAGGTATGTACCGTCGTTCCACGGGCAGAACTCGTCGTGCACGCGCAACGTCAAACCTCCGGCTTCCGCGTAGCTCCTCGACACGAGCGCTTCCTTAACATCCACAAGGCGCAGCCACATATGATCAATCAGCGACCTCTCCAGCCGACGCGGGTCCTCGAGTCGCCAGGGAAGCGGGTCATCCGTCGGACGCGGCCATGTCTGGATCTCCAATGTGAGGTCTATCCCAAAGCAGTATCTCCACAACTCCGCTTCTACCTCAGCATCCTCACCCAGAAGGAAGAAGACTAGTATTGTACGCTCGCGCCGACGGTATGTGCAGAGCCCGACGATACGGTCGCCTCGTATGTAGGCCACGTGAAAGAACTCGGTGGCCCCGTCGCGCTGAAACTCCGCGTCCCACAGCGCCGCGCGCCAGTAATTTTCACTATAATGGACCATTCCGACACGAGTCTCACGCACTTTGGCGTGAAGTTTCGGCCACACTTCGCGCGCAGTGTCCGCGGATATGAACCGCACATATCCACCCCCGTTTGGGGGTATCTTCATTGCGGTGTGGCGGCGGTCAATCTTCCAGCGATGGTACCAGGTTGCTATACCGAATCCGAAGCGTTCGTAGATGAGACTTTCGGATGCCGAAAGGGCAGAGAGGGATTCGTCGCATTCGCGCATCTGGTCCAGCTGCGCCCTCATCATCTGGGTCAGTATCCCACGCCTGCGGTGCGTCGGAAGAACGGCCACATCGTCCACGAATCCCAGTTTTGCCGTTCCACCCGGTATCGTCATGGCCGATGTTCGGGTGACGGTTGTACCCACTATATCTCGGCCGTCGAACGCGCCAAAAGTCCTGCCCACATCCGCGTCTGAGCGGGCAACCCGTAGGAGCTCGTCCGACGCATGATCGCCAAAGCCCAGGACTGAAGCCCGAACCGCGCTATCGAACTCATCATCGGAGATCGTTCTGACTACTATGGACATATAAACTCCCTACTGGTCTATTACTGAACCGTCCTCGTGGAGGCGGGTGGACACCACTCTGGGCGTAAACGGGTGCTTCTCCGCTGCGTCCTCGGCGAGTTCGATGCCGATGCCGGGCGCGTCCGGGATTATCAGGTAGCCGTTCTCCTGCCTCACCGCCGACTTCACCATCTCGGACTTGGGCGGCTCGTGCTCTCCGGTGGGGTATTCCTGCAGCGCGAAGTTCGGGATGCAGGCCGCTATCTGCAAACACGCGGCGGTGCTCACCGGGCTCAGCGGATTGTGCGGCACGACTCCCACGTAGTTCGCCTCGGCCAGCGCCGCTATCTTCTTGGCGTGGGTAATGCCGCCCACCATGCACACGTCTGGCCTGACGTACTGCACCGCTCCGCGCTTGAGCAGCATCTCGAACTCGTGGATCGTGTGCAGACGCTCACCCGTGGCGATGGGAATGTTGATATGCTGCGCCACAAGTTCCATCGCGTCGAAATTCTCCGGCAGTATAGGGTCCTCGTAGAAGAACGGGTAGAACTGCTCGATGCCCCTGGCGAGCGCTATCGCCTCGGCTGGCGTCAGCCGACGGTGTATCTCGATGCACAGGTCAACATCGTCGCCCACCGCGTCGCGGTACATCCCCACAGCCTCGATTGCTTCCTTGATCTTGTTCGCGTGCGTCTTGAAGTACGGGACGTCGCGCTCCTCGTCCAGGAACGGCGTCAGATGTCCCACCGCCGTGAAGCCCATGGCTTTCGCATCCTTCACGCCCTGCACCAGAGTCTCCCGGGTGTCGCCGAAGACATGATAATAGACCCGCGCCTTATCCCGGGTCTTGCCGCCCAGAAGCTGGTATGTCGGAACACCGAAATACTTGCCCGCAATGTCCCACATGGCGATGTCCAGTGCGCTCAGCGCACCCATAATCGCCGCTCCTCTGAAGTGGGAGTAGCGGTACATATACTGCCAGTGATGTTCGATGCGCAGCGGGTCCTTGCCCACCAAGTATCGCGCGAACAGCTCGATTGCCGACTTCGACGCTTCCAGGTAACCCCACGCTCCCGATTCGCCGACGCCCGTGATTCCCTCGTCTGTATGAATCTTCGCGAACAGGTAGCGGCTTACGCCGATAGCTTCCACTTTGGTTATCTTCATTTCTTCTTCTCTCCGTAGGAATCTGCATACAAAACCGAACTGTATTACATACCTGCATCACTGCATCAATTCAAAGCGCCGCTATCTCCCGCGCCAGCACCAGCCCGCTCATACCGATGATCGCCGCTACGGTCGCCCTCCTGAAGACCACGTCGTTCATCCTCTTGACTAGGTAAGTAGCGAGCAGGAACCCGAGCGTAACAGGTACCACGGCTATCAATATCAGTGCGATCCGTTCCGTCGTAAGAAGTCCGGTAATCCCGTACCCAACTACGCCGGCTGCCTCTACGAACAGGAAGTACAGTGACAGCGCGCCACGCACCGCGTTTCTGGACCAGTTCTGCGTCAGCATATACAGCGCCATGATCGGGCCGCCGATTCCCAGCGCGTTCAGTGTAACCGACACCACAAACGCCACCACCAGCCCGACCAGCAGTCCGCTCGGAATCCTGGCCCTCACGTTGAACGCAACGACCAGCGTGAGGACGATGGTGATCGAAGTAATCGCGATCTTCAGCAGGCCGGCGTCGGAGTCCCTGAGAATCAACACACCCACCGGAACACCCAGCAGGCCCGCCGCTGCCCACGGCCCTACTCTTCGGAATGGCAGTTCATCCCGGTTCTGGTGGACGATCAGTATGAAGAGGGCAACCGAAACCGTGTTGACGACCACGATTACGGTCTGAGGCTCCAGTATGAACAGAAGAATCGGAATGGTGGTCATCCCGATTCCGAACCCAATCGTCGAGAGCACCGTCGAGCCCATGAACAGGGTCACAGCGGAGACGACGGACTCGAAGAGCGTAGGCACCTGTCAGCGAGCCTTTCGGCTGGCGATGGTCGCTAGTAGTAGCCCAGGCTGCTCCAGAATCGCTCTTCCTTCCAGGGGTCGCCCTCCATGTGGTATCCACGCACTTCCCAGAATCCGGGGGCGTCCTCGGCCATGAACTCGATCCCGTTCACCCACTTCGCGCTCTTCCAGCCGTACCGCTTTGGAACGACCAGTCTCATTGGGCCGCCGTGCTCCGGCGTCAGCGCCGCGCCGTCGTGTGAGTGCGCGAACAGAACGTCATCATCCTCCAGCACGTCCAGCGCGACATTGGTGGTGTACCCGCCGTAGCAGTGTGCCATCACATACTTCGCTTCAGGCTTCGGCTTGACCAGCTGCATAAGGTCGTTGAACAGGATGCCCTCCCAGGTGTTCTGGAGCTTGCTCCACTGCGTAACGCAGTGAAATTCTGCGTCCAGCGTCACTTGCGGCAGCGCGTTGAACTGCTCCCAGTCAAGGCTGATCTCCTCCTCCACCAGTCCAAACACCCTGAATTCCCATGTTGATAAGTCTATTCTGGGCGTCGGTCCGAACGTGAGCACCGGGAACTTTTCCGTTACGAACTGCCCCGGAGGCGCGGGCGCGCCTTCTCGTTCCTGTCTGATTCGTGTCATTCTTCCAAGTTTGTTGAGCATCATCTACTCCGCGAGCGGTTTGGGGGTGTCCATGGCATTATGGTATGCCATTCTACTACATCTACGAACCGCGCGTAACTTCGGATACATCCGGTAACCGTCCACAATACTTGACAGCCTTAGCCGCATGTCAGCACAATAGCCGTTGCTTTCCGACCAATGCGGTGCCTCGATGTCTGACACACAATCTGTTCTGAGTGGTATAACGGTTATTGACCTGTCCCACGGACTGGCCGCGGCGCTGGCCTCCATGTTCATGGCAGACAACGGCGCCCGCGTAATTCGCGTTGTCTCCGATGAGTCCGAAGTCGTGCGCAAGCCCGACATATTCGCCATCTACGACAGGGGCAAGGAGGTCGCGCGTCTCGATACAGATAGCTCCTCGGAGCGTCTGCGTGAGATGTGCGGCCGGGCTGATGTCTTGATAGACGACCCGTCTTCTACACGGGAAAATCTGGGGCTTGATACGCTAACTGACCGCAATCCACATCTCGTTCACTGCTCCATTACCGGGTACGGGTCTGAAGGCCCTCTGAAAGACGAGCCTGCCGACCACGACCTCGTCGCTGCGCGAACAGGGATTCTCGCCAGCCAGCCCTCTTATCGTGGCGGCCCGATTCACGTTGTGCATCCCGTCGCCTATGTCGGGGCCGCTCTGCTTGCCAGTTTGGGCATAGCCGCCGCGCTCTATCGGCGCGAGACGACGGGCAGGGGCGGACGAGTCCAAACCTCGCTGATGGCCGGAGCGCTCCTGTACGCCCCCAAGGCCGTCGGCGATTCGATCCCCGTGCGTCCGTCCAACATGACCCCGCAGGGCGGAGGCCCTTTCTACAGCGTCTTCGAATGTGCCGACGGAGAGTGGATTCAGCTTGGCTGCATCCACTCCGGCTTCGTTGACCTCGCTGCTGCCGTCATTGGCGTCGCCGACACCATCTACTCCAACCCCGAGGAATACGGTGACGGACGCTGGCCCAGAGACGAACAGGCCCGAAAGAAGCTGTTCGATCTTGTCGCGGAAGCCCTGAAGACCAGGCCCGCGCGGGCGTGGATTGAAGATCTTCGCGCCGCCGATGTCCCCTGCGACGTCGTTCGCTCCGCTCATGAGGCAATGCGTGACCCTCAAATCCTGCACAACGGTCTGGTACACAGATTGGATGATCCTGTTCTCGGTCTGACACGCATGACAGGCCTGCCCATAAAGTTCTCTGAGACACCCGCGTGGGTCCGCGGCCCGCGACCGGACACCGCAACCCACCATGCCGCCCCTCCACAGCAGTCACCGTCATTCCCGCGTAAGCGGGAACCCACACACTCTCCCGACGCGACCGCCCTCCCCCTCTCCGGCGTCCGAATCATGGAGATGACCAACGTCATAGCCGGGCCGGTCGCGGGCCGCCTCCTGGCCGACCTCGGCGCGGACGTAATCAAGTTCGAGTCCCCGGAAGGCGACATATCCAGACCCGCCGGAGGCGCCGGATTCATCGCGTTCAATGCCGGTAAGCGCGCTATGTCAGTCAACACCCGCACCGACGAAGGCAAAGATATAGCTCGTAGGCTCGCGTCCGTCTCCGATGCTATCCTCGCTAACATGAGACCCGGCGCAACCGACCGCATGGGACTGGACGCCGATGCTCTACACGCACTGAATCCGCGCCTGGTTCAGTCCCACATCACCGCTTATGGATGGGACGGCCCATATGCCCAGCGTCCGGGTGTTGACCCCATAGCGCAAGCTATAACCGGCCTTCAGCGCGCCCAGGGTGGGTACGACTCGCCCCCTGTTTATCTGTCAGCGCTCGCCCCATGCGACTACACGGGCGGTGCGCTGGGGGCGCTCGGGACAGTTCTCGCGCTGATTGCGAGGGAGCGCTTTGGAATAGCCCAGAAGGTGGACACTAACCTGCTGGCAAGCGGATCTGTGATGTGCGCGGACGACTTTCTTGACTACGACGGCAAGCCGCCTCGACGACTGCCTGACAGCGACCAGATGGGTGTCGGGCCACTCCGACGCCTGTATAAGACGGCTGACGGATGGATACATCTGGCCGCCGAAGGTCTCGGATACGCTCAGAAGATACTCGTGGCCCTGTCCGACCAGAATGGACATGAGAGCCGGGGCGATATAGACGAGCCTCGCCTCGAATCGCTGATCGCCAGTATCTCCTCTTATGACGTTATCCAAGCTCTGCGCTCTCACGATGTGCCATGCGCCCCCGTTGTGGACGGCTACAACACAGGATTCTTCTCAGACCCGCAGGCAGAGGCCAACAATATGGCAGTCACTCTCGCGCACCCCTCTCTGGGTGATATTCACTTCAGCGGCAACCTGGTGTCTTTCGGAGACCTCGATACCCTCCCCAAACGGCCCACACCGCTGCTCGGCCAGAACACAGCCCCGATTCTCGCCGAACTCGGCTATGATCAGGGGCAGACCCGTGAACTCTACGACTCCGGCGTCGTAAGGACAGAACCGGCCACATGAAAAACCCACGTGCGGCGTCCCTCAGATTCACCCTTGTGGCTTCTGCCGTACTCCTGTCCATACTGGCGCAGGTATTCATACGGGACGGTGGACTTCAGTGGGCCATCGCGCCTTTGCTCGTTGCCGTCGCGTGTCTGGTCCTGGACTCGGTTCGCACTCGCATCGGGAATTCCGGCGCTGCGTCCCAGCGCCAATTACCCTTTGATCTACACACGCGACCTGCCGAGTGGGGATTCAGACTCTGGAACGTCGAATTCACGCGCGCCGACCTAGGTTGGTCTTCCATTATCGCCGCCTGTCTTCTCATGTCCATCTCATTGTGGAACTTCGGACATGAGAGTGTGGAAAGCCTGTCTCTGGCATGGTACAGCTTCGGCACGGCGGTAGTCCTGCTGCTGGTCGGCATAGCCGTCATTGACGGGCGATTGGCCAGACTCATGGGCCGAGCGAGGACACACGGCGGATTCAGGATAGAACTCCGCTCCCTTGCGCCCTGGCTGGTACTCGGCGCCGTCCTGATATCGGCAACCTGCGTAAGGCTCTACAATCTCGAAGATATACCACCCGGGATGTGGTACGACGAGGCCGACAACCTTCTGCACGCTCAGAGATACGCGCACAACCCGGGACAGATCCCGGTGTATGAACCTTCGACCAACCTGCCCTCTCTGTTCCTGTTGCCAATCTCGGCCCTTGTCAAGCTCGTCGGTACGTCCGTCACGGCGCCCAGGCTCGTGGCGGTCGCGTTCGGAGTCGCCGGCATCGTGGCCACGTTCCTATTCGCCCGGCACATGTTTGGCGTATTTGCCGGGCTGATAGCGGCGTTCTTCGTGGCCTTTATGCGCTGGGATATCATCTGGAGCCGCATCGGAATGCACGGCGTTACGGGGGTACTCTTCGCTGCTCTGACCGGCTGGCTGACGCTGCGCGCTCTCCGAAGCGGCAGATATTCGGACTACGCTTTCGCCGGCGCGTCGCTTGGGCTGGGAATGTGGTTCTACGCCTCGTTTCGTATGTTCCCGCTCGTGGTGGGCTTCATGCTGATTCACCATCTGGCGGTCAGACGACCACCGCTCCGCAGATTCGCTCTCAGTATCTTCCTCATGGCATTGACAGCCCTGTTCGTCGCCGCCCCACTTGCGCAGTTCGCAGTGGATAACCCGCAGAAATTTTTCGAACGATCCCGGACTACCTCGGTATTCACCATAACCCCGCGCGACCGGTGGGTTGACCAGATAGACGAAAGCCTGCGAGAACACCTTCTCATGTTCAACCGTCAGGGCGACCCAAATCCTCGTCACAACCTGCCTGACGAACCCATGCTCGATTTCCTCATGGCCGCGCTGTTCGTGCTTGGTTTTTTCTTCGCGCTCACGCAGTGGCGAAGTACGGGCCTGTTTACACTACCGTTCTGGGTGCTGCTGATGGTACTTCCCGGAGTGCTGACAGTCCCATGGGAATCGCCCCAGTCGCTGCGTTCCATACTGGTGATTCCCGCTGTAGCCGCGCTCGCCGCCTACCCTCTCGAGCGTCTATGGCAGGTCAGTAAGAATGCGCCCTGGCCTGCCGTGCGGAGGTTTGCGCTGCCCGCCGCCCTGGGAGTGCTGGTCTTCATCGCTTACGTCAACGTGAATTTCTACTTCGACGATCAGGCGAATGATCCGAGGGTGTATGCCGAATTCTCGACCGATGAGTTTCTCATGGCCGAAAGCCACGAGGAGCAGCAGAGTCAAGGATACTCGATTTGGGTGTCGCGCCAGTTCCAGTTTGGTCTGACCGGAGAACTGCTCGGCAATCGTCCGAAGGTAGAGGTTGTCAAACCGCCTATAACACTACCGCTCGACTCTACTCAGGTCTGGCACGGCGCGGCGGTCTATTTCGAACCGAGGGAGAGGGGATTCTGGGAACTCACGCGCGCCTACTACCCCGACGCACGGTTCGACACCATTACCCCGCCATCAGGTGGGAAGCCCATGTTCTACACCTCCTTAGTCAGCCGTGAGCAGTTGGAGGCGCAGCAGGGCCTAGAAGTAGCTTACACGCTCTGGAATCAGCCTATCGTGGACGATCCGCAACCTATTCGCGATTTCTTCTGGCATACAAGCGACGGTCCTGGAGAGTACCCATACGACTTGAACATATCGGGCACGCTCAAGGTGGACGCAGCGGGAGAGTATGAGCTCGAGCTGGATAGCGATCTTGACGTGTATGTCGAACTGGACGGTCTGCGGATTCTTAGTCCCCAGAAACCGAGGTCCAGGGTCGTACCCGCCGTAGGTCTGCACACTCTGTCCGTCCGTGGGAGAGTGAACGAGCCGGGCAGGTTCGTTCGCATACTATGGAGGCCCCCAGGAGGCGAACTCGCACAGGTCCCGTTCAGCAACTTGTACAGAGGTACGGTGCGACCGACGGGGGCCGTGGGGCATTTCTTCAAGAATGGCCAAGTTTCAGGCTTGCCCGATGCCGTGGAGATAGCTCCGTCCCTGGACGTATTCAGCTACTTCCCCGTAGTGAATGAACCTCACATGGCGGTCTGGGAGGGGATGCTGAACGTCAAACAGCTAGGCAACCATAGATTCGCTGTTGAAAGGGTATCGGGTCCGGTAAAATTCTACTTTGAGGGTGACTTGTTGGCGCAGGACCCTCCGTCTGAGGAGGTTGACAGGGAAGGGGAAGTTCTCGTCGGCTCGGGCTCCTACCCCGTACGGGTTGAATATGTGGCTGAGACCGAAAGCAGATCAACCATGTTCAAGATACTGTGGCAGTCACCGGGTGGGAGCATGACTCCGATTCCAGTAGAATCGCTTACTCCCGCCCGTGAACACATGCTGAAGGTATTGGAGTAGTCGATCTGGGTACTACGAGTGAGCCGCGGGTGGTCCACCTTCGAGAAACTTGGTGCGAAGGAAGGGGTCCTTGGCCGGAAAGACGCCCACTATTCGAGCGGGAGAGTCGCCAATCGCCTCGAATCCATGCGGCTGGCCGGGAGGAACCACGACCGTATGGTCGGCGCCCACGTCCACGGTATCATCGCCGATGCGCACTCTGAGCGTTCCTTCCAGGATTACTATGAGCTCGTCGTCCTCATGGGTATGCAGCGGCGCTCCCGTCCCAATTCCCACCTCGCTCACCGAGGCGTCAACGGCGGTTGTCCCGTCACCTTCCTCGGTAATTAGCCACTTTCGATAGTTGGGTCTCCATGGGACTTCCGTAGCGTTCTTATGATCAATTATCGGCATGGTACATAGTCCTCTTAGAACCTCTGATGGTCACTTTAGCTTCGGTGGGCGGGCCAGAAGGAACAGCAAGCCACCCAGCATATTCAGCCCGGCCAGAACAGCGAAAGCGATGGTGTACTCACCTGTGTTGTCTCGAACAATGCCGGCCACTACCGGCGCTGCCAGCAGCAGTATGTTCATCGGTACCTGGGAGATGCCCATTATCTTGCCGAACGACTTTCGCCCGAAGTATTCTCCTCGTATCGAGACTGTGAGAGGATTGCGTCCTCCGAAGCCGATGCCAAACAGCAGCGCGAATCCGTATGCCACGGGGAGCGATGCAGTGCCGAAAGTCAGCAGGAAGACGCCGCTCGCCTGTATCCATGTGAATACGAACAGAGCATATCTCTTGGGCACGCGGTCGCCAATGAAACCGCCGACTATCTGGAACAGCATCGAGACGGCGGTGTAGGCGGTTATGACGAAGGCGGAGGTCTGCAAGGAATATCCGCGGTCGTCCATCATCGGGGCCAGGTGCGCCATCATCGCTATGAGAATCATGGAAGTGAAGCCGTGGCCCACGCTGATAAGCCAGAATGCGGGGGTCATCAGCGCCTGTCTGAGGGTGAATTCGGGATCCGTGTCTTGCACCCTGGAACGCTGCCTTCTTTCGGCCTGTTCAACGGCCTGGTCATCCGGCTTGTCGCCGTCAGGAAGTAGTCCGTAGTCCTCAGGGCGGTCGCGAATAAGCCTGGTGAGCGGAAAGATCACCACTAGTACAATGACACCGATGATGACTACTGTCGTCTGCCAGCCCAGCCTGTCGAATTTGGGGTCAATAGCCCAGGCGATGGCTGGTATGAGCACGAGGGTTCCAATCCTGCTTACAGAATTGGAAAAGCCCATCGCCTTGGCGCGGTGACGAATGAACCAGTTGTTCAGCATAGTCATCAGGGGGAGCCAGCTGCCGAGGCCTTGGCCCAGCGCAATGATCATGTATATCAGGTAGAACGTCCACAGATCGCGGAATACCCAGCCGAAAATAGAGACGTCCTGTATCTGGCTGAATAGAATCCACCCTATGCCCGTGATTATCATACCGATTAGCACGAGCCTTCGCGTGCCGAACTTATCTACAAGAATGCCCTCGATAGGGCCCAGGATCCCACCCTCTATGCGGGTGAAGGCGAAGGCAAGTGAAAGTTGCGTCCTGGTCCATCCGAAGGTATGTTCCAGCGCGACGAACCAGAGTCCCATGGCGTGGAACACCGGTGTGGACGAGATGACCATGACCGAGCCGCTGACACCGACGAGCCACCAGCCGTAGAACACTCTTCGGGGATTGAGTCGGAGACGCGCGACCTCGGATAGCTGACTCAACGTGCTAGAGCCTATCCGCCCAGATCCATGCCCATGTCTACTGGAATGTCGCGTTTCTGAAGGGCGTCGTCCAGCTTGGTACGGAATTCATCCCACAGCGCCTCGCGGCCGTCGTCACCGTTGAGTTCCTGGACGCGCTCGCGGTATTCGTCCATGACCAGGTCTTCGGACCTTCCCATCGGCATATCGAAGAACCCCGCCTCGAACTTGGGCAGGCGTCCAGGTGGGAAGTACCCCTTGTCGGGCAGGCTATAACCCTCCAGGTTGTCGCTGTTCTTGCCTATGACCCTTCCCGTTTCGACGTAATATTTCATCACTTCGGGCAGGCCGTAGCGCTGGACAGGACAGACCTTCATGCACACGCCGCAGCCGGAGTAGCGGGTCATCACCGGGCGGCAGCGACGGAAGTCCAGCTTGCTCTTCTCGACGCCTCGGAACCAGACCTTGTTCTGGTTGATAGCGCGACCAGGGCAGCGCATCGAGCAGATGTGGCATAACTCGCAGAACTTGGTGACGCCGTAGTCAACCGGCCTGTCGTGGGTAATCAGCGCGTTAGTGGTGATTACCTGGAGCCGCGCGCGCGAGCCGAAATGAGGCGACAGGAGCTGGCCGTTGACTCCGAGCTGTCCCAGGCCTGCCTGCACGAACAGCGGTATCATCGGGCCGAAGTGCCATGTTGGACCCCACACCTGGGCGGGGTATCCGAGGGAGTGTATGAACTCCATAAGCTCTTTCGCCATTTCAGCCTGCTTCATATGGGCTTCGCCGTGCGCCTCTTCCGCGTCGAGGCTGGGCAGCGACTGTGTGGCTATGTAGTCTTGCTCGACGGCGAGACATATGGCGTGTTTGAGTTCGGCACGGACATACTCACGCTTGCTCTTGTAGATGTAGCGTCGGTCGAAGTTGGTGAAACCGACCTCACCGTAGCCCAGTTCGCGGGCCTTGTCGCGTATCGCTTCGGTCACATCCTTGCCAGGCGCGGGATCCGCAGTCGGCTCCATATACCTGGTGGACTTGAGCCACTCCACGACGGGTTCGATTTCGGATTGGTGCTTGCGGTAGAGTTCGGCGGTCTCCGGCGCGGCGTCTTCCCGGACGTCGAGCGCCCAGAGCGAGGAGGCGCTGTGCTCCACCGCGACACTTTCCAGCGGGTACTCGCGGGTGTAGTAGGTGATCTCGTTGTCCCTTGTGGGAGTTCCGGGCGTCGACTTCAGGTCGGCGGCAATCGGAATCTGGACGTCGTCGTCCCCGTGTCGCCTCCCGGGCCTGTTTACATGGTATCCGACTCTTCGCGCCATGATTGATTCCCCTTCTCGCGTTGGTGATCCCAAAGGCGAGTGTAGTTTCTGCCCCTAACTTATGTCAACGAATGTGCGTCAACACTCAAGGTCTTTCGGTTATCTCCCGATACTACTTCTGTCGTTCGCCCTGAGCCTGTCGAAGGGCCGCCCGTTCATGGTTCGACAAGCTCACCACGAACGTACTTGGTTTAATTGGTTGATAATTGAAAGACCCTGCGGCAACACCCTGTTGACACGAAATACGGCTCATGCATGGAGTGTCCGGACTTTCGGCTTCCTAGCGAATGTGAAGATGTCCTGGCACTCATGCGCAACTTGGCGTATTGAACCGGGGCAGCCATTTCTAGAATCAGCGCACTGGCATCTCAGGTTCTTCACGCGCCGCGTAGTTCATCTGATACAGGTGCGCGTACAGGCCGTCTTTCGCCATTAGTTCTTCATGCGTGCCCACTTCCATCACTTCCCCGAAGTTCAATACTACGATCTTGTCCGCGCCTCGTATCGTGGAGAGTCTATGCGCTATCACGATGGCAGTTCTATCCGTAAGCAACTCCGTGAGCGCGATCTGTATCAGCAGCTCGGTGTAGCTGTCTATGTTGGCGGTGGCCTCATCGAGGATGAGAATCTTCGGGTCCGCGACGATTGCGCGCGCGAAACTGAGCAACTGTCTCTGGCCGACACTCAGGTTGGTGCCGCGCTCGGCCAGATATGTGTCGTAGCCGTTTTCAAGCTCCATGATGAAGTCGTGCGCGCCGACCGCTTCGGCGGCTTCTATCATCCGCTCGTCGGTCGCCTCGGTGTGGCTGTACTTTATGTTCTCGCGGACCGTACCTGAGAAGAGATAAGGCTCCTGGAGAACCATGCTCATCTGGCTGGCGAGCGAACTCCTGGCGACGTCTCGCACGTCGTATCCGTCAACCAGAACCGCGCCGCGGCCCTCCTCCACGTCGTAGAACCTGGACATCAGGCTGATGAGTGTGGTCTTGCCAGCGCCGGTAGGCCCAACTATCGCTACCACCTCGCCGGGCTCAACGTGCAGATTGACGTTCTTTATTACGTCCTCGCCTTCGACGTAGCTGAAGCTCACATCCTGGAGTTCTATCTCGCCACTGATTTCGGGAAGTTCCGTGGCGTTGGCGGCGTCAACCAGCTCGGGCTCCCAGTCCAGCAGGTCGAATATACGCGAGCCGGAGGCCATGGAGCGCTGAAGCTGGGTGTACATCATTGTCAGGTTCCGGATCGGGTCGAAGAAGCGCTGGATATAGAGGATGAATGCGACGAGAACTCCCGCCTCGGCCAATTCTCCGTCAATGACCATCTGTGATCCGAAGAATATGGCGAGCCCGATGGCCAGTGCGGTGAGGATGTCAACAGCGGGAATGAGGCCGTTGGACATTCTTCCGGCCCACAGATTCGCCTCGCGGTGGGTTACGTTCAGACCATCGAAGTTTCTGAGGTTGCGATCCTGGCGGTTCATAGACTGGACGACGCGGACGCCGGTGATATTCTGGTTGAGTTCTCCGTTGACTATGGATATGGCGCGTCGTATCTCCATGAAGGCCCTGCGCGCGAGCGGCTGCCAGATGATCATAGTCAATATCAGAAGGGGCAATACCGCCAGCGTGATTAGCCCGAGCTTGAAATTCATGATGAGCAGGGCGGCCACGATACCGATCAGGCTCAGCAGTTCCCCGAGTGTCATGACGACGAGCGCGCTGAACTCCTGAAGCTGGCCGACGTCGCCCTGCGTTCGAGACATAAGCCGACCCACCTCCATCCTGTCGAAGAAGGATACGGAGTGTTTCTGGACGTGGCCGAAGACATCTCGGCGCAGGTTATATAGAACGCCCTGGCCGACCTTTTCCATGGAGAACTGCTGGGTGAAGTTGGTGACCCAGTTGACGGCGGCTATGGATACGAAGATGCCGAAGATCCAGGTCAGGCCGGCGAAGTCGCCCACCTTTATATAGCTGTCAATGGCTATCTTTATCATGAATGGTACGGCGGTCTGCGTGACGGTGTATATCAGCATCGAGACCGTAGCAAGTATGACCAGTCCCTTGAAGGGCCATATATAGGGCAAGAGCCGCAGAATGACCCGCTGGTCGTAAACAGATCCGAAGACTTCCTCGTCAATATGTCCGCGCCTGGCTGAGTTGGTGCCGAAGGCGGATCCCATCATCATGGGTGTCTGGTCCTTCCTGGATTACAGATATGGATTTTGGTCATTCGCATTCAGTTGCCGGCTACCGGAATGGGCGACTCTATCTCTCGCATAACATCTTCCTGCGGCCTGAGCTGGAGTTCGTAAATCTCCCGATACAGGCCATTCAATTCGAGAAGTTCGTCATGAGTGCCGCGTTCGGCTATCTGTCCGTTTCTCAATACGACGATCACATCGGCTCGGTGGACGGTGCTGAGCCTGTGAGCTATCACAAAGGTCGTCCTGCCCGCCATGACGGATTCCATGGCCTTGCGGATGAGTTCCTCGGTCCGAGCGTCCACGCTGGACGTGGAATCGTCCAGAATCAGGATTGGGGGATCGAGCAGCACCGCCCTGGCGATAGACATCCGCTGTCGCTGTCCGCCGGACAGGTTGGCGCCGCGCTCCACTATCTCGGTATCGTAGCCGTCGGGCAACGACTCTATGAAGTCGTGCATCTGCGCGATCCTGGCAGCATTCTCAATCTGTTCTTGAGACGCGTCCACATTTCCGTAGGCTATGTTCTCGCGTATGGATGTGCTGAATAGGAACACGTCCTGCTGTACGATGCCTATGTTCCTGCGCAGGGATTCGAGGGTGACGTTCCTGATGTCTCTGCCGTCTATCGTTATACGGCCCCCGGTGACGTCGTAGAACCGGGGAATGAGGTTTACGACGCTCGTCTTCCCGCTTCCGGGCGGGCCGAGTAGCGCTATGACCTGACCCGGCTCGGCCTCCAGGTCTATGCTTCGGAGCACACGCTTGGTGTGATCGTAGCTAAAGGTTACGCTCTCGAACTTCACCCGGCCTCGAGGGCGAGTCATATCACGCGCGTTTTCCTCTTCTTGCACAGGGGACTTCGTGTCGAGTATCTCGAACAGTCTCTGTCCGGCGGAGGCTGCGCGCGCGTATGAATTGACCAGCCAGCCAGCCATTCGCACGGGCATCTGGAGCATCTGAAGGTATATTAGGAACTCGGCCAGTTCACCCGGAGTCATGTGCCCATCCATCACTCTACGACCGCCGAAGAACAGTATAAGTCCGACGGCGAGAAGGAACGTGAACAGCATGAACGAGGTGCTGGAAGCGCGCATTCTCTCAGCTTGTATGAAGTAGCCGACGAGTTCCTTGTTGCGGGTATCGAACTTGGCCTCTTCATATGGCTCGGCGGCAAATGCCTTGACCACGCGCACGCCCGTGAAGTTCTCCTGAAGCACATTGCTCATTTCGGCCATCTTCTGCTGAACGATAAGCCAGAGACGCCTCATCTTGAGCCTGATTACAGCGGAGTAGATCATCACGACGGGCATGAAGCTGGCGCTAATGAGGCCTAGCCGCCAGTCCCTCACGAACAGGATTGCCGCAACGACGATGAACAGGCCCATGAAGTACGGCGTCCGCACCAGCCCCATGTTTATGAACATTCGGATGTTCTCGACATCAGTGATTGCGCGCGACATGAGGGAGCCGGTGTGATGCCGGTCATGGAATCCGAAACTCATGTGCTGGACGTGGTTGTACAGCCTGTTTCGGATATCATAGGAGACGAACTGTGAGACGGCTTCACCAAGATATTGCTGGAAGTATGTGAGTATGCCTCGGATCAGCATGAGGCCGAAGATTATGCCTACCGTCGTGAGCATGGCCGACTGCGAATATGCGCCTGCGCCGGAGTCGAATATCTCGATGATTCCATCTATGGCCCTTCGCACATAGGGGGGAATCAGTACATAAGCAATAAGCGCTCCTATCATGCTCAGGTAGGCAAATATGAGCCGCCACTTGTGGTTGAGCGCTATGCGGATGATTCGGGCGATTTCTATCATATATTGTCCCTGCGCGAACCTCCCTTGCAGGAATGGGAAGGCGGGAAAATTCGATCGCGAACCTGAATCTCCAACCCCTAAAGCGATATTGTACTACTCATTGGTGGGGCAATTGCAAGACTAATGTATCGGAGAAGTTCGGAATTTTGTTTCATAAATAGCCAAGGGCAGAGGAATTTGGGCTGTCCGAATGGCCCCGGAAGTCACTCGTATCTGAGAGCCTCAATGGGGTGGAGGCGAGCGGCGCGTATGGCGGGGTAGATGCCGAAGAACAGACCTATGCCGATGGACACTGTGCAGGCGAGCAGTGCGATATCGGGAGTGATCGTTATGATAATCTCGGAATCAGGGCCGAATATCGGCTGCCCGCTGATAGCGGAGACGATTCCGTAGGCTAGGCCCAGACCGACGAGGCCTCCTGTGAAGCTGAGCATCGAGGCTTCCGCCATGAACTGAAACATCACGTCGCGCCGCTTCGCACCCATAGCCTTGCGTATGCCTATCTCGCGGGTGCGCTCGGTGACCGTTACCAGCATGATGTTCATTATGCCGATGCCGCCGACGAGCAGGCTTATGCCCGCTATACTGCCGAGGAATATCACGATAACCTGAGTGGCGCTCTCTATGGCGGCTATGGCGTCCTGCTGTGTGGAGATGGTGAAGTCGTCCTCTTCCGTGATGCGGTGTCGCAGCCTCAGAATCGCGCTTACCTCGTCCTGGGCGGCTTCGATAGTTTCCGTGGAGGCGGCCTGAACGTTGATGCTGTCCACAGAGATCTCGCCCTGTTCGTTTCGGCGGTGGTCAATCCTGTAGTGAGCAGTGGTTATAGGAACCAGTAGGCGATTGTCCAGAAATCCAAAAAGCCCCTCCTGGCTTTCCAGCACTCCTATGATTGTGAACGGCCTGTCGTTGAGCTTGATGGTCTGGCCAACGGGGTCTCTGTATCCGAATAGGAACTCCGAAACGCCCGCTCCGATGACCGTCACCGAAGCCGCTTCCTCGATGTGCTTGTGCGAAATGAAGTCACCAGTCGTCACGTTGTAGTTGCGAACCGTTTCATAGTCCGGCGTTACGCCCACCACCTGCGCCCAATCCTCGTTCCTGCGGGATACCACGTGAGAGAAGGTACTGATTTCCGGGGCCACTCCGGCCACGGAAAGCGCGTATTCCGAGTCGCGTATCGCGTATGCGTCCTCCAGGGTCAGAGTCATTTCGTCGCCCCCTTCCCCGAAGAACGCTCCGAAGCCGCCCTCGGTGGAGCCGGCAGTCACGGTAATCAGATTCGCCCCCAGTCCCTCGAATTCGGACGTGATTGACGCCTGGACGCCGCGGCCCATTGACACCAGCACTATCACTGCCGTCACGCCTATGACTATGCCCAGCAGGGTCAGGCTGGCGCGCATCTTGTTCGCAGTCAAGGAGGTCAGCGCGGTAACGAGTATGTCTATGGGATTCAAGTAGTCACCGCTCCACGCGCTTCGCTCTCCGCCTTCAGTCTGGCTACCGAACTATCCCCCACTATCTGGCCGTCCAGCATGGATACGATGCGGTCAGTCTCGTAGGCCACGTCGAGCTCGTGGGTTACAACGATCACGGTCTGGCCTTCGTTCTTGTTCAGGCCCTTGAGAACTTCCATTATGTCCTCGCTGGACTGGCTGTCCAGGTTACCGGTAGGTTCGTCGGCCAGCACGATGCGGGGCCGCTTTACCAGCGCGCGCGCTATGCCGACGCGTTGCTGCTGTCCGCCGGACATCTCCGTGGGCTTATGGTTCGCGCGATCTGCGAGTCCGACGCGCTCAAGCGCCTCCAGGGCGCGACGCTTCCGACCGAACGCGCTTCCATATACCAGCGGCAGTTCCACGTTGGCGCGTGCGCTCATGCGGGGCAGCAGGTTGTAGGTCTGGAACACGAAACCTATCTGACGTCCGCGTATCTCGGACAGCCGGTTGTCGGACAGTGAGCCTATCTCCTGTCCGTCCAGGTAGTATTTTCCGTCGGTGGGAGCGTCCAGGCAGCCTATGACGTTCATAAGGGTGGACTTGCCTGAGCCTGACGGACCCATTATCGCCACCATCTCGCCTTCCTCTATGTCGAGCGAGACTCCCTGAAGCGCACCCACTTCTATCTGTCCCATCTTGTATATCTTGGTGATGTCTTCCAGATGTATCAACATTGGCGTGTGTTCCTGCTTGTGTCGTCCGGCCTTGGCTTAGCCTGGGCCGGAAGTAACGTCAAATTCACCCTCGGATTCCTCTGGCGCTATTGTTATTATCATGTCGCCTTCTTCAACTCCGCTGGTGACCACCGTCAGGAAGTTGTCGCTGTTCCCTAGCGTCACAGCCGTTTCTACGATTTCGCCGCCAGGCAGCACCACGTTCAGCGTTGGACTGTCGAAAGCGCCACGCAGAGCGTCGAGAGGAACAAGAAGCACGCCAAGTTCTTCGCTGACCGTGATGGACGCGACAGCGCTCAGGCCGGAGGGCAGATCGACGCCATCGGGGACGGACAGCCGAATCTTGACCGGATAGCTGACTATGCCGCCACCGCCCTGCCCCTGCCCGGATTCGGGTTCGGCGGCTATTGACGAAACCTCGCCGACTATTGCCTGGTCGGGCAGCGCGTCAACCTCTACGGACGCCTTCGCTCCGACCTGCGTCTCCAGAACATCAATCTCATCAACCCCGCCGTCCAATTCCACGACGCTGGTATCCACCACTACCATGACGTTCGTTTGCCGTTCCACCTCGTCGCCCTCTTCCACGTCCAGCTTGGACACGAAACCGTCGAATGGCGCGGTGATGGTGGCGTCGGCGAGTCGCTTTTCGGCCTGGCTCAGCGCGACCTCGGCGGATGCCACATTGACCTGAAGCACGGCCAAGTCGAGCGATTCAGGGTCTGGCTCTATGAGGTCCTGGAGGTCCTCCCGCTTATCCTCCAAGTCCAGCTGCGCGACTTCTATATCTTCAAGTAGAGATGCGTGTTCTGGCTGTTCCTTGCCGGAGAGGAGTTCTTCCAGATCGTCCTGGGCCTGCTGAAGATTGGCGCGAGCTAGTACAGCCTGGGCTTCCAGGTTCCTTATGGAGAGGGCAACGTCTTCAGGGTTTAGAAGTTCTTGCAGGTCGTCTTCAGCGTCGGCCAGCGCGGACTTGGC
>VXRN01000028.1:33482-81713 GCA_009838465.1 Dehalococcoidia bacterium
GCAGGTCGTCTTCAGCGTCGGCCAGCGCGGACTTGGCGAGTTGTACGACGGCGGTCATGTCATCAATTGCAGCCTCTTTAGGCTCGGTGAGTTCTTCGAGAGCGGTCTGAGCGGTGTTGAGCGTGTGCTGCGCCCTATCATACGCACTCTGGGCTGCCGACGAACTCTTGTCCGACTGTACTTCCATATCATTCAGACTGTCCAGGGCGGACACGTATGCATTCGACGGCGTGCGAAACTCTTCCTGTATGCACACGCCTTGCATGGGCGTATCGCCGGGATCGCATGTGACTAAGATCTGGGTGGGACTTAGATTCAGCCATAGGAATACGGTGGTTTCGTTCCACGCGGTGGACGGGTTGTCGGAGGTCGGGCCGTCCGAGTAATAACCGCCCTGCTCGAGGTCTGAGAACCTAGCTGACAGGTCGAAAAGCGATTCGAGGTCCACTCCGATGTCAGCTAGGGCCGCCTCGTAGTCGGGGTTGAGCGACGTGGGTTCGGCGCTGATTCCTAGCCACTTGGAGAACACCTTGGCATAGGCTTCAGCCTTGTCCTCAAGATCGCTCCGAGCATCGGTCAACCTCACCTCCCACTCGCGTTGGACGACATCCAGTTCATCCTCGGAGTAGGCGAGTTCTCTTCTGGCGGAGTCAACGTTGTTCCGTGCATTCCGAATCTCGTCCGAGTCATCGGCTTGGGTTTCTTCAAGACTGTCCTGGGCGCGTTCGAGTTCTAGCTGGGCACTGGCGACATTCTTTTTGGCCTGGTCTATCTGGAGTTGGGTAGGAGAATCCTGAATCTCCTCGAGGTTATCCTGGGCACGTTCGAGTTCCAGCCGGGCGCTGGCGACATTCTTTTTGGCTTGGTCTATCTGGAGTTGTGTGGGCGACTCCCGGAGATCTTCGATGTCTTCCTCGGTTTTATCGAGCTCGACCTCGTAGCCGACTATCCTGGCCTCGATCTGGGATATGGAGGCTCCTGACGGTTCAACGAAATCTTCGAGCGCGTCCCGGGCGTCCTGGAGCCTGACCTCGGCGTCGGTGACCTCTTTGCGGGCTCGGGCTATGTCGAGTTCGGAGGGCGTCATGTAGTCCTCCAACGCTTCCTCGGCGTCCCGGAGCGCGACTCTCGCTTCGATCACCTTCTCCTCGAGCGCTGCGATGTCCTCCTGGTCGAGGACCGCCAGGGTTTGGCCCTCGGTTACTTTGTCCCCCTCCTCGACCACGATCTCCGCGATTATGCCGGACGACCCGAATGTGAGCGTCTCCCTGTTGGGCAGGCTAAGGCTGCCCGCAATGGCGATTTCCTGGATTAAGTCGCCGCGCCGGACGGGTATTATCTGCTCGTCCTCCTCTATGTCCACGTTGTCCTCGGTTGAGGGTCTCTGAGATACTACGAACGCTCCGGCTGCCACGACTAATAGGACTATGACGGCGGTCACTACCTGCCACCGTCTGATTCTTCTCAAAAATCTCATTGGGTTGTGTTACTCCAGTGTAGCTAACGTCCGGTTTCATAGCTTTGGACGGGAACGATAATGAACGGACGACGAACAGGGGAATCGGAGAGCGTGGCGTCAATGAACAGACGATAGCCGAGGTCGGCCTCCCTTAGAAAACGTTCCACGCGCTCACGCTCCTCGGGTGTGAGTTGACGTTTGACGCGCTCGACTTTCAGCTTAAAAATCCTGCGGTCATTTTCCAGGCGTTCCCCAAGTCTGTTCGCGTTTTTGCTTCCTACTTTCGGATTTGTCTTGACCGGCATTTCCACAGGATTTACCGCGACGGTAATGCCCGCGTGCTTCGCGCATCGCCTCAGGTGTATGGTCATGCGGCTCATGGCGCTGTTCGCCATCGTGAACTCACCTCGCTGGATGAGCTTGTTGATCTCGTCACCTCGCACCTGTGCGAGCTTGGCTTCGTAGTGCGCTCTACTCTCATCGGAAAGGTGGATCCTGCTCTCCACGTTTTCCTTCGTGGTCTTTACCCAATACAGGGGCTCTCCGGGCACCGAACCGGACGAGGCGGCAGTGGTCGCGCCTACTCCTGTCACCATGATGGCGATAGCCATGAATCCCACCAGCGCGGGCCTTGCGATTGGGACGAACCGCCTGGACTTCCAGGGCTGCCACCAGGGCGTTCGCTCTTGCTTGCGACGAGCCGATTCGGAGATTGCTTGGGAAAAGCGCTGGAAGTTGCGCTGTTTGACCGAGAGGTCGGGCTGAAGCTCTTCCGCGGCCCGGATAGTCGAAACTGAGACCTCAAGGAGTGGCCTGAGTTCATCGGCGTACATGGGATAGCGATTCAGGCAGTCCTGAATACTCTCTCCTCTCGTGAGCCGCTCCACGCAGTCGTTCAGGGCCTCAACGAATTCCCCATTCACAATGCGCCTCCCGGTTTGTTGGTTGTTGTCAGAGAGTTCACAGCTTGGACTCCGTGGCAGCCGCGGGCCTGATGCAGTTAGGCGGGGTCAATATATCTCTCAATTTCCTGATACCCGCGTGCTGGAGGGCCTTGACCGCGTTCTCCTTCCTGCCGACGGCCTTTGCGGTCTCGGCAATAGAGAGGCCCGCCGCGAACCTGAGCGTTACGACCTCTCTCTGGAGATCAGTCAGGTTGTCCATCGCGCTGACTACCTCCCTCATGGTCAGGCTGACCTCGGCGAGCCTCTCCAGGTCGCTGTGCGCATCACTCGCGGCGTTGATTGCGTCGTCCAGCGGCACAGTTGGGCGACGCCCCTTGCGCCTGAAATTGTCCACGACGACGTTGTGGGCAATCCTGTATAGCCAGGATGTGAATGGAAATCCCCTGAACTTAAACGTGTGTATTGACTCGATCATCTTCAGAAAGACTTCTCCCGAAAGGTCTTCAGCTTCGATCCTGTTACCGCATTTGAAAGACACATATCGGTAAATCGGGTCGTAATACATTTCGTACAATTCGGCGAACGCCGACTGGTCGCCGGCCTGAGCCTGTTTCACGATGTGTTCGACCTGCTTGTCTGCGGGCCTGTTTTCCATTGCTGCCTTTCTCTCAGGGGAGCGCCAAGAGTCTAGACACACTTAACCGGCTGTCAATTGTATAACGCTTCAACGCTGCGAAAGTTAGTATCGCCGATATTCTATTCGCTGTGATAGTATTGCGCCGTTGTTCTTCATATGTGGCTGTCGGAGTCCCGAGCAATCTTGACACGCGGGAAGCCTGACGCGAATCGGGAGAAAAGCCATATTCGCCCCAGCCGATTGGACAGTCTCGGATCATACTTTCGGCCAATGTGCCTGCAATCGCCGTATTTTACACTATCTAGTCGGTCACTCAGAGGATAGGAAATGTTCGCGGACCTTCGTCTGCTGCTGAATACGCGGAGTCGTAAGGAGACTCTGCTCGCTCTGACGGCCGCCTATATGCTGGTCCAACTGTCGAGCTTACCCGTCGCTATATCATTGCCCACGCTTGCCAAAGCCTTCAACACCGGAATTGATGATACGGCGTGGATAGTGATCATCTATCTGATGATGCTGGGTGCATTCGTCCTCTTGGGCGCAAGACTGGGCGACCGCTACGGGCACGCAAGGGTATTCTTCATTGGAATAGTTCTTTCGACCGCCGGGTCAGGGTTCATAGCTGTGTCCCAGGAACTTTGGCACATTTCGGTGTGGCGCGCCATCGCGGGACTGGGTTCGGCGATGGTAATGGGCAACGCCAACGCAATCCTGGCCGCGAACTTCGAACCCAGGGAGCGCGGCCGCGCTTTCGCAGTCCCAATCATCGGGGCACGATTCGGCACTCTGATTGGGCTCGCCTTCTTCGGAGTTCTGCTCCAATTCGTAGGGTGGCGCATGGTCTTCATGACCTTTGTGCCTATCGGACTGCTCGCTACTGTGGCCTCGATTCCCATGGTCCGCAGGCAGGCAAATGTAAAGACGGAGAGGGACGACGGCCCCGTGGACTGGCTCGGCGGTATTCTGCTCGTCGCGGCGGGCGTGGTCCTGGTCCTGTCTGGGTCGCATCTGCATGGCGGAGAGGAGTCTTACACCAGCCCCGACGCTCTTACTTACCATCTACCGATGCACCTGGTGTTCATCGTAATGCTGGGGGCCTTCTTCCTCGTGGAACGCAGAATGGTCAACCCGATTGTTGACGTGAGGCACTTCAAGCAGGCCCCATTTTCACTGTCTCTGGCTACGAATGTGACCTACCACTTTTCGATGCTGGCTACGATGACGCTTGTCCCGGTTCTGGTCGAGGAGGGCTTCGGAAAGCCGCCCCTGTATGTGACTATAGTCCTGCTGCCGAGCCAGGTGCTCGGTCTGTTCATGCCTATGGTCGCGGGCTGGGTCTATGACAGGTATCAGCCGCGCCTGATGAGGCCGGTGATGATGGTAGTCATCGCGGGCGGATTCCTTGTACTCAGCACGGTCGCGGCCGATATACCTTTCTGGGCATTGCCTCTGTTGATGATACCTATTTCGGTCGGCACGAATATGTTCAACCCGATCAACAACGCCACCGTTATGAATTCTCTGCCGCTCGAACACAGAGGTGTTGCGTCGGGCATGATGGAGACGACACGGGAGATGGGCCACGCTCTGGGCGCGACGACGGCAGCGGCGGTCCTGGCCCTCGCTTTGCCCGCAGGCATATCGAGGCTGTCGGACTCAGCGGCGCAGGGATTCTACATACAGGGGTTCCAGCTTTCGAGCCTGATGGTCGTGTTCGTGCTGTGCTTCGGCGCCTTCCTCGCATATATCTACCGCACTCCGGACTTCTATAGAAGGGCGTCCCAAACGACGACGCGCCCGGCTTCTTCGACCGGTAGTGGGGACTAAGTCCGCTTAACTTTCCTATCGGGGCACGTTCCGAATGTCCACCGTTGAGTCCGTTCCGGTATCATGTGACCGTCAATGCTGACCTCCGACTTCGACTACCATTTGCCCTCACACATGATCGCCCAGACTCCGATGGAGCCCCGCGACCACTCACGCCTGCTTACTCTGGACAGGGCGAATGGTGGTGTGAAGCACCGAAACTTCTATGAACTTCCCGATCTGCTGAGAGAGGGGGATATGCTTGTCTTCAACGACAGCAGGGTTTTCCCGGCGCGACTCAAAGGGCGAGGCGAACCCTCCCGGCGCGAGATTGAGTTGCTGCTTCTGACACGCCTTGGGGAAGGTAAATGGAGGACGCTCGTCCGCCCAGGTCGCAGGATGAGGGCAGGCGCCGAGTTCACGGTCGTGGACCGAGACGGCGGCAGTGAGATCCATGGCAGGGTGCTGGAAGTAGAAGAAGCTGGCACTAGACTTGTCTCTTTCGAGGACGAATTCGATCTAAGGAACGTGGGCGTCATACCACTGCCGCCCTATATCCATGAGTCGCTGGATGACCCCGAACGATACCAGACTGTCTATTCCGACCGTGAGGGCAGCGCCGCCGCGCCGACCGCAGGTCTGCACTTCACCCAACGCCTGCTGGACAGGCTGGACGACATGGGCGTGGAGAAGGCTTTCGTAACTCTCCACGTAGGATGGGACTCGTTCAGGCCGGTGAAGGCCGAGTCCGCTGACGAACACGAGATGCACTCCGAGTACTGGGAGTTGTCGGCAACCTCAGCGGACGCAATAAACAGAGCGAAGCGCGAGGGAAGGCGTATCATATCGGTCGGCACGACCGCCGTCCGACTGCTGGAGAACGCCGCCATCCTGGGGGATGGTGCGGATGGCCTGCTGACAGAAGGGTCGGGATGGGTTGACCTGTTCATAACACCGGGGTTCGAGTTCAGAGTGATAGACGGTCTTATAACCAACTTTCATTTGCCCCGTTCGACGCTGCTGATGCTGGTTTCGGCATTCGCGGGCCGCGAGAACGTCCTGGCGGCGTACCGCGAGGCCGTCGAAGCGCGATACCGCTTTTACAGCTTCGGCGACGCCATGCTGATCGCGTGACCAAGAGAGATTCTATGTCGCTCCGCACAGGCTTGAGTTATGCGGCCCTTATATAGACCCGCCGGAGTAACCACTGCTGTCTCCAGGTTCGGAAGCGCGTTTCGGGGCAGGGACTTCCGCTACCTGTGGCTGTCGGACTCGGTGGTGTCGTGCTCCGAGCAGATGGAGTTCCTCGTCCTGGCATGGTTCATACTCCAGGAGACCGACTCGCCATTCCTTCTCGGCCTGTACGCCGCGCTCAGGTTCACCGGAACGCTCTTCTCGCCGCTTTACGGAATAGTGGTTGACCGATACCGACGCGAACGGCTGCTCAGGGCGGTTCGGTTCGGGTTCGCCGCTTCCGCCATTGTCATACTGTCGCTCATCTTATGGGACATTCTCGGCGCCTGGCACGTATTCGTCATAGTAGGAATCGTGGGCATGGCCCGGGCTTTCGACACGGTGACCCGCCAGACGGTCATCCCGGACATAGTTCCGCGCGAGGGCATAATGAACGCGGTCGCGCTCACCCGCTCCGGCAGGGACATTATGCAGATAGTAGGCCCCATGGTCGGCGGTGTCCTGCTGGCGCGCTACGGAATGGCCTGGAGCTACGCGGCGATTGTCGGTATGTACCTTGCGGGCGCGGCCCTGGCGCTGCGTCTGCATGTACCGAATCAGCCGATGGCGGTCCGCAGTTCGGAGTCTGTCCTGTCCAACCTCAGGCAGGCGCTCTCCTATGTCCGCACCCGGGAGGTGGTGTTGGGACTACTGCTGCTCGCGTTCCTGGTCAACTTGTCCGGGTTCCCGCTGAACAACGGCCTGCTTCCAGTTTATGCCAGGGACGTTCTCGATGTCGGAGCCGTGGGTCTGGGACAGTTGCTTGGTGCGTACTCAGTCGGCTCAATGCTGGGATCGGTGACCATCGCGGCGCTGCCCCGGCTCAGGCGTCCGGGCGTGGTAATGACGCTGGCCGGAATCGGATGGCACGCCAGCATCCTCGCGCTCGCGCTAATAGCCTGGTTCGGACCTGCGATGGGCGTTCTCGCGCTGGCCGGGCTGGCGCAGTCCTTCACGATGGTAACGATGTCCATGCTGCTGCTGAGCGTGACCTCGCCGGAGATACGCGGGCGTGTCATGGGACTGCGCTCCCTAGCCGTGTACGGCCTGCCGCTCGGACTGCTGGCCTCCGGCTTCCTCGCCGAGATTCTAGGCGCGTCACTCGCGCTTGTGGTAAATGGGGCGGTGGGGATAATCTTCGGCATCGCTATCGCGGTGGCGATACGCGGCGTGTGGCGGTATTCGTGGAGGATGTAGGCCTTGCGGGGTCACCGATAAAGCTGAATGATTAGACAGGCACGAGAGAAGTTAGAAACACGGGTCGAAAATAGCCTGGATACACCTCTGGGTCGGCATTTCTGCGAAAGCGTCAGCCTGCTGTCCCCGATTGCTCGCGTTTGTCAATACGGTGCCGCAACTCCTTGAGCAGATTTTTCAGCGGCATATCTGAGAGGGAGTTCAGGCGAATGTCCGCCGAATCGAAGTCCATGTCCTCTGTCATCGGGTTTGGAACGACCACGCAGTATAGACCGGCAGACTTCGCCGCCACCAGTCCATTCGCCGAATCTTCGATTGCCAGGGTGTCCTGCGGACGTACTCCGAGACGGCGCGCGGCTGTCGCGTACAACTCAGGGTCCGGCTTGACGTTGGCCACGTCCCCCTCGCTGAGTACGAACTCGAAATAGTGCAGCAGTCCGCGTCTTTCCAGGTGATCTACGGCCCAGCCGGGTCTCGAACTGGATGCTACTGCGAGTTTGAGTCCCATGCCTTTCGCCGCAATCAGATAGTCCTCCACACCGGGCAGGACGGGATTGCGCTCCACCCGCTCCAGGTACCTGCTTCTCGTGCGCGGCCTGATTACCTCGCGCTCGATGCGCTGCCCGGATAATTCTTCCAAGAGTTGATAGATATCGAAGTCTGCCCCACCAATCGAACCTTCAAACGCCTCCCTGTCCAACTTCACGCCGTAGGAATCGAACATTTCACTCCATGAATCGTGCAGGGGTGTCTCGGTATCTATGATAAGTCCATCGAAATCGAACACCAGGGCCTTAATCAAGTCTCGTAGTCTCCCACTGGGTTTCGGGCATGATACATAAAGGGCTGTACTTCGTGCGACCTCCGACTTTCGGACAGGGAAAGTCGCTCGGAGTGATTGTCCTAATGGGTTTCCAGGCGCCGACTTTTCCATTAAGATGGATGCTGAGGTAGAGAGGAGAAGTCACCCGTGACTCTTCAATCCGACGTCCTGCGTCGGACGGCTTTGGTATTGGTGTCTGTCGGCCTTGCGTGGAATTTAGTAGAGGCCGTGGTCGCTCTATGGGCGGGGTCTTCGGTCGGGAGCGTGGCGCTGATCGCTTTCGGCTTGGACAGCATTATCGAGCTATTCGCCGGCGGGGTCTTGTTGTGGCAGTTTAAGAGGGAGCGGGCCGGAGTGGAGGGAGAGGCCGCTGAGAGAAGGGCGCGGAGTCTGATAGCGCTGACCTTCTTCCTGCTGGCAGCCTACGTCGGTCTTCATTCCGTGGCCAGCCTGGTCGGATGGCTGCCCGAGCCGCAGCCGAGCCTGATAGGTGTCGCGATTGCGGCGGCGAGTGCCGTCGTGATGAGCGTCCTGTACGTGTTCAAGATGCGGGTCGCCACACGGATGCAGTCCTGGTCGCTGAGGGCGGAGGCCGTAGAGAGCCTTTTCTGCGATCTTCAGGATATGGCGATACTGGTGGGTCTGGGACTCAACGCCCTGTTCTCTTGGTGGTGGGCCGATCCGGTTGCTGCGCTGATATTGATTCCCCTGTTCATCAAGGAGGGCATGGAGAATCTTGAGGATGAGGAAGATGATGAGGATGAAGTCGAAGCGCGCCGAGTCTGCTTCGGCACGCATTGCGTCTTTGGCTTAACCACCTGTCGCGCGGCCTGCTGCCTGGGGTGAAGTCGTTAATGAATTTCGACACCCTGATAGAAAGTCTGAAGGCAAGCCCTGCCGTGGACGGCCTGATGCTGATAGGCTCAGCGTCCCAGGATACTCTCAACGCGCACAGCGACAGGGACTTGTTGATCGTCCTGGAAGAACGCCCTATTCCGATCAGCTATGCGACGATATACTGTGCCGGCATTCTGGTTGAACTGATAATTGAAACGCGGGAGCGAATAGAGAATCTGATTGCGTCTGAGCCAGGCTCCATCTCCCTGTCCGATTCCGCCGCGAGTTTCTTTAGATGGGTACCGTCCGGGACAGTCATCCTGGACAGAAGCGGATGCCTTGAACGACTACGAGGCAGGATAGCGCACAACGAAATATGTCCAACACTGTCCGAGGGTGAATCGCTCAGTCGCGCAGACAAGGCTCACTACAACCTCGCCCAGACTCGCCGAATGTCCAACTCCCCTGACCCGCTTTATCAGCGGGCCGTTGACCTGAGGATGTTGTACCAACTCGCAGATCTCATGGTTGACTACTTCAATCTGCGTGGAATGGCATGGGCAGGAGAGAAGGAATCCATACGATACTGGCAGGCAAATGATCCAGCCTATCTCGAACTGTTCACAGCTTGTTATTGGGAACCAGACCGCGGGGAACGTGTCAGGTTGTATGGAGAGTTGGTACGAGTCACGATCGAGCCAGCCGGATTTTACTGGGATGGCGACGGACCGATGTTTAGGCTTTCACCGTCCTCAATGATGACTCGTGAGCATCTTCTCGAAGCGCGGGAGTTCTGGAAATCTCTGGTTTCAGAAGGACATAAAGAATCCACCGCGAACCGTTTCGCGGTGGATTGAATTCTGCTGATTTCAGGTTTTAGACTTTCGCGCTCGCCGTTCCGACTATGACGACGGTGCCGTCCTCTTTTTCCATCCAGACGGCGGCGTTGGCGCGACCGTCGGTCTCATCGGTTATGACGGCCTTCGCGGTGACAACGTCGTCCGGCCAGACTATGTTGGTGAACTTGATGTCCATCTTGCCGCCCTCGAACCAGCCCTTGCCAAAGTGCTTGTCCATCAGGTCGCCGACGTAGGACATGGTCATGCGCCCGCCGACTACGACCTCCTCGAAGCCGAGTTCTTCGGCGGCGCGCTTGTCGGTGTGGTAGTTGGCGTTGCCGTGGAAGAACGTGCCGCACATCTCAAGTGATATGGGGTGCGGGTCGCTCTCTACCAGGTCGCCCGCCGGGACAGCGAATCGTCTCGCGCCGCCCTTCGCCTTCGGATCACGCAACGCGACCTTGCCCGAGGACTGGCTGAGCAGGTAGCTCTGGTGGTGATGGCCCACTGCCATCTTCTCACCCTCCGGCGACCACAGGACCACCTCGGAGTTGACCAGCGTGCGGTTACGATGGTCGTAGATGTCAACCACCTTCGAGCTTGCCGTGTATTGCTGTCCCGGGACTATGGGAGCGTTGAGTTCCCACGCCTGGCGCATCCACAGGTTGCCGAAGCTGTTCTTGAATCCGCCGCCCGCGAACCCGCCGTCCACCGCCGTCACGGTCATGGAAGGAGCCACCGTCGCCTCGTAGGGGTTGCCGGAGTACCAGTCGGCGTCTATCTCCAGTCCCTCGAAATAGTCATGCAGAAGGCCCTCGTCGGCCACAAAGTCCCTGCTGCCGAGGTCTTTGCCGATTCGCGCCTCTTCCGGGTCGTTGGATACGTAGGCCATTATCTTCTCCTTTGCCGCTGTCGGGCATTATCTCTATAGAATTACTCGTTCTTCCTGGAGTTCGGCTATGTCTTCCCAGTCGTAGCCGAGCATATCAATCAGTATCGTTTCGGTGTCCTCGCCGTGCGCGGGGGCCATCTTGCGGGTGGTGACGGGGTTCTTGGAATAAGATACCGGCGTCTGAAGCCACTCGGAATCGCCCAGAACGGGGTGGTCGAAGTCAATCATGTAGCCATTGCGCTTGACCTGCGGGTCGTCCCTGAGTTCGAGGGTGCGCTGCACCTTCTCGTAGATGAGGTCGCCCGCGTCAGCCAGCCGGACTTCCCACTCAGCTCGGGGGCGAGTCTTGAAGACCTCGGCCATACTCTCGATGACCAAGTCGCGGTTCTCGTACCGGGCCTCGAGCGAGTTGAAGCGTTCGTCCTCCATCCATTCGAGCTTATCCATCGCGCGGCACATCGCAGGCCAGTAGCGGTCGCCCTGGCTCATCGAGAAGGCTATCCACTCGCCGTCGGCACACTCGTAGTAGTTCCAGAGGACGTTGCCCGCGTGCCGCCAGTCCTGCCGCTGGAACTCCGCATCCTGGATGAGTGATATGCCATTCTGCATTCCGCGCGTCCAGATCATGCTGCCCAGGTGGGATACATCTACTCGCTGACCGTGTCCATAGCGCTCGCGCGCAACTATCGCACCGAGTATGCCGTAGCTGAGCATGATGCCGGCGGCCTGGTCCGCTATGCCGACGGCGTATGGCGTGTTGTTGTCCGGGCCTGACCACCACATCGCGCCTGAGCGCGCCTCGCCCGTGAGAGCGAAAGCGGGCTTCGTGGAGTCAGGGCCTTCCGGGCCATAGCCCGAAGCCGAGCCGTAGATTATCGTCGGGTTGACCTCTTTCAGGTCGTCGTAGCCTACCCCCAGCCGTTCGGCGACGCCCTTACGGAAATTCTCGACGAACACATCCGACTTGGAGGCCAGCTTTCGCATGATCTCACGGCCCTTCGGGTTCTTGAGATCGAGCGCGATACCGTACTTGTTGCGGTTCATGCCCTCGAAATAGGCGTTGACGCCTTCCGGCAGGTCGGACAGCACTCCGCCGACCCTGCCGAACTGCCGTCCATGGTCGCCGTCCAGCGACTCGACCTTGATGACCTCGGCGCCCAGGTCGGCCAGCATCATGGTGGACACCGGGCCGAACTGCCACATAGTCCAGTCAATCACCCTCATGCCGCTCAGCGGGCCGGTCGGATGATGGTTCGCGTTGGCTCCGTTAGTGGTCATGGTCTGGCCTCCGGGGGCTTGGGGTATCGTCATTATAGTTCAGATTGGCGTTAGCCGCTATCTCCTAGCGAGACGCTCCTGGAGTCGGCAGTCGGTTGGTGAACGAATGCTGTCGAAACCTCTTTGGGATATATCCTGATTTATAAACCGACAGGTGGTAACAGGTGGGTCAACTGATGGTCAACAGGTGAAAAAGTCGCCTGTTCCCACCTGTTAATCACCTGCGTTAGCTACGGGGAAAATTTTTCATGGGCATGAAGATTGCTATTGATAATCTCTGGTTTATGGTTATCGTTCATTTGTTCTGTCCTCCATGAGCATATTGTAGCACAGCGAGGATGTATATGTGTAGGGATTTGGGAAACGATGCGAGGGTCAGCGATGGTACCAGGATTTGCGCTCGGACTGGCGGTTGTCGTCATCGGTATGCCCGACTCAGATAGGAACCTAGTCGTGGTTTTGGGCTACTCCTCTATGCGGCTTGGTGACGGATGTGGATGGGCAACTCGTGTCAGCGGAGGAGGATGTTGTAGCGGGGCTGCCAGTCGGTGATTAGGGCGGCTTCGAGTTGGTGGGTCTGGTCATCGGTGGCAGTGCAGGCGGCGGAGAAGCGGACGGTATCACGGAACATAACATAGCTGGTGACAGAGTTCGGGGTTGGTCTCGTTGGAGAGGCAAAGATGGTAAACCCCTGATTCTCCGCTCGGCAATCCACCTGAGCCTGGCAAGGTGAACACGACTGAGTTACCCTGAATTGGTATTATATCTTGGTTTCGCTTAGAGCAAGATATGTCTATATTGTCCAGTCTAAGTTGGAGCTGATTAGGAGTTCGGTCATTTCGGCGTGGTGGGTGTTTTTCATGGCTATGGGCAAGGTGTCGAATCTGTGCCTGGTCGCAAGATGTTGGACTTCAGGGCAGTTGTCATAGGTCATCAGGAAGTCGCCTTCTAGGTTGCTGGCGGTGTGGAATAGTCGTTCGTGGTCTATTTCGCTGTGTTTGTAGAGTCTGCTTCCCGCCCGCTTTCCTGATACGGTGTATGGCGGGTCAATGAAATACACGGAATCGGGTGTGCCGTTGTCCACGTAGGAACTCAGAATCTCTAACCCGTCGCCTTCGGTGAAAGTCATCCTGTGGCTTACTCGTCGTATCCCTTCGATTCGCTTCTGCAGAGTTGCAGGGTACCATCGGGACTTGAGGCCCTTGCCATTTTCACCAGATTTCTGAACTCCTGCGCCGGGGGCCAGTATCCCTCCCCTGTTGACTCTGTTCTTGACGATGGTGCGAAACGCTTTCTCGCGGAGAGACACGGGCTGAGAGTTAAGGACTTGTCGAACAGAGTCCTCGGTCAGATCGAATTTGCCGATGCGCTTGCTCAGCCAATCGGCATCATTCCCTAGTACAGCCTTCCACACGGCGGCAACCTCATCATCGAGTTCGACCATGTCTACCGACTCGGCCAAATCCTCAGACGCAACGGTCAGGCTTATGATGCCTCCGCCAAGAAACGGCTCTACGAAACATCGGGGTTTCTGGGTCATACTCATCAGCCATTGGCGTACGCGGGGCACCAGCCAAGTCTTGCCACCCGGATAGCGGAAGAGGCTTCTCTGAGGAACAGACGCGACATTGACGGGCCTGTTACTCACTTCGGTTGGGAGTAAGTGTCCTTGAACCATTGGTCATGTTGTTAGGTCTAAATCTATGGTTGGAGCGTCGGGCGGGTTCGGTTCTTCAAGCATATCGTCGAGCCTGGACTGCAATCGCTCTACGAAGTTCTCTTCGTCACCCGGTTCAGGACGCGTAATCTGGTTCAATGATACATCAAAGCTGCTGTACACGGCCTTGTCCAGCTTGAGTTCGTAGATGCTATTTTGCTCATTGAAATCGAGTTCATACACCAGCCACGCAATATCAGCTTCGGAGCGTGGCACAGTCTCAAATTCGGGCAGAGTCCGAAACAGGCTGCTATTCATAGCTACGGCAATCTTCCGTCCCCACGAATTAACGATTCCACCCTTGTACAGGAGTTGAGGAGCAAGCCGCTTTCTGGACGAAGACAGATAATCTGGTCTGGGATAGTTGGGGCAACCTGTCCAGTCCATGTCCGCATTCGATTCGGGATCAGACATGAATTGCTCAAACGGGCGGCGTACATTGCCAGATATATAGACAGCTTGGATCTCAAGGGCTCCGAAATCCAGGATCTTGCCTCGACTGTCGTACTGTACCAACACTATGTCAATATTGCCTGCCGTCCGGTTATTTCCGTCCGTAAGGCGTACTTCTGTAAGTGAAGTCCATCGGGCCTCCGGCGGAAAGAAGAACCCGGCGGCGTGTTCGGCAATCATCCAGTCCTGACGAAACCGGACGGGACAGGTGATAACGACATCATCGTTATGGAATATGCTGCATACCCCCAGCGGATCGTTGGCTCTGTCTTTGGTGCAGTTCGGGACCTTGTTGTTGAAGGGACACAGTTTGTAGCGGCGGTACCTAGCCGCCGAGCTACTACTGTTGTCAGTCGGGAATCCGAATACTTCGGCGAGGGGATGTTTGGCTTCTACCATAGTAATTAGTGTCTAAAGTGGCGGGTGTCGGTGAGGACCATGGCGAGCCCGAGGCGGTTGGCGGCTTCGACAGAGTCCTCGTCGCGGATGGATCCGCCAGGCTGGGCTATGGCTACGACGCCGCCCTCGGCAGCCATTTCGATGCTGTCAGGAAATGGGAAGAAGGCGTCGGAGGCTAGGACGGAGCCGACGGCCTTGTCCTCGGCGATGCGGAGGGCGAGGTGGACGCTGGTGACGCGGTTGGGCTGCCCGGCTCCCATGCCGACGAGGTGGTTGTCCTTCGCCAGGACGATGGTGTTGGACTTGATGTGCTTACAGGCACGCCAGGCGAATGCGAGGTCGCGGAGCTGGTCGTCGGTGGGCGCCCGCTCGGTTACGACCTGCCAGTCGGACGGGTCTTCGGCGATGTCGTCGGGAGTCTGGATGAGGGCTCCGCCGGTAACTGGGCGGAGGTCGAGGCCAGTGACGGGGCCGCTCTCGGGGGCAACCTTGAGGATGCGCGTGCGGGTGCGCCGCCGGAGTATCTTGAGCGCGTCTTCATCGTAGTCGGGGGCGACGATGATGTCGAATAGGACACCGCGCATGGCTCGAGCGGTTTCGGCGGTTACGGGCCGGTTGAATCCGACAATGCCGCCATACGCAGATACGGAGTCGCCCTCGAAGGCGAGCTTGTAGGCGGTTGGCTGCTCGGAGTGGACGGCTAGGCCGCAGGGGTTGGTGTGCTTGATGATGGCGACTGCAGGATCGGGGAAGTCGGAGACGACTCTCCAGGCGGCGTCGGCGTCGAGGTAGTTGGTGTAGGACATGTCTATGCCGTGGAGCCGCTCGGCGCGCACTATGCCTCCGGACGAGAGGGCGGACGTGTATAAGGTCGCCTTCTGGTGGGGATTCTCACCGTAGCGCAGGTCGGAGGCGCGGTTGTAGCCGAAGGTGAGTTCGGGCCAGGAGGTGTCGCCGGACCCGGCTGTGAGATACTTGGAAACGGCGGTATCGTAAAGGGCGACGTGCTGGAATGCCTTGCGGGCGAGTTCGCGCCGCTCTTCCGTGCTGAAGGGGTCGGGGTCGAGTCCGCTGTCGGCGATACGCTCGGCTATCCAGCCGTAGTCGGAAGGGTCCACTACTACTAGGACGAACGGGAAGTTCTTGGCGGCGGAGCGGATCATGGTTGGGCCACCGATGTCTATGTTCTCGAGGGCGTCCTGCAGGGCGACACCGTCCGCGCTGACGGCCTGGACGAAGGGATAGAGGTTGCCGGCCACGATGTCTATGGGCTGGATACCGTGTGCTTCAAGCTCGGCGCGGTGGGAGTCGAGGTCGCGGCGGGCCAGAATGCCGCCGTGTATGACGGGATGGAGGGTCTTGACGCGACCGTCGAGCATCTCCGGCGAGCCGGTGAGGTCGGCGACCTGGGTGACAGGGAGTCCGGCGTCGGAAATGTCGCGGGCGGTGCCGCCTGTGCTGACCAGCTCGCAGCCAGCGTCTGCAAGCGCGCGGGCGAGGTCGGCGATTCCTGTCTTATCATAAACGCTGAGTAGTGCTTTCATGTTGGCCTTTCGTGTGGAGGTCGCGGTCTGCCGCAGCTTGAATTGAGTGTAAGTCAATTATAAGGGCTACCATTGAGCCACTCAAAGCGGAGTGCAGAGACTATTTCAGAAGTGGTGTCGCAGTAGTCACAAAGCCGCCAGTTCATGGATTCCCGCTTTCGGAGACCTTTGCGAAACTCGGATATGGTAGTCCGAGTGGGACGGGGAGTCGGCAATCCCAAGCTGGACACACCCCGCCCCTGGATTCCCGTTTTCACGGGAATGACGGTGGTTATGCAAAGGTCTCCTTTCGCGGGAATGACGATAGGGGGCCGTGACGGACTTTTGCAATCGTCACAGTCCAGTACGGAAATTGTGCATGAACTTTGGGCGTGGTAGGCTTGGGCGGATTTCAGGACTTATATGGGAGGCTAATCCGATGGATCTAGGAATTACGGGTAAGAATGCGCTGGTTACGGGGGGCAGCAGAGGGCTTGGGCGACAGTGCGCCATTTCGCTGGCGTCGGAGGGCGTAAACGTCGCGATCTGCGGTCGGACGGCGAGTACGATTGATGGGACAGTGTCGGACCTGGAGGCGCTTGGTGTGAAGGCGGTAGGGGTGGCGGCGGATGTTACGGAGATTGACGATCTGCCGAGGCTGCACCGGGAGTGCGTGGAGGGACTGGGGCCGATAGACATACTGGTGAATAACGCGGGCGGCTCTATGGGCGTTACGGACCTGGCGGAGACTCCGCTGGACAACTATCGAGCGGTGTTCGACTTCAACCTGTTCAACGGTTACGAACTGGCGAGGCTTGTGCTCCCGCACATGAGGGAGCAGGGCTGGGGCCGGATCATCAATATCGCCTCGATATGGGGGCGCGAGCACGGCGGCAACATCGGATATATGTCGGCGAAGGCGGCGGTGATCGCGGCGACGAAGCACGCGGGGCTGTCGCTGGCGCAGGATGGGATCACCGTGAATTCCATTGCACCCGGCTCGATCTCGCATCCGGGAGGTGGCTGGGAGCGGTTCCAGAGAGATCAGCCGGAAGAGGTGGTGTCTGACTTCATCGAGACGCACCTGCCGATGGGCCGCTTCGGGTGGCCGGAGCCGGTGGGCGACCTGTGCGCGTTCCTGTCGTCGGACCGGGCGGACCTGATAACCGGGTCGTGCATCGTGGTGGACGGCGGCCAGAGCCATTCGATGATATAGGGCGGGAGAGTCGGATTGGATGATCTGGGGCCATTCATCGGCAGGGGATATATCGCCGAGGTTTTCGCGTATGGCGAGGGCAAGGTCGTCAAGCTACTGTTCGACGAGGACGGCGCGGAGTCTGCGGAACGTGAAGCGCATATCACGACCGCGGCGGTCGAGGCGGGACTGCCCGTGCCGAAGATATCGGAGACGCTGACCGTCAACGGGCGCCCGGGCATCGTTATGGAGCGCGTAGAGGGTGCGACGATGTTGCGCTGGGGAACGACTTTCCCCTGGAGGATCTATACTGGCGCGAGGATGATGGCTCGTCTTCACGCGGAGGTGCATTCCAAGGCCGGTGTGGACATTCCCGACCTGCGCGACCGGCTGAGACCCCGCATAGAGGAGAGCGAGGTGGTTGAAGAGGACTTAAAGGTGATGGCGCTGGAAAGGCTGGAGTCGCTGCCGGACGGAGACCGAATATGTCACGTCGACTTTCACCCGGACAACCTAATCATGACGAAGGCGGGGCCGGTGATCATTGACTGGGAGTTTGGCGCGAAGGGCGTTCCGGAGGCGGACATCGCGCGTACAGTAGTGTTGGTTCAGTCCGGCATACCACTAGTGTCCGGCGTTCGCAGAGTGGTGATAGAGTGGGCGCGGAAGATATTCCTCTCATTCTACCTGAAAGAGTATTTCAGGGTTACGGGCATGGAGTGGGAGGATGTGACGCCCTGGCTGCTGCCGATGGCGACGCATTACCTCGACTCGGTTTTCCCCGAACACCTGGCCGATCAGTTAGCTTACACGCGGCAGTTTGTTTAGAGGCTACCACCACTGTTCGTACTTGATATGCGAGCCGGGAGCGCCCAGCCTGACGAGCATCCCGATGACGTCGCGGATCATGTCGGGAGGGCCGCAGATGAAGAAGAGGGAGTCGGGGTTTACACACTCGGAGCGGAGCATGTCGTCGTCTATTCTGCCGGTGTGACCGTTCCATTCCTGCACTTCAGGGCGAGTTATGGTGAAGACCGGCCTGAATAAAGGGTTGCGTCGGGCGATGTCCTCCAAGTCCTGGCGGAAGAGTATCTCGGATGGAGTGGAGACGCTGTAAATGAGAGTAGTGGGTGTTGACCGATCAGACTCGTCAATGGCGCGGACTATGCTCATTAGAGGCGTGAGACCGATTCCGCCTGCGATGAGGACGATGGGGCCGTCCATGTCCGGCGTGTAATAGAAGTCGCCGCCTAGACTGATTTCAACGCCGTCCCCTACTCGCGCCTCCCTGTGGAGCCAGTTGGTGACGGGGTGGTCGCCCTCGTCGAGCTTGACGGCGAGTCCGATGGAGTCCTGTACCGACGGAGACGAGGTTATGGAGTAGCCGCCGACGGCCTCCGCACCCTCGAGGGAGACGAAGAAGTCCACCCACTGGCCGGGCTTGAATCCGAGTTCGTGTCCGCCGAGGTCCAGGTCGAAGGACTTGATGGTGGGCGTCTGCCGGGCGATACGGGTTATTGTGGCGGGGACTCTCAACGCTGTTTTCCGGGGCTTAATTTACTTCCACTAATTCCGTCGAGGCGCTAGGCGATGGAATCAGAATACCGTTTTCACGTAAATTCTTCGACACCTAATGCGGTTCATCGTATGGAGTCAGATCGGCAATGGTGTCCTTTGTCGCCTCTATGAACTTCTTCATGTCGTTGGCGACCGCCTCGGCTTCACGTTCTATCTTCGCTCCGTCCACTGATTCGTAGCCTACGCCTTCTTGAGGTTCCCATATCAAGTGCTTGAAGCCGCCGCGATATACGACAGCCTCAAGAGGCGAACCGAAACTCCTGTCCATCCCCTCTTTGTCGTTGGTAAGGGCATCAAAGTAGTAGTGAGACTTATCTCGCAGGCCGTTAGGAATATACAATCCGATCCTTACGAAATCGCGATGAAGCTCGATGTACCAAGAGATGTATTCGCTGACACTCTTATCTCTGTGAATAACGGGTTGCTGACACCACATCAAACCGGGGATGGGTGACTTCAGATCCCGCGTGGACTGAGACTGCCACACGCCAAGATGTTCACATTGCGCGGCAACTTTCGGTAAAACACGTTCGTACCAAGCTCTTGCCGCTGTTCTCCAACCTGGGTCTGGCGTGTACGTGCTCTGCGGAAGTTCCTCCTCTTCCGGCATACCTGGAAAGACAATCGGCGTGATGGCCGGTTGTTTACTTAGCTCCAGCTTGAAAAGGTAAGCATCTAATTCGGTATTTTGGTTCAGCCAACGAATCGCCCGTCTGTGCTTAAGCGTAAAGTCTCCGGCAATCCATACCGCAACCCTGGCATCGAATCCGTATGTATAGGCCAGAAGTCGGACCAGATGATCAGAGTCGGTTGTCCAAAGTTGATTTTCAACGACCACGTTGAAAGTTCCGCTGCCGTCCGGTTCAGTTGCCCGGCAAAGCAAGTCAACCCTTAGAATGCCGTTCAATGCAGGCACTTCACGTTGTATTGATGTGGGATCAATTTCCCAAGGCACCTGTTCACTTATGACATGCGTGTTCTTGGCGAGCCAGTTTGAAAATTGCGACTCGTACTCAAAGTTGGTAGTCATGCACTTCTTCTCTTCTGTGAGTTCAGCGCGAACTCGGGCCTGACGAGGCGATCATAGCTGTGTCGGACTTTAACAAGGCCGCCATCCATTAGGATGTCGCGCATGGAGTCGTAGGACTCGCGGGTGATCAGTGAGGATTGGGGCCAGGTTTGGTTGGCGCGGTACTGGTGGATGAAGTCCTGCAACAGGTCGAGGGACAGGTCCGGGAAGAAAGGCGCTGCTCGCTCGGCGACCTGTTCATCTTCGGCGGTAGCGAGCCACGCGAGTGCATCGTCGAATCCCTTAACGAAGGACTGAATCTTGCCTCGACTGGCGTCTATGAAGGACGGCATGGCGGCGAAGGAGCTGTAGCAGATGTGACCCAACTCCGGGCCGAGCGCAACGGCTATGTGTCCTGCGCCCTCGGCGACGAGCGATCCGGCCTGGGGGTGCGGGAGGTGAACGTAGTCCACCCTGCCCGACCTGAATGCGTCTATGGCTTCCTGAGCGGAGAGGCCGGTGGCCAGATTTACGGCGTCCAGGTCAACATCGTGTTTCAGCATGGCGGCGCGCAGGGAGTTCCAGGGTACGGGGGTGAAGCCGACGGGGGCGACGGTCGCGCCTTCGAGCATCTTCCAGTTCCACGACTCGACGCTGTGACGCGATACGAGGAAGAAGCCGTCGCGACTGTTGATTTCTGCGACATGGAGCGGCGCGTCCTCGTGTCCGAGGTCGAGTTCCATGAGGCTGCGGCTGATGCCGGTCTGGGCGAGGTCCACTTCGCCGGACCTCAGAATGTCCATCGCGGAACCGCCTTCTGGCATGGAGGTGAGCATCACGTTAAGGCCGTGCTTATAGAAAAAGCCCCCTGACACGGCCACGTAAACGGGCGTGTAGAAGAGGTTACGGAACGTATCCATCAGGCGCAGGTTAGTTGGGGACGTGGTGGTGGTCATGTCAGGAAGCGGCGACCTCCCTTCCCTCGTAGTCTATGCGGGCAATGGGCATTCCCAGTTCGCGCAGGCCGGATTCCACAGACTCAGCGTCACCCGCAATGACGATGCTGAGGTGGTCAATGTCCAGCAGTTCGGATGCGACGCGATGCACATCGTCAATGTTTACCTTTGCCAAATTGCCGGGCAACTGGGACATATAGTCGTCTGGCAGGTCGTAGGCGACCATGCGGGTAAGCTGGGCTACTATCCTGGACTGCGTTTCGAACTGCGCGGGCATACTGCGCAAAAGTCCCTGGACGGCGTCGGCGAACTCAGTCTCGGTTACGGGACGGTCTCCGACTATCTCGTTGAATTCCTTCAACGTCTCGATGACCGTTTCCTTCGTCACGGCGGTCTGGACTCCGCCACCCGCGACCAGCATGGACGGGGCTAGGTTCCAATCCACTGTGGACATATATCCGTAGCTGTAACCCTTGTCCTGGCGCAGGTTCATGTTGAGCCGCGCGGAGAACTGGCCGCCGAAGATGTAGTTGAACAGGTTGAAGGCCAGGTAGTCGGGGTGGTTCCGGGGAATCGTCAGGTGACCGGTTCGGACGACGGACTGCGCGGCGCCGGGCTTATCGGCAAGATATATCGTCGTGGGAGAGGGTTCGGGCGGCGCGACTACAGCGCGGGCGCGTCCTTCAGAGTCCGATGAGGCGCGCCAGCCTCCGAATGTCTTTTCCGCCGCATCCACGGCTTCGTCGAGCGACAGGTCACCGACTATGATGAATGTGGCGCTGCCGGGGTCGAAGTGGGTGTCGAAGTAAGTCTGGAGATCGGATCGGGTGACCGCGCTCACTGACACTTCAGTACCGGACTGCGGGTGACCGTATGGGGTGCCAGGTCCGAAAACCACGCCCCTGGTGGCGCGTGCGGATATGGTTGCGGGGCTGTCGGAGACGCGGCGCAGGTCGGTCAGCGTGTTGGCGCGGATGCGCTCTAGTTCGTGTTCCGAGAACGCGGGGTTCATGGCGACATCGCCGAGCACGGCCAGGGTGTCGCGCCAGGTTGATGTGAGTCCATCCGAGGTTATCACTGTGTACTCGCGGTTGGCGGAAGCACGAATCTGGCTTCCGAGGAACTCCATTTCGTCGGAGATCTGGCCGGAGTCGCGGGTAGCGGTCCCTTCACGCAACATAGTCGTGGTCAGGTGGGCGATGCCAGCCCTGTCCGGGGTGTCGTCCGCGGAACCTGAGCGTAACACGAGTCCGAAAGCTACGGTGGGAATGCCGCGCCGCTCGACGTGCAGGATGTTGAGGCCGTTGTCGAGCCGCGACCTGTTGGGGACGGGGGCGGCGAACGAGGGCGGCGCAGCGGCAGCGGGCGCCTGTTCGCGCTTTACCGGCGAGGGCGTAGCGTTACGGTCGGCCTCCGGGTGTATGGACAGCTTGACCCGCGCCTCACCGAGCATACCGGCGGCGCGGCGCACATCTTCGACGGTGACTGCCATGTAGCGGTCGAGGTCCTTGTTGATGAATTCGGCGTCTCCGGTGTAGGTGTTGTAGTAGTTGAGCTGGTCGGCGCGACCGCCGAAGCCGCCGGAGCGTTCGAGTTGGAATACGTGGGACGCCTGAATGCGATTCCTGGCGCGCTGGAGTTCGCGTTCAGAGACGTTGCCGGAGCGTATGTCATCCAACTGGCGGAGCAGTTCGGATTCGAGTTCGTCCAGCGAATGTTCGGGGTTGGCGGTGGCCTGAACGATGAACTCTCCCGCTATCTCCTGGTCGTGATGATAGACCTGCACCTCTCTCGCGGAGCGCCGTTCGTACACCAGGGAGCGGTACAGGCGCGAACTGCGCCCGTCGCCCAGTATAGCGGCGAGCATGTCCAGCGAAGGCTGGTCGTCGGAGAAGGCGGGGACTGTGGGCCAGGACATGTAGAGCCTGGAGAGCTGCACGCGGTCGTATGACGTGATGTCCACCGCGCCGGAGAGGGATGAGTCCATCCTGAGAGCGCGTTCGACGTGCGGGCCCGGGGGAATGTCTCCGAAATACTTTTCGACGAGCGAGCGAGCGTCGTCGGGGTCGAAGTCGCCCACTATGGCGAGGCTTGCGTTGTTCGGAGTGTAGAAGCGCCGGAAGAAGGATTTCACGTCGTCAAGGGAGGCATTGTCCAGGTCTTCCGGGGAGCCAATAGTCGTCCAGTTGTAGGGGTGAGGCGCAGGAAACACAGTGGGCTGGAGAAGCATGTGAGCCATGCCGTAGGGCCGGTTTTCGTAGTTCTGACGACGCTCGTTCTTCACGACGTCTCTCTGGACGTCGAGCTTGCGGTCCGTCAGAACTTCGAGCAGGTAGCCCATCCTGTCGGACTCGAGCCAGAGGAGCAGTTCCAGGTAGTTGGAGGGAACGTCAACCCAGTAGTTGGTGCGGTCCGGAGTTGTGGAGCCATTGAGGTTGGCTCCGACTTTCATGAGCGGCTCGAAGAAACTGGAATCGTGGTTCTTGGAGCCTTCGAACATGACGTGCTCGAAGAGGTGGGCGAAGCCGGTCTTGCCTTCATCCTCGTTCTTGGAGCCGACATGATACCAGAGGTTGACCGAGGTCACCGGGAGAGAATCGTCCCTGGACAGTATCACGTCGAGGCCGTTGGACAGAGTGAATTTGTCGAATTCGATAGAGATCATGTAATCGTCCATTCGCGTAGTGTATCCGGCGTAGGCACAATGGCCTGCCGGTGATGGTTAAGATTATAACACCAGCCGATATCGAGATTCGCGGGGTCCAACTCGACGGGGGCACCAATATACACAGGCTATCCTTCAGAGCGTCATACAGCAGACTTTTTCAGTAATAACCTTGACAGAATAATGTTTCAGTCGTACTGTGTGGCGCATGACTGGATAGAGGGTAATGGATGTACCGGCTGTTGACCGGATTTGGTAAAGAACGGGAGGAAGTTCAGAAATGTTTGGATTACGTTTGCGGGGCCATGTTCTGGCTCTTCTTGCCTGCGCGATAGCAGCCTTGGGCCTTATGGCTTGCAGCAGCAGCGAGCCGGAGGTCATAGAGAAGATCGTCGAGGTCGAGAAGATCGTCGAGGTTGAAAAACCCGTTGAGGTCGAAGTCGAAAAAATCGTCGAGAAAGAGATAATCAAGGAGATCGTGAAGGAAGTCCAGGTACCGGCAATCCAGTCGGAGATTACCCAGGCGGCGTCCTTCACCGAGTATTTCCAGAACCCGATGAATGCCAAGTACGGCGGCGTATTCAAGTGGGGCGGAAGGGCGAAGCCGTCTATGTACGACTTCCACCAGTCGCCGACTCACAACAACCTGACTGCGCAGCAGCCGATGTACAACGGCGTGGTGCAGTTCGATCCTCGCGACGGCGGGCTGACCGTCGCCCCGGACCTGGCAACCGCGTGGCAAGTCTCAGACGACGGCAAGGAATACACTTTCACGCTGCGTCGCGGGATTGAGTGGCACGATGGCCCGCAGTTCGAATGCGGCGGCGGACCGTTCACGGCAAATGACGTAGTGGCAACTTACGAACGCATCATAGATCCGCCTGAAGGCATGATAAGCCTTCGCAAGGAGCTGATGGTGGACGGCGCCGACCTGCGTGAGATCGTCGCCGTTGACGACCACACAGTGAAGTTCATCCTGGGCAGCCCGCGCACGACGCTGGTTCCGGCGCTCGCGAGCGGGTGGAATATGGTCGTGTCAGAGAAGTACCTGGACTGCGTGAACAACAGTATGCGAGACTCCGCTTTCATCCCCGGTACGGGGCCGTTCATCATAACGGCTCACACCCCCGGCGAAAGCTGGAACATGGATAAGAACGTTGACTACTTCATCGAGCATCTTCCCTACTTCGAAAAGCTGGACCTGGCGGCGCTGGCGCAGGCGCAGGCGCGGGCCGCTGCGATTTACGGAGGCCAAGTTGACGCAGTGATGCAGATCACGAAGGAAGATATGCAGCGAGCGTGGGATGATCCGGCGAAGTATCACTCGCAGATCGGCAACTTCTTCAACGGCAACATCTTCGCCTTCAACACCAACCGGCCTCCGTTCGATGACGTCAAGCTGCGCAGAGCCGTCCACCTCGTCGTGGACAAGATGACTCTGCATCAACTCACCGCCAAGACCGGATTCAACGGTGAGGAGCCGGGAGGATGGTTCCTGCCCGACTGGCAGACAGGCGGATCGCCATACTCGCGCTCTGGCGAAGAGCTTGCAATGACTCCGGGATACCGCGTTCCTACTGCCGAGGACATAGCCGAGGCCAAGAGGCTAATGGCCGAAGCGGGGTATCCAGACGGAGCCGGACTCAACATCTCGTTCCTGCAGCGCGGCAACCAGCCCAGCGCGACCGTAGCCGCCATACAGGACATGATACGGAAGAACCTGAACGTGGAGATGGAGATCGAGCTCACGGACGAGGGCGGTTATTACGACCGCGTGCTGAACAAGGACTTCGACACCACCGGCACATTCACCGCGGCCGAGATAATTGATCCAGGGCCGTGGTTCACTCGCTTCCTGGCCGATGGCGGAAGCTGGAACTACGGTGGATGGTCGGACCCGAGAACCGACGCGCTGATGAAGAAGATCAACGAGGAGCAGGACATAGATAAGCGTGTCGAACTGGTGCGCGAGATGCAGTTATTGCTGGACGAACTCGTGCCTATAATGCTGTTCAACTACCACGGCGGGTACGACATCTACCGTACCTACCTCGGCGGACCCGGCATGACCGACATGTACTTCGGCGGATACAACTCTATGCACCGCCGCTGGACGCACATCTGGTTCGAGCGCGACCGCGAGTAGTTCGTAATTGGTTAAGAACCTGTCCCCGCAGTCTGAATAGGGTTGCGGGGAGGTTCACCCCCATCCTAACCTTCCCCCGTCAAGGGGGAAGGGATTTTGCCTACCATTGTGAGTCCATCGAGGGAAGAGACTGACAGCGTATCCTTCGACAATCTCAAGGCGACATGAGCAAGTACATACTCCGCAGACTGATAATGACGATCCCCACGCTGGTGGTCATTTCGATGATCATCTTCGTGGTGCTCCGCGTGATCCCCGGCAACATCGTGGCGACGATGCTAGGCGGCGGAGGCGGCGGAGGCGGTGAGGGCGTTCAGATGGTTGACCCCGCCGCGATCGAGAAGCTGATGTCTGACCTGAGACTGGACAGGCCTCTTTACGAACAGTACCTGCACTGGGCGCGGGGCATAGTTACAGGAGACCTGGGCGACTCGTTTTTCCGAGGCCAGAAAGTGTCTGAGATGCTGCGGAACCATGGGCCGGTCACTCTTCAGATCTCCATTATGGCAATTGCCTTATCCTGGATAGTAGGACTGCCGATAGGTATTCTGAGCGCCGCGCGACAGGATTCATTTATGGACTACTCAACGAGGCTCTTCGTCGTGCTGTTCCTTGCGATCCCGTCTTTCTGGCTGGCCGCCCTAATTGTTCTGTTCGGCGTGTTGATCTTCGAATACTACCCACCCCTGTTCTATTCCCATATTTGGGACGATCCGGGGGCAAATCTGGCTAAGACAACAGCCCCGGCCATAGTGATCGGGCTTGGAATGGCGGCCATGATCGCGAGGATGGCCAGGTCGTCGATACTGGAAGTTCTCAGAGAGGACTACGTTCGGACCGCAATGGCCAAGGGACTCGCCAGCAGGGTCGTCATGTGGCGGCACGTAATCAAGAACGCGCTGCTGCCGGTCATCACGATTGCGGGCATAATGATGGGATTCACCCTTGGCGGCTCGGTGGCGGTAGAGTACGCATTCGCCATCAACGGGCTGGGCGTTACGATGCTGACGGCCATCATAGACAAGGACTTCAACGTCGTCCAGAATCTGGTGATGATCTACGCCGCCGCGTTCGTCATCATCAACCTACTGATTGACCTCTCTTACGCATGGGCCGACCCCAGAATACGATACGAATAGGCGTCCGATGCAGACAACTTCAGCAGAAGCGGCAGCGACCATAACAACATCTGGCAACTCATTGCTCCAGACGCTCCTGCGATTCGCCAGGAATAAGCCTCTCGGCGCCATCATGGGGACTATCATCGTTCTGATAGTGCTGATGTCGGTGTTCGCGGAATTCGTAGCTCCGTATGACCCGCTCGATACAGCTCCGCTGATGGCCCGGGAACCTCCGGACCGGGTTCACTGGATGGGATATGACGAGGTTGGCCGCGACATTCTCAGCCGCGTGATATTTGGCTCAAGAGTGTCGCTGATCGTCGGCATTACCTCGGTTGTCTTCGGAACGACAATAGGTTCGATATGGGGATTGGCAAGCGGCTATCTCGGCGGCAAGTTCGACCTTGTTACCCAGCGCGCAGTCGAGGTGTGGATGAGCTTCCCGAGCCTGGTGCTTGCGCTGTCGCTGCTGGTGGTTCTCGGAGCCGGACTGCACACGGTCATCATCGCGGTGGCGTTTACCAGGGTGCCGTATGGTGTGCGCGTTATCAGATCAGTGGCGATAGCGGTCAAGGAGTTCATGTACGTTGACGCGGCGCGCTCGGTCGGCTCGTCGGAGCTCAGGGTGATGATGCGGCACGTGCTGCCAAACTGTGTGGCTCCGTTCCTGATAATCCTGACCGCCCACATTGGCACGGCGATTGTCGTAGAAGCGTCACTGGGATTCCTGGGAATCGGGATACCGCCGCCGACAGCGTCCTGGGGCAATATGCTCGGAAGCGCGGTAGGACAGGCGATCAATCCACACTGGTGGAGGATTATCTACCCCGGCCTGGCTATCGTCATAACCGTACTTAGCTTCAACATCTTCGGCGACGCCATCAGGGACGTTCTGGATCCCAGACTCCGAGGCTCCGAAGCGCAGTAACTATCACAAAGAACAGAAACTTCAATGGGAGAGCCCAAGGCGAAATTGCCATGGGCTCTCGGCACTTCAGATACGACGATGATTCTTACCGGGTCTTTAGATTATCAACCAATTAAACCAAGTACGTTCGTGGTGACCCTTCGACAACCTCAGGACAAACCATGAACAGGCAGCACTTCGACAGGCTCAGGGCGAACGACAGAAGTAATTTCGGGAAATAACCGAAAGACCCTGATGTTGCCTACAGGACCGTGTTCGGTATGTCCTTCGTCGGGTCGAAGAACGGGACCCGCACCACCTCGGCGCCCACTATGCCGTCCCCAGGAAGCTGTACACTGACCTGCGTGCCACGTCGCCAATGAGAGCGCGGCATTACGGCCAGCGCGATGTTGGAGCCGACGTTAGGAGACCAGAACGCGCTCGTCACGTAGCCGACATCATTACCGGAATCGTTGTCCTTGACGAGATAGAAGTCCTCGTTGTACCACGTAATAGGCTCTCCGCCGACCCTCAGACCGACCAGGCGCTGCTGAACGCCCTCAGCCTTGATCTTGGCGAGAGCATCCTTGCCTATGAAGTTCTCCTTGTCCAGGTCAACCTGCCAGCTCAGCCGCACCTCGAACGGGTTGTTCTCGATGTCCATGTCCTGGCCGTAGGACAGGATTCCGGCCTCCAGGCGGCGGATGTGGCTTGGAGCTATGACGCGCAGATTGAACTCCTCGCCCTGCTCGAGGATGTGGGGCCAGATGTCGTCGGCGTATCGGATAGCGTCGTGCAGGTATAGCTCAAAGCCAACCTCAGCAGAGAATCCGGTGCGAGATATGGTGACCTTACGCCCGTTCAGGGTCTCGTGGAGCAGGCCGTAGTAGGGAATGTCCCTGATGTGGGGTCCGAACATCTTCTCCAGCAGCGCGACGGACTTCGGCCCCTGTATCTGCACCGGAGACACATCGAGTTCGTGTATGTCCACGTTGTACCCGGCGAAAGAGTTCACGCCCTGCGCCCAGAGCAGCACGTCAGAGTCCGAAATGCTGAACCAGAACTCGTCGTCCGCCACGCGGAGCAGCACGGGGTCGTTGATGATCCCGCCGTACTGGTTGCAGAGGATCACGTAGCGGGCGCGCATGGTCGGCATGAGCGAGTGTACGTCTCGGGTTATCAGCAGGTTCACGAAGTCGGCGGCGTCGGGTCCCTTGACGCAAATCTGACGCTCAACCGCCACGTCCCATATGCTGACGTGCTGTGTGAGGTACTTGTACTCCTCCATCAGGCCGCCGTCCTCAGGCTCGATGTAGGCGCGTGGATGATACAGGTGGTTGTACACGGTATAGGCCCGGCATCCGGCGGCTTTGGACATGTGCCACCAGGGGGACTTTCTGACACGAGTGGAAATCAGCATCCGGGCGTCGCTGTTTCCACTCTGACGGAGATTAATCGGCAGTATTCGGGGCTTGAGGCCTTCAATTACCAGAGTCTGCGCCATCTTATCACCTCCAGATGCGCGACTATTATGGCACTCCGTTCGATAAGGCTTGGATTATACAGCCTACGTCGGTGAATTTGTGGAGGTTTTCACCCTAACACTAGCCCTCCACCTCAATGGGAGAGGGGATTTGGATCGATTCAGTCCAGACCGGCCGATTCGAGAATGGCGGGGATGCGCGACTCCCATCCGATTGCCATTATGTGCGTCCCGTCGCACATATCGCGCGTCTCGCGTATGAGGCGGGCGGTGATTCCCACTCCGGTCTCAGCCCTGTTCCTGGCATCATCCATCTCGGCAATGATTCCGTCAGGCACACTTACTCCGGGGAGGTTGCCGTCGAGAAACCGCGCCATTCGCCCTGACTTGAGCACAATCATTCCTGCCAGGACCGGAACTCCGAACCCTCGCGCCGACTCCATGAACTTCTCGAATGTCGCGGCATCGTAAACGGCCTGCGTCTGGAAGAAGGCCGCTCCCCGCTTGACTTTCTCTTCCATGCGGGCGAGTTCGGTGTCCAGGTCGTCCGCGCCGGGGTTGGCGACCGCGCCCGGGAACAGAGTCGGAGTTCCCTTCAGTTCGTTGCCGTACATGTCCGTCCCGGAGTTCATCGCCGTAACGGCGTCCAGCAGGGTTTCAGCCCTGAGGTCGAACACTCCCACAGCGTCAGGGTGGTCGCCGCGTCCAGGGGGGTCACCGCTCATGCAGAGTACGTTATTGATTCCGAGCGCGGAGGCGGCGAGCAACTCACCCTCCAGCGCAATGCGATTGCGGTCTCGGCCAGTCACTTGCAGTATAGTCTCGAATCCCCTGTCGAGCATAAGATGGGCCGCGGAAATGGGAGCCATGGTCATGTTGGCCCCGGCGGAGTCGGTCAGGTTGAAGGCGTCCACCATGCCGTTCAGTGCTTCGGCATGCTTGAACAGGACACCGAGGTCTGTTCCCTTCGGCGGATTCAGTTCGGCGGTCACGACGAACCTGCCGGACTTGAGCGATTCGGAAAACGTGGGCAATGGATCATCTCCAATGTTGCAGAGCGACTACAAGGGTTCACCCCTACGAGCTAAGAATGGTAACGCAGTCCAGTATCTCAGGCGATGTCGAATGTGGTCTCGCCCTTGTCCAGAACCTTCTTGACGTCGGATGCGAATTCTACAAGTTCGGATTCGCTTGGGACACCCTCTGCGCTGAGCTTTTCCTTGAATTTCTCGAACAGCCACTCTTCCTCGCGTCCGTGCGGTATTTCGAAGAATTCCCGGTCGAACTGAGGTAACTCACCCGTCCCGAAATCTCCCTTGCCCTCGATAGAATAACGCTCCAGGTTGTCCGTGCCCTTTCCGAGCACATCTCCGGTCTCGACGTAGTGCTCCATTACGGGCTTCATGCCGTAACGCTGTACCGGACAAACGATCATGCAAACCGCGCAGCCGTGGAACGTGACCATCACCGGCCTGCACCTGTCGTAGATGACCTTGTTCTTCTCGACTCCGCGCCACCAAACCTTGTCGCGCACCAGCGCGCGGCCCGGGCAGCGATTGACACAGACCTGGCATTCCTGGCAGAACTTGTGGATACCGTAGTCCACAGGCTCGTCGTAGGTCACGGGCGCGTCGGTGGTGACGAGCATCAGGCGGGCGCGCGAGCCGAAATGGGGCGACAGCAACTGTCCGTTCGCTCCAAGCTGCCCCAGCCCCGCCGCGACGAACAGCGGTATATAGGGCCCACTACAATCGTACCCGTCGTGGACCTGCGCGCGGTATCCTCTTGACCTGATGTACTCCGCGATCTTCAGACAGCCCGCCTGCTCGACCTCGTAGGTCTCGAATCGCGCTCGGTCGGCCTCGGGGCCCGGGCCGGTCTGCGTCATACGGTAGTCCTGTTCGTAAGCCAGGCAGATGGCGTGCTCGAACTTCGCCCAGCGCTTCTTGCCTGAGAACGTATAGTGTCGGTCATGCTTCGTGAAACCCACTTCTCCGAATTCCAGGTTTCGCGCCAACCTCCGAATGTCCTCCGTAAGGTCTTCGCCGGCAACCGGCGCGCCGGTCGGCTTAACATCGGCGGACACCAGTCCCTCTTCGTACATCGGCTTCATCCGTGCGTCGTGCCCATCGAGGAACTCGGACATATCCTTGGGGTAGGTCTTCACCGCCCACTGACGGTCCGCGGACTTCTCTATTGCCTGTGTCTCCAGCGGATATTCCCGGCTGTAGAACGCTACGTCCACCGGGTTTTGCGGAACACCGGGGACGGAGGACAGGTCTTCAGCTACCGGGATTTCCACATCCGGCTGCCCATGCTTTCGTCCGGGCCTGGTGACAGTGTGACTTACAGTTTTTGCCATGAACTCCCTCCCCTCTTCAAGTCTCCTATGTTCTGACTTCTCTGTGTAAACGTTACGACGAAACTGCGACGTTCTCAGCGGATGTGGCTTCGCGCCTCACACCCTCATCTTGTCTCCGTTCGGGTCGTACAGCGGCTCGCGCGCAACCGTTGCCTGGAGACGTTCTCCGAAGTAGAGCACATCAACGGCCGTCCCGACCTCAGCGTACTCGATAGGCAGGTAGCCGTAAACAATTCCTCTTCCGATAGAGTGGCCATAATTCGCGCTGGTGACATAGCCGAGCACGCGGTCGCCATCCAGTATGGGTTCTTTGCCCATGACGACTCTGGCCGGATCATCCAGCGTCATGCAGCACAACTTTCGATTGAGGCCCCGCTCGCGCACCTCTCTGAGAGCGTCGCGTCCGATGAAGTTTCCCTTCCGCATTCTGACCGCGAAACCTATGCCCGCTTCGTAAGGGTTGTACTCGGTGTGGATGTCGTTGCCCCAGAGACGGTATCCCTTTTCGAGGCGCAGGGAATCGAAAGCGCCGCCGCCGCCCGCGATAACTCCGAGCGGCCGACCCGCCTCCCACAGCGTTTCCCACAGGTAAAGGCCAAGCTCCGATGGCGCATATATCTCCCAACCGAGCTCACCGACGTATGAGATTCGGAGCGCGAGCGCGGGCACTTCGCCTATCGTAATCTGCTTGGCGCTCATGTATGGGAAGCCCTCATTGCTCAGGTCATCGTCGCAGACGCGGATCAGGAGATCCCGCGCCCTGGGTCCCCAGAGTCCGATGCAGCACTGGGACGATGAAGTGTCGTTGACGGCGACTGAGCCGTCATCAGGCAAGTGCGCCTGTATCCACTCCAGATCGTGGAGTCCCATAGCGCCACCGGTGACTACCATGAAGCACTCGTCGCTCAGTCTGGTGATGGTAAGGTCACACTTGATACCGCCGGTCGACGTTAGCAAAGAGGTGTAAGTAATCGAGCCAATGGGCTTGTTCATCTGATTTGTGGTCAGATTCTGGAGAGCTGCCAGCGAGCCCGGGCCTGAAATCTCGAACTTGGCAAACGGAGTCAGGTCGAACATGGCAACACGCTCTCTTGCGGCAACGTGTTCCGCCGCGACCGTAGGGGACCACTCTCTCGCCTCCCAGCCGTCGCGCGACTCGCCTGTCACGTCCAGAGAGTCCAGCAGGCCTTCGTTGGAGTCGTACCATTGGGGCCGCTCCCAGCCCGCGTTCTCGAAGAAGACGGCGCCGAGTTCCTTCTGACGCTCGTAGAAGGGCGTGAGCCGCAGATTTCGAGGGTGGTCCATCTGCTGGAGTGGGTGGATGATGTCGTACACCTCGCGGTACTGCTGGGCAGCGCGCGCACGGACGTAGCTTCGGCTGTGCGCGTGCGGGTGGAAGCGTAGTATGTCGCACTCGCGCAGGTCGGTAGTCGGCTCGCCGTTGACAATCCACTCGGCGACGGCCTTGCCGACACCCCCGGCGTGCGTTATCCAGACGGCCTGGGCGGACCAGAATCCCCGAAAGTCGGGCGACTCGCCAAGTACTGGGAAGCCGTCGTTGGTGAACGAGAACAGGCCGTTGAACTTGCGAGTCAGTCCAACACCTTCCAGCGCGGGTAGAAGTTCGCCCGCCGCCTTCGCCGCCTTTTCGAAATGAACAGGTGTGAAATCCATCTCCGCTGGTGCGATTGGCGCCTGTTTGTGGTCAAGAATGTCTTTGGATTCCACCAACAGGGGTTCGTGATTGTATGAGCCGATGCCGTATGACTCGCCATCCTGCCGGCAGTACATCGCCGCGTCCTGGTGGCGCAGTATGGGATGTGAGACTTCTTCAACCGCGCCCGCGAGTTCTACAAGCGGCTCGGTAACGGCGTAGAGGTGCTGCATCGGAGACAGGGGTATCGAGACGCCCGCCATTCCACCGACACGCGGAGCCCAGATTCCGGCGGCGGAGACTACTAGATCAGTCTGTATGTCTCCCTGTGTCGTGTGAACTGCGTTGATCCGACCGCTTTCGATGCCGAGCCCAGTCACCTTGACGTTGCCGTAGAAGGCCGCCCCGTTCCGCTCGGCCTCCCGCGCCATCGCCTCGGCGGGCCTGGTGGCCCTGGTCTGTATGTCGGACGGGACGTAGAGAGCGCCCAGGATACGGTTGGACAGCAACGGGATGTGATCTCGCGCTTCAGATAGACTAATCACATGCGCCTCGATGCCCCAACTCATGGCAAACCCTGCCTTCCGTTTGAGGTCTTCCAGACGCTCAGGCGTCCATGCGACTTCAAGGCTGCCGACCGGATTGGCGCACCGTTCGCCGTAGAGTTTCATGCTCTTCCACAGTTCGACGGTGTAGCGGGCGAAACTCGCCATCGCCTTGGAGGGGTTGACCTGGAATACGAGGCCGGGGGCGTGCGAGGTGGAGCCGCCCGTCTCGAACAGCGGCCCCTGATCTACCACCACAATGTCGCGCCAGCCAAGCTTGGCCAGATGGTACGCGACACTACAGCCCGCGATACCCGCGCCGATGACCACCGCTCTTGCTTGCTTCGGCAATGCGACATTGACCATATCGGATGCCTCCAACGTCGGATATTCGAGAAGATTTCAAAAGTCCCTTCCCCCTTGATGGGGGAAGGTTAGGATGGGGGTGATCAGGTCCGACTTTCTCTATTGCCAAGCAATAAACGCGCAAGTAGCAAGATTTCTGAAATTATCTCTATTCATAAGAGCCAACTGGTTGTCGAAGCGCTATTCGCCCCGCAGACGGCGCAACTCCGCTTCCATCTCGGCCACGCGCGCTTCGTAGGAGACACGCGCCGCTCGCTCGGCCTCGGCGCGCCGCTCGGCCTCCTCAATAGCTTCCTCCGACTCCTCCGGCGTCCTGTGAAGGAACTCGCCGGTCACAGGATCACGCAAGCGCAGAAATCCCTCATGCCACCATATCTCCAGCCCCAGGACCTCGCTGTAACCCCAATGTCGTGTCTCAGACTCGCTCAATATCTCGATGGACTGGTACTCACCATCCACCAGCGTATCGCCTCCCAGCGGCGCGTCGTGATAATCGCCCCCTGACGGGTCGAATCGCCAGTATTCGCGCACGCCGTAACGCGCGTATCCCTCGCGCTTGACTGTGTAGTCTCGTCTTCCCGTGCTGCGAGAAGCCACCTCCAGGACCAGGTCGGGAGGCTTGCCCACTTCGCTTATCACGTAGCCGTTACGCCGGATGATCCTCTGGACGTCTCCCACGTTCTCGGCATACGCGATGTCCGGGACGAAGTCGCCCCTGTCCTGGGCGTCGCTTCGCAGGTAGCCGCCGCCCGAAATCAGGTAGCCGTCCCGACGCTTGCGCCGGGATCCGAGCGCCCAGGCGAAGTCGTGTATTCCGTCGAACTGCTCCATGTCAGGCCTCTTGGGCGGGTCCGGCAGGGGCTCGATGTCCGAGTAGTCCGGGACGAGCGGATTCTTGATTGCGGTCTGGATTGCCATAATGTGGGTCTCCGCAACGCTGTTTCACTGAATCTCCATCCGGTTGTGGGTTCTCGGTTATTATACCACGACCATGTGCTGATCAGGCCGCGTTCTATGCGTGGCAACCGCAAGCTGCGGACCCGCAGCAAGCGCCGTTATGCCCCGAGGACGGCGGCACGTCCAGGGCCGGATTCATGTCGAAGAAGCCGACCGGCTTCATAGTGAATCCCGTGTAGGCCACCGGCATGACCGGCCAGTCTTCGGGCCGCGCGATGTGAGTCATGCCGAAGGTGTACCAGAGGACGACATCGGCATCCTGCACGCTGCGGTCCGCCTGAGTCCATGCGGGCAGGCCGTCGCCTCCCGGATGCTGGTTCACGTAGTCTCCGGCGGCGGCCTTCTCGTCGGGCGCGTATGGAGTGACCCACAGATGCTTCGTGATGAAGGCCCCCCTGCGGGATACACTTGCGTCAGGATGAAGCATTGAGTGAGTGTTGTCGCCGGGCGTCAGCTTGTAGCTGGTGGGCTGACCCAGCGCATTGCGTTCGGAAGAACTGGAAACCAGCCAGTGCCTTCCACTCTCCGGGTTAATCATCCTCTGCGCTTTCGACTCGGTTGGCAGCAACGTCTTCTCGGCATAGAAGGCGTTGCCCTGCGGATTATCCGGGCCGCGAGGCTTGGCGACCGCGTTGACCTCATACACCGAGTTGATATCCCCGTCCACGCTCATGTCGAGTCGCACGTTGAAGAAGTGCTGGTGTATGGGCGCGTTGAGCTGCGGAGCCACCAGCGTCCCGTACTCTGGCGTCTCTCCCTGGGCAATGGCCGACGTGTGCAATATGCCGGACATCTTGATCTCATACTCTATCGTGCCGTCCTGGTAGAAGTACCAGTAGAAGCCGTACTCATAGTTTCCGACGGTAGTGAAGAAGGACACAACCAGCCGCCTGGACCTTCGTACCTCCACATGTCCGGTGCGCCAGTCCGTATGCTTCCAGAGGACGCCATAGTCCTCCTCGTGCATACAGATAGCGTTGGGGATCTTCACAGGATTGCCGCGTGTGTCGTGCAAGTGCGCGTCGAAGTAGTAGATCTCGCCGAGGCAGTCGCACCCCAGCACAAGCGAGTTAGTCAGCATTCCAATGCCGTATTCGCCGAGGTCGAAAGCGTTGCGCCTGAAGTTGTGCGGGCGTGGGTCTCCATAGGGAACAACCATCTCGGAGAGAGAGGCGCGGTACATCACGGGGCGCACCCTCCCACTGTCCTCATAACCGATTTCGTGAAGCACCAGCCCCTCGCGCGGGTTGAATCCGAGTCTCATGCTCCACTTCTGCCATGAGACCTTGTTGCCCTCTACCGTAAAACTGGGGCCTTCGGGCTGTGTAATCTCGAGAGGCTTGATGTCCTGGCGAAAGTCCTTGACGTATTCCGCCGCGTAGTTGCCGTCGTTGGGAGGGAGAGGAACGATACCGTGGTCCTCCACCCGGAGCACCTCCATGCGATTCAGATCAACGACCGGAATGACTCCCTCTATCGGTCTCGCATACCCGTTGTCGTTGGGTCCCATCTTCAGCCACAAGCGTGCGAAGACGAGACGCAGACCTTCCTCCTCCTCGATGCCGAAGTTGCCCGCGGACCAGGCATCCACCATAACCATGTCCACGTCGGCTATCCCCCGCCTGGCGAGGGCCTCGATGAATCCCGGATCGGCCTTCACCGCCGCTTCACACTCCGAAAATTCGTCCAGGGTAATGCGCGGCTGGACGCCCGGTATGTGCGTCCACGAGACTACCCCGCCGCTCGTCAACGAGACCACCGCTTCGTGCGTTTCGCTCGTGCGGTTGTCGAACACGATGAAGAACGCTTCCCTGTCGAACGGGTCGCCAGGCCTGTAACCAAGCACGACCTCTTTCGGCGGCTCATTCAGCGTGACGGTCTCGAACCTCGTCTCTTTGCCCAGCCCGCGCTCGGCCTTCAGAATCGCCACCGCCTCAGTGATTTCTTCAGGAGTCAGCGGGTCCAGCGGGTGGCTCACTCCGGCTCGGATATCCGTCTGCTCCGGTCGTTGGGCCGTGATAGTCATTGCAAACACCTCACTGCGTGAGTCATAGATTCAGAAAGAAGACTCAAGGGCAATGTATGAATGAGAGTGGCGACTGTCAAGTAGCCAGAACATAACGGCGGCGCCCCTAGGGATGCCGCCAAGGCGAGCAGTCCGGGAAGCTCTACACCAGCGTCACCCACACCGCAAGTCGCTTGCATCCGGCTGGATGGCGCGCGCCGCGTCAACTACACAGGCGAGTATCCAGCCCACCGCACTCCGTGTCCACTCGGGCATCGTGGTCAACACGCCTTGGTCTGATTGTAGTGAAGCGGGGTAGTACGGTATCTGGTCCAGTGTCCTGACTTCATTCCCATCAGTCTCAGAGACGAGACCGCTAATGCACTCATCCAAAGTGAATTATAATCTATCCCTTGAGGTGACCTTCCTCGTATACAGACTCTGGTATTCCATGTAGTCACCATAGTGATCTACTACCTCCCGGACGACGGTCTTGTAGAGGTAATTCCCTTTTTTGCAGTAAATCGCGTGGCGAGTCTCACGATGAGACTCACACGTTACATCATGCTCTGTTAGTTGTCGTTTAGTCCCGTGACCACTGTATAACCATGACGGACAATTGCCGTTCACCTCAGTCCCATGCGGGTGCTCAATTACCTCGCCGATATAAGTCCAGCGACTACCTGATCTACGTTTACCTGACCTACGTTTCTTCGACTTACTTGTACTTGAGCGGTCAGAAGAAGAACCGCCCGACGAACGAAACATACTCCCTATCTTGCTGGACAGTGAGTCCCGACCAAAAATCACCGCTGCAAAGTAAATTTCGCTCGTCCTGTGAACGCCTACTCCCACCTTATCCCAACGTCCACGGACGTTGCCAACGATGGCCTTGAGCACGAGCTTAGCCGTATCCTTGTCCGAGCGTCCCTTCTCGTAAGGCACAGAAACGCACAACTCTTCAACTTTCCCAGAGTACCTCTGCTCTCTGGCCCTTTCCTCCGGACGTGACCCATCAGGCCCAAATTGACTCACCTCATCCAGATCCTTAGACATGTACATAGCTTGAGCTTGAACGGTCTTGTGCAATCTTCGGCTGTACGAAACCTTCGCCAGATTGCTTTTAGCCCGTTCCTTGTTAATAAGACGTATAGTTTCTTTCTCTATGTTCTTCCAGCCCATCGAAATATCCTCACGAGGCAGACAGATCGCCAATCTTGACTCAATAGGAACCACAGCACCCACTCTATCAGACTCATCCAGTCTCTCCAAAACAACCACACAACGTTGCAAGTCGTCCGCGGTCATCACCAATATCGCCCGACGAACCAAGCAAGATCACTGACCAAGACAATCGCATCTCATTCGCGCATACACTCCAACACTATGGCACAAAAGTTCTGCCATGTGTTAAAATAGATTCATGTCCCAACTTTCATAAAATGACAAGTCTAGGACACGTCGGAGAAGCGAGAAACTATAAATGACCATATATGTCAGATGACCGATGACACCAGAAACGCCCATGATCGGCGAAAACTGGTCTAAACTGGTCGGAAACTGGTTGAACCAGACCAGTTTTTGCAGAAACTGGTATCAGTTTTCCACCAGAAACCGGTCACCAGTTTCCGAATCTGGTGTCCTGTTCTGACACATTAACCGAATTTATAATACACCGAAACGCGATTGCCCTGACGCTCACCGGAAATGTCCTGCATGGGCGTTCGTGTTCTGATACACTGCGGACAAATTGAGAATCCGCAAATCTTGGGGGAATCGAAATATGGTATTCGGAGAGGGAGCAGACATCTATCGAAGCTTGGGGGTGAATTCCGCTATCGTCGCGTCGGGTTCGACGACGCTCTACGGCGGCAGCAAGCTCAGGCCCGAGGTCCTCGACGCGATGGAGAAGGCGTCGGCGACCATGGTGAACATGGACGACCTCAACGTCGCGGCGGGCAAGGTGATCGCCGAGGTAACGGGCGCCGAGGCCGGGCTGGTCACCTCCGGCTCGGCGGGAGGACTGGTGCTCCAGGCCGCAGCGGTGATGGCTGGAAACGACCCCGCCAGGATGGTGCGTCTCCCCAATGCCGACGGCATGAAGAACGAAATCATCATGCACCGCAGCCAGCGCTTCCCCTACGACCAGTGTTACACCGCGACGGGCGCTACCATAGTTGACATCGGCGACGGGCGACGCTGCCACCCCTGGGAGCTGGAGGCCGCGATCAACGAAAATACGGCCGCCATCGCCTACCTGTTTTCGGGGTTCGTTTCGCGCCGCGCCATACCTTTCGAGCAGGTTGTGGAGATTGCCCACGCCAACGACGTTCCGGTGATAGTGGACGCGGCTTCCTACCTACCGCCCAGGGCGAACCTCACCCGCTTCATCGAGGCGGGCGCTGACATGGTGCAGTTCTCCGGCGGGAAGGCGATACGCGGCCCGCAGGGAACCGGGGTACTCGCCGGACGCGCCGACCTCATAGAGGCCGCCTACGCCAACGCGAGCCCTCACCAGTTCATCGGACGCGGCATGAAGGTGGCCAAGGAAGAGATCATCGGCCTGGTCGAGGCGATCCGCATATTCGCGGACGAGGACGAGGAAGCCGAGAACCGCAGGTACGCCGAGATGTGCGGCCAGGTGGTGGACGCGCTCATCGAGATGCCCGGACTGGAAGTGACCGTAGAACACGACGAGTGGGACTATCTCACGCCAATCGCCATTCTGCGCTTCACGCGAGATTGGCGCGGCCCGTCCCGCGACCAAGTGCGCGACACGCTCGCGTCGGGCGACCCCCCGATCTACCTGCACGACATACACAACCCCGACGAACTCGGCGTTGACCCGTTCAACCTGGACGAACAAGAGTTGCAAATCGTGATAGACAGGCTGCGCGAGACGCTCCTGAATGGATGAGAAGATTGCAGAAATCCCCTCTCCCTTGACAGGAGAGGCCTGAGGTCTTAGCCGAAAACTGTGGTAACATTACGGGATAGTCCCGACACCAATATCAGCCAGAGAGGAAACCCTCTATCACGCTCCGCGCCGCCATCAGACCAACGCTCCCCGACCACATCTCGGACGCGATTGCCTCGCGTCTGTCCGAGCGCGAAAGATGGCTGTCGCCCTATGCGGTCCGAACTGAGACAAGCCAGGGCAGGGACATATCCGAAGCCCTGTCCCCCACCCGCTCCGAGTTTCAGCGCGACCGGGACCGCATCCTGCACACCAAGTCGTTCCGGCGGCTGAAGCACAAGACTCAGGTGTTCATAGCCCCACTCGGCGACCACTATGCCACCCGCCTGACGCACACCCTGGAAGTGACCCAGATAGCGCGTACCATCGCGCGAGCGCTCAATCTCAACGAAGACCTCACGGAAGCCATCGCCCTCGGACACGACCTCGGACACACGCCGTTCGGACACGTCGGCGAGTACGCTATGGACGAACTTCACCCCGGCGGCTTTCGCCACAGCCGCCAGAGCCTGAGAATCGTCGAACAACTGGAAAAAGACGGCAGCGGCTTGAACCTGATGTGGGAGGTACGCGATGGAATTCTCAACCACTCCAAGCCGCGCGGTGACTTCCTGGGAGAGCGGTCGGTGGAGAGCCTGTCGCTCGAAGGGCAGATTTGCCGGATTTCCGACGCCGTCGCTTACCTCAATCACGATCTCGCCGATTCCTTCAGAGCGGGCATCCTGACGCCGGATACGCTCCCATCCGAAGTGTCGGAGGTCCTGGGCGAAACTCACGCAAGGCGCATTAACAACATGGTGTCCGACATTGTAGAAACTTCATGGGATGCCACAGGCGAGACCGGTTCCGGGGCGATTCCGGTCATAAGTATGAGCAAGGAAGTGCGCAGCGCGTTCTACACACTGCGAGAGTTCATGTTCGACCATGTCTATCTGCCTGAGTCCGACGGCGTCCTGGGCAAGACCGCCGAGGACGTAATGGGTCTGTTGTACTCTCACTTCCGCGCGAACGGAAGCGAGATACCGAAAGAATACGGACAAAGAAGCAAATCAGAGGACATGGCGGTCGTGGACTATATTTCGGGAATGACCGACCATTATGCGATAAGGGTCGCCGAGCGCATTAGACCCGGAATCGCGGCCCCGTTTACGGAGCGTAGAGTCGTATGACACCTCAGGAACGGATTGGAGTCCGCACCGTCGGCAACAAGGTGCGGATGATACGCGAACACCTCGAGGCCATGCAGCGGGACGCCCACGGCCTCGAATACGGCCCATGGAAGGTGGAGGTGGACGAACTCTGGAAGGAAGTCTTCACGAGCATCAACGGCCTGGACTCGGAAGCCCAGCCCGCCGCGCTTGAGTCCATCAAGGACCTCTGGATGACATACATTACCCACTACAACGTCGGCCTCAACTGAAAAGGACCAGGGTCTTTCGAATATCAACCAATTACGTTCGTGGTGAGCTTGTCGAACCATAAACGGGCGGCCCTTCGACAGGCTCAGGGCGAACGAGATATGGAAGACGAGGCGAAAACGAAAGACCCCAAAAAGGATCGCGAATTGACCTCAGAAGGATCACTGGACCGGCACCTTGAGCAGTCTCCCGCTCTGGAGCAGGCGAGACGCGCGTCCGTCGTGGCGCACAGCATCGTCATCAAGCTCAAGGAGATGGGGTTGCCCGACGAAATGGACGAGGACCTCTCCCAGTTCTGCACGGACCTCGGCGATCTGTGGAGCGCACAAATGACACTCGCTACCCAGGTTGAGACTTTCCTGAAGAAGCCGCACGACGCCGGGAAAGCGGGAGACGACCTTGTCGATCTCAGATCTACAATCGAGCACATGGCGTGGCACATGAAGACTATCTCCCAGCCAATGGACAACATAACCAGCTGGGTGTACGAGCAGTCCGAGGCATAGAGATCCGCGATGAGCGTAACCGACGATATAAAGGCGAAACTCGACATTCTCGATGTCGTGTCTCCTCATGTGTCTCTCCAGAAGTCGGGGCGCACGTTCAAGGCCAACTGTCCGTTCCACACGGAGAAGACGCCTTCGTTCATCGTGAACCCCGAGCGGCAGAGCTGGCACTGCTTCGGCGCGTGCGCGACCGGGGGCGACATCTTCAGCTTCGTCATGAGGGCAGAGAACCTCCAGTTCGGAGACGCGCTCAGGATGCTTGCCCAGCGCGCGGGCGTAGAGCTTTCCAGCGCGCCAAACCGGGAGCAGTCCAACGCCATCCACAGCGTCAACAACGCCGCGGCGACCTACTTCCAGGAAGTCCTCGAATCTGAGACAGGCGGACAGGCGCGTGAGTACCTCGACAGCCGAAGTGTCCGTCGGCAGGCCAGGCAGGACTTCAAGCTCGGCCTGAGCGCCGACAGGTGGGACGGCCTCATCCAGTATCTCAGGACTCACGGCTATAAGCGCGAAGACGCGATAGCCGCTGGCCTCGTCCGCGAGGGAGAGAACGGACAGGTCTGGGACTTCTTCCGAAACCGGCTTATGTTCCCCATCTTCGACCGGAATGGAAACATCATCGGATTCGGAGCGCGAGCCCTCGACGACTCCACGCCCAAGTACATTAACACCGCGCAGACCGAGATGTTCGACAAGCGGAGCACTCTGTACGCGCTTCATTTCGCAAACGCCGAAATCCGCCAGACCGGGACCGCCGTTATCGTAGAAGGCTACATGGACGCGATAGCCGCGCACGAACACGGCTACAAGAACGTCGTGGCCTCCATGGGCACCGCGCTCACCGAGAACCAGGTGTCGCAGTTGCGTTCGCTAGCCCGCGAATTCGTGCTCGCCCTCGACCCTGACGACGCGGGACAGGAGGCGACCCTGCGGAGCCTCGAATCGTCCTGGCACGTGTTCAGAGACGTAATCTCACGTCGAAATACCGCGAATCAGAGCGTCTTGAACCAGTGGACGCCGCCCGTCCTGAAGATCGCCGCCCTGCCCGCCGGACTCGACCCGGACGCGCTAATCCGAACAGATCCAACCAGGTGGGAATCCATCATCGCTGAAGCCCTGCCGCTCTTGGACTTCGTAATTCCGGCGCTCGTCCGGCGGTCCGACCTGAATGTGCCAGACAGCCGAGCCCACATTGTCAGGGAACTTGCGCGGCTGATCAACCGGCTTGACGACATGGACCAGCACGACTACTGGGCCAAATTGGCCGACGAACTCGGCGTCCCTTTGGAAGCCCTGCAAGCATCCATCGCAAGCGTCGGCAACAGACGCGCCCGGGGCCGGCGCAACCCTCCGCCCTGGCAGAGCGAAGAGACTCAAGTTGACGTCAGTTCCAACGCTCTTAGAGCTCAGGACTCGGATCCTATTGAAGAACATGCGCTGAGTATCCTGGTCCAGAATCCCGATCTGGTTGAGAACGCCCGCCCCACGAATCCAGACTGTTTCCGCGAAACTGAGAACAGGGAGTTGTTTACCGCCCTGATTTCTTACCCTACAATAGAGGAACTCCGAGCCGAGGTTGACCAGATTCTTGCCGAGCGCCTGAGCCGCCTGGAATCGGCGGACTTGCCCGGGACCGGATTGGAGCGCGCGCTTGCGCATTGTCTCACCAGGCTGGAACGGCGGCGCTCGAGCTATAACCAGGAGATGATGCTTCATACCGAAGAATTGGCGCTGCCCCCGTCCAGAGAGGTGGAAGACGAAGTGAAGCGCGTCAACCAGCGAATCAAGGAGCTGGAAATTATGTCCAGCAGATAGTCAGGGGCAGTTTACCTGAAGCACATAATCATGTATAACTCCCACTTATTGTTTGTCATCCCAGCAATGCCATGAGGTTGCGTCAATGAATAGAAGTATCGAATCAGACGGCAGCGATAGCATGTATGGCAGAGTTATGCCGGAAGCGTCAACCACTGCCGACCTAATCAGCACCACGCGTACCACCGAGGACGGCTTTCAGAAGAGCAGCGAACATGACAACTCCAACAACTCGGAGGAAGTCTTCGCAGGAATAGACGCTTCGGACGGTTCCGACGCGCCTAGAATCGGCTTCAACGGCCTGAGTTCGGAAGGTGTGCTTGAGAAAGATGCGGCCGCGCCCGAAATGATAGACGATCCCGTCAGGATGTACCTGCGGGAAATCGGAAGGGTTGACCTTCTCAAGGCCGCCGAGGAACGAATTCTCGCCCGCCGCTTCGAGGCCGGAAGATACATCAAGGGGCTCGAGGAGGACTGGGATTCCTTGGACGGGCGTCATCTCAGGGCGGGGCAGATAGTAAACGACTTCCTCACGGACGTGTCCGACAACCACCACGTAGTCAGGGCCGTCGCAAGATACCACGGCATTGAGTACTCGGGCACTCTGTCCGAAGCGATGTCCGACCCTGAACTCCACGACCGGCTCGAACTTTACGACGCTCGCAACTCGCGCAACATCCAGGACTCCAAGTTCCACAAGTTCCTCAACAACAGGCTGACCGAGGATGAAGCCTCCACCTTCATATCCAAGGCCCTGGAGTTGCCCAAGGACCATCCCAATGTCCAGGAAGTTTATAGATCGCGAGAAGCCCTGAAACTTCGGAACAGACTCGATGGCGAACTGACCGAAGAGCTCGTGGACTACCTGTCCAAGACGCTCAACATGGAGCCTGAGGATGCAAAGGCGCGCGTCCAGCAGTTCTCGCTGAGCAGCAGACTGCTGCCTCCTCAGACCTTGACGCTATTCTCCCAGATTTACCAGGCTGACGCAGCGCGCGACCCGGAGCTACAGCAGGACATAAGGAGCGCCGCCGCCAGGTATCCCGGGGAGATCGAGGACGCGCCCGGCAATGAAAAGCTCATAAACTTCGTTGCCGAGATTCTCAACATAGAACCGGACGAGGTAAGAAAACACCTCGACCAGCCGGATCCCATCTCTTCTCCCAACCCGGAAGTCCCACAGTTACGAGATCTGCTGGAGAGGCCGGACGTCTCCGACGCCCTGAGGGCGCACGAGCTTGTGTTCCGCAGGCATATAAACGGCATCACCTATCTCGGAGACGACGCGCAACAGCACCTGGCCAAGGCCAATCTCAGGCTCGTTGTCAGCGTCGCCAAGAAGTACATCGGACGCGGGATGTCCCTGCTCGACCTGATCCAGGAAGGCAACATCGGACTGATACGAGCGGTCGAGAAGTTCGACTACCGCAAGGGCTACAAGTTCTCCACCTACGCCACCTGGTGGATAAGACAGGCCATAACACGCGCCATAGCCGACCAGGCTCGCACCATCCGAATCCCCGTACACATGGTGGAGACTATCCACAAACTACTCCGGGTCACTCGCCGGCTGATACAAGAGTACGGACGCGAGCCAACCAGTGAGGAAATAGCCCGCAACATGGAGATTCCCACCGATAAGGTACGCGAAATCCTGAAAATTTCCCAGGAGCCCGTCTCCTTGAACACGCCGATAGGCGAGGAAGAGGACAGCCACCTCGGAGACTTCATAGAGGACACCACCGCGCCGGCGCCCTCCGAAGCCGCCTCTCACCAACTTCTGAAGGAACACGTCGAGGACGTTCTGGTAAGCCTCAACGACCGCGAGGCGGAGGTCCTGAGAAAGCGTTTCGGGCTTGAGGACGGTCGCGCCAGAACGCTGGAAGAAGTCGGTCGTTGCTTCGGCGTAACCAGGGAGCGCATCAGGCAGATAGAGGCCAAAGCGCTTCGAAAGCTGCGCCATCCCAAGCGCTCCACGAAGCTCAAGGACTTCCTGGAATAGGAGACGATTGTAAAGGTCCGCAAGGCCCAGCGATACGTCATTCCCGCGAAAGCGGGAATCCAGAGATTGGCGACTTTGCGACTGCTACGACTCTCCTCCAGAAATTACCGAGGATTAGAGCAAGCCGAATGACCCTAGCCACTCCCATTGAGGCCGCGTCAAGGACATCCGTCGCCGCCAGCCCGACGGTAGCCGTAGTTTATACACGCCCCGAGACGGTGTTGGAAGACATCGAGCGCGCGATGGAACTCGCCAGTTTCACTGCCGCCCTGCCTCAGGACGTCCAGACCCTGCTCAAGATAAACATATCCTGGCAGCACTACTACCCTGCCTGCTCCACCAGTCCCTGGCAGCTGGACGGGGTGATTCGCGCCCTCAAGTCCGCCGGATACGACGACCTTGTTCCGATTCACAACGGCACCGTAGTCGTGGATCCCAAGGAAGGCGCGCTCAACAACAAGCACGAAGCCGTAACCGAACGGCACGGCTTGGAGTCGGTCTTCCTCGAAGACGTGCGCTGGGTGGACTACGAACCCAAGTCACCGCTCCTGGTTCTGGACAAGGTGTACCCGGACGGTTTTCAGATACCGGAGATGATGGCGGGGAAGAACGTCGTCCACCTGCCCACTATCAAGACGCACGTATTCACCACCATGACCGGCGCGATGAAGAACGCCTTCGGAGGGCTGCTCAACTACCAGCGACACTGGACTCACTCCGTCATTCACGAGACACTCGTTGACCTCCTGCGAATCCAGAAGGAAATCCACCCGGGCATTTTCGCCGTCACCGATGGGACGTTCGCCGGGGACGGCCCAGGCCCGCGCGCGATGCGCTGGCACGCCAAGAACGTGATTCTCGCGGGAGCGGACCAGGTAGCGATAGACGCGGTGGCCGCCAGCATGATGGGCTTCGACCCAATGAGCATCGGATTCATAAGGCTCGCGCACGAGCAGGGACTGGGTACGGGAAGAGTGGAAGAGATCGAGGTGGTCGGCGAAGACATCGAAGAGGTGAACTGGGGCTTCAAGTCCGCCGAAAACACCTTCGCAAGCCGTGGCCAGAAGCTGATCTACTGGGGCCCGCTCAAGCCGCTGGAGAATATGCTTCTGCGGTCCCCGATCACGCCCTGGGCCTACGCGGCGTCCAACATCTATCACAACGACTACTGGCTGCGCTTCATCGGCAGTAAGCGAGTTGACGCCGCCCTGAAGACGGAATGGGGCAAGCTCTTCCGGTCATACTGACAATGGGATCACAAGGGTAACCAACGTCCCCTCTCCCTATGGGCTCACAAGGGTAGGTAAACATACAGCCAGCTACGAATTCCGGTCGATAGATCCCCCTCTCCCTCTCAGCGACTTTCGGTTATTTCCCGATACCACTTCTGTCGTTCGCCCTGAGCCTGTCGAAGGGCCGCCCGTTCATGGTTCGTCCTGAGCCCGTCGAAGGGAGCTTGTCGAAGGGTCACCACGAACGTACTCGGTTTAACTGGTTGATAATCGAAAGACCCTGCTCTCCCTCTGGGAGAGGGTTAGGAGTGAGGACGAAAAACCCCTACCCTTAATTGCTCACCGCTCCGCGAGCTCGACCGAGGTCTCGAACAGCTTGTTCGACCTCAGGTAGCTTACCTCCACCGAGTCTCCCACCTCGTAGCTCCACAAGAGGGTCAGGAAATCGCTCACGCCCTTGGTCGGTATTCCGTCCAGGTCCGTGATGACGTCGCCCACCTGGAGACCCGCGTCGAAGGCCGCGCCCCTCTGGGCGATCCGGGTTACTATCACACCTTCCTTCACGTTCAGGCCAAGCCGGTTCGATATGGCCGGCGTAACGTCCTCCACGCTCACCTCCATAGAGGGGCGGACCACTTCGCCATGCTCTATCAGGCTCGCTATGACGGGCAGCGCGGTCTCCGAACTGACTGCGAATCCGATTCCCTGGGCCTGGCCCAGCATGGCGGTGCTTATCCCGATCACCTTTCCGTCCAGGCTCACAAGCGGCCCGCCGCTGTTGCCCTTGTTAATTGCGGCGTCGGTCTGGATCATGTGGTACAGAGAGCCTCGCTCCGTTGGTACCGTGCGCCCCAGCGCACTGATGATTCCCAGCGTTACCGTCGGCCCTCCTTTCAATGAAAGCGCGTTGCCGAACGCCACAACCCAGTCCCCCACTCTCATGCTGTCCGAGTTTCCCCACTCCACGACCGGCAGGCTGGACTCCGGCTCTATCTTGAGGACCGCAAGGTCGGTTACGACGTCCCATCCCACTATGTCGGCGTCGTAACTCTCCCCATTCGGCAGGTCCACTTTCACCGCTATCACGTCGTGAATGACGTGATAGTTAGTAACTATGTACCCGTCCGAACTCACTATGATGCCCGACCCGGCGCCCTCGTCCGTAAAATCGAAGAACAGGCCCCTGTTCACTGACTCTACCGAGATCGACGCCACCTCCTCCTCGACGCTGTCCACCAGGTCGGCGATGGAAGGCAGTTCTCCAATCTGGGACGTTTCCGGCGAACCCAGGAACGCGCTTACTATCGGAGGGGCTTCCAATACTACGGTGGGGA
>VXRN01000059.1 GCA_009838465.1 Dehalococcoidia bacterium
GCACAACTACCGTCATTCCCGTGAAAGCTTGTCCTCGTGAAAACGGGGACGGGAATCCAAGGGAGGGGAGGGGGTACGGCGAGCTTGGGATATTGCCGACTCCCCGCACCCACTCGGACTACCATATCCGAGTTTCGCAAAGGTCTCCGAAGGCGGGAACCCAGGGGTGAGGGGCCGGGCCGGTAGCTATACATCAGAAACACATTGAAGTGGTACTAGCTACCTACACCGTCATCGGCCTCACATTCTCCGTAAACTGTTCCAACAGCCCGAACGTCTCATCCAGAGTCTCACCCTGGAAGTTGAGCATCAGGTGATTCACGCCCATATCCTCCAGCCGCTTCACGTCGTCCGCGATTAACTCCGCGTTACCCGTTAGAAGCCGGCGTTCGCCGTCAACTATCTGCGCCTCCGTATCGTCGTACCAGTTCACACTGTACGCGAAATCCATTGAGGCAGGATCGCGTCCCGCGTCCTCTGCGTGCCCTCGCACCCTTCCCTGGTAGTCTGCCAACTGCTCGAACGTGCCTACCGGGAACTTCGGGTTGCTGCAAATCGGATACCATGCGTCGCCGATCTGTCCCGCCCGCCTCAGCGCCGGCGGACTCTCCCCGCCGATCCAGATCGGCGGATGCGGCTTCTGCACCGGCTTGGGGGCGAAAGCGATGTCCGAGAAACTGGCATAGTCGCCGTCAAAAGTCGGATCGTCTTCTGTCCATAGCTCCTTGAACACGCGGAGGTACTCGCTCCCGACCGCGCCGCGCTCCTCGTATGGCGGAGCTCCAATCGCCTCGAACTCCTCCTTCATCCACCCGACACCGCACCCCACGATCAGCCGTCCGTTCGACAGCACGTCAATCGTGGACAATATCTTCGCCGTAAGCACAGGACTCCGATGCGGCAGCACCATCACCGACGTGAGCAACTTTATAGTGGACGTTATCCCCGCCAGGTAGCTGATAGTCGTCAGCTGCTCCATATACTCCCCGGCCACCGAACTTACAAACGAGCCGCTCTCGTTGTACGGATACACCGACGCGATGCTGTTCGGCACCACGATGTGGTCGCTGACCGTAAGTATCTCGAATCCCAACTCCTCGCCCTTCTGAGCAAGCTCCACAAGATTCTCAGGCGAAGCCAGGGGCCCCCGGCTCGGCGCTCCAAATCCAAATTCCATGATGTTCTCCTTTCGTTCGCTACACTTCGCGCCATATTATATGCGCTACAATAGGCAGTGGATAGAAGCCGGACCGCAAGATGACTGGAAGCGGTCAGATTGGTCAGGACACCTCTCGGTTTTGGAAGAAGGATGAGTTAGAATCCGACGGCTTCCTGAATAGAATCTAGGCTAGGGAGAAATGAACTCTTCCAGCGCCTCGAAATATCTCTCCCCGCCCACATAGACCGTATCGTTGTGGTTTGCCCCCCGTATCGGATAGAGCGTCTTCGGCTCGCTGGCCGCTGCGTACAGCTTCTCCGCCATCCAGTACGGAACGGTATCGTCTCGGTCGCCGTGCAGGACCATCACTGGAGATTCCACGCGCCCTATCTTGGATATCGAGTCATACCTTGCCTCGAACAGCGTGAGGACGAGTGGAATGGGCAGCGGCGAGCCGGAAGCATCCGCCATCTCCCTGATGGATGTAAAGCCCGACTCCAGAATCACCCCTCTGACCCTGTGCCTGGTCGCCATCTCTACCGCAACGCCCGCGCCAAGCGAGCGTCCGAGCAGAATCACGTCGCGCTCCACATTCAGCCCGAGGTCCGAGGCTAGGTAATCGAAGGCCGCCTCAGCGTCCATGTAGATTCCCTTCTCCGATGGCCTCCCTTCGCTCAGCCCGTATCCCCGATAGTCCACGATGAACACCCCGACGCCCAGGCGCTGATGGAGCATGAGGATGTTGTCCAGCCGGTGGCTTATGTTGCCCGCGTTGCCGTGAAACCAGAGCAGGGTTACCCCAGAGTGTCCCGGTATGTGCCACCCGTGTATCCGCGTCCCGTCCGAGGCGGTGAGATACACATCCTCGTATTCCAGGCCGACGCTGTCCGGTGTCGCTTCGATTACGCGCTGCGGGAAATATATCATCATGCGGTCGAGTATCAGCATGTATCTCACGATAAGGGAAACGAGGATTACAGCGGCGAGAACGATAGTCAGCGTTCGGACGATGCGCAGTGAGCGTCCGATACGCCCGTCCGCCGTTTTCGCCGCCATCGTCATGCCGCGACTTTAGCACGTAACCCATAGCCAAACAACTGGTATAATCTGCTCGAGGATGGCCGTTGGTCCCCTCTCCCCGAGGGTGAGGGTGTTCAGATTCGCCGCGCCCGATTAGTTGCAAGTGTGGCGAGCGGCCCTACGATGAATCCGAACACGAGGCAGGAGGTTAAGACATGAGGCTCGAGAACAAGGTCGCGCTAATCACGGGCGCGGCGCACGGTGTCACCGGAGAAGTGCAGGGATTCGGAGGTGTCGCCGCCAGGATGTTCGCCGAGGAGGGCGCAAAGGTGGTGCTCACCGACATAGACACCGACTCCGGCGAGCGTACAGCAGCCGAACTCAAAGAGAACGGCCACGACGTTATGTTCGTAAAGCTGGACGTCACCAGCGAGAGCGACTGGGAGACCGCGATTGAGGCGACCGTGTCGGCCTACGGTGGTCTCGACATCCTGGTCAACAACGCAGGCATAGGCGGAGCCTCTCCGGTGGAGGAGACGACCGAGGAGGCTTGGGACCTCCAGATGGACATTCACGCCAAAGGCGTGTTTCTTGGAACCAGGTACTCCATTCCCCTGATGCGCGCGGCCGGGGGCGGCTCGATCATCAACATATCCTCTATATACGGCATAGTCGGTAGCCCGACGTCCAGTGCCTACCACGCCGCCAAGGGCGCGATACGCATTTTCACCAAGTCCGCCGCCATCCAGCTTGCCCCCGACAACATCAGGGTCAACTCAGTGCATCCCGGCTTCATGGCCACCCCCATGACGATGAACAGCTTCGGCTCCGAAGACGCCGCGCGCAGAGAATACGTTCTGAGCAGAATTCCGATGGGACGCATCGGAGAGCCGGAGGAGATAGCCCAGGGCATCCTGTTCCTTGCCTCTGACGACTCCTCCTACATGACAGGCTCCGAACTCGTCATAGACGGCGGCATGACGGCGCAGTAGGCGTTGGCGCTGACCACCGACTTCCACACTCACATCTTCCCGCCTTGGCTTCAAGACCAGCGTCGGAAGTGGGTCGAGCGGGACGCGACGTTTGGTGAGTTGTTCGCCGACCCGAAAGCAAGGATGGCGACCGCCGAGGACCTCATCCACGCTATGGACGAGGACGGTGTTGACCGCTCCGTGGCCATGGGCATCGGCTGGACGGATCTTGGCCTCGCGCGCGAGGCCAACAACTACATCGTCGAATCTGTGCGCAGCTATCCTGATCGGATAAACGGCTTCTGCTCGGTTAACCCTGCTTGGGGAGAGGCGGCGGCGCTTGAAGTAGATCGCTGCGCCAGGGCGGGACTTGTCGGTATAGGCGAACTACACGCCGACACTCAGGGGTTCGACATAAGCGACGCTGACACCATGCGCCCTCTGCTGGAAGTGGCGAATGAGCACGCCCTGATAATCACTGCTCACACTTCTGAGCCCGTCGGACACCTGTACCAGGGCAAGGGGCATACGACCCCTGATGTAACTTTACGCTTCATCGAAAACGCCCGCGCTTACCCGAACGTCAAGATAGTCTGCGCCCACTGGGGCGGTGGTCTGCCTTTCTACGCGCTGATGCCCGAGGTAAAGGATGCGCTGCAAAGCGTGTGGTTCGACACCGCGGCTTCACCATTCCTCTATTCCCCGAGCGTGTTCTCCATAGTGGCCGACCTCGTCGGCGCGGACAAGATCATTCTGGGCAGCGACTTCCCCCTCATTCGCTTTAGCAGAATAAAGCGTCAGGTAGAGGAAGCGGGTAAGACGTTGGATGACTATGCGCACGCGGGGCCGTTCCTGTCCTGACTGCCCATCACCACGACCTGCGGACGCTCCCGGACAAGATGCGTAGCGACTGCTGCAATCACCGTCAGCCCAAGCATCAGGAAGAACGCTCCGTCGTAACTGCCCGTCGCGTCAAATATTACCGCCCCCACCACCGCCCCCAGTCCTCCCGCAATCTGATGCGACATGTTGATCAGTCCGCTTACGCTTCCCAGGCGCGTCGTCCCGAAGATATTGCCCGCGAACACGACGGTCAGCGGTGCGGTCATTGTGAATGTGAATCCATAGATCAGCGCGAACGCCGCTATGCTGACCGGTGTCTGCACGAACGGAATGAAGGCGAACAGGCCGAGCCTGATCAGGAAACAAATCATTGTAGGCGAGGTCGCTCCCACCCTGTCCGCAAGTGCCCCTGAAAGCAGCACCCCAAGGAGAGCGGCAAGGCCCATGAACGCCAGTATGTTGCCCGCGAATATCTGGCTTACCCCCTGGTCCTGAGCGAAGGCGACTATATGAGTCGCCACGAAGAAGTCCTGCGCCCCGCATACGGCGTACAGCGTAATCAGCATCCAGAAATCTCTCGACATGAGTACGGTACGGAACGAGAGTGTGGGCGTCGGTGCGCTCTCAACAGGAGTTGTCTGATCCCCTCGTCCTTCGGGGTGTGACCGGATTGCCAGCAAAACCAGAGGGACGACTACAACCGCATTGACCAGTCCCATTATTGTGTACGCCGTCCGCCAGCCTATGGAGGCTAGGAACGATGTCAGCAGCGAAATGATTACAAGTTGCCCCGTGCCATTCCCGGTAATCGCCACGCTGGACGCCAGCCCCCGATTGTTGGGAAACCACCTGCTCATCAGCACGCTGACCGGGGCCACCGTGGTCGCCGCGAATCCGACGGCGTAGAGGATCCCGTACAGCGGGAATATCTGCCATCCCGCGCTCACGCTGCCTATCAGTCCGATTGCCAGCGCGCTTATGACCGCGCCCACCGACATGACCACCCGTATGCTGTACCGGTCAATCAGCCGACCCACTACTGGCATGGCGAATGCCGATACGATCATAAAGAGGGTTAGCGCCGACGACAGCGCGGACCGGCTCAGTCCCAGGTCTTCCGTCATGGGCACCAGCGCCAGCCCGAAGGCGAAGCGAGTTCCGGTGCTGAAGAACAACATCGCGAATCCGGTCGCGAGAACGACATGGGCGTAGTTGAGACGGCGAAAGACGTGAAGCATGGGTGGCATGTGCCTTAAGTGTTAGTCAGGTTGGCTCGCCAAGTGTACTACGATTGGCTCTCGCCGTGAGGATACGCTGATGCGTAGGCGATCCTCAGCCGTCTAAGTCGGGGATGGGATGGTGTTCCGACGGAGCGCGTCGGCTCTCATATACGGCGGTCAGATCTTGCAGGAGGGTCTTGTATGTCTGGGTCTGGATGAGGGGTGTGGTCATTATCAGAGCGTCCTCACGGTTGTCCGTATAGTAGCCTTTGCGTAGTCCACGCTCTTTGAATCCGTACTTCTTGTACAGGTTCTGGGCCACGTGATTTGACACCCTCACCTCCAACGTTACGTGCCTGAGTTCATATTCAATCGCCTGCTTTATCGCAGCGAGCAGTAGCAGTTCCCCAAGTCCGAGTCCGCGGTACTCGGTCCTGACTCCAATCGAGACGATGTGCGCCTCGTCCACCATGTGCCAGACACCGACGAATCCCGCTATGAATTCGTCTCCTGGCTGCCAGGATGGGTTTCTCTGTCTCCAGATGCGCCGCGTCGCTCCACTGACCATACGATTCAGAAGCGGCTTACCGTTGTGGGGCCGTTCCTCCGTGTATGGCAATGGAGGAAGCGAAGTGTCAGGAGATTGCCCCTCGTCACTGCGTGTAACGACGAGGTAGTGCGCTATCTTGTTATTCAGTTCGCGGCGGAAGGATGTCGATGGGAACAGCGAGGGAAATGCGTCCTTCTCCACCTCTGCGGTCTGATCCAGATCACGCTCTTCCATGGACCGAACGGTGAACGATCTGTTACGGGGTGAGGAGTGTCTGGAGGCTGCGCACATTATAGATTCCTTACTCGAAGAGTGTCGCGTCCAGTTCTTCGATGCGTTCGTCTCGTGTATAACGCCAGACACCCACGTAGCCGCGGCGCAGGTCGCCGTTCTCGTCCCAGTCCAGTGTAGTTGCGGCGCCCTGGTAGTCCACTTCTCCTTTGTCTTGGAGGATGCTGAGTGCCCTGGAAATGCCCTCTGCGCCGGCTATTACGATTGCGCCCGGTGCTCCGCCGACCGCGCGCAATTGGTCTCTTATAGCGGCTCCCTCGACTTTGCCCGCCGCCTGGGCCGCGAGCGCGAGGACAACCGTTGCGTCATAGGTCTCCTTGACATAAGTTAAGACAGGAAGCTCCCCGTATTCGTCAATGTAGGAGGCCTCCCACGCCGCCGACGAACTGCTGCTCGGTGCGGTTGTGGGGCCTGTGCCGTACATTCCCTCTAGTCGGGAGCCGCCCGCCAGCTTGACGATACTCAGCCTCTTGGCAGCATCGCCGAAGGTGAACTGGTCGTAAATCTTGTTGTCCAGCGCCTCTTTCACTATGATGCCCGCTTCTGTTTCGAAGACCATGACCACCAACGCCTGAGCTCCCTCTGAGGCGGACTCCCGCAGTTCGGAGACGAATGTCGTCTGGCCTCGTTCGACAGGCACGGACTTTAACTGGCCCTCCCAGGCCGCCTCGAATGTGCTGGAAAGCCCCTGCCCCCAAGCGTCGTCGACATATATTACACCCACATTGTCGAAGCCCCGCTCGCGTGTCACGCGCGCCAGTATTGGCCCCTGCGCCCTGTCCGACAGTACAGTACGGAACAGGTAGTCATTGTCCACCACGGTAGTCAGCATCGGTGATGTGGCCGAGAAACCGACGGTCGGAATGCCGCCCGGCCCTGTGACCCTCTCTGCGATTGGAAGCGCGTTCGCACTTGCATTCGGGCCAACGATGGCGTGTACGCGCTCGGTCTCTACCATGCGGCGCGCCTCTTCGACCGCCACCTCCGGGTCCGCAGTCGTATCTCCGACAACCGTCTGTACCGGAAGGCCGAATACACCGCCGCCCTCGTTGATATGCTTGATAGCTAGGTCGAATGCTCGCTGTCTGTCTCTGTAAACCTCGGCCGAGCCGCTGCTGAAGTTCATGAGCAGGCCGATCTTCAGCGGCGTATCGCCCTCCGAATTATCCCCGCACGCGGCTGTTATAGCCATGCACACGGCGGTCAGAATAAGCGAGACATTCCACACGGAAAAGCGAATCCTGTTCACTTGGCGCCCGCTCAGCCTTGGGACTCGTCCCGAAGGTGCGGGTGCATGAACAGTCGCGCAGCTTTCAGCGTGTTGGACAGCAGCATGGCGATCGTCATCGGCCCCACTCCGCCCGGCACCGGTGTAATTGCCGCTGCCTTCTCCCTGACTGCTCGGTAGTCCACGTCGCCTACCAGACGATAGCCGCGCCTGCGCTCTGGAGCGTCTATCTGGTTGATTCCCACGTCTATCACCACCACGCCCTCCTTCACCATGTCCGCCTTCAGGTAGCGAGGCTGTCCGATAGCCGCGATTATGATGTCCGCATCACGGGTAATTTCCTCCAGATTCCGCGTCCGGGTGTGGCAGACGGTCACCGTGGCGTTCGCGCCGTCCGAACGCTGCATGAGCAGGTTGGCTATGGGCTTTCCGACGATATTCGAGCGTCCGAGTACGACGACATTCTTGCCGGAAGGGTCGAATCCTGTGCGGATAAGCATCTGCTGAATTCCGCCCGGAGTAGCGGGTATGAAGCGCGGCCTTCCTGCCATGAGCAGCCCCATGTTGAACGGGTGTAGCCCATCCACGTCCTTGTTTGGGTTGATGGACTCTATGATCTTGTTCTCGGATATGTGGTCGGGCAGCGGAAGCTGTACGAGCGTTCCGTGAATACGAGCGTCGGAGTTCAGGCGACCGACTGCGCTCAGGACCTCCTCCTCCGTCGCGGTGGACATCCTGATGATCTCGGACACCATTCCCGCTTCCACCGCGGCGCGCTCCTTGTTACGGACATAGACCGAGGAAGCGGGATCGTCACCGACCAGTACGACGGCAAGCCCGGGTACGATGCCGTGCTTAGACCGCATCTCGGCCACTCCCTCAGCCACCTCCTCCCTGATTTCCTCGGCCATTGGCGTACCGCGTATTATCGTCGCAGACATTTGAGACCTCACCAGTACGTATTCAGACACGGGAGATTGTCTTTGCTGAGGGGTATTATACACAGCTATGGGGTATATAATAGGCGGCGCAAATTTAACCATCGAGGCTGAAGAGTGCTGATTGCGGGCGTTGACATCATCGAAATCTCCAGGGTACGGCACGTTTACGAACGGTATGGGGATAGGTTCCTGCGCCGGATATACACTGAGCGGGAGGCCGCCTACTGCCGTGGACGCGCGCCGCAACTCGCGAGCCGGTTCGCCGCTAAAGAGGCTACCATGAAAGCTCTTGGAACTGGTGTCCGGGGTGTGCGCTGGCGCGACATCGAAGTTGTCAGGAGAAGGGGACAGGCCCCAAGAATCGAGCTTCACGGGACGGCGCGGGTGCGAGCGGACAGGCTTGGACTGTCGGACATAGCGCTGTCTCTCAGCCACTCCAAGGAGTTTGCGGTAGCTTCGGTGGTCGGAGAGAGCGAGAAGGGAAACATACTTTCAAGGAGTTGAAATGCTGTTTGTATCCATACTGACGTCTGACCGCGCACGCGACCCGGAACTCTGGGCAACCATCTGGCAGGGCAGTCCGCCGCCGAGCGTCAATCTGATAGGCGCGTACAATTTGGGCAACGACAAGAGGGTGTTTATCTGGGAGGGCGAGTCTGTCGCGGACACCCAGTTCATGGACCGCTTCAACGAGGTCGGCGTTCTGGAGACGTCTCCCGCGTTTGACCGTACTTCAGGATGGCGGGCCGCGTTCGCAAAAGACATAGATACCTTCAGGAATAACCTTATGGCTGGGCGACCGTCCGCAGGGCACAGCGTCGAGTCAACCGTTGACCTGAGAAGTCGGGGAATGAACGCACCCAACAGGCACGCGGCGCGCGCCGCCGCCAGGCAGTGGGTCGCTGAACAGGAATCGGCAGGAGGCTGAAAATGAGGATTGGAAATTTCATTGGAACGATGGGCGCGGCTGACACCGTTCAGGGACAGGCTCGGCAGGCGGCAGAAGCGGAGACCGACGGCTTCGACTCGCTCTGGACGGCGCAGGTGGCAGGGGTGGACGCGCTCACGATGCTCGCGCTTGCTGGCGACAGGACAAGTGCCATCGAACTTGGGACCGCCGTTGTCCCAACATATCCGAGGCACCCCATGGCCCTCGCGCAGCAGGCGTTGACCACACAGGCGGCTTCGGGCGGTCGTCTGCTGCTGGGCATAGGACTGTCGCACAAGCCGAACGTTGAAGGACGCTGGGGACTGTCGTTTCACGCTCCGGCTCAACACATGTATGAGTATCTGACGATTCTCAACTCGCTCATGCGGACCGGAAGCGTGGACTTCCAGGGTCTGCACTACAACGTGACGGGGGAAATCCAGCGTATGACTGACAAGCCGCCTACGGTGTGTATTGCTGCGCTCGCCCCGCGTATGCTGAGAATTGCCGGCGAGCGCGCGAGCGGTACGATTACCTGGATGGTAGGCCCCCAAACCCTAGACGAACATATCGTTCCCCGAATCACCTCCGCTGCTGAAGATGCAGGCAGACCCGCTCCGAGAATATGCGTGGGTCTGCCGGTATGCGTGACCGACGACAAGCAGGCCGGATTCGAGGCCGCGTCCGGGTTCTTCAGTCGCTACGGAAACCTGCCCAGCTACCGGCGTATGCTGGACATTGAGGGCGTCGAGAGCCCTGCGGAGGTGGCGATCATCGGCAACGAGGCAGAGGTCGAGGCGCAGCTCAGGGCACTCTCCGACTCGGGAGCGACGGACTACCTGGCGTCCATCTTCCCAACCGGAGACGATGCTGAGGCATCGGCGTCGCGCACCCGCGATCTGCTGAAGTCGCTCGTAGGGAAGGTGTAGCATTCCTGCCCATTGTCCCGTAGGGGCGTCTCTTGTGGGCGTCCCACGTATTAAATGAGGAACCCCGAATGTCCAACGAAGCGGTCTGCCCCAAATGCCTGAGAGCGAATGAGGCATCCAGCGCCTACTGCATCGGGTGTGGGTACAGACTGACGTCCGGGGACGTACGCTCGCCTACGTCCCCGGATCGCGCCGAGGATGACCGCGAAATTCGTGCGGAGTTGGCCTCGGTGCGAAACGAACTCGCGCACGCCGCCGCACTGCTGCAACGTCTCCAGCGTCGCGTCGAGGAATTGGAGAGCCGAAGCCGACGCCCCGCCGCCCAACCTGAGCGTATCCCCGATGTACAGGAGGCAACTGGTGCGGAGACGCCGCCAACGCCTTCCGCACCGATCTTCGAGGATGTGCTTGCCGATAGAAGAAGGGCCACGGCTCCAGCCCCGGCCACCGAGGTCGAAAGCGGGGAGGCGCAGCCGGCAAGCCGTCCCGAACCCGTGCGCGGTGCGGAGAGAGGGCCGCATCCGAAGGAACCAGCGACGGCAGGCGCTCCCGGGGCCGCAGAGGGGGGGTGGAGAGCGGAATCCTTACAGTCCCGGGAGTCGGAATGGCCGGAATGGGTTCGGATAGACTGGGAGCAGACCCTGGGCAGGAACTGGTTCGCCATAGTGGGCGCGCTCGCGGTCGTGCTGGGAATCGGGTTCTTCCTCAAGCTGGCGTTCGACAATAACTGGATCAACGACGCGGGCCGCGTCATTCTAGGCGCCGCGGTCGGTCTGGCGCTGCTGGGAGGGGGAGAGTACGCTCAGAGGAGGGTACCGCGCTGGGCGCAGCCGGTGACGGCGGGCGGGGCGGCCATCCTGTATCTGTCCATATACGCCGCGTTCGGACTCTACGATCTCATTCCTCCCGATATGGCCTTTGCGCTGCTGGCCGTTGTGGTGACCGTGGCGTCTCTGCTCGCGCTGCGTTATGAATCAATAGTCATCGGCCTGCTGGGAGTGGTTGGTGCGTTCATCTCCCCCGTGCTGCTGGGGCCGGAACTGTCCGACCTGCGACTCCTGGGCCTGTACATCCTGCTGGTTGACCTCGGGATTCTGGGCATATCCACATTCCGCAACTGGCGCTGGTTCACACTGGTGGGATTGGTAGGTTCATACGGCCTGTTCGCCTCCGGGCTGGAATACTACCCAGACTTCGATCCCGTGCTGACTCAGATAGTTCTGACCGGAGTCTTTCTCACGTTTGCGGCTGCCACTCCGCTGTTCCATATTCTATGGAGGCGTATGCCCGGCCCGGCGGATCTGAGTCTGATGAGCCTGAACGCCACCGGATACTTCGTCCTGACATTCTTGATCCTGTGGGACGGATACAGCGAATGGTTCGGACTGGTCGCCTTCAGCCTCTCCGCGTTCTACGGTCTGATAGCGCTCCTGGCTTTCAGGCGGAGCGGAACGTCGGCGAGGGTGACGGTGTTCTCCCTGGGGATTGCTGTCGTGTTCCTCACGATTGCATTCCCTCTGCAACTCGACGGCTACTCGGTAGCCATCGCTTGGGCTGCGCAGGGCGCGATGTTCGTGTGGATGGGCTTCTACCTGGTGCGTTGGCAGACTCGCATGGTCGGACTCGCGGTCCTCGCGCTTGCCGTGGCCCATCTGCTCCTGTTCGATATACGGGTGGACCTGGACGGGTTCATCCCGGTTCTCAACTGGCGTTTCCTAACCGTCGCGATTGTAGTGGCGGCATTCTATATGACCGGATTCTTCTACTGGCGCGGTCGAGACGCCGAGGGACTTCTGCGAGGGGAGAAGTTCGCGCCCCCCATCCTGTTGGGGATTGCCAACTTTATCACGCTGGGGCTGTTCAGCCTTGAGATAATTGACTACTTCGACAGTCGCCCGTATGCCGAGTATGTCCGAGGTCAAGACAACCTGAAATTCCTCTCTCTGACTGTGCTGTGGGCCGTATATGGCTCGGCGGTCGCGTCGGTCGGATTGGTGAGAAACCATCCGATGGCAAGGTGGGCAGGTCTTGGTCTGTTGGCCCTTGCGACGCTGAAGCTACTGGCGGTCGACGCCTTCAACGTGGATCTGGACTCACTGTCATTTATACCCGTGCTGAACATACGCTTTCTGGTCTTTGCGATAGTCCTCACGCTGGTGTCCGGCCTGGCGTTTTGGTTCGGGCGAGCGCGAGACCGCCTTACCGAGTATGAGGCTTACGTCTTCCAAAACCTGGTCATCGCGGCCAATGTGGTCGCGCTGTGGACGCTGAGCCAGGAAATCATCCACTACTTCGACAGTCTTGAGGCCAGGAACCAAAGCGACTACTTCAGCGCAATGCATCTGTCGTTGACCGTGCTGTGGGCGGTCTACGGCTCGGTTGTAGCGTCGGTTGGGCTGGTGAGACGACAGCCGATGGCAAGGTGGGCGGGCTTGGGCCTGCTGTCCTTGGCGGCCGTCAAGCTACTGGCTTTCGACGCGCTGGAATCACACCTGGATCCGCTGACTTTCATACCCGTACTGAACATTCGCTTCCTTGCCTTCGGGATAGTCCTCGCGCTGGTATCCGGCCTGGCGTTCTGGTTTGGGCGAGAGCGAGACCGCCTTGCCGAGGAGGAGGTTTACGTCTTCCCGGCATTGCTCATAGCCGCCAACTTCGTCGCGCTCTGGACACTGAGCCAGGAAGTGATTCACTTCTTCGACAGCCTTGAGGCCAAGAATGATGACACTTACATCAATTCCACTCACCTGGTGTTGACCGTCCTGTGGGCAGTGTACGCGATGGGAGTGATAAGCGTGGGAATCGCGGCGCGTTCCAGGTGGGTAAGGCTGGCCGGGATGGGACTTCTGGCGATCCCGGTCGCCAAGCTGTTCGTGTTCGACGTATTTCTGCTGCACATGGAATACAGGGTGGCTGCGTTCCTCACCCTGGGCGTCCTACTACTCGCCATGGGACTGGTGTACCAGCGATACAGCCGCGCGGTCAGAGGCTTTGTCCTGGGGAGACGCTAGCTTTGAAAATATCCCCCGGTCGGCAATACAGGGCTATCGCCTTGAGTCAGCGTGGCGTAGAATGTGCGCGATGAAATTCGAGTGATGCTTTCACGATTCAAGGAGCGATAGATGAAGGTTACGGCGATAAAGCCTTATTCAGTACGGGACGGAGAGGGAGGAGCGTACTTCATCGTCAAGGTGGAGACGGATGAGGGGATATACGGCCTGGGCGAAGTGGGCATACGCAACTGGGGCGGCGCGATAACGCAGGCGATCATGCACCTTTCGGAAGCGGTCATAGGCCAGGACCCGTGGGGCACCGAACGCCTGTGGCAGCTGATGTTCAGGGGAGGGTTCTTTCCGGCGGACAAAGTCTATTGCTGCGCGATAAGCGCGATTGACATAGCGCTGTGGGACATCAAGGGCAAGTCGGTCAATATGCCGGTGTACAAGCTGCTGGGAGGACCCGTGCGCGACAAGGTCGTCTGCTACCCGCACACTCAGGGCCACACCACCGAGGAGCTCGTCGAGAACTCCAAACAGGCCGTTGCGGACGGCTGGAAGTTCGTCCGATGGGGACAGCCCGAGACCGGTGGCATCCTGGAGTACCGTAGCGCGAGCGATCCCCTCGGTCAGCCCGCGCTTCTGGAGCCGGTCGAGTCCATCCGCATGGCTGAAGAGCAGTTTGCAATGGTGAGGGAGGCCGTTGGCCCCGATATACAGCTCTGCTTCGATGCTCACACGCGCCTGGACACCGCCCACTTCGTTACGATGTGCCGCGCGCTGGAGCCTTACAATCCGTTCTTCATAGAGGACGCGCTGAGGTCGGAGAACCCAGCCAGCTACCGCACGCTGGCGCGGCATGTATCTCTGCCCTTAGCGGTCGGTGAGCAGTGGGCGTCCAAGTGGTCGTTCCGAGAGGTGATAGAGGAAGAACTCATCAGCTACGCTCGGATAGACCTGTGCATAGCCGGAGGTCTGACGGAGGCTCTCAAGATTACCCACATGGCGGAGACGCACTACATTGACATCGTGCCCCACAATCCGCTCGGCCCGGTGAGCGCGGCGGCGTGCGTGAACCTGTGCATGGCCTCGACGAACGTGGGCGTACAGGAGATGCCCAAGCGTCCCGGCAGCTTCGCCACCGACCTCTTCCCGGTGCAGATAGAGTGGGCCGACGGCTACTCATGGACTCCCGCCGACAGGCCCGGCCTCGGCGTCGACTTCGACGAAGATTTTGCAAAAGCCAACCCCGCGCCTCTGAACGGCTGGCCTCCGCAGCTACGGCGCAATGACGGCGCGTTCACTAACTGGTAGTTGGGTCGGTTTCAGTCGTAAGAGATGACTTTCAGTCCGGCGACCTCGTGCGGGATGAGCAGGACATTGGAGCCGCTGGACTGGGATATTTCGTCAGCGATTCGGGCCGCTTGTTCTTCGTCCAGCGTCGGGGCGAATGCTTCCGGGTCGGACCAGTGTGCTTGGCGGATGGGGTAGCCGAGGGCGTCCTCGATGGTCTGAGTGAGCGCGGAATCGCCGTCTGCGACGAGAATGGTCACGCGCTTACTGACGGCACTCGGCTCTGATTCGTCGGGCTGGTAGGCTTGGTCGGCACGGTAGATGGCCCAGTGGTACGGGAGGAAGAGCGCAGACGTGAGGGCGAACCCGATTGCGGGCGTGAGGTCACGCAGAGTTTCCACGGACAGAGCGGCGTCCAGAAGGTCGCGCAGGATGACGAACAGCGTCCCTCCTCCCCCGCCCAGGAAGGCCAGAGCGCCCGCGCCGAGTATAGCGAATATGTAAACCCTGTGCGAGAGCGCCGTGGCCTCTGATTCGGAGTCAGTGGCGTAGGCCAGCCGCAGGCGTCGCCAGTAGTATCCCCAAACTGGAACACCTATGAGAAGCATGGCGAGTATGGCTGCTACCGGCGAACGCCATGCGTCGCTGTCGGTGATGGAGACACTCAGGGCTTCGGCGAAGGTCGCCAGCGCGGTATTGAAGATCACGAAGGACGCGCCTGAGAGGGCCGTGAGTCCGAACGCGGCCATGAGGTGGTCGTAGATTCGCCGGACGGGAGTGGCGTATTCGCCTACGGCCTCTATGAGCATACGTCGTCTGAACAGTGCCCAGGCGATAACACCGGCAGATGCGACTACCAGGACGCCGGGCATATCCTCGAAGTGCAGCGCGGCGCGTTCGTTCGCGCCGCCGAGGAGCCAGGACAGCGTTGTGGATGCCATCACGCCGACGCTTCCCAGCGCGGTTGCCGCGCCGCCCACGGACGCTATGAACAGGGCTATCCAGCGCAGAATAGAATTCCTGTCGTCGAGAGCGAACCTGTGCCAGTGTGTCCAGTACATCGCCCCGCCAACTATGGCGATGGACAAGTCGGTTCGCAGTGACTCGCGCGCCACACCGGCCTGGTCGGAAATCGTCACCTGGGTCAGGAACAGGGCCGAGTACCCATCCTGGAGCAGGGTGTGGACCATGGCGCCGACGCCGACGGCGAACATACCTCCGCCCACCAACGACGCAGCGTACAGGTAGAGCCTACGGATTCCGCGAGTTTCCATTGAGCGCTGGCCCTCGGCGGACTCAATCTGCCAGTGGTATCCCCAGATCATCGCCCAGGGCAGGATGGAGGCGAGGCTGAATTCCGGGAACTCGCCCGCTCTCATGGCCCATTTGAGAATCTCGTATGAGACGGCGGCCAGGAAGCCGAGCGCGACGCCCAGCGTCAGGTAGATGTACACCTTCCTGATTATCGAGCGACTTTCGACCGGCATGGCGGCGACGCTTCGCAGGATGAATCGCCAGTGGAAGAACCATATCGGCAGTGCGACGATTAGCAGCGACAGCCCCCAGGCGAGCTCGTTGGATGAGAGTGAGAACGCCGCTCCGTCGAACAGAACGTTCAGCAAGCTCTGCACAGCGAGCGATATTCCGGCCACGAGCGTCATAAGGGCGGCGAACGATATGCCGTAGAAGTAGAGCCGCTTCAGCGTCCCCATTCCGGGGTCATGGTTGGCGTCGGAGTCCAGCGCGCGTTTGCGCCATGCGTAGATGGCGTATGCAATTCCACCTACGATCGCGAGAGGTATCAGGGTGGGAATGATGTCCAGAATGCCCAAGATTTCACCTTGCTATCATAGTAGAACTGACAGTGTATGATGTCAGATCTCACGGCCTTACGGTTCTAGACTACTCTGGTGGGGGCCACGCGCAATCGAAGCGCGGCCATGGGTTTTCGGAGAACTTCCAGTGTCCGTCGAATTGTTCCAGGGCGAAGGTCTCATCATAATCGAAGCCCGACGGGCCGAACAGTCCGTCGCTGTGCATCTCAACTATCCTGACTGTCACGAAGGTGATGTCATTGAGCTTTCTCGCGCCTTCGAACGTGATTCGCTTGTCTTCCAATGCGGACCGCCGCTGGCTGACGTATCTCCTGCCGAACATATCCTCGATTGAGCATCTGTCCTGGAGTTCGGGAGACAGCGCGTCGTGTACCGCCTGAAAGTCGTCATCGTCGAGGCCGCGCAGGTAGGCTTGGACGGCGGCCTCCGGGGAGCCGGGGGCGAATTCGGCCTCGCTCTGCAAGACGGCGACGACAATACTGGCTACGATCAATATCCCCAGTATCGCTCCACCGCCTATCAGCCAGTAGTTATTCATATCCGCCCATACAGCATGGTGAAAAGCCTCCTGCCCCGATTCCCAGGACCTTTGGCAAAGTCGGCGGACAGTACGACATATATTGTAGTTTATAGATACGCAGGAAAGTGCTGGGCGTTAACTGGTAGGGTCACAGGGTCGGGCTGGGACGGTTTTCATCCAGCGTTGCCCAGAGTTTTCCCAGCGTTGAAGCTACGAAAAGTTTCTTTTGTCGTCCGTTCGCCCGCTCTATAAACAAGGCTTTATACGTATGTTCTAAATCCATGCCAGTATTGTAGCACAGAATGAAGTACCAGGCGAAACCGAGAAAGACTATGAAAGACCCCGCTAACCCGAAGATGCAAATTGACCGAGGGCGTAAGCGACGCTACACTCAGAGCATGAGGATATCTCTCCCTCGGATAGAGGGCACGGAGGAGGACGGATCATGGTAAAGCCGAAGCAACTTGGTCATCTTGTCATCAGGGTCAGGGACCTTGAGAAGTCGGAGCGGTTCTACTCGGACATTCTGGGGCTGCACGTAACGAATAAGAGACCGGGCCAGATGACGTTCATGAGCGCGGTTGACAGCTCTTCGCACGAACTGGCGCTGGTTCCCGTCGGGCCGGACGCCCCCGGGCCGGAGAAGAACAGGGTCGGCCTGTTCCACTTCGCGTGGGAGATGGAGTCTTTCGACGACCTGAAGGAGCTGTACGCCCGGATGAAATCGAACGACGTTAACGTGCAGAGTGTGGGCGATCACGGCATTTCGCTTGGGGTCTATTTCACCGACCCGGACGGCAATGAGATTGAGGCATACTACGAGATGCCGAAGGACGAGTGGCCTGAGGAAGGCGACCTTTTCGCGGGCGAATTCCCGGACAGCCTAGAGTAGTGAAATCACCCTCTCCCTGAGGGAGAGGGGATTAGCTTGCGGCGGATAAAAGCCCGGGCAGGTCTTTGGCGTGCGTCCCGAGCAGTTCGGCGAAGCGAGCGGCCTTTGCCGCGCTGTTCATTCGCGCGCTCGTCGTCACTTCGTTCAGAGCGGACATCGTAGAGTCGGTGTCGGTCTCGACTACCATTACAGGCACCTCTTCCTCGCCCGCCTCGTAGGTTATGTACTCGATGGGCTCGAGGCCGCCGGTCAGTACAAGGCACGAGACTGATGAGTTGAGCGCGGACATCTGTATATCGGGACGGTCTCCGCGCACGACGACGGCGTTGTTGTCGTAGAGGCCGAAACGGAGTTCGCCCGGATCGAGACTCATTCCGCCAACCTGGAACCACTCGATGGGGGCATTCAAGTCGCCTTCATCTACGACGTAGCGACCGTTCAGACCGGCGCGTATTTCCTCGACCGAGAGCGAGAGCATGAACCTGTCTTCGGGGATAATCCCGACAAGCGGCAATCCGGCCTCTTCAAGTGAGGGAATCAGGTAATCGTTGGCTTCGGTTCCGAGGTAGCGGGTGATTCCGTTGACCAGAACGCCCGCGAACCTATCACCCAGAGCGGATTGCCACTCGCTCAAGTCGGATGCGCGCAGATCGCGGCGGTACGCGGCGACGAGCAAAACCGTCGCATCCCAGGCGTCGGCAAGTTCGGCGATTCCGCCCGGGTCTATCTCGCTGGGTATTTCGACAATCACCGGATCGTCGCCCGCAGCCGCTATGGACAGGGGATGTGCGGCGGCAGCTATATCGTCGCGCGTGGGTCCCGAATCGGCAATTTGTATCGGCCAACCGTCGGGTGCGGGATTGACGAGAGCGGCGAAAACCGCCTGATCCGGGTCGTTGTCCGTGAGTGCGAAGGGCTTGAAGGCCGAAGCGCCCACGCCATTCTCGTTAGAAATCTGCGCCATAGCCAGAGTGGTGGCGGTCTTGCCCGCGCCGGGACTGTCCGACGCAATGATTAGAAGAGACATGAGGCGCTCCTGAGTTTGTGACTTCAACGCCGCAGATTATATCAGCTTTTAGTTCTTAGTCATTAGTTATCAGTTGTCAGTTGGATTCCTACCTGTTTTTGGAGCGCGGCGGTTATAATGGGTTGTCTGAACCAGGATGTGCAGGATATGGGAATGTACAGGATAGAGCAGGATGTGAAGCGGTACGTTCGCTGGGGAGTCTTGCCTCTCGCATTGATAACGGCTATGGCGTTGGCGCATGGATGTGTTACCACCACTGCCCCCGGTGTGCCGGAGGCGGAGCGCAGGGCTTCGGAGTTGAACAAGAGCCTCATGTGTCCGGTGTGCCCGGGGGAGTCCATTGACCAGAGCCAGAATCCGCTTGCGGTGCAGATGCGCGCGATAGTGGACGAAAAGCTGGCCCTGGGATGGTCGGAGCGGGAGATAAAGGACTTCTTCGTGGAGAGGTACGGGCCGAGCGTACTGATGGAACCGCCGTCGGCCGGGTTCGGCATCGCGGCTTGGATAGTGCCTCCGCTGGCGTTCGCGCTGGCGATAGCGTCCCTGTATCTCACGCTCCGATGGATGAGGAGGATCTCGGAGCAGGTTCAGGATAATGAGAACGATATAGAGGACTCCGAGCGTATGGAGTATGTGCGCAGACTGGAGGCGGCGACCGGATCGGATGCCGGCAGCGACGATGAATCAGAAAGGGAGGGTTCGCGGTGATAGTAGAAGCCGGACAGATAGCGCTAGCGCTGGCGTTCATCGTTTCTCTGTACGCGGCGGCGGCATCGTTTCTAGGAGTGGTACGAGGCTCGCCGGAGTTGCTTGTGAGCGGTCGGTTCGGCATGTACAGTATCCCGGCGCTGCTGATAGTGGCGACGGGAGCTTTGATCTACGCCTTCGTCAACAATGACTTCTCGGTCCGGTACGTGGCTGAGAACAGCAGCCTGGCCATGCCGAGAGAGTACACCTGGGTTGCTTTCTACGCGGGAAACGCGGGCTCGATGCTGTACCTGGCGGTGATATTCGCGCTGATGGCGGTGGTGGCGATAGCAGCGATACGCAAGAATCTGCCCTACACGTCGCCCTACGCGGTGGGGATAATGGCGCTGTCGCTGTCGTTCCTGCTGGGCGTGATGCTATTCCTGGCGAACCCGCTCGCGCGGCAGGCGTTCACTCCCATGGACGGAGAGGGAATCAACCCGCTGCTGGTGCATATGGGAATGTTCATTCACCCGCCTTTGCAGATGGCGGGGCTGGTGTCGGTGGCGATCCCGTTCTCGATAGCGATGGGCGCGATGCTCGCCAACAAAGGCGGCAACGACGAATGGGTTGACCAGGGCCGACTGTGGGGAATGATTTCGTGGCTGATTCTGACAGCCGGACTTCTGCTCGGCTCCTGGTGGGCCTATACGATACTCGGCTGGGGTGGATACTGGGCTTGGGACCCTGTGGAGAATTCCGCGCTGATGCCCTGGCTGGCGATGACCGCGTTCGTACACTCGATCATGGTGCAGAAGCGGCGCGGGATGTTCCGAATGTGGAACATGGTGATAATCATCATCGCGTTCACGATGGCGCAGCTTGGAATGTTCATCAACCGGGGAGGGCCGGTGCCGTCGGTGCATTCCTTCGCGCAGTCTTCGATGGGCTGGCTGTTTCTGGCGTTCATGGCAACGACGATGATCGCGTCCATCGCGGCGTTCATATGGAAGTCTGACACGCTGAGGAGCAGGGGCAGGCTGGAGTCGGTTCTGTCGCGTGAGAGCGCGTTCCTGGCCCAGAACGTTCTGTTCCTGACGGTGGCGTTCGTAACGCTGTGGGGGACGATATTCCCGATATTCTCGGAGGCGGCGAGCGATACGGTGATGACGGTGGGGCAGCCTTTCTTCAACCGGGTCAATGGGCCCATGCTGCTGTTGATCGTGCTGCTTATGGGTGTTGGGCCGATGCTGCCCTGGAGGAGGGCTGCGCCGCGCAACATCCTTCTGATGCTGCGCTACCCGGCGCTGGCCGCGCTTGTCGTGGGGGTAGCGCTCTATGCGACAGGTGTGACTCGTCCCGTCGCGCTGATCGCGTTCATGACGTGTGTGATAGTGACTGCGGGCATACTCCAGGAGTGGATACGCGGGACTATCATAAGACACAGGCGAGGAGAGGCGTATCACACGGCTTTCGTGAGGCTGCTGTCGGCGAACCGTCCCAGATACGGCGGGTACGTCGTGCATCTGGCCATCATAATGCTGGCGGCGGGCGCGATAGGGTCGTCGTTCTATTCGGTGCAGCGGGACTTCGCGATGAGCCCGGGGGACACCGAAACGCTCGGCGAGTACAGGTTCACGTTCATCGGGACCGAGCACGCATCTTTCCCCGACCGGGAGGAGGACTACGCCCGCTTCAAGGTGTACTCGGGGGACGACTACCTTGGCGTCATGGAGCCGTTCAGGGCGGAGTACCCATCGTTCCGAATAGCGTCAACGATTGGGGCGATACACAGCACTCCGATAGAGGATTTCTACATAGTGCCATCGGAGTTCAGGGGAGACGGCGAGGCGGTGTTCCGCGTGCTGATAAATCCGATGGTGTGGTGGATGTGGGCGTCGGGGCCGATCATGGTACTGGGGACGTTGCTGGCGCTATCGCCGAGACGCAGCCGGGCGACGGTGAGGATGTCAGTGCCGGCGGGGGCACAGGGGGCTCGGGCTTAGGGGGAGTATATCGAATTGCCACGATTCGACCTATTCATTGATGAAGACAAGTGGAATCGGATCCCAGAATAGGATCATAAAGAGAATGAGAAAGGCAGTACGGGCGAGTAGCCCGAGTCCCTCTCTCGCATCAGCGTCAGCGACGCTTCAATCAGATTGAATGTGAAAGTTGTCTGTCAGTCAACGTCGTTGGGATACACAAACTTGCACGGGACTGCTGTGAGGAAGGGTGTGTACAAGGGCTATTGTGGAGCCAAGCGACAATCCAGTTGTCTGGATCTGTGGGAATCCGGGCGTCACAAGCATAGATGGATTAAGGACTGCAGGATCTGTCTTACGCGACGTTATGGTAATACATAGCTGCCGAGTCGGGCCTACCCTGAACTGAGGCGGCTGCGCTCGAATGCCCGGAGGCGGTCTTCGGCGGCGCGGACGGCCTTCTCTACTGCGTCGGTGGGGTCGGAGGCGATTGTGATAGCGGCGTCCGGGGGTTCTCCGGAGCGGGTGAGGGTCCAGGTCTCGAGGCCGATGACGGGGATGTCCTCTGCGAGCGCGTGGCCTATTTCGGACAGGGTGCCGTAGGCTCCTCCTACGGCGATTACGGCCATGCCGGTCTTGACGACTATGACGTTGCGCGCGTATCCAAGGCCGGTGAGGATGGGGAAGTCAACGTAGTCGTTAGCCTGTTGCGGGTCGCTGCCGGCGAGGATTGCTATGGTCCTGCCGCCTTCGGACTTGGCTCCGCGGCAAGCGGCCTCCATTACGCCATCCATGCCTCCGCATACGAGATCTATCCTGCGGCGGGCCAGTTCGCGTCCCACCTCTTCGGCAAGTTCAGCTATGTGGGGACGGGCGTTGCTCTCACCAATTACGGCGATTATCAATGTTCCTATTCTCTCTGAGACGATTTCGAAGAATTCGTTGCAGCCCCGGCCATTGTCACGTAGTGCCTGGCCTGCAACGTAATCACCCTCACCCTAGCCCTCTCCCGTCAAGGGAGAGGGGATTCCTCATAGGATTCTCTGCTTAGTCTGTCTCTGTCGCGTCGGATTATATACCAGCCGTCCGGTAAGTGATTCGCAGAGAGCGGAATCGCTGTACAATGCGCGTCGTCAACCTAAAGTTGGGGGAGGCGGCGCATTATCGGAGTCAGGCGCATGTTCACCCTCACCCTAGCCCTCTCCCGTCAAGGGAGAGGGGATCAAAGTACCAGCAAGGAGGGCTACTGATGAAGGTTACGGACGTGAAGACGATGGTAGTGGAGAACGAACCGCCGTACAGGGGCGGACGGTATCTGCTGTTCATCCAGATAGAGACGGACGAGGGGATAACGGGACTAGGAGAGCGCATCACGGGCAATACGTACTCGGACAGGCTGGGCGACCTGAAGTCGCAGATAGGGCTTATAGAAGAGATGGCCGGGATGTTCGTCATCGGACAGAACCCGTTCAACATCGAGCTGATCTGGGACCGTATGTACTCGGCGAGGCACGACTTCCGGCATCCAAGCCTGCAGGCGACGCCGGTGCTGAGCGGCATTGAGATGGCGCTGTGGGACATCGTGGGAAAGGCGGTGAACCAGCCGATCTACAATCTCCTGGGCGGTCAGTATCACGAGAAACTGCGCGCCTACGCCTACATGCCGGAGGGCGGATTCAGGGAGAATCCGGAACGTGCTGGGGAGATCGCGGTACAGCTGCTGGAAGAGGGCAACACGGCGTGCAAGCTGGACCCGTTCACGCCGCTCTGGCCGATACCGCGCGACATACCATTATGGGAGATAGAGCACGCGGCGAAGATTTTCGAGAGCATCCGCAACGCGGTGGGGAACAACATGGAGGTTGGGATCGGCACACATGGTCAGCTGACGACGTACAGCGCGATAAGGGTCGCCGACTTTCTGGAGCCCTATCACCCGTTCTGGTTCGAGGAGCCGGTGCCGTTGGAGAATGTCGAGGAGATGGCGCGGGTGGCGGCGCACACGAGCATACCGATTGCGACGGGCGAACGGCTCGTCACGAAGTACGAGTTCTCGAACCTTTTGGAGAAGCAGGCGGCGCAGATCATCCAACTGGACGTGGGACAGTGTGGCGGGATCATGGAGGCGAAGAAGATAGCGAGCATCGCGGAGGCGCACTATGCGGTGATCGCGCCTCACATGGCGTGCGGGCCTGTGGCGGCAGCGGCGGCCATCCAGGTGGACACGTGCTCGCCCAACTTCATGATTCAGGAGGCGAACCAGGGTCCGCTGCATAAGACTATATTCAAGGAGCCACTGGTATTCGAGAACGGCTTCATCACACCTCCGACGGGACCGGGCCTTGGGATCGAGTTCGATGAGGACGTGATCAAGGACAGGATCGTGGAGTAGTCAGGGCGCTCAGTACAGGCCGGTGTCGGGGCCGACGGCTTCGATGCGGGCCTTGACTGAGTTGATGAAGGCGCTGGCCTCAGCGCCGTCCATGATGCGGTGGTCGAAGCTCATGCAGAGGTTCATCATGGAGCGGATGGCTATGCCGTCGCCGATGATGACCGGACGGCGGACGATAGCCTCGGTGGTGAGGATGGCGGCCTGCGGGAAGTTGACGAGGGGCTGGCTGAGGACCGATCCGAGCGCGCCGGTGTTGTTTAGGGTGAACGTGCCGCCCTGAACGTCGTCGAGTGTGAGGGCGCCACGGCGGGCACGGTCGGTGAGGTCGGCTATCTTGCGGGCGAGTCCGGCGACGCTGAAGGTATCGGCGTCGTGGACGACGGGGACTACGAGTCCGTCGCGTCCGGCGGCGGCTATGCCGATGTTGATCCGGCGCTTGTAGATGATGGAGTCGTCGTCCCAGGAGGAGTTGAGCAGCGGGTTTTCTTTGAGGGACTCGGCGACGGCCTTCATCATGAACGGCAGATAGGTGATGTTGATTCCCTCTCGCAACTGGAAGTCGTCGCGGACAGCGCGACGGCGGGACACAAGTCCGCTGACATCCACCTCTACGAGCGTCCAGGCCTGGGGAATCTGAGACGCACTCTTGACCATGTTCTCGGCTATCATGCGTCGGACGGGGCTGAGGGATACGCGCTCGTCGTCGTCCGATATAGGAGCGGTTTGGACGGCCGGCTGCGTGGATTCGGGTTGAGTCTTCAGGAAGTTGCGGACATCCTTGAGAGTCACACGTCCATTGAGACCGGTGCCTTGGATCTGGTCGAGGTCAACGTCGCGCTCGTCGGCGAGCCTGAGGACGGCGGGTGAGTAGCGTCGGCGGGTGCGTCGGGGCTGGGGTGAATCGGCGGGCTTGTCGGCGGAGATCGGTCCTCCGGAGCCGGTGGGGCCGACGGGGGCAACGTCTTTGAGCAGCGTTCCTATTCTGTCCGTGGACGGCTCGGCTGCAACTTCGGTCTGAGCTGGAGTAATTGCTGGAGCAGGACCGCTGCCTTCGGCGTCCATTTCGGCTATGGGGGTGCCCATGGGGATGGTCGCGCCCTCCTCGACGAGGATGGCAGTAAGAGTGCCGGTGGCCGGCGACGGCATCTCCATGTTGACCTTGTCGGTGACGACCTCGACAAGTGGGTCATAACGTTCGACACGGTCGCCGACGGCCTTGAGCCACTTTCCGATGACGCCTTCGGTTACGGATTCCCCGACGTGGGGCAGTTCGATGATCATTTTTAGTTCTCAGTTGTCAGTTATTAGTAATTGTCTCGATACCCAGCTGGGAGAATTTCACCCTCACCTCAATCCTCTCCATCGAGGGAGAGGAGGCTATCCTATCCTTGACACTTGTCCTCAATGCTAGGCTTCGGGATATTCTCTTAGTATTCGGCTAGTTTTCTTATGGCGGCGGATATTTTTGTGGAGTCGAGCATGAATTCGGCCTCAAGGGTGGGGGCGAAGGGCATGGCGGGAACCTCGGGGCCGGCGAGGCGCGTTACGGGGCCGTCTAGGTACTCGAACGCTTCTTCGCTGACAATGCCCGCGACCTCGGCTCCGATGCCGCCGGCCTTGGTGTCTTCGTGTACTATGAGCGCCTTGCCGGTCTTGCGAACGGAGTCGAGGACGGTGCGAGTGTCTATGGGGCGGACGGTGCGAAGGTCAACTACTTCCGCGCTGATGCCCTCGGACTGAAGCTCGCGGGCGGCCTCGATGCAGTGATGCACCATGAGTCCGTAGGTTATGACGCTTACATCCTCCCCTTCCATCTTGACGTCAGCTTCTCCTATCGGGACGGTGTAGTCCCCGTCGGGGACTACGCCGCGCACGAGGCGGTATGTGCGCTTGTGTTCGAGGAAGACGACAGGGTCGTCGTCCCGGATGGCGGACTTGAGAAGTCCCTTGGCGTCATATGGGGTGGCGGGAGTGACGACCTTCAAGCCTGGAGTGTGAGCGAAGAAGGCCTCGACGCTCTGGGAGTGATAGAGCGCACCTCGAACTCCGCCTCCCTGGGGAGCTCGGAGTACCATCGGAACGTTCACCTTGCCGTTGGTGCCGTAGCGTATGCGTGCGGCCTCGCCTACAATCTGGTTGATGGTGGGCCAGATGAAGTCGGCGAATTCGATCTCGGCGATGGGACGCATACCGTTCATGGCAGCGCCGATGGCGATGGCGGCGATGGAGGACTCGGCGAGCGGGGTGTCTATGACGCGAGCCTCGCCGAATTCATCGAGGAACCCGTCGGTGGCGAGGAACACACCTCCACGCGCGCCGATGTCTTCGCCCATGACGAAGATGCTCTCGTCGCGGCGCATCTCATCGCGCATGGCGTCTCGGACGGCTTCTATGACACTTAGCTCAGCGATGGTTCTGCCTCCGGTTACTGTCAGAATCAGGATTTACAGGATGTTGGGATGCTCAGGATTAGGTTCGCCCAGGATGCACTGTCATTCCGCCTGCATAGGGGTCGTCAGGCATAAACGTGTTTGTAGAAGTCGTTGACTTCCGGGTATGGGGCGGACTCGACTATGTCGGTGGCCTCGTTGACTATGACGCGAGCGTCGCGCTTGAATTCTTCTTCTAGTTCGTCGGTCAGGACGCCGATGTCGCGGAGCTGCTCGGAGAGTATCTTGAGAGGGTCGCGCTTGCGGGCCTCCTCGAGTTCCTCCTGGGGGCGGTAGCGAGTGTCGTCATCGTCGGAGGTGTGTGGCAGGTAACGCTCGACGTGAGCCTCAATGAGCGTGGGGCCCTGACCGGAGCGGGCGCGCCGGGCTGCCTCGGATGTAGCCTCGTACACGGCTACGATGTCGCAGCCGTCCACCTCGATGCCGGGCATACCGTAACCCTCGGCGCGGGAGGCGATGCTCTCGACCGCCATCTGCTTTGAAACTGGAACGGAGATGGCGTACTTGTTGTTTTCGCAGAAGAAGATGACGGGCAGGTCGTGAATAGCGGCGAAGTTCATTGCCTCGTGGCAGTCGCCGACGCTGGAGGCGCCGTCGCCGAAATAGGCGATGACGATGCCGTCATCGCCGCGCATCCTGTTGGAGAGGGCGGCGCCGACTGCCTGCGGAATGTGCGTGCCGACGACGTTGGATATGTTGAATAGTCCAATGCTGGGATAGGCGCCGTGAGTGGGAAACTGCCGCGCTCCGCTGAGGGGTTCTCCCTCCTTGGCCAGGAATCCGGACATTATCTCTACGGGGGTCATGCCGAGCATGAGCATCACGGCGAGGTCGCGGTAGTAGATGTAGAACTGGTCCTTGCCCTTCTGCAGAGCGGATACGCTGCCAATCTGCCCGGCCTCGTGTCCCTGCGAGGAGGCGACGATGGCAGCCTTGCCCTGGCGGTTGAGCATCCAGATGCGTTCGTCCAGGATGCGGACGAGGGTCATCTGGCGGTACATTTCGAGGAGGTCGGCGTCGGATAGGCGAGCGCCGATCATCGTGTCGGCGGGGATAATTCCAATGTCAGCATCCGCCATGTGCATACCTCTTACTGGCATATCACCCTCACCCTTGAGGGAGAGGGGATCACGTACCTTCTAGTACGGCGTCCATTATTTCACGACGTGGGGTAATCGTCAAAGAGGTAGGCATGAAGAAAAGACCGGAACTAACAGGAAAGTGGTCGCAGTAATACGTTTGATGGAAGGAGATCAATTGCCGCCGCCGAGTCCTCTCGCGCCTCCGCGATTGCCACCGCCGAAGCCGGGAAAGTCTTCAAGTCCTTCCGGCGTGGCGGCGACTGTCCGGGCATCTATCCTGCCGTCCTCGTCGGCGGGCCCTAAGACCCTGACGAGCATCCCGATCTCGAGGTCGTCAATAGTTCCCTGATGTGTCTGGATGACGACGGACTCGTCGTCCATATCAACGGGCAGGGGGCCCTGCTGGGTTTCAAGCAGGAAGCCGGTGTCGGTTACATCTTCGACCGTGCCAGAGAGAGCGCGAGGCCCAACGGCGCCCTGGCCTGTGCCGAGTCCGCCCTGACCGCCGCCGAATATGCCTTGGCCTGCGCCGAATCCACCCTGGCCACCTTGTCTGCCGCCGAATGCGTCCTGTCCTTCGGGGATGATGGTTATCACCCTGGCGAGGGTGCTGCCCTCGGCGCGCTCGCTGACCACCCTGACCTGGGCGCCGGCGGTCAGCGCCGTGTGATCCAGGAGCGAAGTGATTCTGATGTTTGTGTCTTCTCCCACTGAGGCCGTTACCGACGCGAGTTCGGTTTTCACAGTGATGGTGTCCTCTGTCACGCTTTCGATGGGGCCGAATGCCACGCTGCCGGCATCCCCGCCGAAGGGACCGCCCTGTCCTCCCCCGAATTGGGCGCGTAGCCGCTGGATTGCACGTTGGGCCTCCTCTTCACTAAGCTGGCCGCTCTGCATTTGCTGTCGGAGTTGCTGTATCTCCTCCTGGGTCATGGGCGCTTCTTCGGTGCCGCTCACTTCATTTGTGCTCGGTCGGGACTGGGCGGCTGGGGATGGCGGGGTTGGCCTAGGCTGTGCCTGAGATCGGGTGGGCGTCGGGAACTGGGACAGGTCTGCGACCTGAGCGGCGGCAGGCGCGTTTTCTTCGTCCGCCGTCCCGCAGGCGACACCAATCGAGAGAATCATCACTCCCGCCAATGTAATCAGAATCCCTCTCATATGCGCCTCTCTTTACTCATATCTCAGGGCGTCTATCGGGTGGAGTCTCGATGCTCGGATGGCGGGATAGATGCCGAAGAACAGTCCGATACCGGCTGATACGACGAGGGCAAGCGCGGCGAACTCTGTTCCAAAACTGGTCGTGAAGGTCTGGGTTCCCATAGTACTGCCATCCAGGGCGTTGGACATCCAGAATCCCAGGCCCGCTCCCAAGAGACCGCCGCCTATGCTGAGCGCGGCGGCCTCTGCTACGAACTGAAAGAGGATGTCACGCCGCTTTGCGCCCATCGCCCTGCGGATGCCGATCTCACGGGTCCGCTCTGTAACCGAAACGAGCATGATGTTCATAATGCCAATGCCGCCCACGAGCAGGGAAATGCCCGCGATGACTCCGAGAAAGACGACCAGCGTGTTCGTCGTCTCTTCCAGCGTCTCGATGGTGCTCTGCTGGCTGATAACGGTGAAGTCGTCTTCTTCGGCGATGCGGTGGCGGAGGCGGAGCACTCCGCTCGTTTCCTCGATGCTTCTGTCAATTTCCTCGATGTCCCTGACCTGGACGTTGATGAGGTTGACCGCGATGTCTCCGGTAGTCGTGCGCTCACCGCTGAGACGGTAGTAGGCGGTGGTAATCGGGATAAGTACCTGCGTATCGAAGGTGCCGAACCCACCCCCGCCCTGGCTCTCCAGAAGACCTACCACTCGGAACCGCCGAGCGTTCAGACGTACATACTCGCCAATGGGATCGCGGTTCCCGAAGAGCTGTTCGGCAACGTTGGAGCCGAGCACGATAACCTCGTCCCGGTTATCAACGTGGGGGAATTTTATGAACATCCCGCTGGCGAGAGCGAGATTCCTGGCGGCCAGGTACTCGGGAGTTACGCCGACTACCTGGCCGGAGGTACTCTCGTGGCCCGCGGACAGTGTCGCGAAGGCGCGGATCTCCGGCGCGGCGGCGAGTACGGTCGGAGCGTAAACGGGATCAACGAGCGCGTCGGCGTCTCCAAGGGTGAGCTGGGCTCCGTCTCCCTCTGGCTGAACAAAGAGGAGATTCGTTCCCAGTCCCTGTATGATTCCGGTGATCTGTTCCGTCGTACCGCGACCGATGGACATGAGCGTGATTACGGCAGTGACGCCTATGACGATGCCGAGAAGGGCGAGTCCTGATCGGAGCTTGTTCGCGCCGAGAGAAGAGATGGCAGTCTTTATAGTCTCGAGTGGTGTCATCGTGAACAGAACCTAGCGAGAGCCGCCGCCCTGTCCGGGCGGTCTTCCTCTAGTCCCACCGAATCCTCCGACCGCGCGGAATGTCGCGCCGATGCCTCCGAACTGGCTCGTGTCGCTGCCGACCACCTCCATGCTGATAGTCTCTCCTTCTTCCAGGCCATCTTCGACAACGATCCAGAAGTCATCGCTAATTCCGAGACTGACTTCCCGCTCGATTATGTCGTTGCCGCTCACCACTCTCACCGTTGGGGACTGCACTGTGCCGTAGAGAGCCTGGAGCGGTATAAGAGCCACGTTGTTCCTCTCTCGGATGATGACCTGGGCGGTGGCGCTGAGTCCCTCGGGCACCTGGCCGATTTCGGAGGAGTCCACGCGGATCGTGACGGGGTAGGTGACCACGCCCTGCTGGGAAGCGCCGATGCTGGCGATGGAGGAGACTGTCCCAGGCAGAGCCTGGTTGGCCAGGGCTTCCAGTGTTACATATGCCTGGGCGCCTACTTGCAAGAACAGGACGTCTATCTCGTCAACTGAACCGCTCACCTCCACGATGGACGGATCTGCGATCTCGATGGCTTGCGTGTTCGCGTTGACCTGCTGATCGGGTTCGATGTTCACGGCGACCACGATTCCGTCGAATGGAGCGCGCAGCGTGGCGCGTTCCAGGTCGGCGACGGCAGTCTCGAGCGTGGCCCTTGCTGAGACCAACTCGGCCTGCCGTAATTCGATCTCCAGTTGGTCAACGGCGCTGTATTCTTCCAGGGTCGCTTCGACTTCAGCGAGAGACTCACGAGCGAGGCGAACCGCGGTCTGCCTGACCATCGTATCAACGGGATCAGGGTCGGTAAGCAGGTCGGCGAGGGACTCTTCGGATTCGGCGAGCCTGGCTTCGGCCAGCTCTATCTCATGGTCGGCGAGTTGAATATCGCTCTCGGCGATCTGCGTCAGGTCGGCCAGAGCGGACTCGGCGTCGAGCAGGTCGGCTTGGGCGGCCTCAATCGCTCGCTCTTTGGACTCGACCAGCAGTTGGTCCGGCTCGGCGTTGACGTCGGCTAGGTAGTCTTCCAGGGCATCACGCTTCAGCGCCAGAGTCTCTTCGGCATTGGAGACGGCGACCTCGGCCTTTCTTGTCTTTTCGGACTCGTCACTCCGTATCGTTTCGAGATTAGATGCCTGTTCCCTTATGGAATCGAAGGTGTCCTCGAACTCGTCGCGGATGCACAACAGGCCGGCACCCGAACTCGAATCGCCACAATCTACCTGGAACTGGCCGGGGTAGAGAATCACCCAAGAGAATACGACGACTTCGTCCCAGGGAGTGGCCGGGTCGTCGTCGGGAATGATTCGACCGACGTTCGAGCGCAATGGCTGTATCTGCGGCCTTCTGAAGACGCTCTCCAACTCGATGCCGTGGGTCGCGAATATGTCGTCGGGCGACCGGCCGGATTCTTCAGACACGTCCATGCCGAGCCACTTGTCGAAGAGCGCGTTGTACTCTTCCTGGGCCGTGTCGAGTGCGTCGAGTGCGTCTTGGATCTTCTCCTCGGCGTTGCGCTCCGCCGTCTGAAGGTCGAAGCGGGCGCTTGTCAGGTTTTCTTCCGCCGATTCTATATCAGATTCGTAGCCTGCGATTTCATCCGCGATGTCATCGTCAATAGGATTGAGGAGGGCATCGAGCGCATCCTTCGCTTCTTGCAGCGCGACGCGGGCGTCGGTGACGTCCGCCCTGGCCTTTGCAAGTTCTTGAAACGTGGGAGCGTTCAACTCGGCCCTGGCCTCCCTGGCGGTATCGAGGTCAGACTGGGTATTCAATATATCCAGGCGGGCCTGTGCCAGGTCCGTGGGTGAGACGACACCAAGCTTGCTGAGTTCTTCTTCGGTCTTCTGTAAATTCTGGCGGGCATTCGCCACGTCAGATTCGGCCTGGGCAATCTGGACCGGGGTGTAGGGGTTCCTGGCCTCTTCGAGCGAGTCCTCAGCGTCGCGCACGTCATTACGCGCCTGGGCGATGGCCCTCTCCAGGTTTGCGACGGTCTCGGTATCTAGCGTGGCAAGCGCGTCGCCAGCGGACACCGCATCACCCTCAGATACCGAAACGTCGGAGACGAATCCCTGCTGTCCGAAGGTGAGTGTCTCGCGGGTCGTGTAGGTGATCGTTCCTGGTACGCTTACATCGTTCACCAGGTTGCCGAGAGTAATGGGAACGAGCTGGGTTTGGCCCGCCTCTTCCTCAGCCCCGGAGCCGGACCACTGAGAGTAACCGTAATATCCAGCCGCTCCGGCGGCGACCACAATGACCAGGGCGGTCCATAGTTTCCATGACTTGAGGCTATCCAGGATTCTCATAAGCGCTGTTATGACTCTTCCTTTGCAGTTGGTTGGAGACTGATTCCTGAGTGGTTCGGACTTTGTAGAAGAGAGTCAATTCCCGCCTCTCAAGTTTTCACTAATGCAGAATTGGCTCTGTTTCTGATAACGCTCTATCCCTCTCGAAAGTTAGCAGAGGTCTGGCGTCTGGCGCGAAGCGGAAAGGCGTTTCTTCAGGGAGCGATGGTTTGTGTTTGGCGAGTGTCCCTGATGATTCTGGGTAGTTGGGGGAGGAGGTCGCTTGCCAACATTCCTGTGTCGCCGAGTTTGGTCCTGGCTCGCTCTCCGGCTTCGCCGTGCAGGTACACGCCGAGCGAGGCGGCGTCGGCTATGGACACCCCCTGGGAGAGAAGGCCGACGATTGCGCCCGCGAGGACGTCACCGGTGCCGGCGGTGGCGAGCCCGGGGTTGGAATAAGGGGAGAGCATGGCATCGCCATTTGGGGCGGAGGCGACTGTGTACGCGCCCTTGAGAATGACGGTCTTCTTCCAAGCGGATGCGGACTCGCGTGCGATTGCGATGCGGTCATTGCGTGCACTCATGCTGGTCAGGCGGGCCATCTCGCCCGGATGGGGGGTGAAGATGGCGTCGGTGGGCCAGAGTTTCCACCAGTCGGGGATCCGGGCTAGGGTGTTGAGGCCGTCGGCGTCCACTACGGTTGGCGGAAGCGAGGCGTCCGTGAGCAAGAGTTCCTCGACAACCTGGCGGGTCTCTGCGGCCTGTCCGAGCCCGCAGACGAGGAGCAGCGAACTGTATCCGTTCAGAGAGTCGAGGATGAGGTGAGCGGCGTTATTGGCAACTATTCCCGGGCCGGCTTCGGGCAGTGGCAGGAAAGTTGGCTCGATGGCCTTGGAAGCTACGGAGGGGACGAGGCTTTCGGGGATGGCTATGGTAACGAGTCCGGCTCCGACACGACCTGCCGCACTCGCGGCAAGGTACGCCGCACCCAGAAAGTTGCGCGAGCCTGCGACTATCATGGCGCGTCCGTATGTTCCCTTGTGGGAGTTGGAGGGGCGCGCTGGTAGCACGTTGGCTGCCCAATCGCGGTTAATGAGGTCGAGGGTTACGTCGGAGTCGAGGCTGGGCGGGATGCCGATGTCCGCGACTTCAAGCACGCCGGTGTAGTCGGCGCCCGGGAAGGTAAGGTGTCCGCGCTTGGGGTAGCCGAGTGAGACTGTGATGTCGGAGGGGACGCAGGCGGGATCCACGTCGCCGGTGTCGGAGTTGAGGCCGGTGGGGAGGTCCATGGCGAGCAGGCGGAGCCTGGGATTGCGTGATCTGGCATCCTGCAGGTCGGCGAGGATGTCTCTGAACGCGCCTTCGATGGGTCTGGCGCGGCCTGTTCCGAGTATGGCGTCTATCGCCAGGTGTGACGTATCCAGCGTGGATTTAAGGCGGGAGAGGCCGGGGTCGTCGGAGGCGGATATGACGCTTACACCAGCGGCGACTGCGGAGTCCAGCTTGGGGTCGGGGATGGATCGCTCACGGCAGATGTAGGCGGTGACGGTCGCACCCCATCTCTGGAGGTGGCGGGCGGTTACCAAGCCGTCGGCTCCGTTGTTGCCCGGGCCGATGAGGGCGAGGATAGGGACACCGGTTAGGGGGCCGGAGACACGACGCGCAGCGCGTGCGACCGCGAGTCCGGCGTTCTCCATGAGGGTGTCGGTGGAAACTCCGGCAGCTTCGGCGCGGGCCTCTATTTCTCGCATCTGGTCGGCGGTGACGATTTTCATGGCGGAGTTGTCAGTGATTAGTTGAAGGTCAGTAGTCTATGCCCGGGATGGGGAAGGATTTGGTCATTTCTATGACCTGGTCACGGACCCGGGACTGGGTGGACTTGCTGCCGATGTCCTGGAGGACTTCGAGGATGAGTTGACCGACGCGGCGGGTGTCTTCTTCTTTGAAGCCACGGCTGGTTATGGCGGGGGTGCCGAGACGGACACCGCTGGCGGTCCTGGGGGGCTTGGGATCGTAGGGGATGGCGTTTCGGTTGACTACGATGTTGGCCCTGCCGAGCGCTTCTTCTGCCTGTCTGCCGGTGACGTCGAGGGGACGGAGGTCAACGAGGGTCATGTGGTTGTCGGTGCCGCCCGCGACGAGGCGGAGGCCACCATCCGCCAGGGTGTCGGCCAGGACGACGGCGTTGGCCCTGACCTGTCGCTGGTACTGGATGAACTCTTCGGTCATCGCTTCGGCGAAGGCGACGGCTTTCGCTGCGATGGTATGCTCCATGGGGCCGCCCTGGGCGTTGGGGAAGACTGCGCTGTTGATCGCTCGGGCGTAGTCGGCGTCGCTAAGGATCAGGCCGCCGCGTGGGCCTCGGAGCGTCTTATGAGTGGTGGAGGTAACTATCTGGGCATCTCCGATGGGTGAGGGGTGCTCTCCGGCGGCAACGAGTCCGGCGATGTGGGCCATGTCCACCATGAGCCTGGCGCCTACATCGTCAGCTATCTGTCGGAAGCGCGTGAAGTCTATGGTGCGGGTGTAGGCGGTGGCGCCGGTGACTATGAGCTTGGGACGACTTTCCTTTGCCAGCCTCTCGACCTCGTCGTAGTCTATGGTTTCAAGCTCCCTGTCCACGCTGTATGAGACGAAGTTGTAGAGCTTGGAGGAGAAGTTGACCGGACTGCCGTGTGTGAGGTGTCCGCCGTGATCGAGTCCCAGTCCCATAACGGTGTCGCCGGGCTGGAGGGCCGCGAAGTAGGCGGCCATGTTCGCCTGCGCGCCCGCGTGGGGCTGGACGTTGGCGTGTTCGGCGCCGAAGAGTTCCTTCGCTCTGTCTATGGCGAGCTGCTCAACCACGTCCACGAACTCGCATCCGCCGTAGTAACGCCTTCCAGGGTAGCCCTCGGCATATTTGTTGGTGAAGACAGACCCCTGGGCCTCCATGATGGCTCGGCTGGCGTAGTTCTCGGACGCTATGAGGTTGATGTTCTCGCGCTGCCTGCGGTTTTCGCTCTCGATAGCGTCGGCGATGCGGGGGTCGAGTTCGCGGAGTGTGGTCAATTTGGGTCTCCGAGGAGGTGTTCAGGTTGTGGTGATGTCACCCTCACCCCCGTATCGGAGTACGGGGCAGGCTCTAGCCCTCTCCCTTGAGGGAGAGGGGATCTGTTGGTTAGCAATCTCAAGGGTGGTTAGACGAGTTCGGGTTCGATGAGGCCGTAGTCGCCGTCGTTGCGGCGGTAGGCGACGTTGTACTCGTCGGTGTCGGTGTTGAAGAAGAGGAAGAAGTTGTGTCCGAGCATCTCCATCTGGAGTATGGCGTCTTCGACGGACATGGGTGTCATGGCGAAACGCTTGGTGCGAACGACTTCTCCGATGTCTTCTATGGCTTCCTCTTCGGCGGATTCGGGCATTTCGATGATGGCGTCCAGGGGAATGTCGCGCACTCCGGCGCGGTCTCTCCTGCCTTTCCGTGAGCGATACACCTTGCCTTTGAAGCGGCGGATCTGCCGGTCCACTATGTCGGTTACGGAGTCCACGGCGGCGAATAGGTTGACACCACTCTCCTGTCCTCGCAGGGTGTAGCCGCCGATCTTGAGGGTCATCTGGGCATGGACCCGCTCCCCGGCAGAGCGCGAGGAGCGGCGTGAGACTTCGAGTTTGGCGTCGTCCATGTTGGGCAGGTGCCGGAAGACTCGGCTGAACTTCTTCTGAACGTAGTCCTCGGCATTCGGGTTGAGATCGAGGTTCCTGGCGTAAATCTTGATGTCCACTTCGGGAGCCTCCTTTCGTATGGAATCTAGTCAACAAACCCGCGCCGGTTCCGGGCGCGGGATGGTATGTCTTGAAATTCTAACACAACCTGGCGCGGAGTCGGTTCATTGGTAAGAGGCTTTTAGCCAGATCAACGGAGGTCCGTGATCCTGTTGGCCTTTCTGTCCTGGAGCAGATCGGTGACGGGCCGGAATTCCATGCGTATATCGAGCAGGCCGCTGTCGTGCAGAAACTCCACGTCCTGGTGGTCGGCCAGCAGGGCAGACAGCAGACGGCCTTCGATGTGAGAGTTCCGGTCCGCTACCCTCAGTCTCATCTGCTCTGAGACCTGCTCGTTTTTCAGGACTATCTGGAGAGGCCCACTGAGGCCCGCCCGCACCAGGCTTTCGTGTATCGAGTGGTGGTGAATCTTCGATCCCAGGATCGAGGCGAACATCTCCGAACGGCCAAGCACGTCAATGCGCGGATCGTCGAGTCCGCAGACGCAGGCGCCGGGCCTCAACCTGACAAGATCGCCCAGTCTGTACCTGAGTAGGGGCAGCGCTCTCTGGACGAGCGTGGTGACTATCAATTCGCCATGGTCGGGGGCATTCCCTCCTCTTTCCACCTCAAAGAGGGTTCGGGAGCCGAACAGGTGGATTCCGGCGTGGGCGGCGCACTCGATTCCCAGCGCGGAAGTCTCGCTGGAGCCGTAATATGAGAACACCTCTGCGCCGAGCGCCACCTGGACGCGCCTTCTGAGCGCAGCGTCCATTCCTTCGCCTATGTAGATCACCCTGCGTATCGAGTCTGGGATGGGCGAGCGCGATTCGCGGGAGGCGTCAAGGATTCTTTCGATAATCGAAGGCACGCTGACCAGTGCTGTGGGTTCGAGTCGGCTGAGAAGCTGAAGCGATCTCTCGAATCCGGCCCCGGTGCTGACGCAGTACGACTCGGCCGTCGGGACGAGTTCGCAGGCACGAGGGAAGGAAATCATCACCGCTGCCGGGTCGGTGTCCAGGCAGGCTACCCTGTCATCGGGGCCAATGCCGCAGGTTCTTAGCAGTCCGGCCAGGAACCTATGCTCGGTGGCGTCGTCTTCGTATGAGATGAACCGGATCTTTCCGCCGCTTGTCGTTCCAGAGGATGTTTCGGTGTCAACGATTGTGTCAATCCCGCCGACCGATTCCATGCTTATCCTGTGCAGTTCGTCCACGCCGATTACCGGGAGGCTTCTGAGGACTTCCAGCGGGTCGTCGGATTCGATGTGGTGGTGGGTTATTCCGGCGTCGTGGAAGATGCGCCGATAGGAGGGGAAGTAGCGGCGGCAGTGTAGCATCGTACTGCGCAGGGCCGAGAGTTCTTCGGTGGATGGCGGTGCTATCGGCTGGATGGGCTGAGAGGTGTGTGTATTCACAATCCGATCACCCTCATCCCAGCCCTCTCCCTGAGGGAGAGGGGGTTTGTTGATTGGCGGTGTGGCGTGTAGTCACTGGTAGGAGCGGAGGGTATTGAGTGGTCGGCGGACCGAGTTGGGGTTGAGTCCTGCTTTGAGAGCGGCGGCTATTCCTGCCGCTTCCCAGTAGTTTTCGGCCATGTAGAAGCGTCCGGGTTTCCAGGGCAGCCGTTCCAGATCGTTTCGCATCAGGCTGTGGTTCTCCCTTACCGCAATGACAGGGATACCCTGCTTCAGCGCCGCGAGTGTGGGGAGCCCGAGGCATCCGTCGGGGATTACCAGGCAGGATATGTCTTCGGCGGTGATGACGCCTGGATTGTCGAACCGGGACTCGTCTGTCTCGATAGCGGGAGCGCGCTGAAGGCCCTTCAGCACCGACTGCAAGAAGGTGATGGATATTATCTCAGCGGCCATTCGTGAGTCCACGATACCCGGGTCCACAGCGGCTATGTCGTCGGACTCCATCATGGGCGCATGGGCGGTGGGTATGTCCAGTATGGCGGAGACGGCGTGGGTGAGAAGAGCCTCAACGCCGCCCCAGGGATTTATCATCTCGCCTCCACTGGTGAAGTAGTCATAGTGGTAGTGTGCGGGAACCTCGACCACCGAAGCCAATGCCACTGCGTCGTAGCTGTCGCGCCGCTCTATGAGGGTTTCGAGTAGTCCGGCGACGCCCTCCACGTAACCGGAGGCGCGTCCAGTGTCGGTGTAACTCCCGACTACCTTCATAGGCGGCTCGACATTTACTATTCCGGCGCAGTTCAGGCCGTATGTGGCGCGGGCGGCGTTCACGGCGTTCACCGTGTACTTGGCATAGCGCTCATTGTAGCTTCCATCCAGAGCGACCAGGACCCGGTTCGCTCTGGCGGGCCGAAGTCCGACCGTCCCCATCATCAGGCGGGTCAGAACGCTGCCCTCGACATACAGCCCGTTGGGGGGAAGCTCATTGATGTCCGAGGCGTTGACCACGTTGGGGTGAGTAATGAAGGTGTCGGCTATGTGCGCGAACAAGACCGCGGTGGGAGTTGCGTCTCCCGAGTGTCCTCCAATCTCCGCTCCGATTCCGGTCGGAACCATGAAAACCACATTGAATCGCTCCTGGGACTCATGGGTCCGACGCCTGAATTCGAACAGGGGAGAAACGTCGTATTGGCGCTCGCCTGCGATCACGCCTATTTCGCAGTGGTATGGGCCGTCGTCGTAGTTGGTGACGGCGAAGCGCACGGGTACTTCGTCTTGTGTGAGAAACCTGGCGACATCGGAGCGGATTGCCTTAAAGGTGTCTGGGCTAGGCCCGATGGATACCTGTCTTTCAGTAAGCAGCAATTGGTATCGCTCCGTTCCTGCTGGTGAAGTCGTCGTAGCCGTAATTTGAAACCAGGTCGAAAGTCCCGTCTTCTCTCAGGATATAGACGCTGGGAATCGGTATTCCATTGAAAGGAACGGCGCGTGAGTGTGAGTATGCGCCCGCGTCCACGATTGCGATGCGTTCTCCGGTTCTGACGGGGTCTTGAAAGTCGTAGTCGCCAAATATGTCTCCCGCGAGACAGGTTCGACCGGCAAGTCTTGTTGGGTTGCCTTCGTCCGCCTCCGGGCGGATGACAGCCGGAGTGTACTGGTACTCGAAAACTTCCGGCATATGGCTTGTGGACGTATCCAGAACTACGATGTCTGTCCCGTCGTTAGGGAACACGTCCAAAGCCTCCGCTACCAGGAATCCCGCCTGCTGGACCAGGGCCGTGCCGGGCTCGATGAACACCTTGACACAGTAGTCCGAACGGAGTCTTCCCACAACTTGCTCAAGTGGTGAAGTATCCATCTCTGGACCGAGATAGTACCCTCCACCCAGATTCACCCAGCGCAGGTTGTCGATGCGTTTGAGAGTATCCGATACCGCCTCTGAACTTTGGGCCAATTGAGACAGATCATTCGACTCGCAGTTGTTGTGGATATGCACCCCTTCCAGGCCATCGGGCATACGAACGATTTTCTCAAGGCCGGACAGGGGTACGCCAAGTTTCGAACCCGGCCTGGAAGGATCGTACCTGGGGTCGGGGACGAAGGACAGTTCGGGGTTCAGCCTTACGCCTAGTGAAGTGGTTCCTGACTTGAGCGCCGACGCAACATCGAACTGAAATGTCGAATTCAGGGACATATAGTCGGCTAAGGCCAGTGTGGATTCAATGTCGTCGGGGGAATATGCCGGGGAGTAGCAGTGCAGGGATTGACCGGAACGCCTGACGCTGTCGGCGATTCGGGCCTCGAATACGGAGCTCGCGGCGAATCCGTGTACGTGAGAGGAAAGCGTTTCGAGAACAGGGACCAGTGCGCAGGCCTTGAGTGTGTAGAGCAGTTCGCAGCCCGCCCGTTCCGCGATGAGGGCGGCCTGCTGCGACATCGCTCGCAATGCGGCTTCGGAGTACACGTATGCGGGCGTGCTTGGAACGCTCAGCGCCTGGTTGGCCTGAGTCTGTATCAGACGGTCGAACTCTGTGGGATTCATGTGAACAAATCTATCACAGTCCAGTCTTTAGTATTTAGTTATCAGTTGTCAGTTATTCTTGGTAGAGCGGCTCTCATCCATGCAAGAGGAGCTTGCTATCGGGGAAAGTGGATGCGCGGACTGATTGGATAGGTCGAAAGTAGCCGTATCGCCGGTGTCCAGTCTGACTATGGGTTGGACACGGGAAAAATACGGAGTCACAACCAGAGCGCCTTCGGAGGATGTCTCGAAATAGAAGGCGTCATGGGCCAAGTTGTACTCTCCTCCGTCGCTCTTACTGCCAAGGACTCCGAACTCATTGCAAACGTACAGATCCAGAAAAGGAATGCCTTTCGGGACAGTTCCCGCCCCAACGGTGACGACGCTCCGAACGGAGGTTGGCAGATCATCGGCGTCGAGCCGGTCGGACAGCAGCGCCACTATGTCCGGCTCGAATTTGCTTACGAGTTCGCCGAATCGGTCCGTGCCGCTGTCGCTGACCAGATGGGCCGGTATGCCCATGCGGACGAAGACGGCGCACATCTCCGCTCCGAAGTAGCGATTGTCGAACGTGGACGCAATCACCGCGCTTGGCTCATCAACGTCTTTGGGAACGACTGGTGACAGAGCCTCCCGCAGTATCCTGACTCTCAGGCGCGCTTGGGATACACCTTCGGCGACCGGCGCATGGTCGGGAGACTGACCCAACCATGGCCCCGGTATCCAGTCAATCTCTTCGGGGTTTGTCACCAGGTCGGCGAACCTCTGTTGCCGGTATTCGCGCGCCTCCACTAAGGGAAGCCGCTCGAAGTCGGAAAGCGAGTTGATAGGCCCGTTTCCCAGCTTCCGACGCCAGAAGGAGGTCTGTCGCGCGGCATCCACCGCGGATGCGAGAAGTTGGAGCTGGCGCTGTTCATTCGGTGGATGATTCACGGCTGTCTCTACAGTTTCAGGATTGCCAGGCCCATCTGGTGCCCAAAGCCCTCGAACAGGTCGTAGCGTTCCAGCAGGTGGTCGTGAGAGTCGAGAATGGCGTCCGCTGCCTCGGGTTCACGCGCGTAGAATGACTCTCCCTGGGGACCGTCTAAACGCCAGTCGGAGCGGACATCCACTTCCAGGTCGTTGGGAGCGGCGAGCCGTTCGTAGAGCGCGTTCATCTCCTGGAATTCCTCGTCCGTCTTGTATGGGACCGGAGCAACAAGAAATTCGGGAGTTATGACAAGGCCGAGTTCGTTGTCGAATACCTGCACCAGATCAATCTCCGGTATGTAATTTTCCATGGCGTAGCACAAGTCCAGCGCAAGATCGTCCGGGGCCCGGTGATAGTAGAAGTTCTCGGAATATGTTCCCATCCTCACGGGCAGCGGTCTTGGAAAGTCGGAGTCAAGGAGCGCTTCACACTCCGGCCCGCCCAGGAACAGAAACGGTATGTTGCCGTTGGTAGCGTCAACGAGTATGTGCTGTTCTTCGATCACATATTCCAGCGCCAGATGCTGCCAGAATCGCATTATGTGCCGCGATCCCCTGAAATCGAACGTTTCCAGCAAGCGTCGTAGATCGTCGCCGGGAAGTTTCCCCAAGGCGTCCGGTCCTGCGAAGACGTAACTTGACTCCAGGCCGCGCATATCGGTGATGAACTTGAGCGCCTGTACTTTCTCAGAGCAGATTGCCCCGCGTCCTTCGATTATGTTCAGAAGAGTCTCATCGGCAGTTTTGTAAGGTATTCTTCGTCCGGTGAAGCGGGAGTAATTCTCGAATGGGCTGTTCCATATCTCCTTTGCCACCAAACGGAGGAAATCGAGTTCGGACTCATGCCCGAAGCCCGTCGCGCCTTCGACGAACCGCTCGAATCGGTCGCTGTTTCGGTCCCATCGTCTCCGATTGAAGCCCGTCCAGTTTCTGGTGTACCCGGTTTCGCTGCGGTCTATGGATACCTCCAGCAGGTGAACGTAGGAATCGCTCAGAAGGACTGTCTCACACGGCGCGGTATGATCAGGATTTAACTCGCGCGGCCCGCTTCTGAGCACCGTACCGGGAATCAAAGTGCCAGGTGTTCCGTCGTCCGACAGTGTGAGGGTGACGTCCTGCAACGCCTGAAATACGTCCGAAGAGTCCGGCAGCAGACGCCGGTCAGAAACCAACCGGCTGGCGTCTCCGACCGCCAGATATTCCGACACCAGCCGCCTGACCGGCGTTCTGATGTCCTCCGGTTCGACCCTGAGCGTACACGTCTTCCCAGTCAGATAGTCCGACCATCTCAGAAATGCGGGAAGGGTGTCGTCATGGTCGGGTTTCACTCTCGGATTCCTGTAAAGGTGCAATATTGGTCCATTCTATCAATTGAAGAGGAGAGGCAAAAGGTCAGGAATTCGTCTTGGTTCCATAGATAGACTATAATCTTGAATATGAAGACCCTCGCCCCGCCACTCATAATAGTCGCGATTGTCCTTGCCAGCGTCGCCTGTGGGCATACGGCATCACCGTTGCCGACTGCCACGCCGGTTCCTACTTCCACGCCCACGCCTGTTCCTACCGCAACTTCTTCGCCGACACCCGTTCCGACCGCGACCGCGAAACCCGCTCCGACGAGCACCGCGCTACCCGCGCCCACACCGGCAAGGATTCAGCCCCGCGCGACGCGGGAAACCGGCAAGGCCATCGACTTTGAAATCGAGACATTTGGTGGCGAGACGATAAAGTTGTCTGACTTCGAGGGCAATGTCGTAGTCCTGAATTTCTGGGCGTCCTGGTGTCCGCCGTGCCGATGGGAAATGCCCTTCTTCGAGAGGATGAGCCAGGAATACGAGGATCAGGATGTGGTCTTTCTCGGTGTGGCAATCTCAGATACGCTGGAAAATGTCCGGGCGTTTGCGGAGGGTGTCGGGGTTACATATCCCAACGGCTTGGATGAAACCGGCGAGATTGCCAGGGACTACAGTGTAGTCTCGCTTCCGACTACGTTCTTCATTGGTAAAGACGGCAACGTCGAGCGCAGGCTTTCGAGCGCGGCGAACGAGGGTGTGCTGAAAGTGTTCCTCAGAGGTCAGCTAAGGCCTAGGAATTAGATACGTTCGGGCGCAGGGGTTGGGTTAAGCGTTCAATCAAATTGACACTCATTTCAGCCAATCACTATAATTCTTGTGTTTGAGAGGTTGAGTTTAGATGCCTAAGAGAACTTATCAGCCGAAGAAGAGACGACGTGCCAGGGTGCACGGCTTCAGAACACGAATGCGTACCAAAGCAGGCCGGAACGTTCTCAAGAGGAGAATGTTCAAGGGTCGGCATAAGCTGAGCGTTTGATTAACCACAACTATTTCCGCCCGATTTATCGCGAATCGCGTATTCTGCCCTTGGCAGGGAGCTACCCCGAGACCTATGCAGCGGGCGCGCCGTCTGAGAAAGTCCAGCGACTTTGCATTGGCCAGGCGTCTCGGCAAGAGCCGGGTTGATAGAAGGCTGGTGCTGATAGCTCGCGCCAATGATTCAGGCGCGACTAGATTCGGCTTTTCCGTCAGCAAGCGTCTGGGGAACGCTGTCACTCGTAACAAGATAAAGAGGAGATTGAAGTCGGCGGCGGTGAGGGCGTCCGTGCAGGAAGGTTGGGATATCGTGGTCATTGCTCGCCAGGGTGCGCGGACAGCGGACTACTGGGCGCTGAAACGCTCATTGGACAGGCTGCTCGCCCGCTCCGGGGTCCTGGAACCGAAAACCGGATGAGACGCGGCAGGGAGATATGCGCCGATGAGAAGTCCCGCTCTGGCAGCCATAAAATTCTATCAACTGGCGGTTTCTCCATATCTGCCCGGACTGTGCAGGCATAGCCCCAGTTGTTCCAACTACTCGTATGAGGCCATTTCAAGATATGGCTTCCTTCGCGGGTCGTGGCTGACTCTGAAACGACTTGGACGCTGCAACCCGCTCGGCAGCAGTGGATATGACCCTGTTCCATAGTCCATACTCTAAACATAGGAAATCGCGCGGATGCCCCTGACTCGGCATCCCAGTTACGGAAAATTCACAAATGGCAAATGCGAATACCGGGCGAGGCTGCAAGTTGGTCTTGTTCATTCTGGCCTCGGCCGCTGTGTTGGTACTGGTTGGGTGTGACGTAGTGAGACGGCCCGAGGGATGGTCTGCCGGAACGGTCAGCGATGACACTCTGTTCATTGGGACCATGCAGGGCGAAGTCATGGCACTGGGAAAGGATGACGGCGCTATCTTCTGGCGATTTGAATTGCCCACACAGGAAGATGCCGATAAAGGAATCTATGGTTCTCCCGCCGTTTTTGGCGACATTACTGTTCCCGGCGCCGATGCCACCATTCTTGTAGGCGGTTATGATGGGGTTCTATATGCCTATAGCTCATTGGGTGGAGGAATAAAATGGCAGGAACGCCTGGCTGGTCGAATAGTAGGCGGGCCGGTGGTTTCGGGCAATTTGGCCCTTGTGGGAACGGGTGCGGCAGGATCTTCTGATAGGTCGGAAAATGTCCTTTATGCTGTGGATTTGACAGAGGGAGATCCCGTTTGGGAATACAACCACGCAGGTCCTATCTGGTCTTCGCCAACTGTGTCGAACGGGGTAGTGTATTTCGGTTCCCTGGATCACTATGTCTATGCCGTAAATGTGGACGACGGAAGCGAGAAATGGAAGTATCGGACTGGCGGCGCCGTCGCTTCAGGAGTTGCGGTTTATGACGGACTCGTGATATTCGGCGGGTTTGACAGCAACCTCTACGCTCTGGATTCTGAAACAGGGATTCTGAAGTGGAAGTTCCCAGATGCGACTCGGTGGTATTGGGCAGCTCCACTGGTACAAGACGGCGTCGTTTACGCGCCGTCTCTGGATGGAGCTCTCTACGCACTGGAGGCAGATACAGGAGACTTGATTTGGAAGTATTTCAGTGAGGGACAGCTTATCGGCACGCCCGCTATCATAAACGACCTGATTGCCGTTCCGGTGGCCGACGGCGGGGATTCTAAGATTGCCCTCTTGGAAAAGAACGGTACACAGCAGGCAGCCTGCAGGATAGGCTCGGACATCCGAACTTCACTCGAGGCGTCCGGCGACCTGATATACTTCGCTGCAACCGACCACTCTATAATGGCCCTGAGGATAAAGCCCAACGGGAATCCGGACGAGGAATGGATAGTCAAGACCAACGAGGACGATCCACACCCTCGTGACAGGGCTAAGGCATGTTGAAGTAGAGGCGCGGCTTGGAATTTCTCAGCGTTATAATTGACACTTGGAACCTGATTATCATCCAGCCCATGATAAACGGGCTGGTGCTGCTATATTCGTGGTCGTTCCTGAACTTCGGCATAGCCATCATTGCCTTTACGCTGCTGGTGCGTCTCGCGCTCGTCCCTCTGACCGTAAAGCAGAGCAGGCAGATCAAGGCGATGAGCGCGCTTCAGCCCCTAATGAAGGATATCCAGGAGCGTAACAAGGGCGACAGGCAGAAGGCCTCACAGGAGACGATGCGGCTCTATCGCGAGCATGGTGTCAATCCTCTCGGCTGCCTGGGCCCCATGTTCATACAGTTCCCAATCTGGATTGGGCTTTACCAGGCCATCATCCAGACCGTTCCCTCCAATCCCGAAAGCCTCGTTGGGCTGTCGAAGCACCTCTATGTATGGCTGCCCAGCGTCCATAGCGTTATTCCCATCAACAGCAATTTCCTCTGGATGGATCTGGCGCTTCCGGATCCCACTCCCTTCGTGATGCCGGTCTTGGTCGGCGTCTCGATGTGGGTCATGCAGAAGATGACCACTATGCCGACGGCTGACGAGCGTCAGGCTTCTACCAACAGGATGATGCTGTGGATGATGCCGGTGATGTTCGGATTCTTTACGCTGAACTTCCCGAGCGGCCTGGCCGTTTACTGGGTTGTGTCCAACGTGGTTGGCGTGGTGATACAGGGCTTTGTCACTGGTTGGGGCCCCCTAATGAATCTTTTCAAGTTCAGGCGCGGAGAGGACGACACTGAGGCTGCTGAAGCCACGGCCGCTCTTGTCCCTGCGCCTGTTCCTTCCGTCGAGGAGACGAACGATGCAAGAGATAGAGATGTCCGCGAAAACGGTAGAAGAAGCAATAGAAATCGCTCTAAAGGAGCTAGACGCCGAACGCAGCGACGTAGAAATCGCCGTCGTTAGCCGGGGGAAGTCGGGTATCCTCGGTATAGGCGCAGAACCCGCAGTTGTCCGCGTTACGCTTCTCGACGATGATCGGCCCGACAGCGTAACCATCACCTCGGAAGTCCTGCAATCGCTACTTTCGATGATGGAAGTGGACGCCACCCTTGCGCTCAAGCAGTTGTACAACGAATCCCTGGAAGGCCCCATCTTCGAGATTGAGGGCGACGACGCCGGTCTTCTGATAGGGCGGAAGGGGGAGACTCTCAATACGATTCAGTTCATGGTCAAGTACATCGTGAGCCACAGGACCGGTGAGCGCGTCAATGTAATGATTGACGTGGAAGGCTACCAGGAGCGACGCCACCAGTCACTCACCAACATGGCTCATCGAGTGGCCGGTCGTGTCGCCGATACTGGACGAGCCATCGCGCTGGAGCCGATGCCTCCCAACGAGCGCAGGATAGTCCACCTCGCGCTGTCCGATCATCCCTACGTCACCACCGAGAGCGATGGAGTCGGCGACTCCCGCCAAGTGGTGATTCAACTCAAGTAGTCTCACTTTCCATTACGCCGTACATGGCGGACCGGAGAGGCAATTTACGCCTATGACTGTCCAACTCGAAACGTCTGATCATATCGCGACCATTACCATCGCGCCTTCGAACCCCGGTGGATTGGTCGGTTTCGACTCTGTGTACTCTCTTAGTGAAGTTGCGACCGAAGTCCGTCAGCGCGACGATGTCTGGGTTGTAGTCTTGCGCTCGGACGGCAATGATTTCTGCCTGGGCGCGTCGCCCGAAGTGGGGGAGGCCGCGCTGAGCGCCGATCCTCTGCCCGGTCAAGTCAGGATTGCCCAGACGATTTCGGATATAGAGAAACCGGTCGTATGCGCTGTCCGGGGCAGAGCTCAGGACCAGGGTCTGGAAATTGCTCTCGCCTGCGACCTGCGCATCGCGGACAGTGGCTCCACTTTCGCTATGACACAGGTGCTCAACGGCGCAATGCCACGGGACGGGGGGACTCAGCGCCTTCCCAGGCTCATCGGACGTTCGAGGGCTATGGATATGTTGCTGACGGGCAGGTGCGTCGCTGCTTCCGAGGCGCTGGAAATTGGGCTTGTGAACGAGGTGGTTGGTCAGGGAAAGACATCCGAGCGAGCTATGGAACTCGCCACCCTCATTGCTGGACACGGCCCAATCGCGCTGCGTTACCTCAAGGAAGCTGTGTTGAACGGCATGGACGGAACATTGGACCAAGGTCTGCGCCTCGAGGCCGATCTCAGTTTCCTGCTCCAGTCCACCCAGGACAGAAGCGAAGGAATATCGTCCTTCCTCGAAAGACGCAACCCGACGTATCGGGGCCAATGATGTCTGACGAACCCACCGTACTATTTCACAAGGAGGGCGCGGTGGGGAGGATTATCCTCAACAGGCCGGGTGTCATAAACGCCTTCAATGTCCAGATGCGGGATGACCTCTTTGCCGCTCTCGAGGCTGTACGTGACGATCCGGATGTTCGCTCGGTCTTGATATCCGGCGCGGGAGAAAGAGGGTTCTGCGCGGGGGCCGACCTCACCGAGTTCGGCACGGCTCCGTCCCAGGTGATTGCGCGTCAGGTGCGCTGGGAACGCGATCTTTGGGGACTGTTTGGCTCGATAGACAAACCTCTGGTTGCCGCGGTGCATGGGTATGTGATCGGTTCAGGAGTAGAGATAGCCTGTCTGTGCGACCTGCGCGTCGCAGCCGAGGGCGCAGTATTCAGAATGCCGGAAACGGCCCTGGGGATGGTGCCGGCGGCAGGCGGCAGCCAGACGCTTCCCAGAACAATAGGGCAAGGGCCGGCGATGAAGGTCCTGCTGGCGAACGAAGTTATGGATGCGCGGACCGCACTGAACACGGGTCTTGTACACCGGGTGGTGGAACTAGACAGACTGGAAGAAACGTCGCTCGAACTCGCCGAGAGTCTGACGAAGATATCGCCCGCGCTGTCCGCCGCAATCAAGAGAGCCGTGTCCGACGGCCTCGATATGAGCCTGTCCAGTGGCCTCGACCTGGAGTACCGACTGGCAAGGTCTATCGCTCTGCAAAATGAATCGGTGCGTGAAACATAGCTGTACGCCGAGTCTCTAAGCATTTGTCTCCCAAACTCTGGCAGTCTTGCAGGCGTCTAATACGGAAATCCTCAAGGAGGATCACATGAAAATCGGAGCTCAGGTTAGCTGTTACCTGACGAGCTGGGACGACATTCGCGCTGTGGTCGAGACGATGGAGGCGGGTCGCTGGCACAGCGTCTATCATGCCGACCACTTCGTTCCTCCAAACAGGCCGGGTGCAAGCGAGTCCGAGGCCGCCTACGAAGGCTATGCTTCTATGGCGGCGGTTGCGTCCATTACCAACAGGCTCAAGCTGGGACACCTGGTGCTCGGCAACACTTACCGCAATCCCGGGCTCGTGGCGAAGATGGCCGGGACTATTGACCACATCTCGCATGGAAGGTTCACCCTGGCCATAGGCGCCGGATGGTTCCAGCGCGAGCATGAGGCGTATGGATGGGAGTTTCCTTCCGTCAGAGAGCGCTCCGACCGATTGGAGGAAGCCTGCGCTCTATTGAGGATGCTGTTCACGTCCGACTCACCTGTCACGTACAAAGGACGTTATTACAGTTTGGACAACGCAGTCTTATCCCCCGGTTCCTACCAGCAATCGCATATTCCCATAATGGTCGGTGGTATGGGTGAAAGACGCACGTTGAGAACGCTCGCAATGTACGGCGACGTGTTCAATGTGGACGGCTTCGCGGCCAGGGGGCACGGAGGCATGTCCTTGGATCTTTACAAGCGCAAGGCGGAGATCCTGAATCGCCACTGCGAGCGAGTTGGACGCGACCCGTCAGAGATAAGGCATACCGTTCTCATGCCCATGAGACTCACCGACGACGAATCTGAAGCCAGAGATTTCGTAGAGGCGATAGGCCCGGGTACAGTAGCCGGACCGGCAGGGTACGTGATAGAGCGCGTCGGGGAACTATTCGATGCAGGAGTGGACGAGATCATGTTCGGAAGGCTTCCCAACGAACCGGAAGAGTTCCAGAGAATCGAAGAGGAAGTCATAGCCGCCTTCGATTAGTATGGACTGTGATTACACTTGTTCCGAATCGTGCATCATGTCAGGAGAGGTGAATTCCAAAATGCCGACTATCCCCAATCACATCAACGAATTCCTCAGCCAGACATTGGTCGCGGTCGTCAGTACGGTTGGTGCCGACGGCAGTCCGCGCTCTGCGCCCATCTGGTATCACTGGGAGGACGGCTCCGCCTACATGTTCACCGGACGCAGAACGCTGAAGTGGCGCAACATCATGCGGAATCCAGTAGCCTCGCTCTGCGTTGACTGGCGTGAGCCGCCTTACAGGTCGGTAATCCTGGATGGGTCGGTAGAGGAAGTCCAACGTCCGCTGTATGATCTCGTTCTCTCGATGGCGGTCAGGTACTACGGCGAGGAAGATGGCCGCGCTTTCGCGGAAGGGTATCGCGAGCAGTCCGATGATACCGTCATATTCCGCCTGACGCCCACCCGTATCGCCGACTACACCGGGGAAGAGTAGTACCGAACCATATGAAGATGCCATGCTCCAACCGCTATCCGTCATTCCCGCGAAGGCGGGAATCTAGGGGTTGGGGGTAGCCGGAGTTCTCATGTCTGACTGTGATACGACATCTGTGTCCACTGCTGCTAATCACATAGTCCAGATACGCGACCTGACCAAGCGTTACACGGAGGGCGGCGAGACGCGCTCCGTGCTGCGCGGCGTGAACGCGGATGTTCGTGAAGGGGAGTTCGTTGCGCTCTCTGGCCCCAGCGGGTCGGGCAAGACCACTCTTCTCAATCTCATCAGCGGCATTGACACGCCGACAGGTGGCGACGTGATGATTGATTCTGTTCCCATCACGAGATTGTCGGAGAAGGAGCGGACGCTGTTTCGTCGCAGGAACATAGGCTTCGTCTTCCAGTTCTTCAATCTGATCCCCACACTGAACATTGGTGAAAATTTGCTTCTCCCCCTGCAACTCAATCGTTATGACAGGAATGAGTCGCGCGGGATAGTTGTCCAGGCCCTTGAGCAAGTAGGGCTGGGAGACCGACAGGACAGCTATCCCGACAGGCTCTCCGGCGGAGAAAAGCAGCGTGTCGCCATAGCGCGGGCGCTCGTCCATGACCCCAAGGTCATCCTCGCCGATGAACCCACCGGCAACCTGGACGCCGACACGGGAATGGCGATCATGTCTCTAATGGGCGAACTCGCCCGGTCAAGCGGCAAGACGATGATCGTCGTGTCTCACAGTGATACGGTTATCGAAATGGCGGAGCGCGTGCTTACGGTAGTGGATGGTCAACTCGTGGAACGGGCCCACACGTATGCCTGACGTCGCCGTTGCTTCTATAAGTGAACTGGAATCAACCGGGCTCGATGCGGTCGCTGCGAAATGACTCCGCTGCTCTGGCTGTCCGGCCTGCGACATCTTCTCAGACACCCCTGGCAGATGGCGCTATCCGTGCTTGGAATCACCATTGGCGTAGCCATCGTAGTTGCCATAGACCTTGGCAACCAGAGCGCCAAGCGCGCGTTCGACCTATCCAGCGACGCCGTATCGGGCAAGGCTACTCACCAGGTTCTTGGCGGTCCCGGAGGACTGCCCGAAGGCATCTATGCGAAGTTGCGCGTGGACTTGGGCATCAGGGATTCCGCTCCCGTAGTCGAGGGATATGCCTACTTGGAAAACGGGCAGGTTCTGCGCATTCTTGGAGTAGAGCCGTTCGCTGACTCCCAGTTCCGCCCATACATCAGTATAGCCCCAAGTGGCGACACTATGGCCGATGTCGTCGAATTGCTCACTACGCCCTCCACTGTGTTGATGTCCGTGGGAACTGCGGATTCTCTCGGTCTGATTTCAGGAGACACTATCCTGCTGGATGTAGTGGGCATTGAGCGCCGAGTCAGGATTGTCGGCCTGATCGAGCCGGAAAACAGCCTGAGCGCCGAGACTCTCGAAAACCTGCTCATCACCGATATATCTACTGCCCAGGAACTGACCTCATCCGAGGGCTATCTGAGCCATATAGACCTCATCGTGCCCGACGGTAAGCCCGGACAACTGCTGCTGGAATGTCTGGAGTCCGCCCTGCCGCCGGAGACCACGGTTCTGACGCCTTCTACCCGGTCTGAGGCCGTAGAGCAACTGACCGCATCCTTCGATCAGAACCTCTTCATGATCAGCCTGCTGGGTCTTATCGTCGGCGCTTTCCTGATATATAACGCCATGACATTCTCTGTCGTGCAGCGTCGTCCGGTCATAGGTTCGCTCCGCTCCATTGGGGTAACGAGGCAGCAGATATTCACTCTTGTCCTTACGGAGTCAGCGCTCATCGGCCTTGCGAGCTCCGTACTGGGCGTGCTGCTCGGAATTGTCATCGGACGAGGACTTGTGGATGTAATCACGCAGACCATTACGGATCTGTTCTACGTGACCTCGGTCCAGGAAGTATCCGTACCGATTTCGACCGTAGTCAAGGGCGCTCTCTTAGGTGTATTGGCCACGATTGGCGCCGCCTTCCTCCCCGCACTGGAGGCTACCCGTGTTCCTGCGAGGGAAGCCCTGTCACGCTCTCACCTGGAATCGCGATTCAGAGGGACTGTTCCGCTGGCCTCTGTCATGGGTCTTGGGGCTCTGGTTGTTGGCTGCGGATTGGTACTACTGCCCACCGGAACGCTATGGGTCTCCTTCTTGGGTCTTGCCGCGCTTATCCTGGGTGGAGCGTTGCTCACCCCCGCGAGCGTGATCCTTTTCAGTCGTGCCCTGGCGCCCTTTATGAGTTTGGTGTTTGGAGCGTTGGGGGGCATGGCGGCGCGCGGAATCTCCGCCTCCATCAGCCGGACGGCGGTCGCGATAGCCGCGCTGGCCGTGGCCATATCGGTCACTATCTCCATAGACACGATGGTGCACAGCTTCCGAGATACGGTGGAACGGTGGCTGGACGATTCGCTGGGCTCGGACATATACATTTCTCCGGCCTCCCTGCGTTCATACCAGTCGGAATTCGAACTCGCGCCTGGAGCGCTGGAGCGCGTCCGAGACGTTGAGGGAGTGGGGAGTGTGAGGACGGTTCGCAACTCGCTCGTAAACTCGCCCGAGGGGGAAGTGCGTCTGATTGCGACCGACGCTGACCTCGAAGTGTTCGTGGAGCGCCAGTCGTTCAAAGAGGGCGACCCGACACTCGTCTGGCGCGCGTTGCAAACCGGAAATTCGATAGCGGTTTCCGAGCCGTTCGCGTACCGGAACGACAAGCGCATCGGCTCAACTGTGCGTCTGTCCACGGCGGATGGCGATAAAGACTTCCGTGTGGCCGGCATATACTACGACTACGGCAGCACGGGAAAGGGCAGGGTGATGATGAGCCGCGCCGCCTATGTGCGTCACTGGGGAGACGACAGATATTCCGGCGTGGCCGTGGACGCCGCCAAGGGTGTCAGTGTGGACGTGCTGATAGCAAGACTGGAGTCCGCTATCGGAAGCGACCAGGGAGTCGTCATTCGATCCAACGCCGACCTCAAGGCCGTGGCGCTGGAGGTCTTCGAGAGAAGTTTCGCCATTACGAATGTGGTCCGAATTCTTGCAGTACTGGTTGCCTTCATCGGGGTCCTGGGCGCTCTCATGGCAATTCAGCTCGAACGCTCGGTAGAATTCGGCACCCTGCGCGTCCTCGGGTTCACGCGGGGACAAGTCTGGCTGATGTTCACGTCGCAGAGCGGTCTGATGGGAGTGGTAGCCGGTCTGCTGTCCATCCCGCTGGGACTGGTGGAGGCGGCTGTGCTCATATTCGTGATTAACCGCAAGGCATTCGGCTGGACGATGGAGATGCAGGTAAATCCGACAACGCTGGCCCAGGCGGCGCTCATCGCGGTAGTCGCGGCTCTGCTTGCGGGGCTGTATCCGGCATTCCGAATGTCGCGCTCGTCGCCAGCCGGGGTGCTGCAAGAGGAGTAGAGGTATAAGCCTCTTTACTCAGGACCCTTGCAAAGTCGGGGATGATACGGCATATACTGTAGTTTATAAATACCAAGAAAAGTGCTGGGCGTTAACTGGGAGGGTCACAGGGTCGGGCTGGGACGGTTTTCATCCAGAGTTGCCCAGAGTTTTCCCAGCGTTGAAGCTACGAAAGCGTTCTCGCGTTGACTGTCGGCCTGCGCTATAAATAATGATTTATACGTATGTTCTGAATCCATGCCATAATTGTAGCATAGAATGAGGTATCAGGCGAAACCGTGAAGGTGAGATGTTTCGACGCGGGCTGACAATGCGATTTCTGGTCATGGCGGTGAGTATCGCGCTTCTCACCGCCGCATTGGGCACTGTTGTGTATTTGCTCACGCAGCCGGGCGAGGCCATTGAAGTGAGAGCCAGCCTGTCCGTTTCGGACGCGCTGAGGATGGATGGTTCGGGTTTCGAGTTTGCCACCGGACCGCGCGACTTCGTCTTCCCCGATGACCACGGCCCCCATCCTGAGTACGCGCTGGAATGGTGGTATTACACGGGCAACCTGAAGACCTCGGAAGGCAGGCGCTTCGGGTATGAGCTTACTTTCTTCAGGCGGGGAGTAGGAACGGGCGGCGCGGCGCGGAGTTCGGAATGGGCGACGGAGCAAATATATTTTGCCCATTTCGCCCTTACCGATGTCGAGAACGACGAGTTCTACGCCTTCGAGCGATTCAGCCGCGACGCGCTGGGCCTGGCTGGAGCGGCAGGGTCGCCATTCCGCGTCTGGATAGAGGACTGGTCGGCGTCGGGGGGCGACAATGGCGTTCTGCCAATGCGCCTGAGCGCCAGCGACGATGGCGTGGAAATCGCCCTCGCTCTGGAGCGGGAGAAGGGCATCGTTCTGCACGGCGAGGGTGGATTCGCTCGGAAGGGCAGTCGGCCAGGTGAGGCGTCCTATTACTATTCCATGACCCGTATGCCGACGACCGGGGTCGTGTCGGTAGAGGGTCGCTCACACTCCGTCAGCGGACTTAGCTGGCTCGACAGGGAGTGGAGCTCGGCGCAGCTATCGGACGACCATGTGGGCTGGGACTGGTTCGCACTCCAGCTGTCCGACGGACGGGACATCATGTATTACCAACTCCGCCCTCGTAACGGAGAGGCGAATGACTTCGATCTCGGAACGTTAGTCGCTGTGGACGGCTCATATTTTCCGCTAAACGCCAATGACGTGAATATCGAGGTGCTGGCACAGTGGCATAGTCCTCTGGGCGGTACGTATCCGTCACGCTGGCGTTTTCGGATTCCGAGTGAGGGCCTGGATATCGAGATTACGCCATACATCAGCGACCAGGAGCTCGATACCGTCGTCCGCTACTGGGAGGGCGCGGTGCAGATAGAGGGGACAGCTGACGGGCAGCCTGTGGAGGGAAGCGGGTACGTGGAGTTGACGGGGTATGCGGAGTGAGCATTTGTGCTACAATCTAGTTCCGGCGGTCGGAGCTGATTGATCAACCGGATTTGGCATCCCGCCATGCGGACAATTGCCATTGGAGTAGAGATATGGATCCCGATATCTTGTCGGTAGGCGCAATTCTGGCAGGCATATTTGCCGCGACTATCGTGTTCATCTGGCAGATAAACTCCCAGAGTAGCCGGCTGGAAACCAAGATAGATGATCTGGGCAGGGAACTGAGGGGTGAGATAGAAACCCAGGGCAGGGAACTGAGGGGTGAGATAGAAGCTCAGGGCAGAGAACTGAGGGGTGAGATAGAAGCTCAGGGCAAGAGAGTCAGTGACTCAGAGTTGGAACAAGCCCGACTCAACGGCGTAAACAGCGTCGTGGTTAACCAGGCTCATAGCCATCAGTCCATGGCGGACTAGCTCACCACATCCTTCAATTCCGGCGCACGACCGGCAGCGTCAGCCGTGACGGGTGGTTAGCGTCGTGCAGGACGGTCTGAGTAGCCGGAGTCAGGTCGGAGGACTGGTGATGTGGGGAGCCGGTGTTTCTTGCGTATGCCGGGAAGTTGCTCGACGACACTTCCAGCCGGATGCGGTGGTCTTTGCGGAACAGCATGGCGGTTGGCCCCACGTCCACGTTGTAATTGTACGCCTCTCCCGACTGAATCGGGGACGGTGATTCAAGCGAGTCGCGGAAGCTTGCGCGGAGGATTCCGTCGCACACATTACGCGCCTGTCCGTCCGGGTGAACGTCCACCAGCTTCGCCGTCCAATCGGTATCGGTGACAGACGTGACTGCCCATAGTTCCAATTCGACGTGCCCGGTCACCTCGGTGTCCCGCTCCAGCGGTTCTGAGGTATATACCAGCACATCCTCGCGTGCCTCGATAGCTCGCTGGTCCTGCACTCCCACCTCGAACACGCTCACTATTCCGCCAAGATGCGCCCCGCCGTGGGTAGGTACGGGGTTGGAGGGGTCGTATGTGAACCTGTCGGGCGATTCCGATTCACTGGGAGCGTCCAGCGATAGCGCGCCATCGCCGTTGAGAGTGTTCGCTCTTCCACCGCTTCGTAGGAAGAGAGTCATAGGCTCTGCGTCCGGTGGCGGCCAGGATTCCTCAGCCCGCCATTCATTCGCACCCATGATGAATATGTACGTGTTGGGGTCGGTATCTACGCCGTTGTCCTCATCTCGCAACCAGCGGTCGAACCAGGCGATCTGCATCCCGTGCCAGTCAATCGCGGCTCCAGACGCCGCTCCGCCGAAGTAACCCTGCCCGGCGAAGGGGTCAGGGAGGGGCTGGTGAAGCCACGGCCCGACGACCAGGTGCTGCTGCGTCCTCGAGAGTTCGGTGGCGCCGCGCTCACGCATACCCTGGTAGCAACGAAGGGTGCCGCGGATGAAGCCGTCGAACCATCCGCCCTGGTTGAGCGCGGGAACGGTTATCTTATCGAACTTCTCTCTCGGCGCGATTGCCTTCCAGTAGTCGTCGTAGGTAGGGTGGGCGAGCCAGTCGTAGTAGTAGTCGGCGACCTGTCTCAGCCCGGGCATATCGTCCAACGGCAGATGATTCGCCATCGAGTGAGAGTCTCGTCGCCACTCCCGCAGTAATGCCATCGCGTCGCTGTCGCGGGCTGCTCTGCCTCCCAGGTCGTCCAGCGCGAAGGCTGCGGCCCAGCCGCCTGTCCAGAAGAGTTGAAACACGCCGCCCAGGTAGGTCCAGCTATCATAGTAAGAATCGGACGTGACGCCGGGAATGATCGCCTTCAGCGCGGGATGGGCCTCCGTAGCCGCGAGCCACTGTGTCGCTCCGTGGTACGAAATGCCGAACGTGCCCACGTTGCCGTCGCTCCAGGGCTGGGACGCAACCCAGTCAATCGTATCATAGCCGTCCTCAGCCTCATGTACGTATGGATACCAGTCGCCATCGGATACGTGCCGTCCTCGTACCTCCTGGATTACGACAGCATAGCCTCGGTCCAGCGCGCGCATGGGGTCGAGATACAAACTGCGGTAGCGCGGGGTGTGCTTCCCGTAAGGAATGCGCTGCAGAAGTACCGGGTGGCGTCCTGCGCCCGCCGGACGGTACACGTCGGCGCGGAGTATGACCCCGTCGCGCATCGGCATCTCGACGTTCGTCTGGGACGAAACGGAGGTGGAGCGGCGATATTCGTCTTTGACGGGCTTGGGCAGCATTATCTTTCTCCCTGATATGACTCCCTATGCGGAAGAGGACTCGAGTGCCTTGACCACCGTGCCGGGCGACATCGGAAGCCCAATCATGCGGACCCCGGTGGCGTCGTAGATGGCGTTGGCTACCGCGCCCATGGGAGGGACTATGGAGACCTCGCCGACGCCTCTGACTCCGTAGGGATGTCCGGGGTTGGCAACCTCGACGATTACCGTGTCAATCATGGGCAGGTCAAGGCTGGTGGGCATACGGTAGTCCAGGAAGGTGGAATTCTCCATCGTGCCGTCGTCGCTGAAGTAGTATTCCTCGTTCAGAGCCCAGCCGATACCCTGTACCGCGCCGCCCTGTACCTGTCCCTCGACGTAGCTTGGGTGGATCGCCTTGCCGGCGTCCTGAATCGCGGTGTACCTGAGTATTTCCACCTTGCCCGTTTCGGCATCGACCTCGACGTCCACGATGTGGAGGCCGAACGCGTTGCCGACTCCACCCGGATTGACGGTAGCCCTTCCGACTATGGGCCCTCCAGTGCCATTCAGCCGCGAGGCGAGGTCGGCAAAGCCGATACTGAGCTCGGTGTCCTGTTTGTGTCGGAGCGTCGCGGCATCGTACTCGACGTCGTCAGGGCTGACATCCCAGATTTTGGCGGCGCGCTCAATCAACTGTATCTTGGCGTCCTGCGCCGCCTCGTAGCACGCCCTGCCCATCTTGAAAGTAACGCCGCTGCCGCCCGCGCCAGAGCTGTATCCTATCGAATCGGTGTCCACGATGGCTGGATTGACATCGGTCACCGGTATGCCGAGCACCTCGGCGACGTGCATCGCCATGGCCGCTCTGCTGCCGCCTATGTCCGGGGAGCCTTCTACGAGGCTGACCGTGCCGTCCGGATTGATAGAGGCCACCGCGCTCGCTGGGCCGCTGCCATTGAACCACGCGCCCGCGGCGATACCGCGCCCTCTCATCTTGCCATCTAAAGGCGTCTGGAGGTGAGGATGTTCGCGCGCCGCTTCCAGTAGTTCGCGGTTGCCTATACGCAGGAATCGAGGGCCGGCCACCTGCCGCGTCCCCTCTTCCGACGTGTTCAAGAGACGAAATTCTATGGTGTCCATGCCCAGCTTTTGGCTTAGCTCATCAACGACCTGCTCGGCAGCGAAAGCGGCGGCGGGCGAACCAGGGGCGCGGTAGGCCGCAGACTTCTGCCTGTTGACCAGCACGTCCACGCCTTCCACAAGCGCGTTGGGAATGTTGTACGGCGCGAACATTGTCCGGCATCCCGACGCTACGGGGGAGCCCGGGAAGGCGCCCGCCTCGTAGGTCAGGTGCGCCTCGGCCGCGGTAATGTGCCCGTCCCGCGTCGCGCCCATCTTCACGTTTATAATCGTCCCAGAGGTCGGGCCTGTGCCGACGAACACCTCGTAGCGGCTCATCACGATCTTCACCGGCTGTCCTGATTTCTGGGACAGTTTCGCCGCCAGGGGTTCGAGATAGACGCCGCTCTGTCCCTTTCCTCCGAACCCGCCGCCAATCTCCATCGGGACTATCTTCACCCTGGATACGGGGAGTCCGAGGATGTTGGAGGTGTGATCTCGCACGCCGAAGTGTCCCTGGGTGCTGCACCAGACAGTCACGTAGCCATCGCTGTTCCAGTGCGCGGTAGCGGCGTGTGGCTCAATGTATCCCTGGTGAACGGCCTCCGTGCGAAACTCGCGCTCGACGATCACGTCGGCCTGCTCGAAGCCGGCCTCCACATCCCCGATCTGGAACTCGAATCGGTTTGCGACGTTGGTCTGGCGGTCGGCGTCGCCCCATCCGCCCGCTCGGAAAGTGGCGCTGTGCATGGTGAGGAGACGTTCATGCAGTATGGGAGCGTCATCCTTCATCGCGTCCTCGGCGTTCATGACGGGCGGGAGGACTTCGTAGTCAACATCAATCAGGTCAAGCGCCTGCTCGGCGACGCTGGGGTCCGTCGCTGCGACGGCCGCTACAACGTGCCCCTTATAGAGAGCCTTTTCGCGCGCTATGATGTTCCTTCCGTAGAAGCCGTAGTTCACCATCGCACCCTCTTCCTGGTCGGTGAACTCCGCTGAGACCTCCGGCATGTCCACCGCCGTGACCACGGCTTTCACTCCGGGCAGTTCAAGCGCACGCGAGCAGTCAATCGAGCGTATCCGAGCGTGGGCGTGGGGACTGCGGAGCAACTTTCCGTGAAGCATTCCGGGAAGGTGAATGTCCGCGCTGTACCTTGCCCTCCCGGTCACCTTGTCCAGTCCGTCGGGACGTATGGGCCGGGTACCGACGACGTCGAACTCCTGATTGGATAGGATCATGTTGGGTTCATAGGTCTGGGTAGTCACATACCACCTCCGTATCCGTGCTTAATTGGACGATGTTGTAGAAGTGAAATAGTCAAAGAATCGCTAATCGCATGTATAGTATCTAATGCGCAGCCGTCAGAAGCATACCACACAATATAATCCATTGAAGGCGGGGCAACGAAACATCGTGGTATTTACAACAATAAATAAGTGTCGTACGTGAGTTCACTTTGACATATGATATCCGCTTGCGTAGGATGCACACATCGCCGATGTTGTGTGATGAACAACACAAGTGCGGGTAAAGTCCCCTGAAAACAGAAGGAGTTACGATATGAGTGGAAATGATTCTCAGCAAGCCTCGATCTTTGGGAGTATTCTCGAGAGATACACAGAAGAGTTCTATCTATTATTCAGACTTGGGTTCGCATTCATCGTCGGACTGCACGGTTTTCAGAAGGCGTTCCTGCTCTGGGGATTCCCTGCTGCGGCAAACCCGGACGGAATGGGCACGTTTGTAGATATAGCCGCCTGGGTCGAGATTATTTCGGCCTTCCTGATCGGACTGGGCATTCTGACACGTCTGGGCGCCGGCGCGCTGGTTGTCACAATGATCGTTGCATACTTCAGCGTACACGCGAACAACGGACTCTGGCCGCATCAGTTCCCCGGTGAAGGAGGATTCGCGGCGCACGGTGGTGAAGTGCCGATGCTCTGGTTCCTCATCGCCGGGATCATCGGTATTCTCGGCAGCCGCAAGTGGGGCATAGAACGCCACTTCTTCGGGAAAGAAATACTGTAAGGACGCCTCTCCCGCTGTCACGGCTGGCAGGAGACCGTTCCGAGTCAACTGAGAGAACGCGCCGATCCACATTGCGGATCGGCGCGTTCTGGTATATTGACTCAGGCGACGACTCATACAAAATGACTCATAAATCAGGAGGCTTGTCATGGATGTGGGGATAGGGTTGCCAGCCACGATTCCCGGCGTGCGCGGCAGTGCAATCGTAGAATGGGCGACAAAGGCGGATGAAGGACCATTCAGTTCCGTGTCCGTGCTGGACAGGCTAATCTATCCCAACTTTGAGCCGATGGTCGTTCTCGGAGCGGCAGCCGCTGTGACCAACAGAATCAGGCTGATGACGTCCATACTGCTGGCCCCTCTGCGGAGTGGGGCGATGCTCGCAAAGCAGGCTGCCAGCGTAGATGCCATCTCAGGTGGTAGGCTCACTCTGGGTCTGGGTATTGGAGGACGCCCCGACGACTTTATCGCGGGCGAGTCCGACATGAGCACGAGAGGTCTTCAATTCGACGAGCAGTTGGCTACGATGAAGCGCATCTGGGCCGGCGAACCGTATAGCAATGACACGGGCGGAATAGGCCCGGCTCCCGGACGTCCCGGTGGCCCCGAACTCCTCATCGGCGCGGTGTCCTCCAAGGCGTTGGCGCGAGTAGCTCGCTGGGGAGACGGGTTCATAGCCGGTGGAGGCGGTCCGGAAGCGGCTCGCGCGTCATACGATTCCATCCTGGAACAGTGGGACGAATTGGGTAGAGAGGGTCGCCCCAGGTTTGTCAGCGCGGCGTACTTCGCGCTCGGCAGCGACGCGGAAGAACGGATTTCGTCTTACGTTGGCGATTATTACTCGTTCATGCCCGAGTACGCGGAGGTAATCGTCGGCGCGGCGCCCTCGTCTCCCGAACAGGTCCGCGATACTCTGCGCGCTTATGAGGATGTTGGCATAGACGAGTTCCTGCTCTGGCCTTGCAATCCCGAACTCGATCAGGTGGACAGGCTCGCGGACGTTCTCTAGTTCGTGTGCCCAGGAACAAAGCGAAGCATCGTACCGCACCATCCGAAGAGGCAGAGAGCAGAGTGACCCATATGCCAATCATTTCAGCCATACATGCCACGCCGGTCAAGTCTCTTGGACTTACTTCGATGGGTGGCGCTCAGATTTCCCATCGTGGCATTGCGGGTGATCGTCGGTTCCTGCTCCTAGACTCGGAGGGCAGGGTGGTTACCCAGCGCCAGTTGGGTATATTGACGCAAGTTTCGGCTGAATACTCGGATGAGGTTGACAGCCTGAAGATGACCTTTCCCGACGGAAGTGTCGTTCGTGGTCATCCTGAATTAGGACCTCAAACTGCCACGGTATTGTGGGGCAGGGTGGTAAGTGGGGTTGAAATTGTGGGTGACTGGAGCAAAGCGCTGTCTGAATTCTGTGGAGTGGAATTGAGGCTGATGAAGTCCAAAAATCCAGGCGAGTCATTCGACGAGTATCCGGTGTCGCTGATATCAGAGGCCACGATTGAGTATCTGAGCAGACTTACGCGTGGAGAGAAGGAATTCGAGGCCGAACGCTTCAGGCCCACCCTACTTATCAGTGGGTGCGAGCCTCACGAGGAAGACTCGTGGTTGGGCAAGGGGCTTCTCATTGGCGACCGGCTCCGGCTTCGACTTATCTCGCGCGACCCTCGTTGCGCGATCACCACCTTGGATCCGAAGACCGGCGAGCGCGATTTCGACACGCTGCGCCTCATCCTGAGCTATCGCCCAAGTCGTCGGGCGGCGTATCTGGGTGTGTACGGGATTGTAGAGGCGTCGGGCAGCGTGGCGGTAGGGGACGAGATCACTCTCAGCCAATAGGCCAGATCGGCTATAATGGATGTGCCCTTAGACTTGAGTTGAGGTGGCGGAATATGGCAGCAATTGAACAACTGAAGGCAGAATACGAGGGTGAATGGTTGATAATTCTGGCGACAGACTGGGACAAATTTAGCATCAAAGAGGGGGAGTTATTCTATCATTCTAGGGATAAGGATGAGATTGTGCGGAAAATGAGAGATGTCCCCAAGGACAAGAACAAGAAATACCATATGGCGGTGCTATATGCCGGACCGCTTGTTCCTGAGGGTATGGGGACACTGCTATAACCCGTTGACTCTACGCATAGATCCCAGTATCCATTTTCAGGTGAGGGTTGAGGGTCCCTTAGATTTCGCTGTGATAGATATGATACTCGATACGGGCGCTACACTCGTGACGATACCTACATCTGTTGCTAATGACCTAGGGTATAGTCTTTATCAACCCGGAGATATGCAATATCTAACCACCCCATCCGGTATAGTCCACGCGCCTATCATTACGCTCATATCGGTGGAAGTCCTAGGGGTCGCGGCGACCGGTATAAGAGCGGCCTGTATAGATATGCCCGGGAGTATGACCTTCGCCGGGCTGCTTGAGCTTTCGTTCCTGCGGATCTTCGACGTGGACTTGCATTTCAGAAGCGGAGTCATACGGTTCAACTGAGGCTATTCCGATTTAGAAGATGATAGTCACAATCGCTATAATCCTCACGCTTGTGCCCGCGCTGCTGATACTATGGCCCTTCGTCATGGGACTGCGGCGGGATGAGTTCGAGTACGACGAGGGCGCGCCGCAGGCCGATCTGATGCGACGCTGGGATGCGGCAGTCGCCGGACTCACCAGCACGGAACTCGATCACTCTCTGGGGAACCTGTCCGACGAGGACTACCAAGGGCTGAGAACTCGGCTGCTGATGGAGGCCGCAGACCTCATGCGGGAGATGGAGTTGTCCGAGGAGGAAGAGGAGCGAATGCTGGCTGCCCTCTCTGAAGAGGTGCGAGGCGCGCGGTCCCGAATAGAGGGTGGCGCCGAAACTGCATCCGAAGGGGAGGTGGCACCAGACGAGCCTTCCGTGGCTACTCCGGAGCGGTCTCCTGGACCATATCCATAATCTGCCCCAGCGTTTCCAGCTTTGACTCGATTCCATCGCCTGGGATGCCGACTCTCAGCGTGTTGATTCCCGCATCGCGGTAGATGGCAATGCGTTCCTGTATCATCGCGGGCGTCCCTATCAGGTTCGCTTTCAGGGCCAGTTCTACGGGAACGTGATCGCGCGCCTTGTCGCGCTCGCCCGCCATCCACAGCCGCTGCACCTCGTTCACTTCGTCGGCGAATCCCTGGCGTGCAAAGGCGTTCTTGTAGAAGTTGTTGCGGAGCGAACCCATCGCGCCGAAGGTGAAGCCGTAGCCGCGCGCGTGCCGCTTGCCCACTTCTTCCACGTCGTCCGTGATTTCGACCGACAGCGGTATCTGGAGATCGAGGTCGGCGATGGATCGTCCTGACCGTTCCGCTCCGGCTCTTATGTGCTTCAGGAAAACCTCGGCGGTCTCCGGGATGAACGACCCGCCTATCCAGCCATCGGCAAGCTCGCCGGTGAGTTCGAGGTTGTGAGGACCCAGAGCGGCGACGTAAACCGGCACGTGGACGGGAGGGACGCTGCTTCGCAGGGCGCGGCCCTCGCCGTCTGGCAGGGGGAGTTGGTAGATGTCGCCGTCGTAGCTCACCCGCTCGCCGGACGTGACCAGCCGCACTATCTCGATGATCTCCTTGGTGCGCTGGATCGGCTTAGCGAACGACACGCCGTGCCAACCCTCGACGACCTGGGGGCCGCTTGTACCCAGTCCGAGACGGAAACGTCCGTCTGAGATGGATTGCATTCCCATCGCGGTCATAGCGAGGTTTGCGGGCGAGCGTGTGCCTATCTGGATGATGCCTGTGCCAAGCGCGATGTTGTCGGTTCTTGCCGCCAGGTAAGCGAGGGGCGTGATTGCGTCGTACGCCCAGGACTCTCCTGTCCATGCGGACTCAGCGCCGAGCCGATCAGCCTCCCGCGCGAATGTGGCCGCGCTTTCCCAGTTGCCGTCGGAGTCGGTTGTTATGTTTACCGCTATTCTCATTCTGTTAGTCCTGTGGGTAGCCGGGGGCGTTCTTGTTCTTGTTTATCTGTCCCACGTGGTCGAGATCGTGGACTCGTTGGAACAGGTAGAAGCCGCCCGCGTGAAGTTCGCCGAAGATCGGGTGGGGAGCGGTGACCTCCAGGTTGGGCGAAGTGGGCAGCCTCTCGGTGAGAGCGCACCATGCGAGCGCGTCCTTCGTGAGTTGTTCGCGCAGTTCGGATATGCCCAGCGTGGCGGACTCTCGGGGCGGATCTATCACGCGGGCGGGCGGTTCGTTACCGTTGGCGATGGCCTCGATGGTCTCGGCAACCCTGGCTGAACTGGTCAGGACATGGTGAAGCACCTCGGCGATGCTCCATTCTTCCGGGGCGAACGTGAAGTCGGCCTGCTGCTGGTTTACGCCGTTCGCCGCGGCTATGACCTCCAGCCTGGCGCTGATAAGACGTGGCCACAATTTAGTGAAGGCGTACTTCTCGCCCTGTGAGAGCAGGTACGATCTGACTCGCCGGGCTTCTTCGTCTTGGGTGGTCATTTACTGCGCCTTTCTTCCTTGTGATTTCCGACAAAACTTTAACCGACCTCCCGATGCCAGTCAATTGAACTTCCCTTGTTGGGAAGGTCTTTGCAAAGTGAGGGTCGAAAGAATCCCGCTAAACGATGGGCGGACCAGGTTCTGTTGACATTCGATATTTCAGGCATCAATACGATCATGGCGACAGAGACGTTAACTATACTCCGTGCTTCTGGATTGCCGAGCGGCGAGCCCTTCGGGGTTCCCGTCCCCGTTTTCACGAGGACAAGCTTTCACGGGAATGACGGTAGTTGTGCAAAGGTCTCTCCCCGTTTTCACGAGGACATGCTTTCGCGGGAATGACGGGAAATGTCAACACGGCCTAATTTTGGCGATATACATTGCTTTATAAGTCAACAGGTGGCAACTGGTGGGTTGACTGGTGACCAACAGGTGAAAAACTCACCTGTTGCCACCTGCTATTCACCTGCGTTAGCTTTGGAGCACTTTTTCTCGATCCTCCGAATGTTCGTCGCATAAATTCATATTTATATATACACATCCACGCTCAAAGCCATCTGTGGTCGGCATTCCTCCATTAGTTTGTATGTTCGTATTATAGCATAAATGGGATGCAGATATGTAGTTCTATGGGAAACTGAGGAGGATTTCGGAAAGGCGTTGGACTCGGCTACCGAGTGAAACGTGCTAATATCTTCCGCAGACTTTTCAGAGGGTGGCGGATTTAATCATGACCGAAACAATGGCCCTGAGTGGGGTGAAGGTTCTGGACCTGAGCGAGTCTATCGGGGGCGCGTACTGTACCAAGCTGCTTTCCGACCTGGGCGCCGAGACTGTCTTGGTTGAGCGACCTGGATCGGGTCATCCTCTCCGACATACAGGTCCTTACCAAGGCGCGCCGCATATCGAGAAGAGCGGCCTGTTTCTGTATTACGCCGCGAACAAGAAGAGTGTCGTGTGCGACCTAGAGACCGAGCATGGCCGTGAGAGTATCAAGCGTCTCGCTGCTGACGCGGATGTGGTGGTCGAGGGGTTCGAGCCGGGCTATCTGGACTCCATCGGCATGGGATACGATGCTCTGTCCGCGCAGAGCCCCTCGCTGGTGTTTACCTCGATAACACACTTCGGCCAGACGGGCCCGTATCGCCACTGGAAGTCGGAGGAGATAGTTGACTACGCGATGGGCGGGTATATGTACTTCGGCGGACACGCTGAGCGCGAGCCGCTGATGATGACCAACAACCAGCCGATGATGAATGCGGGGGCTCAGGCCGCCATCGCGACGCTGGCGGCGATTTGGTGGGCGCGCAAAACGGGAAAGGGGCAGCAGGTGGACGTTTCCACGGTCGAGGCGATGTTGTCCGCTCACGCATGGACCTCGACATCCTGGACGCACGAGGGTGTGGTGATGCGGCGGACTGGGCCGGACTGCATACGGTGCAAGGACGGATGGGTGTGGTTCTTCCTGTTCAGGTGGGAGCCGACGGTATTCGTGCTGATAGGGCGCCCTGAGTTGATGGAGGACGAACGGTTTGTGGACCGCCAGTCCTGGTTCTACAACCGGGATGAGGTGATACGGATACTGGGCGACTGGTGCGCCGAACATACCAAGGACGAGATATTCAGACTGGGACAGGAACTGCGCATCCCGGTAACGCCTGTGAACGATGCCTCCGACCTGCTGAGTTCATCTCAACTCGAAGCGAGAGAGTGGTACCAGGAGATAGAGCACCCTGTCGCCGGTCGGAGCAAATTCCCTGGATTCCCGTACACATTCTCTGAGACGCCTGCGACAATTCGCACTCCGGCCCCTGTCCTGGATCAGGACACCGGTTTCAGGTTCACTCGCTCAAACCGGAAGTTCAATGCGCGAGAGCGAGCGCCCATGCGTAGCAGTCCCACAGACGACGACTCGCTTCCGCTCAGGGGGGTGAGGGTACTGGAGTTGACGGCGAATTGGGCCGGGCCGCTCGCCGCGCGGCATCTTGCTGACCTGGGGGCCGAGGTCATCAAGATAGAAGCCCCGGACCGACCGGCCACGCGCGGCGGACACTACCCTGGCGGCGATCCATTCAAGCATCACTACAACCGTGCGGCCTACTTCAACAAACTGAACCGCAACAAGCACGCAATAACGCTGAACCTGTTCGACCCGGACGCCAGGGGGATCTTCCTGCGCCTCGTTGCCGAGTCCGACGTCGTTCTAGAGAATAACAGCCCACGAGTGATGAGAAACTTTGGCCTGGAATACGCGGCGCTACGGGAAGTAAACCCGGATATCATAATGGTTTCAGTGTCGGGATTCGGTCAGACCGGCCCCGACCGAGATTATGTCGCATACGGCGCAAACGTGGAGGCTTCGTGTGGGCTGGCAGCGGTCACCGGATATGCGGACGACGACCGCCCGTATCGCAGCACTCTGTTCTACGCCGACCCGGTTACAGGCGCCCATGCCGCGATTGCGACGCTTGCGGCTCTGTATCACAGGGCACAGACGGGCCAGGGACAGTACATAGATATGTCGCTGCACGAAAACGGAATAACCTTCTTCCCGGAGGCGATCATAGAGTATATGACGACGGGAGTTCTTCCACCCCGTCGCGGCAACAGGCACACTCGATACGCGCCGCAGGGCGCTTATCCCTCGATGGGAGACGATTCGTGGATAGCGTTGTGCATTCGCAGCGAGTCCGAGTGGACCACGCTCGCCTGTATTATTGGTCGTCCTGACCTGGCCGGAGATCCTGACCTGGAGACGCGGGAGGGACGGCACGCCAGGCAGGACGAACTGGACGTGGCTATATCCGAGTGGACATCGCAGTACGATCACAATGAGGCCGCTCGGATTCTACAAGCAGCGGGAGTACCGGCCGGCCCGGTGCTGGCTAACTGGGAGCTTGTGAGCAACCCGCACTTCCACGCGCGGGGGTTCTATGTTCCGATAGAGCATCCTGAAATGGGTGTGTTTCCGTATCCAGGTATGCCGTGGAAACTGTCGGAGACACCGGGGCTAATCAGAACCGCGTCGCCGCTGTATGGAGAACACAATGGGCTGGCACTCCGGGGTCTGCTTGGCATGACGGAGGAGGAACTCTCGCCGCTGTACGCGCGTCGGGCTGTCGCGGATGAGCCGTCGGAGGACCTGCCGGGTCCCATATGGCCTATGAGGTAGGGTTAATCCGGATCGGGGTACGCTGCTTCTGATCCAGAATTTCCTCAGACTGGTCTGTCCCGCGTATGATATAATTGAGCAAGGCCAGTAATATATTGCCAGATAGTTGTTATAATGAGCCATCCGCAGCCGCGTATCCGTCGTCGGCAAGGATGGCTCAAAAAATGTGGGGGAGAGAGTATCTTTAGATGACTACCGTCTATACCACCCCGGAAGCCATATCCGAAGAGTACAAGCGAACCGGACAACGCTACATCCAGCAGGCCGATGCCGAGTTCGAGAAGGGCGATTTTCTTCAGGCGTCTGAAAAGGCGTGGGGTGCGGTTTCCGAATACGTCAAGTCTCTGGCGGCCCTGCGTGGCTTGCCCCATGAGTCTCACAGAGAAATCAGAATAGCCGTCAACTATATAGTGAGCGAAACAGGCTGGAGGCAAATTCGTCCACTGTTTGCGGTGGCTGAAGGTATGCACGCCAACTTCTACGAGGCTTGGATGCCTGAAGAGGAGATGAAGGACGGCATCGAGAGCGTGAAAGCGCTGATAGCCCTTCTCGGAGATGTCCCGCCCCCCGACGAAGATACTCCGATTCGCCCGCCAAGAGCGCGTCTGTTCATCCGCGACAGAGGCGACGATATTTGAAACTGATAGCTGCATATTACAAACTAACACCAAGGAGAACGTAAATTGAACGGAGACCAGGCAATAGCCAAGATACTCAAGAAAGAAGGCGTCGAGTGGATAGCCGCCTTCCCCGCGCAGTCCCTCATTGACGTCTGCGCGAGAGAGGGCATACGGCCAATCCTCTCCCGGCAGGAGCGGGCCGGCGTCAACATGGCCGACGGCTTCAGTCGAATCAAGAACGGCAACACCATCGGCGTCTTCACCATGCAGACGGGCCCGGGCTCGGAGAATGCCTTCGGCGGTGTGGCGCAGGCATTCGCGGACTCGGTTCCCATACTGTGCCTTCCCGGCGGACAGCCGCTGAACAGCATGGATGTGCATCCCAACTTCGAGGCAGTCAAGAACTACGGCGGAATCACCAAGTGGATGGCCCTCGTCAACAAGGTGGAACGCATTCCCGAACTCATGGCGATGGCCTTCACCCAGTTAAAGCATGGCAGACTTGGCCCCGTTCTGCTCGAATTGCCGCGCGACGTGATGGTCCAGGAGATACCGGACGCGCTTGTTGACGCCTACAAGCCAGTGAAGAAGTTCAAGTCCGGCGCGAGCGCGGAGGATGTGCGAGACCTGGTGACCACACTCCTGGCGGCTGACAACCCCGTCATCAACGCGGGCCAGGGAGTGATGTACGCCGAGGCCACCGACGAACTGGTGGAGTTCGCCGAACTCACCAATATCCCGGTAATGACCACACTGGCGGGCAAGAGCGCCTTCCCCGAAGACCACCCGCTCGCGCTCGGCACCGGCGCGTCCTCTGGCACCCTCATGTGTCAGCATTTCCTGGAGAAGACCGACCTAGTCCTTGGCATGGGCACCAGCTTCACCATCTCCAATTTCAACGCGCCCATGCCGTCCGGCGTTACTCTTGCTCACTCCACCAACTGCGCCGACGACGTGAACAAAGACCACCGCGCTGACTACGGCGCGATTGGCGACGCTCAGGTTGTACTTCGGCAGATGATTGAGGAGGCCAAGAGCCAGCTCGGTGAGCACGGACGCGGCGACGTCCACGGCGTCCGCGACGAAATAGCCCGCGTCAAGAGCGAGTGGATGGCCGAGTGGAACCCGTCCCTAAACTCCGACGAGGTTCCCATCAGCCCGTACCGCGTGTTCACCGAACTCATGAAAGCGGTTGATGTGCGCGAGACCATCATCACCCACGACTCAGGCTACCCGCGCGAACAGATTGTACCCTTCTGGCCTGCCGTAACCCCTCGTAACTATATTGGCTGGGGTAAGTCAACACAGTTAGGTTATGGACTCGGACTCGCGCTCGGCGCGAAGATGGCCGAGCCAGACAAGCAGGTCATCAACATAATGGGCGACGCCGCGTTCGGCATGGCCGGACTCGACATCGAGACCGCCTCGCGGTCCGAGATACCCATTCTGACCGTCGTTCTGAACAACGGCGTGATGACTCACTACTACGACCACATGCCTTACGCCACCGAGCGTTGGAATAGCAACGCCTTGGGCGGCGAATATGCCGAGGTCGCTCGCGGACTGGGCGCATACGGCGAAAAGGTCAGCGACCCTGACGAAGTCGCTCCCGCCATCCAGCGCGCCCTTGCAGCCAATGCCGAGGGTAAGCCCGCCCTGCTCGAGATGAAGACGAAGGAAGAAGAAAACGTTTCGCGCTACTGGCGTTAGACAGATAGTTGATCGGAGTATGGAATCAGCGATAGGGGCAGGACGCAAGTTCCGCCCCTATTGCTTGGTCTCAGTCTCCAAACATCTCAAGCATCGAATGTTGTTCGGGAGTTAGAATAAGAGACCTATTGTTCGGTGTGGGATAAATTTCCGCCTCATCCCAGAGGTAACGTCTGACACTGGCGGGGCTTCTGCTCTTTGAGGTAATTTTGAGGTCAAGGTCGTAATGATTAAACAAGAAGACTGAGGAAACTATCCATGGTCGGGATGTATCCTGAGAAGACTTTGCCCCTGTTCTTGGACCCGTTAGCACCAAGTAGAAATGAGGTGGATAGTCAAGCTTCATGTCCAAAAAGCTCTCGTCTCTTCCGTAGAACTTTACGTTCACCGTTCGCCCCGCAAGTTTGCCTCACCGGAAAACACCGTCGCTGCCTCTGTAATTAGCAGCCTCTTGAAGTTCTATATCGAAAATCTCGGCGGCTATGAACTCTCCCAAAGGCCCTCTTTCGGCAGGACGGCCGGATATCTCGGAGATGTCCCTATCAATCGCGTTTCGCTGTTTGATGAGATCCGCAAGCAGTTCCAGTTCGTTATGAATTCTCACGACTCTGTCCCTCCTTCTCCCCCATCCCGATCTCAGCCGCCAGCACCTCATTCTCCGAATCCCCTGCTTCGCGCTCCGTCAACTCACGACGGCTCAGCCGTTCGAACCGCCCACCGTCCGCCGACTGCGGATCATCCGAAGACAACAGTGCGCGCGGTCCAATCACCTGCCGCGCGGCGTCCGACAGTGCAGACGCGGCCCCTCTGTGCCACAGCGAATCAAGCGCATCGGTCCGCTCCGTCTCACCATCCTGGCTTCGCTCCCACCCCGCCCGCATCCTAAGAAGGCGTGACACGCGGCTCGCTATATACGCCTCGATCAGTATGCGAGCGAGTATTGGGTCGGCGCCCAGGGGCTTGCCGCCGGATTCGGTGGCGCGAGCGTAGTCAAGTAGCGCGTCCGTCTCGGTTTCCACCCAGCCGGGCAGATCGGCGTTCGGGTCGAGCGATACCTGCGCGCTTATGATGCGGTGGCCGTCTCCCTCCGGTCCCAGCGCGTCGGTCCTCAGTACCCAAACATCATCGAACTCAACTGAACGCGCGGCCATTGGGGACAGTGTTCTTGGAGACGTGAACGTGACGCCCTCAGTTGTTGCGTCCACAAGCAGGCACACGGGCAGAGGTTCGGATTCCTCGGGATGGACGAGAGCCACAGTCCAGAGTATTTCGGGCATATTGCCGAGTCCCCGGAACATACCCACGCCGTTGACTATATACCCATCCGCGTCCGGCGTGGCACTCAGCCCAACCGAGTCATGATCCAGCACGGCTGCCCCATCCGGGCGCGGCGACACGGAGACATCATGCCGCCAAACGCTTCGTTTCCCTCTCGAAAGGGATTGAACGAGTCCTGCTCGCTGCGCCTCCGTCCCCCATGCAATCAGCGCCGTCCTCAGGGCCTGCGCCTCCCCCTGCACCAGCGAAAGCAGGCTACGCCGGTTCAACTCCTCCAGAACGACAACTGTCAGGTCGGCTGACAGCGCGGCCCCACCATGTTCGGAGGACTCAGACGGCGCGAGCCATCCCATGTCCCCTATCACACGCGATAGTTTGTCGAGGGCCACCGCGCCTTCCGGGGAATCAAAGAGTGCGTCGCTATTGGCTGGAGCGTTGTCCTCCAGCCAGCGCGAAACTGCCTCTCTGAACTCCTCCTGTTCGGATGAATACTGGTACGAAAAATCCAATCTACTCTCGCTGGCGCAGACTATCCCCGGAGTTCCGCGTTCAGGTTGCGGCTTAGCTGACGGAGTATGTCGTTCTGGAAGCGGTCCACCTGCTCTGATGTAAGTGTGCCCCTGTCGGACTGGAAGACTACCCGGAACGCGACCGACTTGCGTCCTTCCTCAACGCCCTCGCCCGAATATATGTCGAACGGAGCGCTTCTGACCACAAGGGCATGACGTTCGATGATCTCCCGTATGCGTGACACAGGCACGTCTTCATCCACAACTATGGCGAGGTCGCGATAGGACTCCGGATAGGGACTCGAACTCTGGTAGGTCAGACTCACGCCGCCGGCCACCGACAGCAACGCTTCCATCCTGATTTCAAACATCGCCGCCGGGTGAGCGTCGAGGTCAAAACTCTCTAGAACTCTCTCCTGGACCTCGCCTATCACACCTATCGTCGTGCCGCCAGCCTTTAATGTCGCCGTGCGGCCCCTCTGGAGTATCGAGTCTTCCGAGGGTTCGTAGGAGACGTCAATACCCAGTCCGGCGAATGCGTACTCCAGGAACCCCTTGGCGTCGAAGAACCTCATGTTCGCATCCTGGGCAATCCATGAGGCCCCGAACCTTGGACCGGAGACCACACCCACAAGCATCTCCCGCTCTTCGGGCAGGTCGCGCTCCCTTGCCTCCGGCTTCGGGATATATACCCGTCCGACCTCGAATATTCGGATTCCCTCGCCCTGTGCAATGCGCCGGTTATGGGAAAGCGTGTTCAGGATGTTGGACCTCAGACTGGTCCGCATATACTCCCATTCGCGGCTGAGCGGATTTGCGATCCGAAGCGGCGGATTGGATTCGTCCAGGGCGTCTACCGACTGGAGATTCCGAAGTGTTGTGGGCGAGTAAGAAATAGTCTCCTGCATCCCCGCAGCCGCCAGCAGGTCGCGCACCGTATCCTTCAACTGCGTCATAGGCTGGGGCTGCCAGTGGGGAATCGAACCGGACAGCATCGTTGTCGGTATCGAGTCGTAGCCAATGATGCGCGCCAGTTCCTCCACAAGATCGTCCTCTATGGAGATGTCCGAGCGCCAGTACGGGACTTTCAGCCAGAGAGTGTCGCTTCTCTCCGATGATGGCCCTGCCTCGAGCGTCTCTATCAAGTCAATAAGACCGCCCGGCTGCTCCGCCTCCTCGAATCCAAGCGATGCAAGCGTCCGCTTTATCTGCGAAGCAGGGTAATCCACCCCAAGCACCTGCCTGATGCGCGACCGACTGAGTTTCACCGTAGGCGGCTCTCGTTCTCCCTCCATCGGGTACAGATCAATGATTCCTTTTGCGGCAGTTCCGCCACAAAGCTCTACGATGAGCTTGGTCGCCCGTCGAAGTCCTACCGGAGCAAGCGCCGAGCGAATGTCGCGTTCGAACCTGTCCGATGCGTCCGTCCTCATGCCGAGCGCTGTGCGTGTCCGTCTTGTGTTCACCGGATTGAAGCTCGCAGACTCCAGCAGGACCGCGCCGGTCTGCTCGGTCATCTCCGAGTTTGCGCCGCCCATCACGCCCGCCAGTCCAACAGGGTCGCGCGAGTCCGATATGGTGAGCATCGGCGACCTGAGTTCGCGCACCTCACCGTCCAGGGTGGTCAGAGTCTCCCCTTCACGCGCCGCCCTGACGATGATTGTACTGTCTCGGCACTTGTCGAAGTCGAATGCGTGGAGTGGCTGACCGTACTCCAGCATGACGTAATTCGTGATGTCCACCACGTTGTTGATAGGACGCTGGCCCGCTCTGATAAGCGCGTCCTGCATCCACGATGGCGACGGCCCAATCTTCACTCCGGTAATCAGGCTAGCGGTGTACCGATAGCACAGGTCGGGGTCTTCGATCTCGATCTTGACCAGATTCTCGATCTCATCTCCTTCTTCAGGATACGAACTGTCGGGCTCTGTTACCACCTTTCCGTCAATTGCGGCCACTTCATGCGCGATCCCAAGAATAGAAAGGCAGTCCGGCCTGTTGGACGAGACCTCGGCGTCCAGGATCGCATCGCCCAGGTATTCTCCCAGCGGGGTACCCACCGGCGCGTCCTCGTCCAGTACCATAATCCCGTCGTAATCCTCCCCTAGACCGAGTTCGAGCGACGCGCACACCATCCCCGCCGATTCCACACCGCGAATCCGCGCCCTCCTCAAAGTCTCCACCTTGCCTGAACGTGGACTGAACATCCGCGCCCCCTCTTTCGCGAACGCAATCTTCTGACCCGCCGCCAAGTTTGGCGCGCCGCATACGACGGTCACGGTCTCCTCTCCGATGTCCACTGTCGGCAGACGAAGCCTGTCCGCGTTGGGATGAGGATTCACTTCCAGCACATGACCAACCACTATCTTGTCCGGCTCCCAGTCGCCCCCGATGACGTCCACATCCCCAATCTCTACGCCCGCCATCGTGAGTTTGTGCGCCAGTTCATCTGGCGTGTCTTTGACTGGTACATACTTCTTCAACCACGAAATCGGTACTAACATCTGTTCCTCTCTTGCCGCTCTCTTCCAAAATAAATATGGGCGACCGTCCGGTCGCCCTGTGGATGCCATGAGCGGCCGGATGGCTTGGTCTAACTAAACTGGCGCAGGAAGCGCAGGTCGTTCGAGTAGAACAGTCGAATGTCCTCGATGCCGTGCTTCAGCATAGAGATGCGCTCCGGTCCCATGCCGAATGCGAACCCTGTATATATGTTGGGATCGTATCCGACGCCCGCAAGCACCTTCGGATGCACCATGCCCGCGCCCATGATTTCGATCCAGCCGGTATCGCTGCATACGCGGCAGCCACCGTCGCACAGGAAGCAGTCTATGGACATATCCACACCCGGCTCCACGAACGGGAAGTAGTCGCACCTGAACCGAACCTTGCGGTCAACGCCGAAAACTCGCCGCGCGAATTCATACAGCGTCCCCTTCAGATCGGTCATCGTGATACCCCTGTCCACGGCGAGACCTTCTATCTGGTAGAAGTGCCACTCGTGCCTGGGGTCGGTCGCCTCGTAGCGATAGCACTTGCCCGGCACCACTACGCGCACCGGCGGGTCGGTTGCCTCCATAGTCCGGGCCTGCATCGGGGAGGTGTGCGTCCTCAGAAGCATCGGACGCTCGCCGTTTTCGTCCTCGTAGTCTATCCACAGCGTATCCCACATATCGCGCGCCGGATGGTCCTTGGGGATATTGAGCATCTCGAAGTTGTAGTGGTCCCACTCGATCTCAGGGCCTTCAACGACGCTGAAACCCATGGAGGCGAACGCCGCACAAATCTCCCTTACTATCCGAGTCGTGGGGTGTATGCCTCCTCGCGGAACGGGCCATCCGGGCAGCGTAACGTCTATCGCGTCCACCGGGTCTGACTCGGCGGCGGCCCTCTTTAGCGCATCCTCTCTTGATGACATCGCCTCTTCCAAGGTCCGTCTCAGAGCGTTTGCCGCGGCCCCAGCCGCCGGTCGCTCTTCTGCCGGCAACGATCCCAGCCCACGGAGTATCTGGGTCAGCTCTCCGCGCCTACCGAGGTACGAAATGCGCCAATCGTCCAGGGCCTCGACGTCCGCTGCCTCATCAAGAGCGGACATAGCCTTCGACCGTAGTTCTTCTATCTGTGTAGTGAATGTAGTCTGAGTCATAGATACCCCGGTCGCAAGCGCGCGACACTAGCACAGATTATAGTTTTGCCCTGAAACGGCGGTCAAGGAAGGCTTGCCTTCCTATTCCTGTCCCTCAGACCTCGGGCCGAATGGCTCTGGCCTGAACGGGCCGTCCCGCACCCCCAGGAAACCTCGCATCCCGCTCTCCATAGCCGCGTCCAGCATCTCGCGGCGATTGTAGTCCGGCCTCTGCGACGAGTGAGCGATTGAAGACAGCAGCCAGTTCGTCGTTATCGCGTTTCGCAGGCCCATCATCTCCAGACCCAGCGTCGCCACATACTTGTTTGCAGCGACCGTCTCCGGGCTTATCATCGCGATCCTCTCCGCCAGCCGGAACGCCTCCTTCATCATCGCGTCCTTGTCGGTGAACACTTCGTTCACGAGGCCGATTCTGAACGCTTCCTGCGCGTCAATGTGGTCACCCGTCAGCGAATACCTCAGCGTGTTCTTGTACCCGGCCAACAGCACCCACAGGAAGCTCGTGTTCGAAATCTGACGGACCTCCGGCTGGGCGAACACCGCGTCCTCCGAGCAGAACGTCATGTCGCAGGTCAGAGACAGCCATGTGCCGCCGCCCATGCACCAACCGTGTACGCACGCAATCACCGGCTTTGAAAGCTCCAGTATGTGCGTCTGGTTCTTGAGCATATTCCTGTCGTGATAGAACCACCGCGACACGTGATCCGCCGCGCTCTGCCCTTTCGGAATCATGGACACCGGGTCCGTCTCCCCGAACGACGCTATATCGTACCCGGAACTGAACGCCCGGCCCGCACCCTGGATGATGATCACTCGCGCCTCGGGGTCCGCCTCCGCCACGTCCAGAGCATCGTGAAGGTCCGCCTCCATCGGCTCAGTGATGGCATTCAATGTTTCAGGACGATTCAGTGTTATCAGCCGTATCGGGCCTTTGACTTCGTACAGTATGAATTCGTATTCAGGCAATGTGTGCCTCCATGTATAATTCGCCTGTCCCATACCCACATCACAACCCTTCACCATCAGCCCCGTAACTATATCAAAACCCCGAAACTTACCACTAATAACTGACAACTCCCAGGGTTTTTCGTTTTCGTCTCGTCTTCGATCTCTCGTTCGCCCTGAGCCTGTCGAAGGGCCGTCCGTTCATGGTTCGACAAGCTCACTACGAACGGACTACTCTAGTGACGCTTAATAATGAAAAGACCCTGTGACAACTACCGGAGGCATGAAATGAGACTGAGCGGCAAAGTAGCCATAGTCAGCGGCGCCGGAACCTTCGGCGGCAGCGGAGTCGGAAACGGGGCCGCCGCCGCGATACTCTTCGCCCGGCAAGGAGCAAAAGTCGCCCTGCTCGACGCCGTGGGAGAATGGGCCGCCGCCACCGCCCGAATCATCGAGGAAGAAGGCGGAGAAGCCGTACCCATAGCTGCCGACGCTACCAACCCCGACGACTGCCAGAGAGCCGTCGCCTCCACAGTCGAGCGATTCGGCGGCCTGCACATCCTCCACAACAACGTTGGAGGCGGAGGCGGAGGCGGAAACGTAGTCGAGGCAACCGACGAAGACTGGTTTCGCAGCGCATCCGTCAACCTCATGAGCATGGTCAACATGTGCCGCCACGCCATCCCTCACATAAGGTCCTCGGGCGGAGGCTCCATCATCAACATCTCGTCCGTGACTGCCCTTAGACCCAAGCCCGGCAGATCGTCCGCTCAGTACACCGTCAACAAATCCGCTGTCGTCGGACTCACCCGCGCCCTGGCGCTCGATCACGCCGAAGACAACATCCGCGTAAACTGCATCATGCCCGGCCTCATGTGGACGCCCCGACTCGAACACGGCTCCCCCGGCGCCCGCGAGACCCGCCGCACCTCCACCCCGCTCCCAGTCGAGGGCCAGAGCTGGGACATAGGCAACGCCGCCCTCTTCCTCGCCAGTGACGAAGCCCGCTTCATAACCGGTGTAACCCTCCCAGTGGATGGCGGCTTCCTCCTCACCAGCGCCCCCAACTGACGGACCTACCTACGTCCCAACTCAATCCAGTACAGTATAAGATGGAGAAGGTTGCCAGGCGTCCGCGTATCGGTGCGCCGCAACTCCCACCGCTATAATCCAACCCGATCACACCCAACAGGAGAGTAAACTTGTCGTCTCAATTCCTCAGCAACGAAGAGATAGTGCAGCGGGCCAGGAAGAACCTGCCCCAGGGTGCGTGGGACTACCTTGTCGGCGCGTCCGAGTCCGAGACCACCATGCGCCGCAACCGGCTCGCGTTCGACCGCGTTGCCTTCCGCCCCCGCGTTCTGCGCGACGTCTCCGAGATAGACACCTCCACCACATTCTTAGGCAACGACCTGCGGATTCCCGCCCTGCTCGCCCCCATCGGATCCCTGCAAGTCTTCAACCCGGAGGGAGGAGTCGCCTCAACCCGAGCCGCCGCCGACTTCGGAATCATGCACGTCGTGAGCTCCGTAACACAACCCACCCTCGAAGAAATCGCTGCCGCCGCCGACCGCCCCAAGGTCTTCCAACTTTACATTCACGGCGACTGGGAATGGGTAAAAGAGATGCTGGACCGGGTAAATGACGCCGGCTACAGCGGTCTCTGCATCACTGTGGACACCGACCATTACAGCCGCCGTGAGCGTCCCATGCTCACCCGCTGGACACCTCCTACACAGCGCGGACGCCAGTCTTCCGACCCCTCTCACGCGGCCGCCGTCACCTGGGACACAGTGGACAAGATAAAGAGTCACGCCGGACTCCCCTTCATGCTCAAGGGCATAGCCACCGCCGAGGATGCCAGGATCGCGCTGGAGCACGAAGTGGACGTCGTTTGGGTATCCAATCACGGAGGCCGCCAGCTCGATCACGGCCAGGGGACCATGGAGATGCTCCCCGAAATCGCCGAGGCCGTTGACGGCAAAGCCGAGATAGTCCTGGACGGCGGCGTGCAGCGCGGCGCCGACATCCTCAAGGCCGTAGCTCTTGGCGCGCGTGCCGTAGCGCTCGGCAAGCTCCAGGGGTGGGGGCTCGCCGCCGCTGGACAGGCCGGAATAGTCCGTATGCTAGAAATACTCGAAGACGAGATCACCGTCGCCATGGCGCTGCTCGGCGTAACCTCCATCGGCCAACTCGACCCCAGCTACGTCTGCGAGGCTGAGGCGGTGGTAGCGCCCCATGAAATGAGCGCTTGGACAAACCTGCCCGGCAACCGCATACTCTGATCCAAATTGATAATTCATAATTGACGATTGAAAATTGAGGAGCCTCCCATGCCCTACTCCATAAATCACGTCCATATAAGAGCCGCCGACCCCCACGCCTCCGCCGCCTGGTACACCGAACACTTCGGAGCCACGGTCCTCGGGGCGCGAGAGGTCATGCCCGGCACCATCACCGTCAGCATGGATGCCGGCGGCCCGGTCAGGCTCAACATCTCCTCAAAGCCGGATGGAACGCCCGATACGGAAGCTGTCGCCGAGCTGAACCGTCTCGGACTCGAGCACTTCGGCTTCGACGTTGACGACATCGAGGCCGATATGGCCCGCCTTGAGGCCGCCGGAGTCCGCGTCGTTCTTCCAATCACCGAAGTTGGCGGTGGAACCAAGCTCTCCTACATAGAAGGCCCGGACAATGTTCTCATAGAACTCGTCCAGCCAGCCCGCTAACCAATACCCCGCCCGCCGCGTTCTATTGTATGAGACCGAAGGATAATCCCCTCTCCCTTGACTGGCTGAGAGGGGTAGGCATTGAAGTTGGGTTGGCGGGGTCACCCCCATCCTAACCTTCCCCCGTCAAGGGGGAAGGGACTCTTACCTACCCTTGTAAGTTCCATTGATGGGAGAGGGCTAGAGCCTGCCCCGTACTTGATGCGGGGGTGGGGGGTGATACAACCAACATGAGACAGCGAAGCTACGGCAGAGACACCGGCCTCACCCTGCGCATGTTCTTCACTATGTTCATGCTCGCCGGGGTCTGGGTCATCTTCATGGGACTGCTCTTCTGGGCCGGCATCTCCCCAATCCTGATTCTCGGATTCGCGCTCATCGGGGTCGTCCTCCAGTATTTCATGTCCGACAAGCTAGTGCTGATGTCAACCGGCGCGCGCGAGGTTTCGCCGCAAGAGGAGCCGTGGCTCCATGCCACAATCGAGCGGCTCGCCCAGATGTACGAAATCCCCAAGCCGAAGAAGATAGCGGTTATGGACACCCACGTGCCCAATGCCTTCGCCACGGGTCGTAATCCTCAGAACGCGGTAGTCGCCGTGACCAGGGGACTGCTATCCCGCCTGAACGAGAGAGAAGTCGAGGCAGTTCTGGGACACGAACTCGCCCACGTCAAGAACCGCGACGTTGCCGTCATGACCTGGGCCGGACTCATCGTCATCATGGCCGGATACCTGTTGCAGATGCTCTTCTGGATGAGCCTGTTCGGAGGCTTCGGAGACAGAGACCGGCGAGAAGGGGACGGCGGCAGCATCATGCTCGTTATGATGGCCGTTTACGCCGGCACCATAATCATCTACTTCGTCGCTCAGCTACTGGTGATGGCGCTCTCCCGCTACCGCGAATACGCCGCCGACCGCGGCGGCGCGATAGTCACCGGAGCGCCCATGTAACTCGCCTCAGCCCTGGCCAAGATAAGCAACGACATGTACCGCATACCCGACCAGGATTTACGGGAGGTACGGCACGCCAGCGCCCTCATGTTCGCGCCCGCCTTGTCCCGAGAGGGAATCGCCGGGCTCCTCTCCAGCCACCCCTCCACCGAAAGCCGCATAGAAAAGCTCCAGCAAATGCAGCGCGAACTGGATAGTCCCAGGCCCTTCAGGCCCTAGTACCACTTCAATGTGTTTCTGATGTATAGCAACCTGCCCGGCCCCTCACCC
>VXRN01000054.1 GCA_009838465.1 Dehalococcoidia bacterium
GCGCTGAGGGAGCAGCCCGGTGGAGTTACCTCAGAGGAGATGGCGGCGGCCATATCCAGCGCCCTTGCTGAGCAGCCCGGCGTAACTACAGAGGACGTGGCGACGGAGATAGCCAAAGCGCTGAGAGCGCAACCCGGCGGAGTGACCGAAGAGCAGATGACGATGGCGATAGAGACCGCTCTGAAGGCGCAGCCTGGCCTGAGCCAGGAGGATATTCAGATGGCAGTCGAAGCGGCGGTCGAGTCGGCTGTCGCGGCAGCGGTGCCTGCGCCTCCGGACGCCATGGCAATGTCCGAAGCCCAGGGAACCCTCAACATCGGCTTCAAGGAGCTATGGGCCTTCAACAACAGCCCACTGAGCGCCGAAGGCAATGCGTTAGTTTATGTCGGCAACATCTCAAGCGAAACACTGCTCAAATTAAACAAAGACGTTGAAGTTGTCCCACAGACGATAACCGAATGGAGTGTAGATGATTCGGGGAGCGTGTGGACGCTCAAGGTCAGGGAAGGGATTCAGTTCCACAAGGACTGGGGTGAACTCAAAGCTGAAGACATTGTTTACACGATGCTGCAATCCGCCTCACCGGACACCGTGAACACCCAGCAGAATGTAATGGAGAGGTTGTTCGCCCAGGAGGGCGGCGGTCCTAAGGTCATTGATGACTACACAATCGAGGTGGACACAGTGACTCGCCAGGCTGACTTCATATACAAGCTGTTCATTCCCGAGGTAATGGCGACGGTCAGCAAGAAGATGTTCCAGGAACTAGGCGACGAAGCGGCCGGCCCTCAAGGCGTGGGAACCGGCCCCTGGGAGTTCGTAGAGCAGAGAAGTGGCGAGTACTGGAAATTCGAGGCGGTCGCAGACCACTGGCGCCAGCCTCCCGACTTCGCCGAGCTGATGCTCAGGCAAATTCCTGAGGAAGCCACCAGGGTCGCCAACTTCAAGACTGGTAAGCTGGACACCTTCCTTATGGCCTTCGACTCCAAGCGCGATTTGGATGAACTCCCCGACATTCGTTATATGGCGGTTGCCAACGGCGGCAGCACCCATATAGGCCTGCATCCGAACCATTATGTGGGGATGGGCGAAGCGGACTTCCAGGAAAGGCGTCCTGGGGCGTTTAACTGTCTGAAAGATGACGCATGCCCCTGGGTGTCTCCGAATCCGGACCTTAACTCCCCTGAATGGGAGCGTGCCCGGAAAGTAAGAGAAGCCATGTTGATTGCGATTGACTACGAAGAGGTAGTAGATACCCTTCTTGACGGTGAGGGTACACCTCAATCTCTCTGGACATGGGAAAACCGCATAAGGGAACTGAACCATGAATATCGTGTGCGCCCATTTGACCCGGAGCGGGCGAAGCAACTCCTGAAAGAAGCCGGATACGAAGATGGCTTCCATATCGAGGTAACTGCAAGTATCCGGAACATAGCGGCTGAAGAAGAGTCCTGCGAGGCTGTGGCGCAATATTGGAATGACATCGGCATTACCACCAAGATCAACCGGGTACCGGCCTCAACCATTATCCCCATAGTCCAGGCGCGTGAGTACGTTGGTCTGAACTGCCACGGAACCGGCGGCAAAATTGACCCGGTGATAATATTGGACGCCATGGTGTCCAATGCCGGCTGGTCGGCAGGTTTCGACTATCCTTACCTGGAGGATGAACTGGTTCCGAAGCTGGAAGAGGTCAGAAGCGATGCCGGACACTGGATAGTCATGAACGAAATCGCCGGGTTCATCTACGAAAATGCTCTGGACGGCGGTTTCTACAGCGTGAACATCCTGTGGCCTCTGAGCCCCAGGGTGAATAGCTGGATAGATGGCTTGCAGCATGGAGACCCCAGATCCCTGGGATCGTATGAGTACGCGACTCATCGAAATTAGTAGGCAAGGCGCTATAGAAACGACTCCATAGCGAACTAAGAAGCAGCGGCAAGGGCGAAACCTTGCCGCTGCTTTCTTTTCCTACTCATCGGCTGCATCGCCACTGGCCGATTCCTATGAGATTAGAGGCGCAAGACCCGCGATACGCTCTGGACTTGGGGCTCGACCATCACCGTAGGTATGACCGACTTCCGTATCGGCAGGCTCCCGTGACTCATTGCGGCCCAGTACGCCGAAATCCCCGCAGGGTCTTTCGGTTATTTCCCGATACCACTTCTGTCGTTCGCCCTGAGCCTGTCGAAGGGCCGCCTGTTCATGGTTCGACAAGCTCACCACGAACGTAATTGATTGATAATCGAATGACCCTGGAAATCCGCGACAACCGCATTGACCCCGCTCTACCCCTGAGCGTAAGATTGTCTAATACTGTCCAGGAGGTGGGCAAATGGCGGACAATGGACTCAGGATTCGTCTGGAGTATTGCCAGCATTGAGGCCATGCCCTGCGCGCCGCCTGGATGGCGGGCGAGGCCCTGAGCCGCACCGGCGAGCACATCTCTGAGTTCAATCTGATTCCCAGCGTACACGGCATGTTCCACATCTACGTGGACGACGAACTTATCGCATCGCACCAGCACCTGCCCGACGCGCATATCTTCCCTGATCTTGAAGATATGATGGCAGCTATCCTGTCCAGGATCTGATCGTCTCACCGAATGGCTATCCCTATTTGGCTTGAAGCCCCAGACTCAACTCCAGTACATTCATTCATATCCCGCAGGCGGAGGTTTTGCAGCTATGGCGCTTACACACCTTAGAGAACTTCGACGAGTATATGGCTTCGACGAGGTCGCAATCGCGCCCGGCACAATCACCATCAACCCCGAACTCACCAACACTGACTTTTCGGTGGACGGCATTACGCTCTCCACCCCCGTTCTGGGCGGAGCGATGGATGCGGTATCCTCCCCCAGTTTCGTGGGCGAAATGGACAGGCTTGGCGGAATGGCCGTAACCAACATGGAGGGCGTCCACAGCCGCTACGAAGACTCTCAGGGCGTGATACAGGAAATAGTCGAAACCCCGCAGGCTAAGGTGACCTCCGTACTCCAGAAGGTTTACTCCGCCCCGCTCCGCGAGGAACTCATCGGCAAGCGGGTGGAGGAGATAAAGGAAAGCGGCGCGAAATGCGCCGTTTCGTTTACCCCTGCCACCACGAAACAGCTCGCCCCCTTGGCAGCCGAGGCCGGTGCGGACGTCATCGTCGTCCAGTCCACGGTCACCACGGCGCGGCATATATCCAAGAGCCAGCGCGGACTGCGATTCCCAGAACTCCTGGAACTTGTCAACGTCCCCGTCATCGTCGGCAACTGTGTCAGCTATGAAGTTGCCCTCGAACTCATGACCACCGGCATACACGGTGTACTCGTCGGAGTCGGCCCAGGAGCGGCCTGCACCACGCGCGAGGTCACCGGTGTCGGCATACCGCAGGTTACCGCCACTATGGACACCGCTGCGGCCAGGGACGAGTACTTCGAGCGCACCGGCCGCTATGTCCCGATTATCACCGATGGCGGCATACGCACCGGCGGAGACCTGTGCAAAGCCATCGCCTCCGGCGCGGACGCCGTCATGATAGGTACCCCGCTTGCCCAGTCCGAAGAGGCGCCGGGCGGCGGCTACAACTGGGGCATGGCGAATCCCGACCCGAACCTGCCGCGCGGCACCCGCGTCAACGTGGGCGTCAAGGGCACGCTCGAGCAGATACTCTTCGGACCAAGCTCCGTAACCGACGGCACCCAGAACCTCGTCGGCGCGCTCAACATCTGCCTCGGCATGGTCGGCGCCGAGAACATCCGCGAAATGCACGAAGTCGCCGAGGTAGTCGTCGCCCCCTCCATAAAGACCGAGGGCAAGCACTACCAGCTAGGCCTGGAATAGGATAGAGAGACGTTCTGCTGAGTGTCTCTTACAGTGTTGTCGTAGTGAGCACGCTGACGTGACTACACGAACCAAGCGGGTCGTCAGAAATGGCGCTCCCAGAAATGATCTCGTCCTGAGCGCATACCAGGCGTCAAATGAAGATGTGTTCCCCAAAATCCTGGAACTCTACGTCCCTAAGGGTAGCGTTGTAGCTGATGTTACCTATGGCAAGGGAGTGTTCTGGAAGAATGTCGAACTGGGCAGATATCGGCTTCTGCCGTCCGACATCACAGACGGAACCGACTGTCGTGATCTTCCATATAGAGATGGAGACCTAGATTGCTTGGTGTTCGACCCTCCTTATATGCACTCTCCGGGTGGCACTGCACACTCCGGCCAGAAGCCATACGAAAGCTACTATCGCAACAACGGCACCGGCAATCGGACGGAGAGCAAATATCATGAAGCTGTGCTCGAACTCTACGTTGACGGCGGTCGTGAGGCTTATAGGGTCCTGCGAGATCGTGGGATATTAATCGTCAAGTGCCAGGACGAGATATGCTCCAACCGTCAGCGATTCACACATGTCGAAATCATGCGGGAGTATGAAGACATGGGTTTTGTTGCTGAAGACCTCTTCGTTGTGATGCGCAACAACCGCCCGGGCGTAAGTCGTATGGCAAGACAGGTGCACGCGCGGAAGAACCATTCCTATTTCCTGGTCTTCTGGAAACGCGGTGCGACTGGTCAGATATGGGAACCACCGAGTTGAACTCGCTTGACCTCATGCTGGAGGTGATCAGAGACCATTCCCCAGTCTCGAAGTGGTCCGGAGCGACTCTTGAACCCTTCCGTCAGGTCGCTAACACCAACAGGGGTGACATCGGCGAGGACTTCATAGTCAGGTATCTGGAACATTTCGACATTCCCGTCACCAAAAGCGAGTCACGTGTGTATCCTTGGGACTTGGATATCGCCGGTCTGAAATTCGAGGTCAAGACTGCGTCCGAGGACAGGGGTGGCTCATTTCAGTTCAACCATATTCGTCTCGACAGGGGCTATGATTATCTCCTCTGTCTTGGAGTGCGCCCGGAGGAAATAGTGTTCAATGCTTGGCGGAAAGGCGATGTATCCGAAGGAGTAGCGGGAACCCTCGTGCGAATGGCTGAAGGCCAAAGCGTGACTCATAAGTTGACGAAGAGACCGGACGACATGAGGAGCATTGAAGACCTGCCCGATTGGATACGTAGTGTCGGGACGATATTGAACTGACATCTTCACGGATAGAAAAACGCCCCCTCCGAACCCGAAGGGGGCGTTCCGATTAGGCTAAGCCGGTTGCCGCGCTACGCGGCCTGTTTCTTCGTCGCGTACTCCAGCAGCGACGCCAGCCGGTTCGGGTCCTGGATGTCCTGCATGTGGCCGCACTGGAGGCACTCCTTGTAAGTGCCGTACATGTCGCGGTTGGTGTGCATGTCTCCCTTGCACCTGGGGCACGATTTCAATTCCAGCATTTCGGTCCTCCTTACCTGGGTCCCTGTCACCCTCTGCGAGTTTCCCTCTCGTTTCATCCCTCAGGATGTGGGTAAAATAGACAAGGCCTAGCGCCGATAACAGTTTTTAAGATTCTCTGATGTGATTGATGTATATTATATCTATTGACACGATTCATATCAAGTTACTATTATTGTCTTATAGCGGTCTGTTCGTCGAACCCCTATGGGCCGACTATCACTTTATATAACGAACCGAAAGCATAAATAGTTAGCGTGAATTGGGCGACTTTCGCGCGGATATGCAGGGAGTGTTGGCGCTCATGCAAGAAGGTGTTTACGTCATAAGTGTGGCCGCGCGTATTCTGGACATGCACCCCCAGACTTTACGAAAATATGAGAGAGTGGGCCTGATCATGCCGTCTCGTACCAGGGGCATGTCCAGACTCTACTCCGACGAGGACATCGCCCGGCTCAAGCTCATAAAGCGCCTGGTGGAGGACCTCGGGTTGAATCACGCCGGCGTACACCTGGCCATAGAACTCTTCAACCGGATGGTGCGGATGCGCCGCCAGTTGGCTGAACTGGAGGGTCAGCCTCTCAGAGACGCTCTCAATGAAAGCCTGGACGAAGTGTTCACGATACTCGCCGGATGACACGAAACCTGAATCTGGAGGACATAAGGCTTAATGACGGAAGACAGACAACCAGAAATACAAGACATCGCGGATCAGATCGAGGAGGACACCGAAGACTCTTCCGACCTGGAAGAGCGGCTTGAGGAAGCGGAGCGAGAGCGCGACCAGTTCCGGACCCTCGCCCTCCGATACAAGGCCGACCTCGAAAACTACAAGAAGCGCGCTGCGAGCGAACTGGACGAGACCAGGGAGCGCGCCAACGCACAGTTGCTTCTCAAGTTGATCGGCCTCTCCGACGACTTCAACCGCGCCCTCGACTACATACCCGAAGACACTTCCGGCGACGGCTGGGTGGAAGGTCTGCGGCTCACCCAGCGCAGCATGGAGAACGTAATGCAGACCGAGGGCCTTTCACGAATCGAGGCCGCCATTGGCCAGCCGTTCGACGTTTACGAGCACGAGGCCGTGTTCTTCGAGCCGACCAACGAGGTTGACGAGGGAACGGTCGTCCGCGTCGTGAGAAACGGATACAAACTCAGGAATCGCGTGCTTCGCGCCGCGCAGGTCAGCGTGGCCCAGGCCATACAGCCACAGGAAAATACAGAAACCGAAATACAAGACCAGGAGGCTCGATAGATGCCCAATATACTTGGAATAGACCTCGGCACGACCAACTCGTGCATGGCCGTCATAGAGGGCGGCGAACCCCGGGTTATCGAAAACTCGGAGGGCGGACGCACGACGCCGTCCATGGTGGCCATAAACCCACGATCCAACGAACGCTACGTCGGCACCACCGCCAAGCGACAGGCAGTGACAAATCCCGAAAATACCGTGTTCTCCATCAAGCGGTTCATGGGACGCCGCTACGACGATACCAGTGTCCGTAAAGACCTGGACCTGATCCCGTATAAGCTGGTAAGAAACTCCAACGGGGACGCCTACGTAGAGATGGCGGGCGAAAGCCACGCGCCGCCCGAAGTCTCCGCTATGGTCCTGCAGAAGATGAAACAGGACGCCGAGGCCAAGCTCGGCGAGCCAATCACGCAGGCGGTCATCACCGTTCCCGCCTACTTCGACGACAGCCAGCGCAACGCCACCAAGGATGCCGGACGAATCGCCGGACTCGAAGTGCTTCGCATCATCAATGAGCCAACCGCCGCGTCTCTCGCATACGGCCTCGACAAGAAGACCGACGAGACCATCGCCGTTTACGACCTCGGTGGCGGCACATTCGATATAACCGTCCTACAGATTGGTGACGGCGTGTTCGAGGTCATGGCTACCAACGGCGACACCCACCTGGGCGGCGACGACTTCGACCAGCGCATCATAGACTGGATAGCCGACGAGTTCCGCCGCGAGCAGGGTATTGACCTCAAGCAGGACCGCATGGCCCTCCAGCGTCTGCGCGAGGCCGCAGAGGGAGCCAAGATCGAACTGTCCACCCTGATGCAGACTGAGATCAACCTGCCCTTCATCACCGCCGACGCCTCCGGTCCCAAGCACCTGAACATGAGCCTCAGCCGCTCCAAGCTGGAACAGCTTGTCGGTGAGCTGGTTCAGAGAACCGTCGCTCCCTGCAAGCAGGCCATGGAAGACGCCGGAGTATCCGCCGCGCAGATAGACGAGGTTGTGCTCGTCGGTGGCATGACCCGTATGCCCGCGGTGCGCGAGGCTGTCATCGGACTGTTCGGCAAAGAACCCCACCAGGGGGTCAACCCCGATGAGGTGGTGGCCATAGGCGCGGCGATCCAGGCCGGCGTCCTGCAAGGTGACGTGAGCGACATACTCCTGCTCGACGTGACCCCCCTGACGCTCGGCATCGAGACGCTTGGCGGTGTCACCACCGGACTCATCACCCGCAACACCACCATCCCGACCTCCAAGAGCGAGACATTCACCACCGCCTCGGACAACCAGACCAACGTCGAGGTACACGTCGTCCAGGGCGAACGCACCATGGCCGCCGAGAACAAGTCCATCGGCAAGTTCATGCTGGACGGCATCCTGCCCGCCCCGCGTGGTATGCCCCAGATCGAAGTCACCTTCGACATTGACGCCAACGGCATCCTCAACGTCTCCGCTAAGGATAAGGGCACCGGCAGAGAGCAGAGCATAGTGATAACCGCGAGTTCAGGCCTCTCCCAGGAAGAGATCGAGCAGATGGTCACCGACGCCGACCGCTTCGCCGAGGAAGACGCCCGCAAGCGCCAGGAAATCCAGACCCGCAACAACGCGGAAAACGCCGCCTACGCCGCCGAGCAGATGCTCAGGGACAACGCCGACAACATCCCCGACGACCTCAAGAGTGAAGTCGAGGGCAAAGTCGCCGCCCTGCGCTCCTCCCTCCAGAACGACGACATAGCCCGCGTCGAGACCACACTCAGCGAGCTCCAGGAATCCCTCCAGAAGGTAGGCCAGGCCGTGTACTCACAGGCCGGGGCTGGAGCGGGCCCCGGCGACATGCCGCCTCCGCCTCCCGGCGCCGAAGGCCCCGCGGACAGCGGCCCGGACGACGATGATACGGTCGAGGGCAAGTTCAGGGAGGTGTAGTTGGTTAATTTGAATCACTGACGCTTCCAAAGACGAGGGTTCAGGAAAGGAACCCTCGTCTTACGCTTTAAGGGAGCCCCAATCACTTGAAATTCCGAGGAACGTGGCTATTGCGGATATTCGCCTTCTAGTTACAACTGAGTGCCTTGATCTCTCCGAGAGTGACGGCTTGTAACTTCCAGTATCTCAATTTCATTCTTTATAGTTAGGTTTGTTCAAAATCCCCCAACTACCAAAGCCTCCCCCACTCTGCGTGAGTTTCCCTTCAATTGACTTTTGCCTCGAACTTGCGAAAGTCGCAACTGCAACCTTGAGTATAGAGGAATTACCAAAGAGATCAGGTCTGCCAAAAATCGGCAACTGTCGGGTACTGACGAGTGTCCGACGCTGCGCAGATGCGCAATCACACAGCGACTGCGGATGCCTTGCTGTAGCAATATAATCGTCAGCAGACAGAGACCGTCCTCCGGTTTAGTGATACATGCCATCCAACCAGAGTTGACGGTCAAGCTGTGTCGGCATGATAATCAACCCACTATGTCTGGGCTATCTCGACCAAGCCGCTGAAACCGCAAGTGAGTCCGTGATAATGGGATCCGACAGTCAGATAGTGGACGTTGCCACGAAACTGGCCGTGAAAGTATTCGGCTGGGCAAGTGAACCGGCGAGGAAGTTCGTCGACGGGAGAATTGAGGAATTCAACCTCGTCGGCATGGTGAAAGCAGAGAATGTTGCCATGCTTCTTGATGCCGCCTATGACATACCTAAGGGGTGGATTGAAAGCACAGATCCGATCAAGCAAAGGGCAGGGTTACGTGTTCTTAGAGAAACGGTACGAGAACAGCGCAATATTGAAGATGTTGTTATGGAAGCAATCGCCGTTCTGTCTGAATCCTCGAGGCCCGAAGATATTGACGACGATTGGTGCGCGAACTTTCTCGGACATGCCCGCAAGGTTGCCGATCCTGGCGTGCGGATACTCTGGTCTAGGCTATTGGCGGGTGAAGCCGATAATCCAGGCAGTTTCAGCAAAAAAACTGTGAACATCTTGGCGGACATGGATAAATCGACTGCTGTTTCGTTCACAATGCTTTGCAAGTTCGTCTGCAGAGTGGACGGAATGCGAAAGCTGTTCCTCGTACCGAACTACCAACAACCCATATTTGGCTCGGGAGGACTAGACTTTTACACCTTAACCGCATTGCAGGCACTTGGACTGATCGAAATAAGTGCTGTTGGCGGTTTCAGCCACGTAAGCAATAGCAGATACACGACTATTGAGTATTTCGGTTCATCGATGATATTGGAATCCGCGGGGGAAGTTCCCGTAGGCCAAGTGAGCTTCACCCCCTTCGGTAGTCAGCTAGCTACTTTGGTTCAACCTCAAATCACGCCGGGTTTCTTCGATCATTTGGCAGTCTTTTACAAACAGCAGACAGACATCTCCAGCGTCAGCATATCCAAATCTAGTGGAGATGTTCACTAGCCGCTCTGGACTGTTTCCTAACGCGGTAATCCCGCGCCCATTCAGCCCCTGGACCTCCCTGCTATTCTCTCCCCCGCCCGTCAACGCTTCCGACATCACCTGCCACCTCACTCCCTCCGTGTACGGAAGATTCATCAGCGATCCCTGTGTAGCCATTGACTTTGATTGGTTACAACAGGCCCAACCGTTCCAAATCCTCTTGAGTCCAGCGTGTACCGGACAGGATGCTACGCAATGTTCCTATAGGCAATGTGTCATTGGAACGATGATAATGTAAGACAGTGCGTCTGCCATCAGGGTGCCTGTACACTCGTGCGGAACCTCTGGTACGCCTGTATGTGAACCCATCCCGATGCAACGCTCTATCCAATTCTCGCACCGGTGTATTCCTGAGTCGTCGTACAAGTTCCGGCGAAAGGCTCATGCCGGAACTGCCGAACTCTCTATAACCACGTCTTCAGCCCCAGGCGTAGCCTCCCCCGCTTCCACCATATCTTCAATGTAAGCTATCGTTGCGTCCTTCAGTGCCGCCAGTGCCTCTTCTCTGGTGTATCCCCAAGCCGCACAACCTGGTAGGTCTTCTATCCATGCACTCCAGCGACCATCGTCATCCTGTTCGAGTTCTGCCCTGTATTTGTTCACAACTTCGCTCCCTGACACATTCCGACGGTCACAGTCTCACTTCTCTTATCGCATCCTGTATGAAATTATACTCCTCCCATTCAGCCCCTGTACCTCCCTACTATTCTCCCCACCACCCGTCAACGCCGCCAGCCGTTCCACCTGCTCCGCCGACACCTCCAGCACCTCCGACATCACGTGCCACTTCACCCCCTCCGTGTACGGCGGAGTAGTCAGCGACCCCGTGTAGGCATAGTAGCCACGACCCGATGGCAGAAACTCCGACGCCGTAAGCCCGGATGCCGGAACATCCGCCTCTCCCAAGCCGGGCGCCGCCTCGATAACCGCCTCTATCGCAGCATTCGGCTCTCCATGCCGGTACAATATCCCCACCACTGCTATCTCATCCCCTCGCCTGTGTACCAGGTGCGTCTCCAGCGCGAACCTCTGGCCCTCGACAGTGTGCTCACTCGGATTGTGCATGTGCGCCTCGACGACCTGATAGGACTCACCCCCCAGTCGTATGCCGCCGCCAATCTCGTATATCACCTTCACGAACTCCCCCGTGTTCGTCAGGCACTCCGCGCTCCCGCCATACTCGAACGACAGTTCCGGCACCCCGCCGGAGACATATCCGGTGATGTTGATAGGAGACTGCTGCTTACCGACCTGTTTATCTGCATGGCGCGGCATATTCCACCCCTGGCATTCTATCTGTACATATCCTCTATGTCCGCTGTCGGAAATTCATGTCGAGTGGGAGCCGGACAGCCACTCGCTGAGCGCCCGGATGTGGCCGGGGCCCGTGCCGCAGCATCCTCCAATTATCCGCGCTCCCTGCTCGCTCCACCCCTTTGCGTATTCCAGGTACCGCTGTGGGTCCATTGGGCCTGCGTCGCGTGGGAAATGGGCGTAGGCGCCGAAGATTCCCACCCAATCCTTCCTGACTATCTCCAGGCCGGGCCCCGTGTCATCCACCGGCGTGTGCATTATGAATACCGATGCGACGTTCTTGTCCCTGATGGCGTCCATGGCGTCTTGAAGGGACTCGCCTCCATGCCTGTCCTGGATGCCCAGGTAAAGCCCATCTCCATCCCGGACCAGGGAGAGCCCGACCCACACCGGGAGCCCCAACTCCGTTGCCGCTTCTATCACCGCCAGCGTATCCGAGATCCGGACCAGCATCTCGCCCACCGCCACGTCCGGGTCGCCTTTGGCTAACTCTCCCAGTTGCTCCCGGTAGGTCTCAAGGGCTTTCTCATAGGGTACCGGAACTTCCGCGTGCGCTTTGGGCGCCATCGTGGATACGGAGGCCGCAATGACTACCGAGCCCTCTGTCCCGGAGTTTCTCCTCGCCTGTACGGCTGCTTCGATTCCCAGCCTGTTGGCCTCGGCCACCTTGTCCTCGATGTTGCCGTGTTCCAGCATGTCGCGCCCTGTGCCGAAGGTGTTCGTGATGATGACCTCGGCGCCCGCTTCTATGTACTCCTGGTGAATGTCCCTCACCACCTGGGGATGGGTGAGCATCGGGCCGCCCGACCAAGTGGTGGGACTTGCCAGCCCCCGCCTCTCGATCTCCGAGCCCATGCCTCCGTCCATCAAGATCGTCTCTCCGGCTGCCAGACGGCCCTGCAATTTCTCAAAGTTGTTCATGTCTCTCTCCTGGTGCCGGTTGAGGCTGATGTTCTGCTTGTCCAACTGGGTGCGAGCGTCCAGGCGCTATACAATCTCTTCGTAGATCTCCGTCTCATGCGTGGACGCCAGCGCGGGGTAGATTCTTTCGAATATCTCAGTTATAGATCGCGTGGCGCGGACCTCGCTGCGCGAAGCGTCGTAGGCTGCTACGGAATCCCACCGCTGAACTGTGACCATCGTCCCGTGGGGGCCAAGTACCTTTCGGTAAACGCTCAGGGGAGGAAAGCCGGCCTCAACCGTAGCTTTCTGAAGTTCCCTCAGGTTTTGCTGGAGCCCTCCCCCGCCAGGTTTTGGTGTGTAGGTTCGTCGAACGATAATCAAGAGAGTCTCCTTCGTGGTTTGAGTCGGGGGAAGAGCAATGCGGTCAATCTCCAGCCGGGGCGGACGAGCCCTCCTCCTATCCGGGACCGGTCAAGAGCGATAGTTCAGTTGTACCATCGTTCTAGATCACTGGCAATAGGATCGTTTCCTGGACATGACAATTCGCAGTCGTACCCTCAATGTTCAGAAGTGCGAACAAAAGCCCCGCCGGTCCAGGAACGCCAGCTCCCACGGACGGACGGGGCAGTTGTATTCAGAGGGAGGCCGAGAGGGCAGGGCCAGTGAAACAGGGAACCGCTCCTACCAGCCTATCAAGCTTACTTTCCAGATTCTCGAGGTCATAAATCAGAACAACATCAGGTGTATGGAGGGGATTGACGAGGATGAGATTCACGTTTCCGCATCCGTCGGCTCCAGGATAGTCGCCGACCACACCACCATGCAGAATTCCGAGTAATCTAGCCAATGTCTTTTCATTATTGGGCGCCACTAGAGTAGTCCGTTCGTGGTGAGCTTGTCGAACCATGAACGGACGGCCCTTCGATAGGCTCAGGGCGAACGAGAGATCGAAGACGAGGCGAAAACGAAAGACCCTGGAAGTCTATCCGCGAGCTTACGGCCTTCCGGCTATGGCCTCGCCAAAAGCCAGCCCGCAAAAGGCTCCGGGGTGGTCTTTCCACCTGTCGTAGGCGTTGAGTATGGCGTCGCACAACTCTTGGGTCGCGGCGCCGTACTTGATCGCCGCGTCCGTGATCTCCGGCGACAGAAACCACTTGTTGGCGAATGTGTGTATGAAAGCGATGTCCTCGGGGGTGTTGTAGATGTCGAATGTCACGTCCATACGCACGTTCGTGAACCCCGCTTCGACGATGCGGTTCTTCAGCTCCTTGCCCATCTGGGGATGGCCGTCGTCAGCCGCGAGAAGATCCTCGAACATGTCCCATGCTTTTCTGATGACCCCGAAGTCGGGATGGGTGAAGCTCGACTCGCATATCATCTCCCGGCAGCCAATGATTCCGCCGGACTTCAGGACACGCTTGGCCTCGGCCAGCACGGCCGCGGTGTTCGGTATGTGCATGAGGACGTTATGGCAGTGAACAACGTCGAAGAAGCTGTCTTCGAAGGGGAGGTCCACTATGTCGCCGACGTGGAATATCGCGTTGTCCTGTCCGTTCGCCTTGGCGACGGACTTTGCAAGTTCGATCTGCGACTCCTCCATGTCAACGCCGTGCAGATGGCCCGGCGCTACGGCCTTGGCCAGCCCGACCGATATGTTGCCGGGCCCGCAGCCGATGTCGAGAACGCGAAGGCCCGGCCTCAGATATGGCAGTAGGTAAGCTGCGCTGGCTTCAGCGGTATATCGTCTGAGAGACTCGATCATCTCCTCGCTGAATCCCATAGTATAATCAGAGGTCGCTGGTGTCTGTTGCGTCATTCTTCATTCCTGCAATCGTCTTAGAGACAGAACGACCCTATCATTTCACATAAACTTTGTGAGATAATTATGAGATATTTACTCAATATCTGTTAATTCTTGTTAGTCATCATTAGAAACGGCATAGACGGACAGGTTGTCTTGAATCCAGAATCGCATGAATCCTGCGCTTTGACGTGCAGGAGCGCCAGGGTTGGACGCCGGCTTCAAGGTGAGGAATGAGTCGAGAAGACGAACTGATACGAGAGAACGAGGCGCTGCGGCACAGACTGTCGCGGCTCACCGAGGCTAGCCTGCGAATGAATGAAAGCCTCGACTTCGACGTCGTGCTTCAAGGGGTTCTGGACTCCGCCCGCTCGTTGACGGGAGCCCGCTACGGAGTGATGACACTCCATGACGATGGAGGGCAGGTGCAGGACTTCCTGTCGTCCGGGATGACCTCCGAAGAAGCCGGGGCACTGTGGGATATGTCTGGACACGTGCGTCTCTACGAGTACCTCGGCAGCATCTCCCAACCTCTAAGGCTTCATGACCTTTTGGGCCACATAAGATCCGCCGGCCTTCCGGAATTCCCCCCACCCCTGGCGGCGGGCCCGGTCATATCGTTCCTGGCATCGCCGATGCTCCACCGGGGCGAGCGGGTAGGCAACATCTACCTGGCTGAGAAGGAACACGGCGAAGAGTTCACGCAGGAAGACGAGGAGACACTGGTCATGTTCGCCTCCCAGGCGACGATGGTCGTCTCCTACGCCCGCAGGTACAGAGACGAACGGCAGTCCAGGACCGACCTGGAGACCCTGATAGATACCTCGCCGGTGGGCGTGGTGGTCTTCGACGCGAGAACGGGCGCACTGATGTCGTTCAACAGGGAGGTTAGGAGGATCTTCGAGTATCTGTGGGAGGCGGACCAGCCGCTAGGGGAACTGATGAAAGTGTTGACCATCCGGCGCGGAGATGGGCAGGAGATATCACTCCAGGAATTCCCTCTGACCCAGTTGCTGAACGATGCGGAAACGGTACGCGCCGAGGAGATAGTCGTACAGATGCCCGACGGCCGGAGCGTTTCCGCCCTGATGAACGCAACGCCCATCCGCTCGGAGGCGGGAGAGGTCTCCTCGCTTGTCGTGACACTACAGGATATGACGCCCCTGGAAGACCTGGAGCGGCTGCGCGCCGAGTTTCTGGCCACGGTGAGCCACGAATTGCGTACCCCTCTCACCTCCATCAAGGGGTCCGTCACAACCCTTCTGGATACCTCTACCGCTCTGAATCCCACCGAGACACTTCAGTTCCACCGGATCATCAACTCGCAGACCGACAGGATGCGTGAGTTGATAAGCGACCTTCTTGATGTGGCCCGCATAGATACCGGCACGCTGTCGGTCTCTCCGGAACCCACGGACGTAGCGGTGCTGGTAGCAGAGGTGCAGAACGCATTCCTGAGTGTAAGGCTTGGCAGGAAGCTCCAGGTGGACCTCTCGCCGGACCTGCCCTGGGTCTTGGCTGACAGACTTCGCATCTTGCAGGTGCTCAACAACCTGCTCTCGAACGCGGACAGGCACTCGGATGAGACTTCTACAATCCGCGTGACCGCCGCGCGGGAGGGTCCACACGTCGCTATTTCGGTGACCGACGAGGGCAGAGGCGTGTCGGTGGAGCGCCTTCCCCACCTTTTCAGGAAGTTCACCCGAATCGAGGGCGACGCCCGTAGAAACGATGTCGAAGGGACGGGGCTTGGCCTGTCAATCTGCAAGGGGATTGTAGAGGCTCACGGTGGACGCATCTGGGCTGAAAGCGACGGCCCCGGCATGGGAGCGCGTTTCACCTTCACGATTCCGGTTTCCGAGGAGTCGCAAACCGTTGCCACTGTCAGTCCCGCTTCGCTTCCTGTTCGGTCCTCTCTTGAGGCAGGGGATGCGCGGATGCGCGTACTCGTGGTAGAGGATGATCCGCAGGCGCTCAGGTACGTACGCGACGTACTCTCAAGAGCAGGCTATGTCCCCGTGGCGACCGAGAATCCGGAGGAGGCGCTTCGCCTGGCACAAAGTGAAAAACTCCGCCTGGCGCTGTTGGACCTGGTACTGCCGGGGATTGACGGGATAGACCTGATGAAGAAGATTCGGGCTGTGGCCGACGTCCCTGTCATCTTTCTGTCCGCATACGGCCGGGATGAAATCGTCACCAGGGCTCTGGACTCAGGAGCCGTGGATTATGTTGTCAAGCCATTCTCACCAACGGAGTTGGTGGCGAGGATCAGGGTAGCCCTGCGCAACCAGACGGCTTCCAGGTCATCAGAACCCTTTGTGCTGGGGGAACTGGTCATAGACTATGGCAGGCGAAGCGTGACCCTCGGAGGCAGCCTGGTCCGGCTGACGGCAATCGAGTACAGGATGCTCGTCGAGCTCTCGGCAAACGCCGGGCGAGTGTCAACATACGACCACCTTCTGCAACGGGTCTGGGGTGAGAGTAGCTCCAGCGATCTACGGCCCATGCGGACAGCTTTAAGCAGCATCCGACGCAAGCTGAGAGATGACGCGGACAATCCGACCTACATCTTCACCGAGCCCCGCATCGGCTACCGCATGGCCAGGAGCGAGACGTCCGAGTAACGAGAGTAGGGTCTTGTATCTCACAAGCGATATCGAACTCACCCTCTACCATGCAGGCTCCGAGGAATACTTGAACTATTTTTTGAGTTCGCTAAAGTACATGGAAGCCTGCGAAAGGGGGTCGAGAAGATGACCGGTTCGACCAAGACGGATGAATCGAAGCTGAGTTTGGACCAAATCTTGTCCATTCGGCCTCTGGTCGCCGCAGAGACGCCCCGATGGTCGCCGGACGGCTCTCGGATCGTATTTGTCTCGTCCCACCAGGGGGACACGGCTGAGCTGTGGAGCGTCCCGGCCGATGGAGGGTTTCCAGCCCGTTTGACGGAAGGAGCGGGCGCAGGGGATTCAGCCCCTCGCATCCCGCTCTGGTCGCCGGACGGCGTCTATGTGTCCTGCGTCTCCAGAAAGAGCGGCAATGACGAGGTGTGGCTGTGGCCCGTCAACGGCGACGCAGGGTTCCAGATGACGTCGCTGGGCGGCCGCATCCACTCGATGAACTGGTCTCCCGACGGTCAGAGCATCGCGGTGTCCTGCAATCGCTACGGCTCATATGACATCTACCTGGTGGAGGTCTCATCTGGGAAGTCTGTGCGGCTAACCGATGGCCCGCTCTACGCGGTAAACCCGGTATTCACACCTGATGGCCTGCACATACTGTATGTCCGACTGGACGACAGGTGGGAGGATCACGACGTCATCAGGATTTCGCCGGACGGCAAAGAACAGGAAATCGTCGTCCAGGATACAGATTTCTTTGATTACAGCTTTGGAGGAACTTTCGGCTATCCCCTGGTCTCTCCTGACGGTGAGCGAGTCCTCTTCCGCAGCCAGCGCAGCGGACACGTAAACATCTGGACCGCGCCCGTTGCCGGCGGTGAGCCGGAGCCACTGGCTCCCGAGGATGCGGAGCAGGATCATGCCGCCTGGTCTCCCGCAGGACAGCAGGTGGCCTACACGTCCAACCACAACGGCACGCTTGAATTGAGGGTGGCGGATGCTTCCAGCGGAGAGTCCCGCGTGCTCTTTTCACCCGGTGTGGGCGTATGCTCGGCGCCGCAGTGGTCACCGGACTGCTCGAAAATAGTCTTCGGATATGGGACTCCCACGTCTCCGATGGACCTCTGGGTCGTCTCCCTGGAAAACGGCCGAGCAAGGCAGCTAACCAGCGCCGGAGTCGACCCTGCGCTGACCGAGCGCCTGATCGCACCCGAAAAGATTACTTACCAGAGCTATGATGGTCTCGTCATCCATGCGTATCTCTATAGTCCCGAGAGTCGTGGTGAAGATGAGAAGTATCCGGGACTGCTGTTCATCCACGGTGGGCCCACCAACCAGTTCAGTGACGATTTCCAGACCTATGTTCAGTATTTCGTGCAACGAGGCTACGTAGTTCTGCTACCCAATGTCCGGGGAAGCTCAGGTTACGGCAAGGTATTCGAAGAACTCAACGACAGGGACTGGGGCGGCGGCGACTTGAAGGACGCCATTGCCGGGGCCGAGTTCCTGAAGCGACTCGGATACGTGGACCCGCAGGCTATCGGGATTACGGGGACGAGCTACGGCGGCATCCTCTCTATGTGCGCCGTCACCTTTACGCCGGGTGTATTCCAGGCGGCAGTTCCAATGTCCGGCTACAGCGACTGGCCGAGGCTGCGCCACCAGCTGGAGTTGAGGCACATCAAGCTCCTGGAGCATGAGTTCGGGACCTTCGAGGGAAACGAGGATGTCTGGTATCGCTGCTCGCCCTTCTACAGAATCAGAGACGCGACCACGCCGACCTTCGTCCTGCATGGGGAAGGGAGGGAGGACTGGCCCGAGACGTCGAGAGACTTTGCGGTGGAGATGAAGCGACACTATAAGACGGCTGAATACAAGGTGTACCCCGAAGATGGCTTCTACGTCGGTACTCTGCCCAACGTTCGGCAGATGCTGTCGGACGCTGCCGACTTCCTGGACCGATACCTACGCAGCTAGTCTTGCGAAATCATCGGCGGTCGCGATGACGGCAATCCGAGGGAGATGCCGTCACAAGCATTACGGCGAGTGGGCTTGGTGCGAAAGGTCGCCGCCTGCCAACTCGAAGGATTGGAGGGCGTTCCGGTCCGATACCCCTGTTTTACTTTCCCGTCACGCCGGCAACCGGTTAGGGCAGGACAGCCACCGCCGATACTTCCACCAGGAACTCCTCCCTTACCAGACCGTCAATCACGAGCAGCGTGTTGGGCGGAAAGTCGCCGTCTGGAAATATCGTGGGGAAGACTTCCGTCCGTCCCTCGATGAATCCCCGCACGGAGTCTCGTCCCACTACGTATGTGGTGAACTCCACTACATTGCTGAAGTTCGCCCCAACGCCCTCCAGCACGCCTCTGAGGTTCTCGAATACCTGCTTGGTCTGGGCAGCCACGTCGCCTATCCCAACCGGGTCGCCCTCGAGGTCCACCGCAACTTGTCCGGCGATGAAGAGCAGTTCACCCGGTGCAGTCCTGATCGCCTGCGAGTAGGCGCCAATCGGTTGTGGGGCCCTGTCCGTATTTATGATCGCTCGCTTGAGTTCGCTCACGTTAATCCTCCTCGACCCTGACAGAGTCTCTTCCAGATGTCTGTTCCGCTACACGGCATTTCCTATACTAGAATATGCTTGGGTCACTCTTGTCATCGATAGCCATCATCTCCAGTCGTAGCGTGGTCTCCAACCCAGCAGTCGCTGCGCCTTCTCCGTACTGATTACGCTGGCGGTGCCTCCCAGTCCTTCCCGTATCTCTACTCTGTCGCCGAAGTTATTTCTGACAAGATCAATCGTTGGCTCTACGAAACGGCTGGAAGGCTGAGCGATCATGAAAGCCTCGTACTCTTCGATGGATGCATCCAGCGCCAGTACGTGGGCTTCTGCCACGTCCCTGGCGTCGGCGTAGGCCCACATCACCAGTGTCAGCGGATTCTCCGGCGTTGGGGCTGGCCAGGGGAACTCTGCCTGGATTTCCGGAGGCGCGACATTGGTGAACCGCAGGCTCACAACGGTGGTGTCGGAGTTGCGGGCGATCATTCTGCCGATGTCCTCTCCGACCTGCTTGGACAGGCCGTATGGCTCGAAGGGCATCATGGGGTGTTCCTCGTCAAGTGGCAGGTACAGCGGCGCGAATGCGTTCCCGTCGTGGGCCCATCCCATACCGAATGCGCTGGACGAAAACACCACGCGCCGCAGTCCCAACTCCGCCGCGGACATCATGACGTTGTACGTGCTGTCCACGTTGTTGTCGAAGATGATCTTGGGATCTTCTCGGAGCGGGCCGGGGATGGCCCCCATGTGAATGACGGATTCGGCTTCCTTGAGTAAGCTCTCGACCGCGTCGGCATCCGCGAGGTCACAGCGCACAAACTCCGCCGGAAGGTCGTCGGTATCCAATCGGTCCGTCGCCAGAACTTTCCTATCCTGGTCCACGAGCAGTTGCACCACCATGCGTCCAAGCCTGCCCGCCGCTCCGGTTACTACAATCATCTTAACCTCCGTCTAATTGTAGTGGTTTTGCCGTGGTTAACGGTCCGACCTGCCCACCACATACGAACCATAGTCAACTCATGTGCGGTCGAGTCCGTGGATACCGCGGTATTCGCTCGTTGGGGGCGGCTGCCAGCCTTCCAGGAGTCGTAGCCAAGCGCGCTGAGATTCCGTTGGAGGTACAGTGCCGCTACCGCCTCTCATTCGGTCCCTCTCTTGCGTGGGCTATACTCTTCGGTCAGCACTTTGAGGACCGCGGCTTTTTTGATATCTGGAAGTAGCCTCATATGTTTACTTTAGCGAATTAGGTTCCAGCTCGAAAGTCTTGTCCACATGATTGCCGAGTAAAAGAAGCGCCTCTAGCGGCAAAAGAGGGTATGTCTGGAATCTGATTCGTTGCTTGCCCGGACGTAAATTATGTCGCCAGATGTCCGCCTATGCTATTAGGGTATAATCCCAGTGGAGCCAGCCAGCCAACGACTTGCGACTGGTTTCCGACCCTCGATTTAGTTCTGTTCCAACCGCTTAAGCCAGATGGAGTCAAAAGCATGGTTCTGCCGAATAGCGCCTTCGACTACGATGCAATCGTGATCGGAGCAGGCATGTACCAAATGTCGAACTGATTGATATTAGCGAAACTCCCATTCAGAGAATCACCGAAGATTCAATTACATTGGGGAATTAAGCGACAAGGGTAGTACCAGGAGAAAAAAAGATGGCGGCAGACCCACGGACAACCACGGACTTCGACGCGGTGATAATTGGCGCCGGCTTTGCCGGATTGGGAATGCTCCGGCAGCTGCGAGAAGAACTCGGTATGTCCATCCAGGTTTACGAGACGGGATCCGGAGTCGGAGGCACCTGGTATTGGAATCGCTACCCCGGCGCGCGCTGCGACTCCGAGAGCTACGTGTACTGCTTCTCGTTCTCCAAAGAACTTCTTCAAGACTGGAACTGGAGCGGAAAATACCCCGAACAGCCGGAAATCCTGTCCTACCTCAACCACGTCGCGGACCGCTTCGACCTTCGCCGCAACATCCAGTTCGACACCCGGGTGACCTCCGCGAAATTCCTCGAAGACACTAACCGCTGGCTGATCGAAACGGACCAGGGCGATTGCGTTACCGCCCGCTTCCTCATTACCGGTATCGGGTGCATCTCAACAGGCAATATCCCGGACATTCCCGGCCTCGACTCCTTCGAGGGGGACTGGCACCACACGGGATCCTGGCCTCACGAGAAAGTGGACTTCGTCGGTAAGCGCGTCGCCGTCATAGGCACGGGCTCAAGCGGAATACAGGCGATACCCGTGATCGCAAAGCAAGCAAAGCGCCTGAGCGTCTTCCAGCGAACGCCACAGTACAGCATCCCCGCGCGCCACGAAACCGTGGACCGCAGGTTCATCGAGGAAGACGTGAAACCGAACTACGATGAGATATGGGAGAAGGCAAGGTGGTCGAGGTCCGGGTTCCCAGTGGAATTTAGCCAGCGCTCGGCATTGGACGTCACCGAGGAGGAGCGTCTGGAAATATACGAAACTCACTGGGCCAAGGGAGGTTTCGGCTTCCTGCACGGGACGTTCGCGGACATACGCACGGATATAAGGGCTAACGACACCGTGGCCGAATTCGTCCGATCCAAGATACGGGAGATCGTGGATGACCCGGGAACGGCTGAGAAACTCGTGCCAATGGACCATCCTTACGGTTCCAAGCGGGCCCTGATAGACACCAACTATTTCGAGACATACAACCGCTGGAACGTCGAACTTGTAGATATTCGTCGCTCGCCAATCCGGGAGATAACGCCGAAGGGGATACGGACCGGAGACGAAGAGTTCGAGTTCGACATCATCGTCTTCGCCACCGGCTACGATGCTATGACCGGCAGTTTCCTCAAGATGGACATCCGCGGCAGAAACGACCTGCCGCTCAAAGAAAAGTGGTCGGAGGGCCCCAAGACCTATCTTGGCCTGCAAGTCTCAGGGTTCCCGAATATGTTTATGATAACCGGGCCTGGGAGCCCGTCCGTACTCTGTAATATGCCGGTCGCAATCGAGCAGCACATCGAATGGATTTCTGAGTTCATCGAATTTCTGGACGAAAACGGAATTGAGACAGCCGAGGCAGGCATCAATTACGAGTCAGCATGGGTGTCCCACGTGAACGAGGTCGCCGAACCCACAATGTTCATGCTGGCAAACTCGTGGTATCTGGGCGCCAACATCCCAGGGAAGCCCCGTGTATTCATGCCTTACGCCGGCGGCCTCGGAACCTACCGCGAGAAATGCAATGAGATCGCGGACAACGGCTACGAGGGCTTCATCCTCGGCTCCGGCAGTCGGAGACGGCCCGTAGCGACATCTGCCCGGGAAGCATAGTCTCTGATCCGGCTGCATACTTGCCACTCGCATGAATAGAAACCCACAGGAGCGAGCGGGATGAACGTCATCTGGATAGTTTCCGATACCTTCCGCAGGGACCATGTGGGCGCCTATGGGAACCGGTGGATCCGGACGCCTTCCCTTGACGCCCTGGCAACTGAAGCAGTCAGGTTCGACGCCCACTACTCCGCTGGATTTCCGACCATGCCCACACGGGCGGACCACCAGACGGGGCGTTGGACGATGTCCTTCATGGGATGGGAGCCGCTTCCTGAAGGAGTGACCACTCTTGCCGAGATCCTGGCAGGGCAGGGCTATCATACCGCTGCATCTGTGGATACTCCCTACTATCTCAGGGACGGAATGAACTACGACCGGGGCTTCCAGTCCTTCTTCATGAACCTGGGACAGGACACCCTCTGGTCGCTGATTCCCGAACCCGGCTACCATCACGAGTCCCTGGATGTCCGGGCGGCGTGGCGCAGCGAGGCGGACAGGAACGCTCCCAAGACATTCATGGCGGCTATGCAGTGGCTTGAGCGCCACTACAAGGAGGACTTCTTCCTGTATGTGGACACTTGGGACCCGCACGAGCCCTGGGACGCCCCTTCCTACTACACCGATCTCTACATGCCCGGCTACGACGGCGAACTGGTGCTTCCCCTGTACGGGAACTGGCACGATATGCCCGGCTACCGGGAGGAACAACTGCGAAAAGGACACGCTACGTACTGCGGCGAAGTCACGATGGTGGACACCTGGCTGGGCTTTCTGCTGAAGTCGGTGGACAACATGGGACTGGCGGATAAGACCATCGTCATATTCACCACGGACCATGGCTTCTACTTCGGAGAGCACGGCGGACTCTTCGGCAAGATGAGCTCCGACAAGTACCCAGACGGAACGCTTCGGCCATACGATGAACCTGGTTCGCAGTGGAGCTACTCCCCCCTGTACGAGGAGATCGTACACTTGCCGCTCCTGATTCGCGCGCCGGGGGTATCTCCCGGAGCTTACGGGGGTTTGAGTTCTGCGATAGATGTCATGCCTACCGTTCTCAATCTTCTGGAAATAGATATTCCCGACTTCGTACAGGGCCGATCTCTCGTGCCCGCGATGCGCGACACTTCGCTTGCAGGACGCGACTACGTGGTCAGCAGCCTCCCCTTCGCTAACCCGGGCGATCCGGTCCGTTCAGTGGACAATTTTCTGCGCGACCTCAGGGACCCACCGGTTACCACTGTTACTTCAGGAGAATGGAGCTTGCTCTACAGCCCTGAATCAGGTGTGTCTCAGCTATACAACCTTTATGAGGATCCGGGCCAGCTTGACGACGTTATCGAGAAGAACATGGAGGTAGCGGCAGAACTCCACCTACTGCTGGTGGAGTTCATGCGGGAAACCGAAGTTCCGCTCCGACTGCTACGGCCGCGTCTTGAGCTTCGTATGTAGGTCGGTCGTCCGTCGGCTGCGGCCTAAATGTGCGGATGTCCTTCTTTAGTGAAGGTTCGGCTTGATGAGAAGAGTTTGATGGGCGCCGCCTGAACGCCGACTGTCGGCATGAACTAGGAGAAGGCCGCGACGACCTCCTCGTCGAGTCGTTGCAGGGACTCGGCATCGCTGGGTCTAGGGGCAAGCATGACCTCCTCGACTCCGGCTTCGGCGAATTCGCCAATACGCTCGATGATGTACCCGGCAGGTCCGGCCACCGTGCCCGGCCCCACGCGCTCAATGAACTCATCGGCCTCTGACTGATCGTCGGTGAGCATGGTCGGCATGAAGACCGTATGACTTATTTCCCCGGGGTCGCGTCCGGCGTCTTCACAGTGCTTCTCTATTACGCTTACCTTGCGATTGTACAAGCCCATGGACATCCCGCCGAGACGCCGTGCGTCTTCCCTGCCCATCGCGAACCCGTCCAGGTTCCATACGTCGCCGTATCTTGCTAGAGTTCGCAGCGTCCGACGCTCGCCAAGTCCGCCCACCATGATAGGTATATGAGGCTCCTGCACCGAGCCGGGCGACAGAGGGGCGCTGTCAAGACTGTAGTAGCGACCCTGAAAATCAACCGGCTGTCCTCCGGCGGTGAACAGCGCGCGAATCAGGGCGCACGCCTCCTCGAAGCGGTCTTGTCGCTCGCGCATTGACGGATACACCCAGCCGTAGGCTTCGTGCTCGCGCTTCAGCCACGCCGCGCCCACACTCAGCGTGAACCGGCCGCGGGAGACCTGGTCGATCGTCGTCGCCATCTTTGCCACCAGCGCTGGATTGCGGTAAGTGTTGCCAGACACAAGGTGCCCCAGGCGGAGCTTCTCCGTCATACCGGCGACGGCTGAGACGAGCGTCCAGGCTTCGTAGATGGGCTCGTTCTCCGCTCCCTTCCACGCAGACGGTGGGATGAAGTGGTCTGGGAACCATACGCTGTCCCAGCGCCCCGCCTCCAGCGTCTCGATCGCTGCAGAGATGTCGTCCCATGTAGTAGTGTAGCTGGCTACGGATGCGCCGATTTTCATATAGTTACCTCTTCTGGTTTCAGCATTGCAAATGTGACTGTCCACCTGTCATTTCTGACCTCTATTCTAAATTACCAGCGGGTTCTATGAATGTCACTATTGGCAAGCCTGCAAATAAGGGGAGCCCTATAGTTCCCGTGGTAACAGAGGTCGCCTTGCTCCTAGTACTGTGTCCAATTGATTCGGACATCTGCAGGCTGCTCCCAACCCCTGGATTCCCGCTTTAGGAGACCTTTGCGTAACTGGTCAAGCGGGCTTTTTGGGCGGTTCTTGGCAAGGCACCCGGATTCGCCGACGGTGTTCAGATGTTTGCCTGCACTGATTTTGTCTATTCGGGTGCTCCGATTGCCTCCGGGCCGCTTTCCGCTTCGGTATTCAGCCGGGATATCCTGTTAGCCTGAGAGCCTTCCTGAAGTTGTACTCCGTCGCCACCAACTCACCACACAGTCCAGTTCTCTCCACCCCGCGATACCGACTCCATCGAAAGCATCCCTCCGTCTTCATCCCACCGAAGATTGACTCCACACGCTTTCCGACCCTGCTAGAGCGATTCACTATCTGCCACTTTGAACTGGGCTGAGTCTACTGGACGAATCAGCATCCGCGTGAGCGAGATATTCTGGGGCAGGAGGCACCGCGGTCACACGCTTCCGGAGAAACACCGGTAGCAGATTGGCCTGTGCCACTTCATCCAGTGGTAACCACTGGAATATGGTTCCTGACTCACTTCCTTCAAAGGGGCCGTCCCTGTCGAACACTCGTGAGCCGGACGTGAATTCGATCAAGAAATACAGGGTAATCTCCTGAAACCATTCGCCGCCCATCTCGAATAGGTTGTCCGCTACAAGAACAAGTCGTCCGATGTTGATGTCCTCCCCGAGTTCTTCTATAACCTCTCTCCTCAACGCCTCCATGGCGTTCTCACCGTATTCCACCCGCCCACCTGGAACGAAGCAGAAGTCGTGGTTGACGTTGTGCTCGACAAGCAGGCGACCATGATGTATGGCGATGCCGCCAATTCGATACATGAAAGTAAGTCCCCTGCCTGATGATATAATCATATCTGAATAGGTCATGGTTGCTCCCCGCGAACACGTGGTAATGAATGGTCGCCAACTATGGCGGTTTCGATACTAAGGCGTGGCACTCGTCCAGTCTATGGCCTGGTGAGAAAGTCCATTACATTACCGACTTTGAAGATATTGGTACTCTTGTAAGATACTGATTCATCTTGCCTGGGCTGCTTTATCGTATGGTCCACTTCGGTCTCAAGATTGTCATATACGAACACTTTCATTTCACGACCCTGCGCCGCCAACCATTCTTTGCACGCCGTCACTAAACTTCCAGACGCATCCTTCTGATTCGGTATCAGCTCTCTAAGGTCCCGACTGCGCCGCAAAAGCCGCTTTTCATTCTTCTGCGCGTTGTCAAAATTACGACTGCCGTGAACCGGACTGTCGTTCTGCCATATCCAGAAATGAAACTTCCGCAGGCTGCCGTTCGGCAGTTCTTCTTCTCGTTGCAACCCTTCCTCCGCCAGTAGGGAATATCGAGTAGATTCACATATGGGTCAAAAACGGAGTTCTTGGCCACCAGGGGAAACTTTGCCACTATCAGTACGAGTTCGGCTTCAGCAATCGTGTCCATCAATTCATCGACACGGCTTGGCACCGATCGCAATGTGTATCCATCGCCATATTCGAGAACCTGACGATACAACTCCGGTGAGTCGGGCACAGTGTACAGACTCCTGATAAACGTCTCGCCCACTCAAGGGAATTGAGCCCGAATCTGTTCATGGACTTTCATTAGGCACGCATGTGCCTGACGAGTTTCTGTATCGGTCATGCTAGGATACCTCTCTCAGTTCTTGCTAGATGAATGGATGAATTTGTACATGGCATCAAGTACCCGATTTCAGTCTAAGGTACCAGTCGGATCGGGAATCAGTTCCGCGCAAACTGAATGTGACCTGTATCGATACGCTTACAGCCAGTCAGTCAAACGGATGAGGGTGTAGATTCGAATCACGGCGCTGGTGCTTCACTGGTCGAGGTCGAGGCTGGAACAGTTTCGTCCGGATGCACCGGGGGTCTTGCCAGCCAGACCAGAATCGCGGCCAGCAGGAAGAATCCCATGAAAACCATAAAGGCGATATCGTAGCTACCGGTCCTGTCATGGACGAATGCCGCGAACATCGGCCCGGCAATGTCGGAGATCAAGAGTAGTGGTACGACCGCCCTTGTATGGCGCCGATGTGTCGCCTTCCGAAGTACCTGGCATAGACCAGCGGACTCATTGCCGTCAGGGCGCCGCCGGTGAGCCCGTAACCAAGGCTGAATCCAATGTATAGCTGCCACGCATTCGCGGCGTCGATAGGGAACCACAGGCTCGCAGCGTTCTTCATCCGCGACGGTGTGTCCACACCATCCGGTCGTCTGCACAGGAGCATTCGTGGGAGAAGGTGAAGGTAGTGGGATAGGGCGACTGTTGGCGTAGCCGTTGGGGACGGCTCAGGGGATCGTGTGGCTGTCGACATGACCTCTACGACGGCGGTGGGCGCCTGAGAAGAAGTTTGCGCCGTCTCACCGCAGCCGGCGGGCGCCAGCATGGCCACGAGACAGCACAGGGTGAAGGCAGGATAGTTCATCGTACTTGTCCAAAAGTGCAGTAGTCTGAAGTGCCATGCGACCCGCATCGACGCGTTACGCTGTCTCCCAGGTAATCAGCAGTTCCCTCATCGGCCGCTGCCATCTGGGACGAAACCCCTCAGGCCCGGAGGTGAACAGCTCGTCGAAGTTGTCCCGGAAGATGCCGGTGGCCCGTTCCCGGTCCTCAGCGCGAAGCCATGGTCCCTCGACAGCCCACGTCAGGGCGTCCTCGCGGCTAGGGTAGGCCCTATTCTCCCACCATGGGCCTTCCGGCAACACCAGTACGTCGGGCAGGATATCCATCTCCCACAGCACTGAAAGAAGCTGGCGAAAGCCGGGCAACTGCACCTGCTCCTCACCGTGTGCCAGCTTGAACAGCGGTGTGCCCCTGCAGGGTGGCGGTTCGTTCCACAGTGTGATCACCACCCTTCTGCGTGCAGCAGCAGCCAGTTTCTCCACGAAGGGGACGATGTCCCTCACGAAGTAGGTCACGTCGCCCGAGAACACCACGTCGCCCTCGATGCCCACCGCGTCCATCCAGTCCGCCTGCACTCGCCGCGCGTTGTCGATTCCGGCCTCTCTGCGACTGGCCTCGAACTCCGCTCCCATTCCGGGCGAGGGCTCGACCATGACGACCTCCCTGCAGTACCGCGCCATTGGCAGGCACACTCTGCCTGCCCCGCCGCCGACATCGACGAGCACGTCCCCTGGCCTCAGGTAGGATGAGATCATCCGCAGATTGGTTCCCAGGTCGCGGTTGGGGTCCATACGGAAGAACCCGGCCTCAGCGCCCCAGGGATCGCCCTGCGGCTCCGGTCCGAAGATGCGGGACTGTTGTGCGGCGATTGCGTCATGACGGGCGGCGTAGTCCGTGGCGGCTGACATCTGATTGGTTCTCCCTGGGTCGTGGTGGCCCATGTCCAGTGGGCGAGTAACCTTAGCCATAACCCCCTGTGATGTGCAAGTCCCAACTCAGAGGGGCAGACGGTCTTCTCAATGAAGGTACTTACACCCCTTCGGGATGCCGGGTCGGTGTCCCTGTCTTGCCGCGCACCACTTTGACACTGACGCAGTTGGCTGAATAGAGTTTCGGACGGGACGGGCTGATATCCCACCCCGCACTTACATCTGGAGGAAGAAGCAGAATGCACCTGAGAAGGATCGCCGTAATCGTCACGTTTCTCGTGGCCGCAGTCATCGTAGTCGTCATTGCTGGAATGACATTTATGGGTGTGTCCGAGGGGTGAGGCCTCACCAGGGACGGCCTCGCAGCCTGAACCAGGGCGTTTGTCCAGAAGGCCATCGAGTGCTACGAACGGGACGTCAGGCAGGCGATCAAAGACTACTGCAATAGTCTCGAGAGCAAAGACGGACAGTGGTACGGCACGACGGGCTGATCTTCGGTTCGGGATGGTACGAGGAATAGAGCTGAAGGATACGCTCACGCCACAGACCGGGTCGGTGCTGGCTGCCAAGTTCCAGGCGGCCGGTAGACGACGGTCCTTCCGACCGCCTCGTCCACGGTCTGCGGGGTCGAGGCAGCCGCTGAGGTTCCAGTGGATTAGTTTACTTTATATTTTATATTCTGTAGGCTTATGCCACATCTTTCGATAATCCCGGATATATGTCCGAATAGCTTGGGATTCCGTAATGCATTCCACAGAGCGTGGCCTCGTGACACTGAGTCGGACGCCCTTCTGTAAATCAGTGCACGGGCAAACCTAAGCGACGCCGGGATCTACGAATCGCTGGCCATAACGAAGTTGACGTATTAATTGAAACATATAGGACAGTATATGGAATCGAATAACCCACTGGCCGACGACTCTGTCCTGGCCCCTGAAGTCTCTCCGAGCGGCAGCGCGAAGACTACACGCTTGAGCCAGGCGTCATCGGTTCTGGTGACCGGGGCAACCGGGTTCCTGGGAGTCTTTCTGCTCGACGAGCTGCTACGCGCCACGGGACCGAGTACCCGGTTCTATTGTCTGCTAAGAGAGCGGGCTTCCGGGCAGGAGAGACCCGAGGATCGAGTACTGGAAACCCTGGAGTTCTATGGTCTGTCTCGACCGTCCACCGAAGGCCGGGTTATGCCCGTCCTGGGGGACATTTCCCGACCCTGGATGGGGCTGGACAGCGAAGAGTACCAGGAGTTGGCAGAAAAGATCGACCTGATATTTCACTGTGCCGCCTCCGTCGACTACTCCTTATCTTATGAGGCGGCCAAGCCTCACTCTGTGGACGGTACATCGGAGGTACTCAGGTTTGCTTGCACGGCCGGAACAAAGCCTGTCCAGTACATCTCCTCAAACGGCGTCTTCCCTGGAGGAGACGACACTCCCTACATGGCAGACAACCGGATCGACGGCTTTGTCGACAGGATGGAAGGAGGCTACAACCAGGCCAAGTGGGCAGCCGAAAGACTCGTGTGGTCGGCAGTATCCCGTGGCTTGCCCGCCTGCATATACAGGCGAGGAAATATCGGTCATCACAGCAGCACCGGCACGGTCAATCCCAACGACTTCCAGTCGCAGATCATCAGGGCCTGCGCCAGCTCGGGGTACGCGCCACTGGCGCCGGATTGGCGCTTCGAGATGACCCCCGTGGACTTCCTTGTCAACGCTATCGCCAGATTCTCCGACGATCCGGCGCATCTGGGAAAGGTCTATAACGTGGCCCAGCAGGACCCAGTTACCGCCGAGAGCGTTTTCGCCCATATGCAGAACCTCGGATACGAGACAGATCGCGTTCCACTGGATGAGTGGAAATCGAGGCTACAGGAGATGGCAGACCGGGAAGACGACTTGGAACTGGGAGATCTGGTGCGCTCCCTGGACTCGGTCGAGGGTTATCTGTCCGACACCAGCTCCTACGACATCAGCCGGTTCTCCGAAGCACTTGCGGAGATTGGGATGACAATGCCGACAGTGGACACGGCCTACGTGACCAGGTTCCTGAGAGAGTGAAAAAGGGCTGGATGTTCACTGGGGATGATATGCCAGGCATATATCTATCGGAACGATTAAGGTAATGAGACGGCGGCCTCAGCCCCGGCCGAACCGCCGTCGCCGTCGGGCTCTGAATTTCAGGCCCCCTGGCTAGCCCATGGTCTTTTGGAGGAACGCAGTCATCTGCTCTATGGCTCGCTGCGCAACATCCGTGGACAGGTCCCGCAGTACTCCCTGGCCATCCCCTTCGAACATCGTCACGTCAATCTGTCCACCGGCCCTGCGGTACTGCCTGACGAACTCGTCCAGGTCCGGGCGCGGATGCGCTGCCTCGTAGGTCCGTGCCAGACACAGAGTAGGCGGCAGTTCCGTGCGCTCCCCGCGGGCCAATATTCTAGCCGGAGCGCCTTCTGCCATTGCCTCTTCCGACACCCAGTACATATCGTGCATGGCCACAGTACGCTCCCCAACTGACTCGGGGGTTTTGACATCGCCCCGAAGACCTTTGGCGTAATGATAACGACCCAGGGGATCGATCACCGGAGAGATCATGATCACGCAGTCCACGGCGCCATCTACGTCAGTCGCGCCGTTCCTGGAAGACAGCGCCACGTAACGGGAGTCGTGGGGCCGCATACCAAGCAGCATAGCCTGGTGAGCGCCACTGGAAGTACCCATGATGCCGATCTTATCCGGAATGCCGTTCCAGTCTTGGGCGTGGGGCTTGCACCAGCGGATTCCATAGTGGATATCGGCCAGTGAGGCGGGGTATGACGCTTCCGGCGGAACGCGAAAGTCCAGGGCCGCCACGATGACGCCGTTCCCGGCCAGTGCTTCATTGCCAGCGTCGCCGTCCTCCCGGCTGCCATTCACCCAGGCGCCGCCATGCGCCTCCACCATTACCGGGAAAGGTCCGCTGCCGAGGGGTCTGAAAAGGCGCGCCAGGAAGGGCTTATCGCCATGACGCAGATATTCCACGTCTTCTATCTGGACCGCATAGGTGGTCTGTTCGCTGATAGTCATGCCAAGCTCCCTTCAGCCAGTTCAACTTCGGGTGTGAATGAGACAAGATTAGAGCCTTGAGGCCTCACCGTCAATCGGTATGCCGAGACAGTGCCGTTCACCCGAATCCGGACAGATGACACCATAAACCTGCCTCAGGGTGTAGAATCCTGCCGAGTGACATACATTTCAGACGCCGTTTCCCTGATACAGGACATGGCGCCAGAATCCGCAGTGGACAGTGGGAATGCTGGGCCTTGATCCTCCATCAGATCAGAGGCTATGAATCCGAGGAGTGAGCAATGGTCGGTAATTCTGAATGGACTCCTGAACTGAGCCGGCGATGGGACCAGGAAATAGTTCGTTACCCGGACCCCGCAGTGGAGGTACTGGACCCGCGCTTCGGCGCCTATCGCATCGGGAATACGGCCATAGAGCGTCTGTTTACCGGAACGCGGTGGGCCGAGGGCCCGGTCTGGTTTGGTGACTTCAGGTCCCTGGTCTTCAGCGACATACCCAATAACCGGATGTTGCGCTATTGCGAGCTAACCGATGAAGTCACGCTGTTTCGCCATCCCTCCAACTACAGCAACGGAAACACCCGGGACCCGCAGGGACGCCTGATTACCTGCGAACACCTCACCCGCCGGATTACTCGCACCGAGCATGATGGGAGTCTGACCGTGTTGCTGGACCGCTTCGACGGCAAGCGTCTCAACGCTCCAAATGACGTGGTCGTTCACTCCGACGGCGCCATATGGTTCACAGACCCCGGCTATGGAATCCTGGTGGGATACGAGGGTGAGCGGGCTGAGGCCGAGCTGCCTACGCGAGTTTACCGGCTGGATGCTGACACGGGAGCGGCAACCGTGGTAGCCGACGATCTGGTCATGCCCAACGGGCTGTGTTTTTCTCCTGACGAGTCCCTGCTCTACATCTCCGACAGCGGCATCTCTCACGATCCCAATGCATCCGGGTACATCCGGGTCTTCGAGGTAGTGGATGGCAAGAAACTGCGTGGAGGCCGCGTCTTCACTGATGTGTCGCCCGGATTCGCTGATGGCATGCGAACTGACAGCGACGGCAACCTGTGGTCCAGCATGGGCTGGGCCGGACCAGGGACGGATGGCGTTCACTGCCGCACGCCCGACGGCGAATTGATCGGCCGGATTATCCTTCCGGAACCCTGCTCGAACCTGTGCTTCGGCGGCGTAAAGAAGAACCGCTTGTTTATGACCTGTAGCCAGTCGCTGTATTCGCTGTACGTGGAGGCGAGCGGTAACCAGCACCACTAGCAACGACTTCAACGTTGAAGATTATCTGCATGCATCTCCCTCCGGACAGATTCCCGACGATGCGGCGAAGGCCTCGGTTGTCGGCGATTGCCAGGATACCGTGAAAGTAAGGCCTGCGATTCGAACCCGCCAGGTCGATGTCCTATATCTCCATAGTGTCGTCGTCCTCGAAGCTGCCGGCTAATCAGGTCAGCGGGGTGAATACGAAGTATTCGCGTGACTGGTTGAACCGGCGGGACGGAAGGCCGCCGCCGGGCCTTATCTTGGCGCCTGTCCTGTCCATTAAGCCGAAACGGACGGAAACCACATCTCCCGGACTAGGGAGTTGCGATGAGGTCGTCATTGGAGTCATCTCCCCAGTAGTCCGCCAGCACGGGATTGTGCGCCGAGTCCATTCGGCACAACTCGTCCGCCTCATCCAACTCGAACGGTTCGGCGCTGTCTGTTGGAGCAAGCGGGTTGACTTCGGCGGTTGCCGGGATGAAGGTACACTCGGCAACTATGCGCTGGGGGCATTAGGTCTCCGCAAGATGCAGGGCCTCCGCCTCCCACCTCTTTGCCTCGTCGACGGTCCATAGGCGTCTGTGGCTTGAAGATTGGTTCGTCATGGCTCCTCGACAGGTCCGGTTACTCTAACGAAAGTACTTCAGCCTCCATCATAATTTCATCATGACTCAGGGTGGATTCTGAGGGATGTTTGCCTAACTTCGAAACAGCAGGACCTCGGGAAGTCGCATGTGTCCGATAATAACGCAATTATATTAAGTTTATACATTCGTTCTTGCAAGGCGTCTGAATACCGAGTTCCGGCAATCTACCACTGCCTGAGACGCCAATCGAATGATTGCAGAGAGAGATGTGCAGAGTACAGGTCCAGAGTGAGAATTGCTTCGAAGCCAGTGGAAGAGCTTATTTCCATGATCTTTCCCCGCCGCCCACCACATATCATATCGGGTGCGCGACTGCTCGACGAGGACCGGCCTCATGGCCCTCCGCTCGAAGCACGCTCGAAAGACCTAGACGGAACGAGACGCCCGATTCCAGTCTCAGTCGCCAAAGTAAACACCAAGTCGTGAGCAGTAGCTCCGCTGCGCTCGCGCTGGATGGCGAGCGACTCCTATGCAGTAGGCAGGGGCTGATAGCGTTCGACTCGTATTCTGTCTTCACCCTTGCGCGCCTGAGCCAGATCGTACGCGGTCTGACGGGCCAGCCAGAAGTCGGCGCTGGACCATCCCGCCTTCTCCAGGCGAATGGCCATCTCGGGAGAGATCGCCGCGTGACCGTTCAATACTCGGGAAAGGGTATGGCGCGCAACTCCCAGAACCTTCGCTGCCTCGGTAACACTCAGGCCAAGAGGGTCCAAGCAGTTTCCTCTGACGCTGAGGCCCGGATGCGGTGGATCTTTCATGGGCATGGTCTCTCCCTCCTCATCAGTGATAATCGACGAGAGCGACGTCGTACACGTCGCCATCCTCAAACCTGAACGTGATTCGCCAGTTCCCAGAAATCGAAATGCTCCATAATCCTCGTCGGTCCCCTCTGAGGGGATGCAACCTGTATCCCGGGAGATCGAGGTCGCTCGGCCTGCTTGCTGCATCCAGGTCTGCCAGAGCGAGGGTGATTCGGTCCAATAGGTCGGCGGCTACCCTGCTGGGATCGCCCCGCTCATAGAGTCTCCTCAGTCCTCGATGACGAAACGATCTAATCATGATGTGATTATACCGCGTGCCGGTACAGCTATCAATGACTCCCACGACGACAAGTGGATACAAGCCGCGCTCGACAGGACACAAGCTCACCCGCCCCACAATGGCGCTGATTCATGGCGCCACGCTGGGCGCACCCGCACGCGGACATTGCCATCCTGTCGTTTATGGCCGCCTGGGAGTATGACGGCAGGACTGCAGGCTATGTCAGAAACAAGTGTATGCTGGATGAGGATTACGATGACAGTTGGGTGGCTAACGTTCCTAATGTGACAGGCGGGTACGGGAAATATGAGGTGGCGTCGAGGACACTGCTCGAGCCATGACACACCAGTTGAAATAGCCGCCGCCGGACACTGGGAGAAAACCGGGCTGATTCGTGGAGACGGCCCAGTTTCATCGATTTTGGGCAGTTGTCAATGAAAACCGAATCCACAGGAGGCCCGTAGAGCGATTACTTTGGCCGTCTCTACCCAAGACACCTGAAAGCCCGTAAATTCACACAAAAGTCTCCGGCTACGCTGGGGCCGTGATGCGATAGGCACCCTAACGGGTAAGCTGTCATCGCGGTTGGCTTCTGCTTCTCTCTGCGTACGGCCTTGAAGCATTCCGGAGACCAGTGGAACAGCACCTCTAAATCCAGCAATGGGCTCCTGCTTTTTCGAGCGCGGAAACGAGTGGAAGTCGGATACCAGACACCAAACACCGGCTGCTTCAATAGGGCCTCACTCTTCCGAGCAAGGAAACGGACAGCACCCGGAACAGGCCCGAGGACAGTGCCCGGCTTCAATGAGGCCCCATCCTTTCAGGCGGGGAAACGCAGCAGCAGTGATCTGGAAGATGCTGATGGTGGTCGAGAAGCGGTCCAGGAGGCTGAACGCCCAGGAACTGATGAAGACGGGATAGCGATATTGACCACGGATGAGGTCGGCGCCTGATGACGTTTACACACCATTTGACATAACCTCGAAATCAGAGTCGCAAGAGCAGCTAACCTGAATAAGCTGGGAGACATCTGCCAGCCAATAGGCGTACCAGGTGATCCCTATTATCATCGAGGCTACTTCGCGTCCCGCGAAGACCATGTACGCGGAGAAAATGGAATGCCCGCATTTCAGAACCGGATTCTACGAGGACGAGAGGACAATATTCAGGGTCGCGAAAGACGGGCCGAAAAGCTACTATGCGATCTCGCGCATATGCCCAGTCTGAAAAGAAATCACTCTACAGCTGCGAATGGAACGAGAGCAGTCGGAAACCGATCAACCAGTTACCACCGGGAGCGCTACTTGCTCTCAGTGATCCGCGAGCCGGAACTGGCAGCTCAAACGTAGCCGTTCCATAGACGGTTTGTGAAGAAAGAAGAAAGAGAGCAGTCCCCATGCCCCACTACCTGGACACCCTATCCCGTTTCGTCGCAGACGCCACGTTCCACAGCTTGCCCCCAAGTGCGATTGCCGCCAGCCGTGACGTTACGCTGGATACCCTCGGCGCGATAGCCTCCGGTATGCTGGAACCGGAAAATCTGCGCCTCGCTGAGTGGACTGCCGAGAACATGGCGCCCGCCGAATCCACCATCATCGCCACACACCACCGCGCCGCCGCGATGGGCGCCGCGCTCGTTAACGCCACCGCCGGAGTCGCGCTCGAAATGGACGAGGGCAACCGCTTCGGGGGCGGACATCCCGCCATCCATGTTCTGCCCGGCCTGCTCGCGGTCGCCGAGCGCGACGGCGCGTCCGGCGCTGACTTCCTGACCGCTCTGGTCGTCGGATACGAGGTAACCTCGCGGCTTGGCGGAGCGACCGTCGCGCGTCCCAACGTCCACTCACACGGGCACTGGGGCGCGCCGGGAACGGCTGCCGCGATAGCCAAGCTGCGCGGTATGGACGCCTCCGACATCCGCGCTGTCATCAATGTCGCCGCCAGCATGAGTCCGGCAAACACCTGGACCAACGCCTTCGCCGGAGCCACCGTTCGCAATCTCTACCCCGGACGCTCAGCCATGCAGGGGGTGATGGCGGTCGCCCTGTACGAGTGCGGCTTCACGGCGCTGGACGACGCACCGTCGGACGTGTACGGAACCATACTCGGAGACTCGTTCGACGGCGAGGCGGCGGTGGCCGGACTCGGCGACGAGTGCCGGATCGAGCAAAACTACTTCAAGCTGCACGCTTGCTGCCGATACAACCACGCGACGCTGGACGGGGTCCAAGACGCGGCGGACTGCGCCAGGCTGTCGCCAGATGCCGTTGACGACATTGACTCCGTCACGGTATCCGTGCCCTGGATGCTTGACGGTATGCTGGGCGACTACCCTCAAAACATGCTGGCGGCAAAGTTCAACCTGCGCTATGCCGTCGCCGCTGCGCTCGCCACCGGGCGGACCGACATTACCGTGTTCAGAACGGACTCGATAGCCGACCCGACCATACGCGCCCTGTTCGACAGGGTCAGCGTCCAAGTCGGCGACGCTCCGCAACGCCAATCTGTCAGGGACCCGAGCGCCGGCGTCGAGATTCGACTCCGAAACGGCGCCGTCTCCAGGTCCCGCGTCCGGACCATCCGCGGCGACTACGGAAAGCGAATACCCCGCTCGGAGATAGTGGGCAAGTTCCAGTACCTGGCAACTCCCGCCCTGGGCCCCCAGCGAACCCAACAAGCCCTAGTCCGCATCGAAGCCCTGCAAGACTACGCTGACATACGCGGGTTCATAGAAGGGATATATGACGCAGAGGCGCAGTCATAAGATCCGCCTATGCGTCATATCCTCCTAACCTCGGCAGTATCAGTCTCCGCAACCCGACTACCTCATTTATCAGCCGCCGCAGACTGCCGTTGTTCACCTTGGTATGCGATATCCAGCCGTCGCTTGTCGGATCGCCCAGGAAGAACCGCGGCATGACCAAGTTGGTTCCCCCGGCCAGCTGCTCGACATCCCCTTGTACGTCGCCTGTGCTCCCGGCCTCGGTCAGCAGCGCGACCGCCTGGTCGTAGCGATTCACCGCAGCGGTGCCGGCGTCGGGGTCATGGTAGATCACGAACGTGACGGCGGAATTCTCATCCGCGCCGGAGGCCGCGGTATGTTCTTCCCTTCCTGCGGAACGTTTGAGTCCCTGAATTTTAGGTTCCTTGGCTGGGGCCGATTCCTGGGGCGCCGGTAGTCTCAGATGCTTGAGATGACGTTCCAGCAGCAGTGTGGGCTAATCGCTCACGATGCCCTCCGGACAGTAGAGTCATATGGTCTGTGGCCGATGTCCTGCCCACGCTGACCCTGGAAAGATACAGGTACAGCTCCAGATCGAGACTGGGAGGCGTTCCACGTGGCCGAAGCGCGTGATTCTCCCAATATGACTGGCCGCAAATAAACTTCAGGACGATCTAGAACTTTGAGCTTTGCCTATTCGTCCTGCGTCGATGCCACTCGCGCCACCATTGACTCGTTGCATGAATCTCTCATACATTTTGAAGTCGTATCTCGAGTTGACCCCAGTGGGGAATAAGTGTCACACTGCCTGCGCGAAATCTACCTCCCGTGTCAGGCTGTTGGATTCCAGACAACTTCCCAACGAGACAACCCCTGAAGGTGAGATACGCGACACAATGGGAGTCAACAGGCCCCGCTTCGTGGGCCGCAACCAGTGAACAGGATAAAGATGAGATTACTATTCAAACTGCCGGCGATGCTTGTACTCACGTCCATGATGGCGCTTGGCCTCCTGGCATGTGACCAAGAACCGCCATCCCCGTCGCTGCCCGGACGCACAGCCACCGTCGCTCCGGCTGCGGTTCTCATTCCCGAACCCACGGCGTCAACGGCTGTCTCCATACCGTCGCCAACAACTGTCCCGCAGCCAACCGATACGCCACAGCCCACCGCCACGATAACGCCTTCTCCTACCCTCACACCCCGTCCAACCACCACGACAGTCCCGGCTCCGACTCGCACGCCACAGCCTACGGCCACGGCGGTCCCGCAGCCAACCGAAACCCCTGAGCCCACCGCCACAACGATCCCGGCTCCGACCCAAACCCCACAGCCCACTGCCACGGCGGTCCCTACTCCGGCGCCGGAAGCGAGTCTCGACACGCCCCTGCCCTTCGACCCCGCAGTGGTGCGAGGCACTCTTTCCAACGGTCTCAACTACTACATCAGACATAATGAGGAGCCCAGGGACAGGGCTCAGATTACACTCGTGGTGAAGGCCGGCTCAGTTCACGAAACTGAGGAACAGAGAGGTCTGGCGCACTTCGTAGAGCACATGGCCTTCAATGGGACCGAGCGATTCGCCAAGCAGGAAATCATCAGCTACCTCGAGTCGATCGGAAGCGGACTTGGACATGACGTGAACGCGCGGACCGGCTTCGATGACACCCTCTATTTCCTGGAAATCCCGACCGATGACCCAGAGATCACCGAGACTGCATTTCGGATTCTGAGCGACTGGGCCTACGCGGTGTCGTTCGATCCCGAAGAGGTCGATCTGGAACGGGGAGTCGTGCTGGAGGAGTGGCGCCTCTACCAGGGGTTTAGTTCGCGCCTTCAGGACAATCTGCTCATCCTGCTGCTCGGCGACTCTCTCTACTCGCAGCGCAGTCCCATAGGGCTGCCCGAGGTCATCGAAACCGCCCCCGCTCAGGTTCTCAGAGACTACTACGAACGCTGGTACAGACCTGACCTGATGGCAGTCGTGGCCGTCGGTGCCTTCGACGTCGGTGTGATCGAAGCCAAAATCAAACAGCACTTCGCTCCTCCGCCGGAGGGAGAAGCCACCCAGGAGCGCGCCGCCGCCGCTACCTCCACTGACAGGCCGGACTTCGACGTCCCCGGACACGAGGCGCCATGGATCGAGGTATTCACTGACTCGGAGTCGCCCGGAAACCAGTTCGTTTTCATCCGTAAGCTCACTCCCGATCCTGGTCAGGACCATACGGCATTTCGACGCATGGTGGTGGAGAGACTCGCCTTCATGATGCTGAACGCGAGGCTGTCCGAGCGGGCGCAGATCGCCGATCCGCCCTACCTGTTGGCCGACGCCGGCCGTTCGCCCTACGTGGAACATCTGGACATCCTGACGTTCTCCGGCTGGGTGAACCCCGCCGGTGTCGAGCGCGGACTGGCGGCCGTTCTGGAGGAATTGCAGCGTGTTGGCCTGTATGGGTTCACCGAGGGCGAACTCGAACGGGAAAAGAGCAACCTCTTGAGCGAGGAGGAGAGCGCATACAAGCAGCGCGACCAGGTGCCCTCGCAGGATTTCGTGGACCAGTACGTGGACCACTTCCTGAGCGGCAGGCCGTCTCCGAGTATCGAGGCGGAGTGGGCGCTATACCAGGAGATTCTTCCGCAGATCTCCCTCCAGGAGTTCGATGACGTGGTTGACTTGTGGAACAGGTCGGAGGACCGTGCACTCCTCGTTGTGCGCCCGGAGGAGACTGAAGGCAGCTCTGACGAAGAACTGACGGCGGCGACCCTTTCGCAGCTGGAACAGGCTGGCACCCTGGTGGTGGAACCCTACGTGGACACCCTGGGAGACCTCCTTCTGATGAGCGTAATCCCCGAGCCCGGAAGTATCGTTGCCGAAGAGCTGATAGAGTCGATAGATGCCCGGAGATGGACGCTGTCCAACGGCGTCACGGTAATTGCCAAGCAGACGGATTTCCGCGACGATGAAGTGGAATTCAGCGCTTTCAGCCCCGGCGGGCATTCGCTCGCGACAGACGAAGACCACGTGTCCGCCACATACGCCGCCCAATTGGTAGGAGGAAGTGGCGTCGGACCACACGACACTGTGACCCTTGAAAAACTGCTTGCAGGTAAGCGGGTCTCGGTATCGCCCTTCATAGGGGAACTGTTCGAAGGATTCAGTGGCAATGCCTCTCCCGAGGACATGGAGACCATGTTCCAGCTCATCGCACTCTATGCCACTGTCCCTCGTCTGGACCCAACATTCTTCGCCTCGTACGAGGCCCGCCTGCGCAGTGTCGCGGAGTTTCGGGCGGCCGAGCCGGACGCAATCCTCTGGGATGCCGTAAACACCATCCGTCGCCAGAGTCACTTCCGAGCGCGTCCCCTGACAGTCGGACTGCTCGAGGAATTAAACATGGAACGTGCAGAAGCCGTGTACGGGGAGCGATTTGCAAATCTGGGCGATGCCACCTTCGTGTTCGTTGGCGCATTCGAATGGGACGATCTGCGCTCTCTGACAACCACCTACCTGGCCAGCCTACCTAACACCGGAGGCTCCGAGGAATGGAGAGACCTCGAGATAGACCCGCCGCCACATACCGAAGACCATGTCGTCCATGGCGGCATCGAGCCGCGGAGCAATACGGTGCTGCTGTTTACCGGAGACATGGAGTGGAAGTGGCAAGAGGCGCTCGAGCTCAGGGTGTTGAGTGAGATGCTGGGCATTCGCCTGCGCGAAAGGGTCCGCGAACAGCTGGGCGGCACATACAGCATCAGCGTGGTCGCAAGAGACTCCAGTCTGCCGGACGACGAGTATCGGGTTTACATCATTTTTGGCAGCGATCCTTCTCGGACTGAAGAACTCTTTGGCGAGGTAATGGCCGAGGTGGAATGGCTGCGTTCAGGTGGCGAACAGGAGTACCTCGATAAAGCGAAGGAACTGCTTCGCACTGAGAGAGAGAAGGAGCTGCGGGAGAATGAGTTCTGGCTCAATGAAATCCGTTATGTAGTGCAAAGAAGTGAATCGTTCGAAGAGATAACAGGCTTCGACACCCTGCTGGACGAGTCGACTCTGGAGGATGTCGCGGCAGCAGCGCAACTCTACATGACGGACGAACACTATGTAAGAGTTGTACTGCTTCCAGAAGAGTAATGAGGTAACAGATACGCGGACGTGAGTGTCCCCGGAGTCCTTGGGACTAAGAAGCATGCTTCATAGATGTCGTCGAATTGAAAGCGTCCCTTCGTCTTTGGGAAAGATGTTTTTGGTCTGAGTTTCAGCCTGAGGCAGAGTTCAACAGTCGACTGATGGGCCGATTGCTTCGAGCCAAGCAACTTCATGGTACTGACCGGCCTCGGATGCCGCGACGCGAGCCGAGTCAAAGGAGTCTCTGCATCTCCGCCAACATCCGTCGGAAGATTTACAACCTGGTAACGTTAATGTTACTGTCGCTGTATGATCGAGATTAGAGAATACATTGACGGTCGGGGCCGCAGTCCCTTCGGTCGATGGTTCAACGGTCTCGATGCCAGCGCAGCGGCCAGGGTGAGAGAACGTCCCTTGCCCGCATGGAGGCTGGCAACCTGTCCAACGTGCGAGGGGTTGGCAGGGGAGTCCTGGAGCGCCGCATAAACGTCGGGCCGGGCTACCGGGTCTATTTCGGCAGAGACGGCAACACGCTGATAGTTCTGCTGGGAGGCGGAACCAAGGCACGTCAGCAGACAGACATCGAGCGAGCCCGTGACCTCTGGCAAGAGTACAGGCGTCGCAATCAGCAGGAGGGATAAGGTATGCCGCTGACCCGTGACTTCAAGGAGACCGTGCAGGCCCGCGCCGCGTGTGACCCGGCGTTTCGAGAAGGGTTGCTGAAGGAAGGCGTGGAGTGTCTGCTCACCGGGGACGTCGATGCGGGCAAGATCGTGCTGCGCGACTACATCAACGCGACTATTGGATTCGAGGAACTAGGTTCGTTGACGAACAAGCCGCCCAAGAGCCTGATGCGGATGTTCGGTCCGTCCGGCAATCCGAACGCTCGCAACCTGTTCGAGGTAATCAGTTGCATACAGGAGCACGAGGGCGTCCATCTTGAAGTGAACGCCGTTCGATAGTCGGCAATATCCAGCGTCCTCAGTGTCCAGATGAAGACTATAATCCCTGCCACGAGCCACGACCAGTTGCGGAGAGTCAGGCCTGGGGTATATTCTCGGCGAGCAGTAGCCAAGCCTATAAGTGTCAAGATGGCTGACACCACTGGCAACGTTACTCCCTTACCAGCCCTGGCTACAACTGGCTGGCTCCGTCAACTCCTTTTCCCCGAGTGCTTGTCCCAAGTGCAGGGTAGGTTGACAGGTTTAAGGGTGGGCGGCAGCTATGGGGAGGTCGGAAGGATGGGACAAAAGGGTGCATTATGTCTCGATCCCGTGTTAACGGCCAGTGATTCCGTCCGCCATAACTGTTCAGCGATTATGTCACACCATTATGGAGCAGGTGTATAATTGAGTTGGTAAATAGTCCAATGCCAGACCTTCCTTCCGCCGCTGATTGAATTCAGCTGTACTAGTTCCCAAATAATCGCATGGGCAACTAACCCATGAATCTGCTGCGCAGCCTTACGAGACGGAAGTTGCGTACTGCGCTGACCGTCATCGGCATTGCAGTCGGGATATGGGCCCTGGTCGTGATGGCCGCGTTAGCGACCAAGCTCAGCGCCATTGTGGAGAGCTCGTCCACCTACTTTCGGGACAAGGTCGTGGTGACGGACGCAGCCGGCACTCCCTTCTCCACGGTGGGGGCATTGACACCCTTGACCATCGACGTCGTCCGACAGATTGAAAAAGTGCCGGGTGTTGCCGTCGCGGTACCCCGAGTAATGCTGCCCATGAACCCGGACGACCCGGGCAACGCTTTTCAACTGCCAGCCTACATCGTGGGATACACGGAAGGGGCTGACCGGGGCTATGAGACTTTTCCAATGAAGGTCGCGAAGGGGCGAGCCACAGGGCCGGGAGATGAAGGGCAGCAAGTGGTATTCCTCGGTTCGGACCTGGCTCGTCAATTCGACAAGAGGCCAGGCGACGCTTTTGAGATCCGCGGGATCGAGTTCACGGTCGTCGGTGTCGGAGAACCTAGGCTGATGACCTTCGACACGTCTGCCGTCATCCCTTTAACGGAAGCCCAGGCGATGCTGTACCGTGAGGCCCCCATCGTAGTCGGGCGAGAACTGGATCCGGGCCAACTGACATCTGCGGTGATTGTCTATCCGGACAATGGGATGGATACAGGCCTCCTGGCGCAGAGGATCGAAAAGAATATCCCGAAAGTTCGGGCTGGTACTAGCACCGACTTCGACAACCAGTTCGGATCTACCCTGGCGATCTTTAACACGATCATCCTCAGCGTGGCGCTGATCAGCGTGGTGGTAGGCGGACTCTCCGTCATTAACACGATGACGATCAACGTGACGGAAAGAACCAGGGAAATTGGCATCAAGCGAGCCATCGGAGCATCGCGAGTCCGGATCATGCGAGAGCTACTATCCGAAGCGGCCTTCATTGGCCTGATCGGCGGTCTGGTTGGACTGGCGTCAGGAACTGCATTCATATACGGAGCTAATCAGGTCGGTGAAACATCGGGAACGGTTCTGTTCCTGTTAACTCCCAAGATTGCCACCTTAGCGGTGGCCTTCTCGACGGCGCTTGGAACCGTGGCCGGGGCGTTGCCGGCATGGAACGCCTCAGGACTGGATCCCATTGAGGCGCTGAGGTATGAGTAGGGATGAGGCATGGCCTTTCTGAAAGCTCTCAATCTCCGTAAGACCTACCGCCTTGGTCGGCACAATGTAGTGCAGGCTCTGCGCGGAGTGGACGTGACGGTGGAAGTCGGCGAAATGGTGGCAATCGTTGGGCCGTCAGGATCGGGTAAGAGCACCCTAATGCACATTCTCGGTCTGCTGCACTCGCCTGACAGAGGCTGCGACCCTCCGCCAAGCCTGGTGTTCGACGGTACGGACGTAGCGGAGTTACAGGATCGAGAGCGCACCAGGATGCGGGCGGAGAGGATTGGTGTCGTATTCCAATCGTTCAATCTCGTTCCGACGCTAACGGCTGTTGAAAACGTGGCGCTTCCGGCCGAGTATGCCGGCCAAAGGCGAAAGACAGCGCTGGCCGCTGCCGCAGGAGCCCTGGATATGGTGGGAATGGGCGACCGATTGAGCCACCGTCCCATGGAATTGTCAGGTGGGCAGCAACAACGAGTAGCCATCGCCCGGGCCTTGGTCACAGAGCCAGCGCTCCTATTGGCAGACGAGCCTACAGGAAATCTGGATTCGGAGAACACCGGCGAGTTGCTGGAACTTCTACGCAAGTGCAACACGGAGAGGCGGCAGACGATGATTCTGGTGCCCCATGATTCTCGAGTGAGCGAAGCCTGCAGCCGAGTGCTGACAATGCAGGACGGGATGATTCGGGAAGGATAATTTACCATCGCGAGGCGGGGTCTAGAGTGTAGGAATCGCAGGTCGCTGTTAAACAGCAGACTAAGATCCAGATCAAGCAGTCGTGAGCCCTGCACAACGGGTTCAACCACGCCCATACGACGCGTCTGAACGAAGCCGATCAAACTCCAATAATCGGCTTGGCTCCCAGAGGGGTCTTCAGGCGGCCAGCGGCAGACAAAATCCGCCCCTATCGGCGCTCCTTGAGTGTGAGGTCGCACCCCATCGCAACTATCCTCCCGCGCTCTCTGATAACGGTTCCTGCTTACCGTATAGAACGCTCCTGGGCAGGTGTGCGTTAGGCGCCATGCCTCCATCGGTGATAACTCCGTGGATGCGAACGTCGTCCCTCAGGTGCTGTCGCAGAGCATCAATTCCGGTAAACAGGTGGATAACCGCGTTCAGCGCGTTGATGCCGGCCTCAGGGGCGGCGGCGGCGTGAGCGGCTTTCCCGTGATACATATACCGGTAGCCGACCATCGCCAGGCTCCAACTCTCCCCCTCCGCCGCGGTCGTCGGCGCTAAAGTGCGATTGGAGAAGGGATGGGACGAAAGGGTGGCATCCACGCCCTCGAATACACCGGCCTCCAGCAGCCGTATCTTACCACCGCCACCCTCCTCCGCCGGAGTTCCAATTACCACTGCGCGTCCGGGTAAGTCCTGTGCATTCGCCTGTAGGCCCAGGGCAGCGCCCATCGCGGCCATCGCAATGAGATTGTGTCCGCATCCGTGTCCAATCTCTGGCAGCGCATCGTATTCCGCCAGGACGGCAATCGTAGGGCCTCCACCGCCGCCGCCGGGGATGGTGGCCCGGAACGCCGTTTCTAACCCACCGGCACCGCGCTCCACCTGAATGTCGCAACTCTCGAGGAACCCGGCCAGGGCGCTGGATGAGTAGTGTTCCTGGTAGTTCAACTCAGGATGGGAGTGGATATCTTTCGAGAGATCGAAAAGGGCTTGTCTCGAATCATCAATCGCGGAGTTAGAGCGAGCGGCGATCTCTTCTTTGTGTCGGGCAGGTTGGCGAGTCATGGTATGCGTTCTCCTATCGGGACTCTAAAGGTCGAACCAGCGGTCTCGAACAAGGGTGTCTTGGTTTCACCACAGCGCAGGCTCCGAGATGTAGTATAGCGTTGGTCTAGCTTCCCGTAATGCGGATTCCCATATACGCAGATAGGTGTGAGAGACGGGAGTCATTCATCCACGGCTTGGGCGGCGGGTAGAAAATCGGCGTCGGCGAATTCGGCAAAGCGATCGGGCAGGAACTCGGCCATGTCGGATACGACCTGTGTGGAGCCTCGGAGGATATAGTCGGCGATGATGCGTCCGGTGATGGGGCCCAGGTGAATGCCCTTGGTCGTGTGGCCGGTAGCCAGGAGGACGCCTTTCCGTCCGGGGACCGGGCCTATGATGAGCCTGTCGTCGGGGCTCAGGGGGCGCGAGCCTGCAAGCTGCTGGACCAACTCGGCACGCTCCAGGTCGGGGAAGACATCTATGGCGCGCTGGAGGAGTTCCAGGCGGGCAGTTGCGGTGGGTCGGCGGTCAAACTCCTCGCCCCAGAAGAGCTCTTTCTCGTCATAGTCCCGACCGCCGGTGCTGCCGACGCTGGTGAAGCCGTCCAAACGACTGATCATGTGCCCCCGCTTGGGAGAACTGATCAGCACCGGAAGAGGTTCGCCGGGATAGTTGAGCAGAAGGCGCTCTCCTTTCAAGGGGCGGACGGGAATGGGAAAGTCCAGCCAGGGAGTGAAGGCCCGGCTCCAGGTGCCGGCGGCCACCACCACCGTGCCACAGTGTATGTCCCCGGAGGTGGTCCTGACACCGGAAATCGTGGGACCGCTTTTTACAAGGCCAGTTACCTCCCGGTAAAGAGTGTTGGCGCCCTTGAGTTCGGAAGACTGGGCAAGCGCCAGGTTGAGGCGGTAGCTGTCTAACTGGGCGGACTCGTCCTCATACACGGCGCCGACGACGGAAGGGGAAAGCCGGGGCTCGATGGAGTGGACTTCCCGGGCGTCTATCCAACGCATCTTGACATGAGGTTGCTGCCAGACCATGGATCTCTTGATAAGAGCGGCCTCTTCGTTGTCCAGGGCCAGCCGGAGAGAAGGACGACGCTGGTAGAGAAGGTCCATGCCAGTGGCGGATTCCAGTTCCGGGACGATCCGTCGAAACTCGGAGTAAGAGGCGCGGGCCATTTGAAAGGACGCACCGGGTGAGAACTCGGCGCCCAGCAGGCTGAGCGAACCGGTTGCATGGGCAGAGGCCCCGCTGCCGATGGCTTCACGCTCCAGCAGGATCACGGTTACACCTTCCCGGGCCAGGTAATAGGCTACCGAGCAGCCGACCACGCCGGCGCCGATTACAACTACGTCGGCATTGTTGGGTAAACTCCCAGCTTGGACCACTTTAACTACTCCCTTCAGTCCAGTCGTAGCGAGGTCACCAGCCCAGCAGTCGCTGCGCCTTCTCCGTGCTGATTACACTGGCTGCGCCGCTCAGCCCTTCCCGAATCTCCACCCTGTCGCCGAAGTTGTTTCTGACAAGATCAATCGTGGGCTCTTTGAAACGGCTGGAAGGCTGGGCGATCATGAAAGCCTCGTACTCTTCAATGGCTGCATCCAGCGCCAGTACGTGGGACTCTGCCACGTCTCTGGCATCGGCGTAGGCCCACATCACCAGTGTCAGCGGATTCTCCGGTGTTGGGGCCGGCCATGGGAACTCGGCCTGGACCTCCGGGAGCGCCACATTGGTAAACCTCAGGCTGACGACGGTGGTGTCTGAACTGTGGGCGATCATTCTGCCGATATCCTCTCCAACCTGCTTGGACAGGCCGTATGGCTCGAAAGGCATCATGGGGTGTTCCTCGTCCAGTGGCAGGTACAATGGGACGAATGCGTTCCCGTCGTGGGCCCAGCCCATGCCGAAGGCGCTGGACGAAAACACGACACGCCGCAGTCCCAACGCCGCCGCGGACATCATGATGTTGTACGTGCTGGACACGTTGTTGTCGAAGATGACCTTGGGGTCTTCTCGGAGCGGGCCGGGTATGGCGGCTCCCATGTGAATGATGGATTCGGCTTCCTTGAGTAAGCTCTCGACCGCGTCGGCATCCGCGAGGTCGCAACGCACAAACTCCGCCGGAAGGTCGTCGACAGCCAATCGGTCCGTCGCCAGGACTTTCCTATCCTGGTCCACCAGCAGTTGCACCACCATACGCCCCAGCCTGCCGCCGCTCCGGTTACTACAATCATCTTAACCTCCGTCTCATTGCCGTGGTTAACTGTCCGACCTGCTCACCACATACGGACTGGATTATACAGGCGTTGGCTTCATTCCGTGGTGGTAGAATCAGCAAATCGTCCCATCATAGTCAATTCAGTCCATACGACAAGAGACAGGAGGAGCGAAATGCCACTGCACTTCACCGAGCAGGAGTTGGCCGACCGCAGAGAGAAAGTTGTGGCTGATCTGCAGCGCAGGGGGTTGGCAGCCCTGCTGATTTTCAGGCAGGAAAGCATGTATTACCTGACCGGGTACGACACCATGGGCTACTCGCAGTTCCAGTGCCTCTATCTCGGAGACGACGGCAAGCTGGTTCTGCTGACAAGGTCTGCGGACCTGCGGCAGGCGCGGCTGACCTCCGTGATTGACGACATTCGTGTCTGGGTGGACGGCGCCGACAGCAACCCTGGGCAGTATCCTGGAAGAAGAGGGGTGCCAGGGCCGGCGGCTGGGCATCGAGTTGGAAGCGTGGTGTCTGACCGGGAAGCGCTGGGACAATGTGAGGACGGCTATCGAGGGTCGCTGCGAATACGAGGACAGCTCGGAACTGGTGAACGGATTGAGGCTGATCAAGAGCGATGCCGAGTTGGAGTACGTCCGCAAAGCGGCGGCTCTGGCCGACGACGCTTTAGCGGCGGCCCAGCGACTGGCAAAGGCGGGCACGCCGGAGCAGGATGTGCTGGCCGGGATGAAGTCGGCGATCTTTCGAGGAGGAGGCGACTATCCAGCCTCCCGGTTCATCATAGGATCGGGGGAGAATGCGCTCATGGTAAGGAATTTCACGGGCTACGACACACTGGGTGCCAATGACCAACTGCAACTGGAATTCGGCGGAGCTTACCGGCACTATCATTCCTGTCTCATGCGGACGATCCTTACCGGAGAACCCAGCAGCCGACAGCTTGCCATGCACTCCGCGTGCTGCGACGCCCTTCAAGCCTGCAAGGACGCTGCCCGACCAGGTTCCACTTTCGGCGATATCTTCTCCGCCCATGCCGACTCCCTGGATCAGTCCGGTTTCGGGGAACACCGACTCAACGCCTGCGGCTATAGCCTGGGGGCGCTGTATCCGCCAACATGGATGGACTGGCCCATGATATACGAGGATAATCCGGTGGCGCTGCAGCCCAACATGGTGATCTTCATGCACATGATCCTGCTGGACTGGGATCGAAGACTGGCAATGTCGGTGGGAGACACTGTGCTGGTCACCGCAAATAGCTGTGAGACACTGACGAAGATGGGAACGAATCTGATAGTGAATTGACCATAAGGTATCAAAGACTATTACGTGAGCCTTATCGAGTCGGCACCGAAAGGAGAAGCGGCAACTCGAAGCTCTACAAGCCAAGTGGGAGAGTCAGTTGGAGTTCCTGAGAAGGCTCTGGAGCGAGTGGGACATCAAGATTGTAGCCGGGACCGATGCTATCCAGACATTTGGTGACTGCTGTCTGGGCTTGGAACTTCAGAGCCAGGCCGGCATGAGCAACATGGAAGTCATACGGTCGACTGCAAGTGTAGCGGCCAAGGCTATCAGGATGGATAACCAGATAGGCACGGTAGAAGCCGGAAAAGCCGTGGACCTGATAGTGGTAGAACAAGATCCGCTGGAAGACATCTCGGCTCTGAGGGCGATGACGATGGTGATGCCGGTAGGCAGAGTGACTGTCCCCTTCGTTCGATGGAGGAGTGAACCGTCGCAAGAAGTGGATGTGGGTGTCCATTTGCGGATGTCACCAGACGTTTCGGTATCGGGTGCGACAATAGGAGAGGCAATAGACGGTACGGTCTTCAGCCGTCGCAATCAGGCAATAGAGCCGTCCATATGGTCCAGCTCTATCCGTCTATTCCATCGAGGCGACGGTTCTCCTTCACTCAATCCAGAAGTGGGGATTCCAGGCGATTTCCCACAGGTGGCTGTCCGGGTCTGCGAAGTACCCGGAGTACCCACCCCAGAAGGTATCCTCGGCAGGCTTGACCAGGGCCGCGCCGGCCCCCACCGCCGCCTGAAGCAGTTCGTCAACCTCTCTCTTTGAACGGACGTTGTGGGCCAGAGTGACACCGGAGAAGCCGTTGCCGTAAGCGGATATACCGACATCAGCAGCCAGAGCCTCTCGCGGGTAGAGCGCCAGCCAGGTACCCCTGTTCTGGAAGAAAGCGATGGATTCGGTATTTTCGTCATATAGGGACAACCCGAGTCCGTCTCGATAGAACTGCACTGATCGACGTAGGTCGGTTACGCCCAGGGTAACTATGCTGATGCGTGGTTCCATACTGTCTCTCGCTCAACCAGGAATGTTCGGGTATATACCATAGCTGGGAATGACTAAGGACGCCAAGAGGGAGAATGATCTGTTGCCGACTAACCCGTATTAACTTATCACTGGACTCTCGACTTCCTTCATTTGCTGCTTATTAGGGGTGGCGTGATTTTGGACTACTGCTGTGTCGAAGTTCAGGGAATCTGTCCGCCTAAATGTCAAGGGAAGACCAGACACTGCCGAAGCAGTCAGTCCTTAGCTGACTGTCCGCTCCCCCGCCGCGGTGTCCGCCGGCACATCCACCTCCCGCGCAAGCTCAGCCACCATCCGCACGGCGCAATTGCACACCCCGTGTTGAATGGCTCTCAGCTACTGCTCGCGCCTACTCCTTGACAGTGTGCGGCTCCGAACATACCATCCGCCTTGTAAACTCAGGCGGAGGTGGGTCTTCATGTTGGATACGATCGTTACTGGCGGGCAGGTTGTGACTCCGCAGGGAGTGATGGAGGCGGATGTTGCCATCTTGGATGGCAGGATCGCGGCGCTGGCGCATCCCGGAGCGCTCTTGACTGAAGGGGCGCAGATCGTTGACGCGTCGGGGTTGATCGTGCTTCCGGGTGGGATTGAGCCACACACGCACATCGGCATTCCGGTGCCTGAGCAGTGGTCCGGTCGGCCTGAGGTGTTCACGCAGCCTCCCGAGGCGGCCACGCGGGCCGCGGCGTTCGGCGGAGTCACCACGCTGCTCGACTTCGCGGGGACGCTGCCGGTCACGCCTGACGACCCTGTCTCTACGGATCCGATCATGCGGCAGATGGAGTCGCGGCGGCAGGCGTTCGCGGGCCACAGCTACATTGATTTCGCGTACCACTACATACTCGCGGGCGCGGTGAGTCCGCAGACAATCGGCGAGATCGGAGAGGCGATCCAGGCCGGCCAGGCCAGCTTCAAGATCTTCACGACGTTCGGCGGTCGCGTACCATACGGTCACCTGCAGGCCATCTTCGAGGAGGTGTCGAAGAACGACGGCATCATGGCGGTCCACGCAGAGGACGACGACATGGTGACCTACATGGAGGAGAAGCTGAAGCGCGAGGGCAGGGACCAGGGGCACAATCTGCACCTGGTGCACAGCAACATCTCCGAGGATGTCTCGTTCCGCAAGGTAATCAGGATGGCGGAGCACGCGGAGGTGGCGATCTACTTCGTCCACGTCACGGCCAAGGAGGGCGTGGCGGCTATCGGCGAGGCCAGGGAGCGGGGTCAGCCGGTGTACGGCGAGGCGCTGCATAACTACCTGGAGTTCACCTGCGACGACTACAAGAAGCCGAACGGCACGAAAATTCACACGTACCCGGCTATCAAGTACGAGTCGGACAGGGACGCGCTTCAGCTTGGGCTGATGGACGGTCGGGTATCCACGACGGCCACGGACGAGTACACCACGTACAAGGACGTCAAGTTCTGGGGGCAGACCATCGAGACGGTGTGCGGGGGTCATAACGGCATCGAGACGAGGATCCCGGTTGCTTTCACGAAGTTCGTTTCGCAGGGCGGCATGTCGCTGATGCGGTTCTCGGACATAACCTCGACCAACGCGGCGAAGATCCTGGGGCTGTATCCGCGGAAAGGGGTCATTGCGCCGGGCAGCGACGCCGACCTTGTGTTCATAGACCCGAACGTGCGCAAGACGCTCACGCTCGACGACCTCCACGCTGACTCCGACTACAGCATCTGGGAGGGATTCGAGTGCGAGGGATACCCGGTGAAGACGATGTTGAGGGGCAAGGTGATCGTGGAGGACGGGAAGCTGGTTGGCAGTTCGTCGGACGGCGAATGGCTGCCGCGCAAGGTGTCGCCCGAGACACTGGCGCGACCGGTGGTCTAGGGATCGCGCAGCGAGTCGTTGAACGGGGCTGGCCAGATTCGCGCATTCATGCACCAGCAAATATCTCGTTGGCAATATCCATCGCGCCCCGGGCGAACGGTATGCCCGCGTACAAGGTCATGTGACCGAATACCTCGATGATCTGGTCCTGCGTCAGCCCGATGTTCAGCGCGCCCCGGATGTGACTCCGCAGGGGGCCCTCACGGCCCAAAGCTGCCAAGCATGTCATAGTACAGATGCAGCGGCTGGTTAGATCAAGTCCCGGCCGTGTCCAGGTTGCTCCCCAGTAGTATTCCCCGGTGATGACGCCCAGCTCCCTCTCAGCGTCGGTGGGCTGGGTCGGTCGCGCTGGCGAAGTGGTTCCCATATAGCTGCGCCGCAGCTCCTCGCCGCGCCTGAGCAAGCTGGCGGGGTCTTCACCTGTATCGTGGACGCGGGCCGGCGCAAAGTCTATCCCGCGCTCCTCGAAGACTTCCTTGCACAGTGTCAGCGCCTGTATGCCCGCGGGCGCTCCACCGTACCAGGTGTCGTGAATGATCAGCTCCACGATTTGGTCCGGCGTCAGTCCTATGTTCAGCGCATTGCCCAGATGCCGCTTGAGCTGTACCTCGCGGTTCATGACTGTGAGGCACGACAGGGTGATCATCTCCCTCTGCACAGGGGTCAGCGCGGGCCGCCTCCAGATGGCACCGAACAGAGCCTCGCCAAGTATCCTCTCCAGGTCAGGCGCAATGTCCCACGCTCCAGGTGAAGACCCGGCGGTGATCTGTCCTCCGCCGAACATCCTTCGTGTTTCCTGCCCCCGTTCGTAGCGGTCGTCCAGTTCGCTCATTGAATGCCTCCTTTATAACCCCGCTCGAATTCCCGTTGAAGGGACGGATTGTCGCGCCTCCCTGATTGGCGCCTACGCTTCCTCGTTGGGAATCAGCTCGGCGATGGTATAGGGCCAGGGGGAGGATGATCTACATCACCGACCGCACCAGCCCGCCGTCCACCAGCATCGTCGTGCCCGTGATGTAGCTCGACCGCGACGACGCCAGGAACGCTACCAGGTACGCCAGTTCCCGCGGTTCGCCGATGCGCTTCAACGCCGTCTGTTCCGCCCGCTGCTCCAGAGCGTCTTCAATGGAAATCCCCTGCGCCCGCGCCCGGTCCTCCACGTTCTCCATCATCCGATCCGACATGATGCTGCCGGGGCACACGTTGTTGATGAGTATGTTCTCGTGTCCGATTTCGTCGGACAGGTTCTTCATAAACCCGATGACGCCCATCCGCGTTGCCGCCGACAGCGCCAGGTTCGGTATCGGCGTATAGACCGTGCTGGCCAGGATGTTGATGATGCGCCCGCCGCCCGTTCCAGGTCTGACGCCGTGCGCGCACACATCGCCACCCGCGCGCCCTCCTCCGCCAGCACCTCCGAGCACGCGCGTCCCAGGCCCTTGCTGGCGCCGCCCACAATCGCTACCTTGCCGTTCAATTCCAAGTCCATTATCAGCCCGGCCTCCTCAATTACTGCCGCCGATTATAGCAGGTGAGGCGGGGGCTTCATCTTCGGGGGATGTAGCGCTTGGGGAACTTAGCGACGACCGAGTAGAGTATGTCCACCATGTTGGCGAGGCGCACACGCGCGACCTGCGAGCAGAGCTGGTATGCGGTCAGGCGCTCGATGCCGTAAGACGATTCCAACCACATCACCAGTTCGTAGAAGGCGATGCGGGCTGCGTCTTCCATCGGGCGGGCACTGCCTACGGTCATCAGGAACTCGTCGGACTCGACTCGCGGCGTGGCGACATGGCGCCCCTTGATGAGATCAACAGTGAGAGTGCCGCGTGTGGGTATCTCGGTGGCAACGCCGCAGACCTCAGCATCGCCCTGCGCCGCATGTCCATCGCCGACGTGCAGCAGACCGCCGGGCACATTGACGGGCAGATGGATGGTGTTGCCTGGGCAGACATCGGCTGTGTCCATGTTCCCGCCGTGAAAGCCGGGCGCGAGCGAGGAGATTGCTTCGAGTTCCGGAGCGGTGCCGATTGTGCCGTAGAACGGCTCATAGGGAATAGCCGCGACGTCGAGGTCCTCCGAGAAGGTGATTTCGCCATTGCTGATGGGATGCAGCATAACTCGCGGCGGCAATGGTGGATTGAGCGTGCGTGTGAAGACCGTGCCGCACAGTCCGCCGAACTCCGGGATGAGCGCGCTGACACCGTAGTCGCGCGTAACCTCGATGGAGTGGATGGTCACTGTGAGCGTGTCGCCCTTTTCCGCACCCTCTACATAGATGGGACCTGTCAGCGGGTTCACGTATGGCAGCGTGATTATCTGCGTAATGTCGTCGTCCGGCGAGGTGATCCTGTTCTCGAATGCGTCCGCCGTCTCCACGATGAAGGTTTCGCCCGGCGAAACGGTAGCGACCGGCTGCTTGTACGGTCCGATCACATAGGAGAAGTCGCCAGGGTCGTTGATTATGGTCTGCACAGAGGATTTCACCCCCATTCCTGAATCGAGTTCAGGACAGGCTCTGATCTTCGCCCATCAAGGGAGAAGGGATTCTGCCCTCCCCGTGATCACATGATGCACAACATTTAAGATATTGTAAACACCTCTGCTGTCCCTGTGAGACGTGATATGGGGTCGCCATCTGTCAATGCCGGGTGTTGTATTCGTCAGGGTGCGGGGGAGATTATTGGGACAATGCGTCCCAATCGTGCTAGTGGGAAGGGTTGCCGTTCAATCGACGTGGAAGAGAGTCCGGTCTCGACATCCCTGAGGCTCAAACGAACTAGGTTGTGTTGACATTTGCCGTCATTCCCGTGAAAACGGGAATCTACAGGTTTGGGGTGTAGCAAACCTCATTGCCAATATCCATTGCTTGAAGGCTTTGCACAAGCTGAATTACAGAATGTCAACAGAACCTAATTGGTAGTTCGGCTTCCTATATCTTGATCTCCCAGCGAAAAGTTCGCAATTCGTTACGCCTTGGCCCACCAAGGAGGACTCGACCCCTCAGTTCCCTGTCCTAACGGGGAAAGTCACGGCACCGCTGCTAAACTCCCTGTCGGATCAGGCACCAACTCCAAGTAGATCAGCGTCGTCTGTATCGACGAGTATCCTAACCAACAGGAGAGATAGTTGATCGGTATACGGTTTACCAGCAGGTGTCGGGCGTATGAATACCTCAGCGTATGGCTGGAAATACGCTCCCCGCCGGTATCGCTCCGGCCTCTTCGGCCTTTGACTTCACCGCCCGCATCCATCTGTACACCGTGGACATCGAAGCCCTAATGAGCCGGTCGGCCTAGGCGATACTCCCGAATTGGAGTGAGCTGGAGAGCGCTGAGTGAAGCTCGGGGTGGACCGCCACGATTCGCGGCTTGGCGAGCTGATGTCAAATGTTGCGGAAAGTCCCTCCCAGGATATGGCTTGATCAGGCGGCCCTGGCAGTCTCCTCGCTTGGTGGAAGTTCGACTAGGCCCCCGTCCTCGAACCTCGCTCCATCCACCAGCAGCTTCATCAGGTCTCCCTCCATACAGCGGTCTCCATCACTCACTGGGCCTGCTGATCACCTTGAACACCAGGTTGAGTGCGCTATCGCGTCGCTTCATCTGACGAGCAGCATCGGTCCTCAGACTTACCGCGCTCAACACCGATTCCAACGGGTTGGCCGTCCTCAGATGGCCCCAATGTTCAGTGGGAAATTCTTAGAAGCTCACGAAGTCTCCCCGGACTCTCAGAACCGTCTCGGCAGCGTCTGTGCGACCGTCGGCTCGCAACTCACTGACGTATTCATCGCGAATCCCCTCGCATTCGGCTCGAGTGGGAGCATGGGATAAATCCCTCAGCCTACGTCTCAAAGACGACTGCATCGTTGTCGGATGCCTGGCCGCCAGATTCAGCGAGTGATGGTTCCAGCAGCGCTTATGTCCTCGTTGCTCTGATAAACTTCCCTCACGGCGTATCCCTCCCAGTTCTGTCCGATGGACTTGTATCGATTGCCTGGAAGGGTACGCCTACATCTTCATCCACGCATCCCGTTTTCCACAATATCTGACTTTACGTCAACACCAAAGGCGCCGCTGTTCCAGGCTCCGGACATAACCAGGTCGCGCCTGAAGGGGACCTGCATGAACAGGCAGATCGTCTTTCAGATGGTGAGGCGTCGCACCAGGGCCGCGGGACTTCCGCCCACGGTCAACTGCCACAGTTTCCGCGCCACCGGCATAACCAACTATCTCTCCAACGGCGGGAGCCTCGAGGACGCGCGCACCATCGCCGCCCACGAGTCCTCTCAGACCACCAGGCTGTACGACCGCACCGGCGACATGATCACCCTGGACGAGATTGAGAGGATCAGTTTCTGAGGGGCTTGACCTAATCCGTATACTGTGAAACGCGCTTTGAATGTGATCGAATTGATGTCTCCTCCGGTAAAGCAGATGGATGACTCGTTCCGCATACATCAACGAGTGGTACGTGAGCCCGGGCAGATGGGAGATCCTCACAGCAGGAGACAGTAACGACCCAATGACCAGAGACTTCGGGAATGTTTCAGTCCGCATCCTTAAGCTGGCGCGCTTGGCCCTGGTCATCGGCCTGTTGCTCTTGACCGTCGCATGTTCCGAAGATGTCGTCCCGTCCAGTGCCTGCACCGAGGAGGGAAGGACGCTCAAATTCGGCTACTATGCGCACTTCGCGCCGGTCAGCCACAGTGGGGACGAGGATCCGGCTTCGGAGGGGTACAATACGCATGTAGGGTATGAGGCCGACCTGCTGACCGCGCTGGAAGGTATGAAGGGCGCCAACCTCACCTTCTCCCGCAAACCGATCTCGCTCTGGGACAGCATCTGGCTCAAACCAGCCGGAACGGAGTACGACATCGTTGGCGGCGGCATTACGATCCTCGACACGCGAACTCTCAACGCGGAGGGCGAAGAGGTCGTCGTCTTCACTTCAGGGCACATCGCGTTTCGCCAATCCCTCCTGGTGCGTGCCGAAGACGCTGACAGACTCCCCAGCCATGCCGCGCTGACAAGCGACGTGCAGGTAGGAGCGCTCATCGGGACGACCGGAGAGGCGCGGATGCTGGCGCTGACCGGGCTGACGGACGCCGAGGGTGTTCTGGTTGCGGGTACGCGCGTCGAAACACCGAAAGGGGAAGTTACCGCGGACGGCAGTCCTGAATACTTCATTACCGCAGCCGGCGCAGCCCCTGAGCTGGATGGCAGGATCCGCATCCAGCCGCCGTCGGAGACCCTTCCCCAGGTAGTCTATCTGGCTGTAGAGGATGGGCAGGACCGCCTGTTGGAGGCTCTGGCCGGGGGCGCCATCGATGCTGTTGCCAAGGGGGAGATCGGCAACCGGGACGACGCTCACGAATCAGGTGGCGCTTTCGTCGTGACTGCCCTGGACTCCGAGCCGGAGTATGGGGGATTCTCACTCGCTATAGAGGATGGGGAACTGCGTTCCTGCCTCGACGACAAGATCGACTACCTGACCGACGGTCGCCGCATAGGGTACGCCGAGTGGCGGGAGGACTCTTCGGTGTTCATGCGCCGGGCTGAAGAGAGGAACGAGGGCCGGTAGCTGGTGTCGAACTCACCGAGACGCCTTGACTGGGCGACATTGGAGTATTGAGAGCCAAGCCGGTGAGTGCTGGCGCATTTGCAAAAAAACCGATCAGCCGCCACTATGTGACAAGATGTTACGTGCAGGGGGTTCTACGATGAAATTTGAGCTGCGGCGGCCCGCTAAGTCCCACTCGCAACGGGATTCGGTAAGAAACGGCCGCGTCACGGCCGCAGAAATGTACCAGGTGCAGGACTCGTACGTCCGGTTCAATCAGAAGGACCATATGGGCTCGCAGATGATTTGGGATGCCCGTTCCAAGGCTGAACGGGACAAACTGAAGGTCAAGCAGCGAGAGCTCACGGAGAAGGGACGCGCCGGTTTCGAGGCCACTGCGTGGAGCCTGGAGGCCGCAACAGATTCTCTGCTGTCCCTTATGGACTTCTCAAAGAACCAGTCGGATAAGAGAGCCAATGCATGGCAGTCCGAATTGGAGCCCTCACCTACGGGTCGCCCCGAGACTTCCCCTGGAGAGGCCTCGCAAATTGTACGGAGGGCGGCCCAGATGTTCGGAGCAGACCAGGTCGGGTTTGCTGAGCTGGACCGTCGCTGGGTGTATTCCCATTACTTCGACGAGGAGACGAAGGATGCTCACCCAATAAAGTTCTCCGACGAACCCGGGTACGAACAGTATGACCAGCCCATTCGTCTGGAAGATGGAACCCGGGTCATCCCGAAAGAAATGAAATACGTGGTGGTGATCCTTCACGAGTGGGGCAAGGACGTGGATGGCACTGAGTATGCGCCGGCTCTTCTTACCGAGGGACTCAGTACACTGGCATATGCCCGAATGGCGCCGACACTATGGATGACGGCTGAGTTCATACGGGGGCTGGGGTATAATGCCATCCCAGCGGCTAATGACACAGCCCTGAGTATCCCACTGGCTGTCGACGCGGGTCTCGGTCAGCTCGGACGACACGGCCTATTGATCAATCCCAAGGTGGGGTCGCGCTGCCGGATTTCGAAGATCTTCACCGACCTCCCGCTGGAGCCCGTCGGAGCCGTGGACTCAGGAATAACCGAGTTCTGCAACGCATGTCAGAAGTGTGTCCCGAAGTGCGGTACCAAAGCCATCACGACGGGTGAACGAAGTTTCGAGCCCCTGGCCAGGAGCAACTCAACGGGAGTGCTTTCGTGGAAAGTGGATGCGGAGAAATGCAGCACGTTCCAGATCCGTGTGGGGAGCACCTGCAGCACGTGCGTCCGCAGGTGCGCTTGGACCAAACCGCCCAGCAGGATGTATGCGATACCACGCTTCTTCATAAGGAACTTCCGGTGGAAGTGGCTGAACAAGACTTGGGTATGGCTCGACGATCTGGCGGGACATGGAAAGTTCGACAAGAAGGCTGATGACTTCTGGCTGGCGGATCGTTGACGGGTTCACCGCAGGGTACCACTCTTAACGGTTGCCGGAGCTAGACTTCTCCTCAGAGTCTGACGGGTACTTTCTCAGATAGATTATCCCGAAACCGGGCAGGGTTGCCCGCCTTAAGGAGCGCGCCCAGCTAAGGAGACCTAGTCGGAATAGGACTGGCTCGCGTACTTTCAAAGTGATCTGTCGACCTGTTCTCGAGATGGTCGGCACGGTGCCAGGAGCTTTGGTGAACATTGATCTTGTGGGAGCGTGACAATGATCGCTTCGCGGTCTTGTCCGCTAATATGGCCTGCGCCGTATACTCCAGATCATGCCAATTCGAGAGACGTCAAGTTCAGCGCACTTGTCGGGTAAGGACTGGGGCCGGAGCTCTGGATGGGAGTCCCATTTCACCTGCGCCAGCATGAGCCAGAATGTTCACACTATATGTCACTCGGACCTCGGAACGTGTCCACAGCTCCGAATCAAGCTTCCTGAATATTCTCCTCCTCGTGCAGCCCTTCAAGGGCCTGATGAATATCGGGCGGTAGTGGGCCCGCCTGCGCGGCTACGACGTTTTCCTCAATCTCCTCGGGTGTGGATGCACCCACGAGGATAGTAGACAGTTCCCGAATATCGTGACCCAGGAGTACGTCAACCCTATCGCGACGCAGGGCGCGCAGGTTGTCGAACAGTTGAGCGCGACAGTCTTCAACTGTTCGATAGCCAATTGGATTCGCTGCAACCGGAGATCGCGAGGTCGAGCCCCTCACATCGGTTGTATAGTTAATCAGCTTTGTCGCGAGGAGATTCGGTCTCGTGGTCCCGTCAAGCCCCTCACCCATAATCAACTGCGACATGCCCCTGTCGGTCCAACTGCCATGCGCACCGGCTCTACCGTAAGCGGGCGACGTGTCGAAATACGAGACGCCCAGGTCGAGGGCGTGTTTGACGGTCGCTACACCGAGCTCGTAGGAGTGCTTGTACAGAGCGGCCCCACCCAGGCCGATGACGCTGACTTTCTCACCAGTACGTCCGAAGGGGCGTTGTTCCAGTGCGCTTGACATGCATGACCTCCAGAGCTGAACCTCCAAGCCTAGGATATCGCCCTAAGCATCGAGACGATTCTTTGCGCCCGCAGTTCGGCGCGCCTAGCCTAGCGTAATCCCAGTATCGACGACAAGATTCTCTCCGGCGGTATGAGGGCTCCCGCCGGAAGCCAGGTACACCGCGGCGTAGGCGATGTCTTCGGGCGTGCCTGCGCGTGAGAGGATAGCTTTTCTTGCGTTGCCGCACACCGCGCCGGGATTACACGCCCTCGGCAATTATGACGCTGGCGCTGGCGGACCTTGCGCGAATCTCCCTGATCTCCGTGTATTCGGGTGAGCTTAGCCATGCCCGTGCCTGCTCAACGCTGTCGAACTCAATCACGACGAGACGCCCGGGAGTCCAGTCGCCGTCGGCCACCTCGGTGGCGCCGCCACGCACCAGGTATCTGCCGCCATTCGCTTCAACCGTCGCTCCGACTCGCTCCCGAAATTCGGCGAACACCGCTTCGTCCGTGATGTCGTCATTTACTAATACATATCCTGCCATGGGTAACATTCCTTTCCAATGTTGAATCCTTTTATTCCCAAGAGTGTAGTATATTCCCCGAGACGTGCTAATTCGACCCTTCTACCTGCACGGTAACGATGTCTATGCCGTGGTATTTCCTGTGGCTCACTGAAGAGGCGTAGTGGCGCAGCAGCCGGAAGGAGATTTCGTGTTCCTCTGGCGCCTCGGCTTGATCGCTGAGGCGCGCCAGCCTGTCTTCGAGGTTCTGATCGTCGAAGACCGCCATGAACTCCAACTCAACCGTCTCACCGGGACGGGCGACGATCATGAGGCGTGGTACTGTGCTCGTATCCGTGTCCTTGCCGGAACGCAGCAGGCTCGAAAGCGTCTCTTCGCCCGCGGCGCGGAGACGTCCGGTGGAATCTTCGCTCCAGCCGATTTCGGAGCCAAGCTCGGATAGAAAGGTGTCCACCCTGGTCAGTGCGGAGGAATCCAGGCCGACTTCCAGACGTCTCTTTCGCGGGCTGGTCAGTTCGATGAACGCCGTCATCAGGATCGCCACGAGAACACCCGCAGTCAGGCCGTTGTCGAGCGGCGCGCTCCACGTCCTGCCCAGTAGGTCCGAAAGCACATGCACGATCTTCTCTGCAGCTTTCTGGGGCTCAATGGCAAACCAACGTGACAGAAAGCGCGTCAAGAAACCGCCTCCCCTTACCATCTTCGTATTCACATAGCCTGGATTGATCGATTGGACGGGGACTCCCGTATCAAATCTACGGTTCAGCCAGTAGGTGATGAGGGTGTCTGTCCTGACCCCGCTACAGGAGCTCTCCGTACCCTGGATTACCCACATAACCGCTCATGTGTGGAGGCTACGACCCGGCCGACGGACAGTCGCCGATACACAGGGCACAGCGCCTAATCATATGTGTCAGGGCACGCCTTAGGGAGGTGCACAGAACCCAATGAAGGAGTTATGATTCGTTAGACTGCCCGGCACGTTTCACTGGTTGGAGAAGACCTGCCCTCAGGCCGCACAGTGCAAGAAGCGGCGGTGCCACGGGTTGGATTTGCCGGAAGCGATCCGCCTCTTGAGACTCCATGCGCATCCGTTCGCCCTTCACCTGAGACCGGGTACTTCAGCCCGTTGCGATTCCGTTCACCTGCCGGTCTTCAAATGGAACTCGTGGAGGATCTCCCTGCGGACGCACGTATGCGGCTAGCTGTGGCCGGGAGTTCAGTCCCAGCTTGCCGCGGAGCCGGGTTATGATGTTCCGCACCGTCGCGGTCGCAAGACCGAGGTTCTCACCGATCCGCTCGTTGCCATGTCCCTCGGCGATCATGTTGATGATCAACACCTCGCGCTCCGTGAGCGAGTCCTCCACGTCCATGTCCACGACGCTGTTCATCTCCTGGAGCCTGCCCATCACCCGGTCCACCATGCCGCGCTCGAAGAAGTATCCCCCGCCGGCGACTATGTGAACAACGCGAATCAGTTCCGACCTGCGAACGTTCATCGAGACGTAGCCGGACGCTCCGGCCATGATGGATGCGAGAACGTCCTCCTCGCGGGCCTCGGGCGCCAGCATCAGCACCCTTGTGTCAGGACTCTCAAACCTGATCGTCCTGCTGGTCTCTATAGGGGATAGGGCCGACCACTTCATGATCATCAGCACGACGTCGGGTTTCAGCCTCTCCATCTCAGCAACGGACTCGTCGTTGAGGTTGAAGGATCCGACAAGGTCGATTCCGCAACCGGTCTCGAAGGTCGACTCGAGACCCGCTCTCAGCATCCTGTTGTCGTCAATTATCGCCAGTCTGATCAAGGTTTCCCCCGTTAGTTTCTATCGGCAGACCCACCACCATCCTCGTGCCGCTGCCATGGGATCCCACTATCTCGATGTGTGCTCCCAGTTCCCCGGCCAGCTGCCTCTCAGTGTCCATCTGTCCGTTTACGGGATCCTCCACGCCATCGTCCGAGACGCTCAGGGAGATGTTACCAGCCTCGATGGTCAAGTCAACTTCCACCTCCGTGGCGGTGGAGGAGTTCAGGATGTCCGACAGGCGGCGCTGAAGTATGTTGTGGAGTCCAATCGTCACCGTTATGGGCACGCTGGCGGCGCTCCCGCCGATGGTCAGTCGCACCGGGATCTCAGACGTTCTCTGGAACTCAGCGACCGTGCTCTCGACGACCCTGTCCAGTCCACTCTCTCCTCTCAGCGCCGGGAGCAGTTGGTACATGTACTGGCGCGTCTCGAAGCTGCGCGAAGGACGGGATCATGCTCTCGAACCGCCGGTAGACGGGACTGCCCTCCAGCCTGGTCTGCTCGGCATGGGCTTCCAGTCGCATCATCAGCGTGAAGAGCGTGGTGGATATCCGGTCGTGTATCTGGCGGGTGAGGCGCTCCCACTCCTGGTGGGTGGCCGCGTAGTCAAGCCGCTGTCGCAGGCGTGCGACCTGTATGCCCACGGCGATGGGATCCGCCAGGGCAATGCCCAGTCCGGTCAGCCTGGAGACGTCCGTATCCGCTCTCTCGGTTCCGATGAGCAGCGCCCCCACCGGGGTGTCCATGTCGCGTATGGGAATCGCGGCATTCCACCGCTCCCCGTCGTGGACGAGCCGGCGTCCATGACGGAGACGGCCTGGGCAATTAGGTTGTCGTCCTGCCGTGTGTGGCGTTCCAGTTCCTCCAACTCCCCCAGCCAGCCGGCGAGCCGGACATCTTCTCCGTCCGGTTCCACCACGTATATCCCGACGATCCGGCATCTGTGTCGTTCTCCGATAGCGCGCGCCATGCGGCGCATGAGGTCATTCAGTCCCGTGGTCATCACCGCTGTGTACCGGGTGATCTCGAGCATGGTCTCCAGCCTGTCGATCGCAATCTGGGCCCTGTGTCTGCTGCGCTGAAGCTCGAAGACCACGTCCCCCAGGAACCCTATGACTCCGGCAATGACCACGGTGGAGACCGCCCAGCCGATCTGCAGGTACGGGAGGTTGTCCACCGGCCCGGCCCGGTTGACTCCTGTGATACTCAGGACCAGGTTGGTGGCGATGATGCAGGCCGTGGCCAGGACAAGCGACCACCTCAGTCCAAGCGCCAGGCAGGGAACCAGGAGCGCCGTGGACCAGTAGTGCCGGAACTGGCTGCTCCAGCCGTCGGTGAACGCGATTATCGTGAGCGCGCTTGCCAGATCCAATGCGCCAACTGCTACAACTATGAGCACGGATGGACGTTTTCTTACAGACTCGTGTGCGCCTGACAATAAGGACCCGAGTACCAGGGCGTAGGGTAAGGACGTGAGCAGTGTCAACAGAATCACCAGCGCGGCGAGTTCCAGGCCGTACTGGGCCTCCTGCTCCGAGGGTATCCCGGGGATGAGGTGCAGGAAGGGAAGCAGACACGTGAGCAGGCGAAGCGAGACATAGACGGCCATCGCGACACTCGCGGCACGCAGCCGTCTGGATATGGGAGCCAACTCTGACACAAGCGCATTGCGGTTGTTCAACAGGGGAGACCTCTGATCCGTTCAGACAATGGTCGATAGTTCATTGAGAACATTATAGGTCAGATGGAATTCATACGGTACATGGGCTCAGGGAGTAACCACTCCTCTCGGTTCCGGCGATGAACTGGAACTCTGAAATGACTCTCAGGCAAGTGAAGTCGTAGCCGTCCCCGGCCCACGGAGTCCCCGTCGTGTCGATCTGAAACTCAGATGTGGCCTTCCCCCAAGGCTTCCATGGCCGCCCCTGGGAGTTGCTCACCGCTTCCCTCACCTTCTTGTTCTGTTCCGGCCTCTTTCGGCCAATTACCGAAGGTACATATTGCCCGATGGTTTCATCTTTTCCCTACCTCCTGACGCGGCCCTTTGCAAGCACGGGACATAGCGACGAAAGTCGGGACATCAGGCTCTATTCTCCACCTCAAAGATGCGTTATAGATGAGGGGATACTGGAAGTTTCAGGCAGGCCCTAGATCCTACGGAAGATAAGGTGAGCGATATTGGTGCTTCAACCGGTTCAGGAGATACGAGCAGCCCTGCCGATTCAGATAAGGACTCGACGCGGGCGTCCCTCAGGGAGTGCGCTTCTGCGACGGGTGTCGGGATGACCAGGGCGGAACTGGAAGCGGTGTCTGTTTTCCTAGTGGAGATAGCCGTCAAGCGTGTTCTGTCCGCTGGAACTGTATCCAACCAGATCAGGTCAGGCTGCAGCAGACCGAGCTTCGGCGAGAGGCGCGAACTCAAGAGCTGGTGGACCGCTGCTAGCGGATACATATGGCCGCTCCCGGGCCATACCGGGGAACCGGACTCCCTCAAAGTAGTTGGAACAGAGTAAGAATCGTCTGCTGCAGTGAGGAAGGCCGCGGCGAGGACGACTGTAACAGTGTTATTAGAGGACCGAGCACCCACAATCTGGGGAGTTACGACATGAAAAGACCAAAGTGCGTTAATGCAGTCCTGATTCTACTGCTATTGTTATCAAGCATTGTTGTCGTATCCACTGTTGTGGTGTCCTCTGACGCCCGGGCACAGTCCGGGGCTGACTCCGACGACCTGGCCAGGTTCGTGGCTGTAATGCAGTACATCCGCTCACAGCCCACACCCACCGACGTAGATCAAGACCTGCTTGCCGCTTTCTTCGACCTTCTGGACACCAGGCTCTCCGAAATTTACATAACCGGGTTCATCACCCCGTTCACGGACGAGACCGCTGAACAGGCGAAGGCGCGTCTCCAGTCGGTTCCCGAAGAAGACAGGTTCACCGCCGTGATGGTGGAGGCATACCGTCTGGCCTCGGAGCACGATCTACTGGACATACTGCACAACCTGCTGGCGCGATACTATGTGGATACATTCATCGCGAACACGGATCTGAGTGGCGCGTCCGCATATCTTAAAGGGGCCGACATAGAAAGTCTGGCCGACGCCTTCGACTCGACCGACTACGACCTGCCAGCGCCGTCCACGGCTGAGCCGGACGACACGGGAAGCGTCGAGACGGACAGGGCGGCGCTGGTGGCACTGTACAACGCGACGGACGGTTCCAACTGGAGGAACAACACGAACTGGCTCAGCGATATGCCGGTCGGAGAATGGCACGGAGTTGCCACTGACGACGATGGTCGGGTGACTGAAATCGATCTTCGGGGAAACAGGCTGAATGGCCAAGTTCCTCCCGAGCTCGGCAACCTCCCCAGACTCCAGGTGCTGAAGCTCGAGCAGGGTGCGCTGACCGGGTCCATACCAACGGAGTTGGAAAGACTCGTCAATCTGAAGGAACTGCAACTCGACAACAACCAGTTGATGGATGTAATACCTCAAGATCTGTCCGGTCTTGTCAAGCTGGAGGTGCTGGAACTCGACTACAATCAATTGACCGGGTCCATACCCCCGCAACTGGGTAATCTCACGAATCTCCGGGCCCTGGAGCTCGGCAGCAATATGCTGAGCGGCCCGATACCGTCAGATGTCGGCAAGCTCACCAGCCTGGAGCGTCTGTATCTGTTTAGCAACCAGCTGAGCGGCCCGATACCGCCGGAAATGAGCAGTCTGTCCAACCTGCGACATCTCATTCTCAGCAGGAATCAGCTGAGCGGGACGATACCCCAGGAGCTAACGGCGCTAACGGAACTTGGGACATTCAACTTCCATCGCAACAGGCTGCTCTGCGCGCCGGTGGACGAGGCGATGCAGGCATGGCTGCGGGGACTCGACAATTGGTCAGGCAGCAGCTGCGCTCTGGTGGACTCGGCTGTGGACAAAGCGGTACTGGAGACGCTGTACAGCGCAGCCGGAGGCGGAAACTGGACGGACAGCGCCGGCTGGATGAGCGAGCGGCCAGTGCGGGAGTGGCACGGCGTATCCACCGACGCGGACGGACGTGTGACCGGACTGCACATGGAGAGCAACGAGTTGAGCGGCGCGATCCCGTCCTCGCTGGGCAGCCTGGCCCGTCTGGAGAATATGAACCTTGGGGACAACGGTTTGAGCGGACAGATCCCTCCCTCACTGGGTAATCTGACCAGCTTGGAAGGGATGTGGCTCTACGACAACGAGTTGAGCGGCGCGATACCGCCCGACTTGGGCAACCTCTCCACTCTGCGAACCCTGAACCTCAGCGGCAATAACCTGAGCGGCGCGATACCGCCCGACTTGGGCAACCTTTCCAGCCTGCGGAGCCTGTATCTCAGCCACAACGGATTGAGTGGAGCGCTGCCCCAGGAGTTGACCGGGCTCACCGATTTGACTTACTTCTACTTCGATGGCAACACTGAGCTGTGCGCTCCCGAGGACGGTCCGGTCCGGACATGGCTACAGGGACTCGCTGACTGGAGAGGCAACGGCTGCGGGGTGGTGGAGGACCGCGCGGCGCTGGTGGCGCTGTACAACGCCACAGGCGGCGCCACCTGGTCGACCAGCACCAACTGGCTGAGCGACAGGCCCATGTGGGAATGGCATGGCGTGGGCACTGACCAGGAAGGCCGTGTAAGTGAACTATGGCTCGGTGAAAACAACCTGAGCGGGGTAATACCGCCGGAACTGGGCAAGCTGACGAGCTTGGAACGGCTGAACCTCAGACACAATGACTTGAGCGGCGACATATCGCCTGATCTTAGCAAGCTGTTGAAGCTGCAGGCACTTTCCCTGGACAACAACAGTTTGAGTGGAGATATTCCATCCGAACTGGGCAACCTGACCACCCTACAGGTCCTCGCCCTCGACAACAACGAGTTGAGTGAACCAATCCCGCTCGATCTGGGCAAGCTGAGCAAACTGCGGCGACTCTCGTTGCACGACAATGGACTGAGCGGTTCAATCCCGTCCAATCTTGGCAAGCTGACCAGCCTGGAATCGATGGTGCTCTATGGCAACGACTTGAGCGGGCCTATCCCTCTCGAACTGGGCAAGCTGACCAACTTGAGCCGGCTCTTGCTAGACGGTAACGAGTTGAGCGGTTCAATCCCGTCCGAACTGGGCAAACTGACCAGTCTGGAATTGTTGGCCCTCGCCCGGAACGAGTTGAGCGGACCGGTCCCGCCCGAACTGGGCAACCTGATCAACCTGCAGCGGCTGTGGCTGAACGACAACGGTCTGAGCGGCACGCTTCCCCAGGAGCTCACGAATCTCACGGAACTGGAGAGATTCTACTTCGCCGACAACCCGGACCTTTGCGCGCCGACTGACGAGGCACTTGAGACGTGGCTGCAGGGAATCGCCGACTGGAGCGGCAATAGTTGCGCGGTTGCGGACGATAGGGTCGCGCTGGTGGCGCTGTACAATGCCGCAGGCGGCGCCAACTGGTCGACTAGCACCGACTGGCTGAGCGACAAGCCCATGAGAGACTGGTACGGCGTGGATACTGGTAGTGACGGGCGGGTAACCGGCCTTTGGCTTGGTGGCAACGGACTCAGTGGTTCGATTCCATTCGACCTTGGCAACTTAGCCAGCCTGGAGGCCCTCGCACTCGACTATAATAGTCTGAGTGGCAACATCCCCGACGCCCTTGGCGACCTGGCCAACCTCAAATACCTGTATCTCTGGGGTAACGATCTGAGTGGTCAGATACCGCCGGAACTGGGCAATCTGACCAGTCTAAGGCGGCTCATTCTCAACAACAATCAGCTGAACGGAGAGATTCCGCGTGAGTTGGGCAGCCTGTCCAATCTGGAATCCCTGAATATGTGGAACAACGATCTGAGCGGACCGATACCGCCCGAACTAGGTAATCTGTCCAGCCTGCAGTCACTGTATATAGACGGCAACCGGCTAAGCGGAATACTTCCCCTGGTTCTGACGAAACTCACTAATCTGCAGAGGTTCAACTTCCACAACAACCCTGAACTGTGCGCGCCCGAGGATCAGGCAATCCAGACATGGCTGCAGGGACTCGACAGCTGGAACGGCAATAGCTGCGCGGTTGCGGACGATAGAGCCGCGCTGGTGGCACTATACAACGCGACCGACGCCGACAACTGGTCGGACAATACCAACTGGCTGAGCGACAAGCCCATGGGCGAGTGGTACGGCGTGGATACAGGCAGGAACGGGCGCGTAACCGATCTTTGGCTCTACGACAACGACCTGAACGGTGAGATTCCTTCTGAACTGGTCAACCTGGCCGATTTGAAATACCTGGATATTAGCAGTAATGAATTGAGCGGCCCGATCCCATCCCGACTGGACGAGCTCACCAACCTACAGCAACTGTATCTCAGTGGCAATGATTTGAGTGGCCCCATTCCGTCCGACTTGGGGAGACTCGCTAACTTAGAGAGACTGTACCTTAGTTACAACGAACTGATCGGGGCAGTACCATCCGAATTGGGCAACCTTGTCATGCTGGAACGGCTCGTACTCCATTACAACAGGTTGAGCGGCACACTCCCCCAGGAACTGACGCGACTCACGGCCTTGGAGCGGTTCACGTTCCATGGCAACAGAAACCTCTGCGCTCCGGCGGACGGGACGTTCCAGACGTGGCTGACGGGAATCGAAGTAATGGAGGGCAGCAGCTGCACCCCGGCGGACTCATCCGTGGACCGGGCCGTGCTGGTCGAACTTTACGAGGGCACGGATGGGACGAACTGGCGCGACGACACCAACTGGCTGAGCGATCAGCCGCTCAGGACCTGGCATGGCGTTACCACGGATGCTAACGGACGGGTGACAGCGCTTTATCTTGGTGGAAACGGGCTGAACGGCGCGATCCCTACATCTCTGGGCGACCTCTCCGGCCTTCTACAGCTTCATCTGTGGAACAACGACTTGAGTGGCTCGATTCCAGGTGAATTGGGAGACCTGTCCAACCTGCAGGAACTGAATCTATGGTACAACGATCTGACCGGTCAGATACCGGCTTCGCTGGGCCGTATGACCAACCTGAACACGCTGGTCTTAGGCCATAACCGGCTGAGTGGGTCGATACCGGCCTCGCTGGGCAACCTAGCAAATCTGCGTGGCCTTTACCTCAACGACAACGAACTGGCTGGACCAATTCCATCTTCACTGGGCGACCTGGTAAACCTTAGATGGCTACGTCTCAACGACAACGACCTGAGCGGAGACATACCATCCGAGTTGGGCAAGCTGACGAGCCTGGAACAGCTGTATCTGATGGGCAACCAGCTAACTGGATGCGTGCCCGAAGCTCTGACGGACGTGGGCGACAACGACTTCGACGACCTGGGTCTGCCGTTCTGCCAGTAGACAGTATCGAGTCGTAGAAGCATAGGATACACTGCGACGGACATCGAATGAAACGAACATGGTCGGAACGTACCTTCATGGAAGATCCGACCATGTTCGCCCTGTCAGACTCAACCACAGATGAGTTCGGATGCGCCCGGCCCATTCCAACCAGGAGAGGGGAAGAACAGTCCGATAAGGAGAGTGGACAGATTGAGGAGGGCATCCAAGCTCCCTGCCGGCAAGACGCACGCCATGTGCGCCATAGGGTATAGGCTGGTGCAGGCTGGCAGATCCGTGCTGTTTATCCCGGCGTACCGGCTGGTCCAGGATATGCTCGCGGCCAAGCGGGACCTCGATCTGCCGCGGATGCTGCGCAAGCTGGATAACTTCGAACTGCTGGTCATAGACGACCTAGGCTACCTGCCGCAGGGGGCTGAGGAGTAATGATGGCTAACTATGTCCATTTCTCGGCTGAGCCGGTCGAGCGGCTGGCGCAGCGCGAGATCCGGTGAGGCATCGAGCCATTCGGCGCCTTCTGGTTTTCGGACGAGAGCCGGTACGGCTGGCGGCAGTGGTGCATTGAGAACGAGTATGGCCTCGACGGGCTGCGGTATGCTCACGAGGTGGCCTTCACAGACGATGCCAGGGTGTTGATGGTGGACACGATTGAGGCGCTCGACCGGCTGCACCGAGAGTATTCCTACATACCGGCCTGGGCGGACGACGCGGACAGGTCCCTTGCCTCTCCCATACGGCGCTGGGCCTACCGCCGCCTCGCCGACGATTGGGACGCACTGATCATATCCCCTCACCAGCGTCAGCGGCGGAGAGAATGGTGGCCGTACTCCCGGTGGGACTGCGCTTCGGGGGTCGCCTTCGATGTGAGCAAGGTCGTTCTGGGCCCTCCGGTAAGGCGCTGGAGACCTCAGGGCTAACGTCCCGATCGGACTGTTGACGGCCGGCGCTTCCGTCCGCGATGAGTGTAGTGAACGAAAATGCGGCGCCACTAAGGAGCGGACAGGAAGGACTTCAGGTTCTCAATAGAGCGCAGGCGCCAGATTACTTATGCATGGCTGGGGAAGCAGGCCTCTGTGCTAAAATGAAGTCGCTGGGATTGGTTTCGATCCCGGCGGTTCCGGCGGAAGTTACGGAGGTTCAAATCCTCGCCTCTGGCGCCTAGAGCCGGAGTAGCTTAGTCAGGCGAAGCGCCCGCCGGAACATTTCCATTCCTGATTGTTCGAAGAGGGTTCCAATGGTAAGTGACAGTAGAGAGTATGACGGCCAGGGACGTCCTGTCATCAGTCTGCAGAACAGACACGACCTGGACACCGCCCAGCACTTTCTGGCCGACCACGCCGCCGAGTTGATAGTTGCCTTCGATCACCATGCAGTTGACCCCGAAGTGCTCATTTACGTCGCGACTCCCGATGGCGCTCTTTCTGCCGGCGACTACTACCTGTGGCCTCTGCTTCACCGGACGGCGAAGCGCATCAGGTCCGAACTGGCCGAGAAGAGACGCAAGAACGAAGGGTCCTGGCGTTGGGACCCCTACCGCGGAAGCATGCGCAAGTGGGCGAGTCGTATGCCCCGGCTTCACACTCTCATCCGGATCCGCAAATCTGCGGTTCATGCCCTCTGCGAGTGGGACCTCCAGGACAAGCGTCCCCAAGAGCTTGTCGTCCTCAACACCGACCGGAACCTGACCGGAATGACGCGGCAGGAGGCGCTGGATCAGGTGAGCACGGATTAGAGATACGAATAGCTCGTAGGATGTCAGAGCGGTCGGCATTGAGTCGTCCGGACGAGGTTCTGTGGCGCTGCGACCCTCGCTGCCATTCAGGGCCGGGTGGAGACGACGAAAGCGCCTGACGATATGTGGGCTCACTGACGGCCCCGTTTAAGGTTCTTCAGGGACGAGATGAGGGATGCGTCTCTCCCTGCGAAGTACCCAGTCCTCTGTGCCGATGCGCGCGCAATATTTCCACGCCATCGCTTATTGAGCAGTGTGATATATCACGCTCTGTCGAATCACTCCAGCAATTCGCTGCTCAGCCTGCGCGCCAGCGCCTCCACGTCGCTCTCCACCTGCTCCTCTATGCACTCCCGCACGTATTCGGCCACCCTCATATTCTTCGAGTCTGCCGCAAGCCGTATCTTCTGAACGAAGCTCTCGGGGTACCTCAGTCCTATGTACCGCTTCGGCTCGTCGTCCGCATCTCGCATTCCAGGCCCGTTGCCCCGTCCCTGTCCCTCCGGCTGTCTCATTCTCATCGTCATGTTGTCTCTCCGCTCGTTTCCGTAGAAGTCCTAAAATCCCATGCTGGCCTGCGTCATTCCGCCGTGCGCGTAAGGTTCTCCAAAGGCGAGCTCGTACACCGCCGCCATCTCCTCCCTCGCCCTGCCGGGGCTCTGCGGATGCTCGTGCACCGTCTGCCCGCGGTGAGCGCGCGCCTGAACGCCACCCTGTCGCAGATCCTAATGTCGGCTACCCGGAGCGCCGCGCATCCCTGAAGGGCCGCTCTGGCCTCAGCCTCGTCCCTGTTGCGGGGATTGGCCGAGGCCCTGTTGAACAGCGCCCAGGGCCGTAGGCCGGGGTTGCGATCCAGCGCCGCCGCCACGCGCGCGTCCACCAGTCCCATCGTCCACACGTCCACGCCCGCGGGCTGCAGGGGCGCTATGACGCAGTCCGCGGACCTGAGAGCCGTCTCCATCTCCGAGCTGTCCCCGGCGCCCGTGTCTATAACCACGTCGTCATACCTCGATGAGAGCGCCGCTATCTGACGCGCGAACGCCTCGCCGTACAGCGACGTCGAGTCCACCGGCGGCAGCCTGAACTCCGACCGCGTCTGCGCCCAGTAGTGCGAGCTTCCCTGCCGGTCTGCGTCGATGAGCAGCGTCCTGTTTCCGGCGGACGACCGCATCCCGGCCAGGCTGGTCGCGAGCATGGTCTTACCGGCTCCGCCCTTCTCGGCGATCATGGCGACGATCACGGGCATCCTCCTCTCGATCATCGTGTAATGGCGCAACGCGCCTCTATAAAATATCACAGTGTGATACGACACACCGCGAGATTGAATGCGTTGTTTGGACGGTTTCGCGCTCTCGCCCTCGCATGGACAGGGGGGCCACTATGGCGATGCCCGCGTTCCTGCGGGTGATATACTGTCCGCGGCCCGGTAGGAACGTTCGGGGACATCGCTGAAACTGAGTGAGAGGACCGCTACATTGGGAAGGTGCAGGTACTGCGGCGAGAACGCCGGCTTTCTGCGAAGCCAGCACGGAGAGTGCGGGGAGCGCCACGACGAGGGCGTGAGGCGCATGACCGACCTCGTGGCAGAGGCCGCCACCGCTTCGGATTTCAGCCGGGACGCGCTTGTCCGCTCCCTCGAGTCCATCGCTGATGTTGCCCGCGCGGATGCGGGCACGGTCGATGCCGCCATATCGGGCGGCTGGTCGCTGGCGGTCGAGGATGCGATGTCCGACGGTGTGCTGTCCGAGGCGGAGGAGACGCGTCTGAAAGAATTCAGGGACGCCCTGCTTTCTGCCGGAGACAGGAGGGTCGCCGAGGCCGAGCGGATCATGAGGCACGGCGCGGTGGAACGGCTTGAGAATGAGGCCAGGACGGCTGCCCTCGCAGACGCCGGCGGGGAGCGTCTGCATGAACTGGACCGCAGCCTCTCGGCCTCAGGACTGGGTAACGAGGATATCCGAGCGCTGCTCGTTGTATCCTGGGAGTCTGCCGTCGAGGCCGCACTCGACGATCACGTGCTGACTGTCGAGGAGGAGAGCGCCCTGGCGCGCTACCTCGATCATCACGGCCTGTCGGTGGCGGACGTGAACGACGACGGCGCCCACACGAAGGTGGCGCAGGCCTCGGTTATCCGCGACATCTCGGAGGGCAAGCTGCCCGACCGGGAGAACCTGAGGGGGCGGGTCCCGTTCAACCTGATGAAGTCAGAGACCCTGGCGTGGGTGATGGACGGAGTCCGTTACTACGAGACCGTTACCCGCAGGGAGAGGCGCGGCAGTTCTCACGCCGTGAGCGTGAGAGTTGCCAGGGGACTGTACTACAGTCCCAGGACCTTCAGCAGCAGGTCCGTGGAGAGGGAGGAGACGTTGCACCGGGACACCGGGCTGCTCGGGTTCACCACCAAGCACCTGTACTTCGCTGGCTCGAGGGTGAGGTACGACCGGATAGTGACGTTCGAGCCGTACAGCGACGGCCTGGGGATCATGCGGGACGCGCAGACGGCCAAACCGCAGACGTTCGTCACCGGCGACGGCTGGTTCGCCTACAACCTCGCCGTCAGTCTGGCCCGGATGTAGACGCGCGGCGGACGCGCATATCCGGGAGGCCGGTCGCGGGCCAGCCTCTCCCGTCGTCGTCGGGCTCTGTACGAAGACCCGATCAATGCCCGGGAGCAGTTCCGCCTCCGTTTCAGCCATATCGTCATCGCCGCAAACAACCAGGACGACCGCCAGCACGTCGTCTTCGACAGCGATGACCACATACAGTATCATAGCGGCATGATCGCCAACATCCGCGCTCTTACCGGACCCAATCCCCGCCGGTTCTCCGGGGACAGATCCGATCGGTCCCGCTCCCGGGTCCGCGACCTGCAGGACGAGGCCCGCCGGGAGGGACGGCCAGGCTAGTCCCACTCGTCACGCTGCCAAGGAGGCCGAACATGGAAATAACCCTAGAGTTGCTCAACGAGTTGACTACAAAAGAGGAAATGATGTGGGTCGTCGGCGGTGGTGATGTGGTCAGTGAGAACCATGCCCACGGCATCAAGCAGCCCGAAGTCCTCGACGGTTGGGCCACCATCGAAGCCGATAACTGGCACTTCCACCTCAGGATGGAAAACGTGGACGGCATTCAGTTTGTCGAGGCCAACAGCCACGGTAACTTGAAAACCTACTACGTCCGCTTCTCCCACAACTGGGAGGAAACTCTCGTCCGCTGTTACTTCCCCAATCCGCTCCTGGACGAGAATGAGAAACCCACCGAGTTCCAGCCGGAAAAGCTCCGGGCGTTTGAGGAAATGCGCGACCGCTACGTTGGCCGCGAGGGTATAGTCTTCGTCGAAAGATGATCATCGGAATAACTTGGGGTATTCTTCACCGGCCCAGCCTCAACCCCAGGGCACTTGTGATCATCAGTAGCGTTGCCAGCGTGGGGTTGCCGTCTTCAGATAGCGCCTCTTCAGAACGTGCCTGAGAATCCCTCTCTTCTCTACGGTGTCCTCACTGCATGTGGCCGAATGCTTTCGATCTGCTCCGCCTCGGTGCGCCTGACGTGATACAGGTCCCAGCGGAGTTGAAGGTTCAGCCGTAACTCGGGGGACGTGCCGAGAAACCTGGAGAGTCGCAGCGCGGCACTGGGGGTTACCCCCCCGCCTACGGCGAACGACCTCATCGACGCGCTGGAACGGTACGTGGATCGCCGTGGCAAGGTCTCGCTGTGTCAGGCCGAGAGACCTCAGAAACTGGTGAAGCATCGTCTCCCCCGGTGGGTCGGCTCCCGGTTCGTGGGAATACGCACCATAACTGGCCTCCTTCTCAATAATAGTCGGTTATCTCGACCTCGTCCGGTCTGGACTCGGTCCAGACGAGGCAGATTCGATACCTGTCGTTGACGCGAATGCTGTGTTGTCCGCTGCGATTTCCAACCAGTCGCTCCAGTCGGTTGCCGGGAGGTATGTGGAGATCATCCGGGACTGCGGCCGAATCGAGCAGATCCAGCTCCTGGCTGATGATGAATTAATGGGAGCCGCCGTATGCGGCAGCGATGACTGCGAGGACGAGCAGGAAAGTCTTCCAAAACAACGACTTGGACATCGGTACCTCCTTGCCTTCCGAGGACGGGCGCGAGTGTAGCACAAATCACAGACAGAGCCGTTTCCAGGTGACTCTCACCACCCAGGCAAGACCGGCGGCCACCGCCGCCGGTCCGTCCCTGCGGGACCGATGGAGTCTATGAACGACCAACGGAAGGGCATACCGAACCGCTTTCGGCATATATGCTAGGGTTGGCGTGCAAGTGAGCCGGAGACCGGAAGATTGGCAAGACAGACAGGGCGAGCAGCTGTTGCCTTACAGAGAGATACAGGCGCGAAGCGCGCTCTCTCCAAAGCAGTCCCACAAGCCGTGATTGACGCACTCGACAAACGCTCTCTCAGAATAGAACGTATATGCGTCCCACCCCTGTAAGAGCTGCCTTTTGCAGGGGTTATCGGACCGGCACGCCCAACCCTGTGCGGCACAGCCGCACGGGGTTGAAACGGAACGGGTCAGGCAACGGTCAGCGTTGCCTGACGGAAGGGAGCTAACTCGATGACAGCGGTGGTGGCCCTGGGCCGGCTGCGCGACCCGCGCGCCGTGCCGGTCCGGAGATGGCGGGCCGCCTGGCCTCGTCGCACAGCACTGCATATGACAGGAGAGCTTCGGCCGTCGCATTGGGAGAACTTAGGTATGAGCCGGGGGTCGGATCGCTTATGGACGCCTTGGCAGACTCAATTGCGGCGGTCCGTAAATCGGCGGCCCGGGCCCTTGGCAAGAGGGGAGACAGGGAGGCCCTTCAGGCCATCTCGCCCAGGTTGAATGATGAGGACGCAGAGGTTCGTCGGGCGGCGGTCTGGGCTTACGGCAGGCTCGGCACGGCTGAGGAGATAAAGCAGGGCGTTGCGCCGCTGGGCGACGATGAGAGCCTCGGCGTCCGAAGACAGGTGGAGTGGGTACTTGAACACCTGATGAAGAAATAGGCTGGAGGGCATGTGGACTTTGCCTGCGACGCCCGTCTCAGACTAGGAGTCAGAGTCCTGAAAGAGGCCGGAGTGGGAAACTCCTGCCGCAATGCTGCCTTCGGACTGACCTCCGACGCCAGTCGCGGCTCATACTTGAACTGACATTGTATCTTTGACACTTAG
>VXRN01000061.1 GCA_009838465.1 Dehalococcoidia bacterium
AGAGTTTTCCCAGCGTTGAAGCTACGAAAGGATTCTCTCGCCGTCCGCCGTCCTGATCTATAAACAATGTTTTATACGTATGTTCTGAATTCATGCCATAATTGTAGCACAGAATGAAGCATTAGACGAAACCGAGAAATACCGGGTTACGGCTCCTGGACCGCCAGGGTCTGGTCGGCGGCGACACTGGTGAACTCCTGGACCTTGCCGCTGGGCCACCTGATGGAGATTCTGTCTATGGTCGCTGCCTGGCCGAGACCGAAGTGGGCTGTCAGCGCGCTCTGACCCAGCAGACCAGCTCCACCGTAAATGTGTCGCACCTGGTTGACACCGTTCACGGTCGCGGTGATCTTCGCGCCGATGGCGTCGCGATTGCTCTCGCTTCCGGTGAGTTTCAGCTTCAGCCAGTGGTTGCCGTTGTCGCAAGTATTCTTCAGCAGCGCCGGGCTTCCGTTGAAGTTGGAAACGAACAGGTCCAGGCACCCGTCGTCGTCCAGGTCGAGATAGCCGCCGCCGCGTCCCGAGCCCGCGTGGTTCGCCCCGCTCGTTCGGGACACGTTGGTAAACGTTCCGTCGCCCTCGTTCCTCAGCAGCGCGTTCGGCTGTCGCTCGGACTTTATGATGTTGGACACGCCGGGAATATTCCCGCTTACGACGTACAGGTCTTCGTCTCCGTCGTTGTCGTAGTCGAAGAACATCGCGCTCCATGCAACGCGCAAATTCACGCCGACGTTGGGAATTCCTGCCGCGCTCTCGGTGGTGGCGTTGGAGAATCTGATGCCCTCGCCGTCGTTCCTGAGGAACACGTTCACGCCTATGTTGGTCACGTACATATCCAGATCGCCGTCGAGATCGTAGTCTCCCAGCGCGATGCCCATTCCAGACATGGGAAGGTCTGCCCCGGTCGTCTTGGAGATGTCGGAGAACTTCCATTCACCGTCAGAACCTGCGCCGTCGTTGCGCCACATCACGTTGGGCTGAATCGTGAAGCCGAAGTCGTTAGCTATATACAGGTCGAGGTCGCCGTCGTCGTCGAAGTCCGCCCACACAGGCTGAAAGCCCGCCCCCCATACGCTTCCCGGCTGCTTCCCGTTTCGGAAGCCGTCCGGCAGCTTCAGGCTCCCCAGCAGATGGGTAACGTCTTCGAACGTCCCGTTGCCGAGGTTGTGATACAGCGCGAGGGGCCTGATGGCATCCTTGAAGTCGAGCGCGTCGAGGATTCCGGGCTTCCACTCATGGAAATACCTGACCACGATCAGGTCCAGCAGTCCATCCCTGTCGTAGTCGCCCCATGAGCAACCCATAGCCCTGTAGGACGGATCCGGCTCGTACATCCTAGCCTGCGCGGTAACGTCCTCGAATCTCATGCCGCCCGAATTGCGGAACAGCTTGCTGTCCCCGTAATTGGAGACGTACATATCCCTGAACCCGTCGTTGTCGAAGTCGGCCGCGCACGCGCCGTTGCCGACGCTGTCGGCTTCGGCGACGCCGGCCGATTCTGTCACGTCGCTGAAGCTCAGCCCCTCGTGACGCTCGAACAGCCCGTTGGGACCGTGGGAATTGACTATGTATATGTCGTCCAGTCCGTCGTTGTCGAAGTCGGATATGACCGCTCCGCCCCCCATCTGCGAGGACGCTCCGACGTTGAATACATGCTCGAAGTCGATCCCGGACAGTTCCGTCACGTCCTCGAAGACCGGGCCATCCTCCGAAACGCTCGAAAGGTGGACGGGCAGCGTGTTCTCGAAATCGGGCGACTGCTCCCGTGCCCCATATCTGTTGGCCAGGGAAGTTGCTGAATAGTCGGCCTTGAACGAGAACGTGCGCTCCTCCTCGGTCATCGCGGTGATTGCAAGTACCACGATTCCGCCCAGGACTCCGAGCGCCCAGGTTGATGCGCCGAGTGTCGCCACACCCTTTCTGGGCATTACCTTGGCGAGTCCCCAGAAGGTGATCGGGCCGCCCGCCGCCGCCGTGAACAGCAGCGCCGCGGCAGGCGCGGTGCCCATTCCGGCGAGGAGCATCGCCGCCACAAGCGGTATTTCGAACATCAGCGGAACGTTTATCGCGATTCCGAGTGAGGCAGCGACGATTATTCCAAAGATATCGTCCCCAATCCAGGCGGTAACGGTATCCGGGCTTACCCACTGGATCGCCAGCCCGCTTATGAAGCCCGCTATCACCATGATCGGGCCCAGCCGGAGCGTCTGCTTGAAGGTGGCCCTGACGAATTGCAGGAATGCCGTGCTGAGCGAGTCTTTCCAGGAAACGCCGTCTGGGAAGTCCGACATCGCCACCTGGTCTTCGGGCTCACTATCCTGGCCGCTCCTGCCCACCACCCACGCCACCAGCGGTCCCAGCATGAGCGCGCCGAGTATGCTGAGGGCCACGCGACTGCCCCCTATGATAGGAATGAAGACCAGGACCGCCATGGTCATGGCGGGAAGGTTCATAGTTGATGAACCCTGCGTGATAGCGACCGTGGTCTCGATGCCCGCACCGCGCCGCCGGAAGGCGGTCGCGATTGGAACGATGCACGCCGAGCACAGGTTCACCGCCGGGCCGATTATCACGCCCTTGAGCACGCCTCTGAACCCTCGTCCCGAGAAACGTTCCCTGATGTCCTCAGGGAAGAAAAACGCCTCTGTCAGGCCGGCCATGATGAACGCGAATGCCATCCCCATCCAGACAAGATTCAGGTAGGTCAGGGAGAAGTCCCACCACCTGGAGAGCAGGGTCCTATCGTCATCCTGGGTTATACAGAATCCCTGGAAGCATTCGGCCTGCGGGGAGGTCGCTATGGCGAGGTCGGCTGATACGGTGTCGAGCTTGGGTATTCGATTGAACGCCAGGAAAAGGGCGAGAAGCACAACCGCTATGAGAATGCCAACGAGTCGCCGCTTCTTCAGGTCCGTATCGAGCCTGAAGAACGACTTCATTCCATCCAGCCGCAGCGCGGGGCTTACCATACGGCCCACCTGGACGGGACGCGCTCAGTACTCGCACCCTCGTGACTGACTCTTGTGCTGTGTCGAAGCATCATCGGAGGCTGTCCCAATTTGGTAGGCAGGAGAGTCACCCCCATCCTAGCCTTCCCCCATCAAGGGGGAAGGGACTTTGGCACTCTCGGACAGCGCCTACTAATGTGGGACAGGTTCGCATCATCGGCTTGCCTTGACGCTGAGCAGATCTACATCCCGCATTATCACCGGGCCGGTGACGTGCAGCGGTCCCCAACCTCCGGCGACCAGTATGCCGTCGAGGCTTTCGATATAGGTGGCGGTGTGTCCGACCCGCGGCCTCAGCATGTGGGAGATAATCGAGAACTCGCGGAACAGAGGGTCGTAAATCTCCACGGATGAGAGCGCCCAGTGGTCCGCGCCGTTTCCGCCGGTGAGCGCCACGCTGCCGTCCGGCAGCTGCGACGCCGTGTGGCCCGCCCTTCCAATCTTCATGAGTCCCGTGGCCGAGAAGCTGGCGGATTCAGGGTCGAACAGCGTGGCGTGAGCCAGCGTCGTTCCATTCAGGTCTATACCTCCGGCGATCAGCACGCTCCCGTCCTCAAGCAGGGTTGCCGAGTGGTTGGATCTGGCAAACTCCGTGTCTGGTATCACCTGGAACCGCTTCTCCTGCGGGATGTACTTCTCCATCGGAGCGGGTTCGGTCGTTCCGCCCACTATCAACACCGAACCGTCTTCCAGCAGCGTCGTGGTGTGGTCGGCGCGCGGATAATTCATGTCAGGGAGCTGAGAGAATGCGCCGAGCGCGGGATCGTACATTTCAGCGGATGCGGTCTGCACCTTGTGCAGAAGATAGTTCGTCATGTATCCGCCCGAAATCAGCACCGTCCCCTCTTCGAGAAGGATCGCGTCATGGCCGTACCTTGCCGTACCCAGGTTCCCGGCGGCCGAGAACCCTTCGGTCGCTGGCGAGTATATTTCCGCTGACGCCAGTGTCTCAGAAGCGATCTTAAGACTGTCCTGCCCGCCGACGATCAGCACGCTGCCGTCGTCCAGAGCGGTCGCCGTGTGGTCTATGCGGCACGCGCCCTCGAATTCAAGAAGTGTCGATCCGCGCCCAACCATGTAGAGCTCCCTGCTGCATGAGCCTCCCCCACCTCCAACGAACAGAATGGACTGCTGCGATGCGGTGTCCGCAATCAGCGTTGCCGTATGACTCGTCCTGTTCCTCGCCAGGTCATCGATGCTGGTCACCTGTGGCCTCGCCGAAACAGGGCCAATCGGATCACCCCCACAGCCGGCGGACAACACGAAGGCGGCGATAATCGCAGCTACTCTCGCTCTCCAGACCGCCGCCGCTATTCCTCGTGGAGAGCACATGGACTGAGCAGTATCTGTCTCTTGCCGATCGCTCCCGACGGAATCGCCTTCAGCGTGCCGACAACGGTCACGCTGTCACCGACGCTGAAAGGTTCGGTTGGGTCTTCGTCCTGTACCCCGCGCTGCCGGCTCCTCTCCGAAATGGTCTGCATGTTACACCGGATCTGGTGCGTCTCAGATATGACTTCCCCATTGATGTCCAGGTACGGGCTGAAGTTTCGGAAGTCTCTGCCCTTCTTCTCGACTACCCCGGATATGGTAAGTGTGGAGTCGGTGTACTTGGCAAGCGCGGCCTCCGAATCGGCTATGTATTCCTCGATGAGATCCCCAGCCGCCATGATGTCCTCGGCGGCTTCTTCAGCCGGGAGCTCCGCAAGAAGGTTTTCGAACGATTTCTGTCCGACCATGCCGGCCTGCTGCGGCGACGAGCCTGCACTGGCATCGGAGGGCTGCGCCGCGGATCCCGCGACTGCCTGGGTTGCCTGAGAATTCGTCTGGTCAGACGCCGCGGGTGTCTCGGATCCTCCTCCACACGCCGCCAGCGCGGCCGTTAGTAGCAGAATACAGACCGACGCTCCAAATATGCCCACTATCCTACTCATAGCGATCACACCTGCCGTGCATTGGAATTCAGATGCCGTTTATCTCTCCGTCGCAGGAACTGCGGATGATGTCTCGGCCCAGCCGTTCCATCTTTGATGAAAGCAATCTCTGGAAATCTGGCGCTAGTCTATCACATAGCCCACAGACTCGCCCGCCCATGATTTCTTCACGGTATTTTGAGATTCTCCCAGGTTATCACGACCGGAGCCGGCTCACTGGCCTGCTGGGCCGGATTCCAGCCCGTCCCTGACAGCCCCACCCTGAAGACGCCGGTCACCAGGTCCAGGTCACCATCGCCGTCGAAGTCCTTGAGGTCCAGGGTGGCGCAATCGACGTGGAAGACCTCTATAGCGTGACGCTCGAAGCTCAGGGGTGCGACCTGCTCGTACCAGACGACGGCGTCGAGTTTCTGTTCGACCCGATTGTCGTCCGGCAGGAACGGGTGGAACGCGCACGCCGCGATGTCCAGATCGCCGTCGCCGTCGATGTCGCCCGCTTCGGCGCGATGCGCGCCCCGGAACGGCATCAATGGCTGCGGTACAAAGTGTCCGTCGCCCTGGTTCAGAAGCAGTTGTACGCCGTGAAACGGCTGGAGCAGCCCACCGGCGTCGAAGCCATCCCCGTTCGTAATCAGAAGGTCCGGGTCGCCATCGAGATCGAAGTCGGTGACCTCCAGTCCTGAGTATCCCCATGAGGGTTGCGGCGCCTGGAACACCACGCGGCGCTCGAAGTCCGATCCACCGCGACTGAAGTACACGGTCAGGTCCTCGTAGTGCTCCGCGCGCAGCGCCACGATGTCCAGTGCCCCGTCTCCGTCGAAGTCGGCCAGCGCCGTATGCACCGGCCCGCCGCGACCGTCCAGCAGTCTGCGGACGAATTCCGGCTTGCTCCAGTCGGAAGTGATGTTTTCGAGCAGCCACAGTCCGCCCTTTTCCAGCGACCCGAACTCGCCGACGATCACGTCCAGGTCGCCGTCGCGATCGAAGTCGGCCGCTTCCACGTCCACGACTCGACCGAACCCGTCACCGAGTACATGCCTGGAGAAGGCTCCTTCGCCCTCACCGCGCAGCCAGATGGCCTGTCCGTTCTCATGCTGGGCCGGTTCGAACGACCCTAGGTCGCCAACGAGGAGATCCATTCGCTCGTCCTGGTCGAGATCGGTGAGGGAAGTGCGGGCCGGGTGAGGAACTTCTGCTATGGTCCGGAAGCCCTCGTCTGGCAGGTCTGGGTCAGCCATCATAACTAAGCCGTTCGCCATGTCGGTCGCGACTAACTTCGTACCGACATCCGGGCCGAGGTTGTGCACCTGGACGTTGGACACGGCTCCGGCGACACCTCCACCCCCGGCTCGGTATATTTCGGCTCGCCTCAGGTCGAGCCTGATGTCCGCCTCGCCAGTAGTCTTGTCAGCTACCTCCAGCCGAACCGGGGCCCTATCCGTGTACCAGTTAATCGTCTCCTGCTGGTCGAGTGAACCTGCCATTATGCCCTGTTCGTCTATCTCGAACATCCGCATTATCATCGGTGGCCAAGCCCGCTTGGGGAGGACGCCGGGATCGGGCAGCAGGTGGCAGGCGACGCACTTTTCTTCAATGGTCGCCTCGATGGGTTGATTCGCGCCGCTCGATGCAGCGGGCGCGGACACGGTGGGCTGGAGAGTCGGAGAGGGTTCGGGGTCAGCGGGAGATGAACACGCCATCGGGAACATTGAAGCGGCAATCAGCATTCCGATGATCGCGCGAGGCGCAAAACTGTCCCAATGATCGTCCAGCGTGAAGGGCAGGGAGAATCCCGCACGGGCTGTTGGTATCACCAGACGCCCCCCTCACTGTCGTCCGTCGGCGCGGCCTGCGCCATCCTGGTTGCGCTCGCCATGATCTCGATGCTATGCGCGGGCTCAACACACTGTCAAGGAATGTCTCGGCACACACCGCAGAAGACAATTGCAATGACCGCGCGGTAGTGTTATGTCGTATTGACGTTTCGAGGAGATACGGGTATGACCTCCTGCTTGGGATGGAGCGGTCAAGAAATGAAACAGGGAAAGAAAGGTAGTGAATTGAGTTCAGACATAGAGAAGTGCGACTCTCGTTCCAGATCTGCAGGCAATACGGTGGGTAACAGACCTCGGTTATACTCTGACCTCGCCGCTTGGTTTCACCTGCTCACCGCTCCCCATGATTACCAGGAAGAGGCGGAGTTTTACTCCGATCTCATAGTGGAGGCCGCGATTGGGCCGGTGCGAACTGTGCTCGAACTGGGCTCAGGTGGTGGCAACAATGCCTCCCACATGAAAGAGCGATTCACCATGACCCTCACAGATTTCTCTCCTGAAATGCTCGAGGTCAGTCGCAGGATCAATCCCGAGCTTACGCATATACAGGGCGATATGCGTTCTCTGAGGGTCGATCACGCACAGTTCGACGCCGTGTTCGTGCACGATGCGGTCACATACCTGACCACTGAGGAAGACATACACGCCATGGCCTCAACGGCCGCCTTCCACTGCCGACCCGGAGGGAGCGTTGTTGTCGTCCCGGACCACGTGTGGGAGAGTTTCACTCCGCCGTACACCGAAAATGGTGGACACGATGGTCTTGACGGACGCAGCATGCGCTACCTCATGTGGACTACCGATCCAGACCCGACTGACTCGACCTACGTCTCGGACTTCGCATACCTGCTCCGTGAGACCGATGGAACTGTGCGTGTGGAGTATGACCGACATGTGCAAGGCATTTTCTCGAAATCTGTATGGATTGACGCCCTCACCAAGGCTGGTTTTCAAACCACTGTGCAAACAGACCCATGGGGACCGGCTCCTGTGTTCTGCGGCACGAACCGTGTCGGGTGATTCGGCCCGCTATCGCTGAGTGAACAGCGATCATCTCTGACTGCCGCCCAGCTTTATTCTTGGGTCCACCATGGCGTACATGATGTCGGTAACCAGGTTTGTGAAAAGATACATCACCCCGATAAGAAGGACGATTCCCTGGACGAGGAATTGGTCAGGGCCATGTCCGGTAGCGCTACCGTGGGCATGTCGAAGTCGATCTTGAGAACGTGCGCATCTACCACCTCCGGCCTTGCTGTCTGGAACGATTCGGCGTAGGACTGCTGCGCCTTCCTACCCTATGAAAGCAGAGGAATAGAGTGCTGATGTGGGCGATGGCCCCAATCGTTATTCCTCGCCCAGTACATCTGCGGCGATGATGGAGGCATTGGACGCGGCGGGAAACCCGGCGTAGAAGGCCATGTGAGTGATCACCTCGGAAATCTCCTCTTTCGTCAACCCGTTGTGCAGGCCAAATGGAATGTGGAACTCGATTGGGCCCGGGCGGCCAACGGAGATCACATATGCGAGCGTGATGAGGCTCCGGTCCCGTTTGGACAGGCCCGGTCTCTCCCACATTTCGTCCCAGAGTACGTTCTGGTTGTATTCGGCGAGGGCCGGAGTGGCCTGCTTCATTTCTTCACGAGTAAATTCAAATTCCATATCGTCTCCTTAAGAGTAGGATTATGGGCATCGGGGCCCGCCGCTGTCAGGTACAGGGTCTTTCGGTTATTTCCCGAAACCACTTCTGTCGTTCGCCCTGAGCCTGTCGAAGGGAGCCTGTCGAAGGGCCGCCCGTTCATGGTTAGTCCTGAGCCCGTCGAAGGGAGCTTGTCGAAGGGTCACCACGAACGTAATTGGTTGATAATCGAAAGACCCTGCTGTCAGGATTTCCTGGCAGCCAGATGGCGATCATTCAGCAAAGGCCGGTTCAATCTTTCGCTGGGAGCCTTACTTCGATGTTTCCAGCCCTCTCCTCCTGGAGCAGAAGAGCGACTGTACGGTCCAGATTAGCCCATTCTTTTCTGTTCGCAGCCACTGTCATGTCATCGTACGTGTCTGAACCCGTCCGCATAGGGACATCATACTCGCGGGCAAGTTCCAGCGCTAAGGCCACGTCCTTTTTAGCGATCCCAAAGGTTGATCTGACTTCATCGAATTTGCCCTGGAAATAAGATCCTGGCAGGGTGACGTTTAGAAGGTGACCTCTACCACCGGCTCCATTCTTTATGCATTCCACCAGTATTTCGGCGGGCACTCCCGCTTTGACCCCGAGTGTGAGGGATTCGACCAAAATCCTTTCGTAGCTGTATTGGAATATATTGTTCATGAGTTTGCAGATACTTGCCGAACCGATTTCACCTGTGTAAGTAACGCTTTCCCCAAACGAATCGAATACTGGCTTTAGCTTTAAGTAAGTGTTCTCATCGCCACCTACCATTATTGACAAGACGCCATTCAGGTATGCGCCATTCTGATCTACGCGTCGGCCACTTACCGGAGCATCCAGTATTGACGCTCCTTTCGAAGCGAATGTTTCGTGTAACCGTCTGATCAGTGTTGGGGAACTGGTGCTCAGATCGGCCCATACTGAGTCACTACTGATGCCGTCAAGTATTCCGTCTTCACCGGCAGCGACGACTTCGACCTCGGTAGGGCCTGGCAAAGAGGTGAATATAACGTCACATCTCTGAGCTACTTCCTTCGGACTGTCTGCCCACGAAGCCCCCAATTCAAGATGAGGTATGGCGGCTTCTTCGTTTATATCGTGCACTGTGACGTTGTATGAGCTCTCCATTATGGCCAGGCACATGTGGTGCCCCATATTCCCAAGACCTATAAAACCGATATTTATCTCGTCCATTTACTATTTCTCCCTCAAATCTGATCTGTGTCTTCTAGGTTCTGTTGACATTCTATGATTTTCCCTGCCTACAAGGTGTTGCGGCAGGGAAAATAGCTACACCCCGCACCCCTGGATTCCCGCCTTCGCGGGAATGACGGAAAATGTCAACACAGCCTAGGCTGAGAGACGCCGTTACTAGCAGGCCTGGCGAGCAGGTTTCACCGCAGGACCCGCTCGGCCAGCCGCTCTATGACCCGCAGGGCCTCCTCGCCCCTGTTGGTGCGCGTCTGGAAGACCACCCTCTCGACGCCGACATCGGCGAAGGATTCTACAACGTCGGGGCTGATTCCGTCATACATACTGATCTCATCGGCAAGGGATTTCACATTCTGTATGATGGAATCAATGCCGACAAACATAGTGATCTGCAAGGAACCGGGATCTCGTCCCGACGCGGCGGCCAGCTCGTCCATGGCGTCCCTGCCGCGCTTGATGTATTCCGCGGCGGCCCCGCTGGCGATATTCCCGATGGGGACCCCGGGTATCCAGCCGTCGCCCCAGGCAACCGCCCGCCTGAACACGTTCCTGGCATTGCCGCCCAGGAGCACCGGGGGGTGGGGTTTTTGGGCCGGCTTGGGGTTGCACCTGACCAGGGGGAAATCGTAGTACCTGCCGTGGTACTCGGCCTCGTCTTTGGTCCAGAGTTCCTTCATCGCCAGGACAGAGTCTCGTACCTGTGTCCAGCGATGTTCGAAGTCCCCGCCCAGGATCTCGCTCTCTTCCCGGTTCCAGCCGGCGCCGATTCCGAATATGAATCTTCCCCCTGACCAGTAGTCCAGCGTAGCTATTTGCTTGGCGAGCAGCATGGGTTCGTGCTCGGGGACCAGTAGGACTGCCGTCCCCAGCTTGAGTTCCTGGGTAGCCGCGGAGACTCTGGCCAGCGTGATTAGAGGGTCGGCCTGGTGGGACAGGTAGTCGGGTCTGGAGCCGTCCAGGGTGCCGACATAGGGGCTGACGCAATCTACGGGGAAAATCGTGTGCTCGGGCATGAAGAAGGACTCGAAGCCCAGGTCCTCCGCCTTTTTACCGAGCGCCGCCGGGTCCATAGAGTCACTGTGAACTCCGAAATTACCGCTGCTGATACCAATCTTCATCGGAGTGAATTTCCTTCCTAGAATATCGTCCGGTCATCACGCGGCGCGTCAGGGTCTTTCGGTTATTTCCCGATACCACTTCTGTCGTTCGCCCTGAGCCTGTCGAAGGGCCGCCCGTTCATCCTTCGACAGGCTCAGGACGAACGGAGACAAGTTCACCACGAACGTACTTGGTTTAATTGGTTGATAATCGAAAGACCCTGCGCGGCGCGTCACGTCAATTGGAACATTTGGACCGGCAGCATGACCGATGTTCCGGCGTCCACCGGCAGGACCGCGCCCGAAATCCAGCGGGCCTCGTCGCTTGCCAGGAAAACCACCGCCCAGGCAATGTCCCATGCAGTGCCCTCGGTGCCCAGTGCTCCGGCCCTTCGGCGGAGGTCGCGATGTTCCTCGGTCATGGGTACGCCCCCCGGACTGTTGGTACCTGCCGAAACCATGGGAGTCCAGAGGTGTCCCGGTATCAGGCAGTTTACCCGTATATTGTCCCGACCGTGATGGGCCGCCATGGAGTAGGTCAGGGAGATAACACCACCCTTGGCCACCGCGTAGGATACTTCACCGGCTCCCCGGATGCCCGCGGTGGACGAAACGTTGATGATCGAGCCACCCCCGCCCTCGACCATGGCCGGAACGGTATGCCCGCTGGCCAGCATGACGCCCTTCAAGTTGATGCCCATTACGCGGTCCCACTCATCTTCCTCCAGATCAGCCACTGTGTGGCCTCTGACGGCGTTCACCGCCGCATTGTTGAACAGAATGCTTGGGGCGCCGTAACGCTCGATGGTAGCGTCCACCATGGCACGGCAGTCGTCGGACCGGGTAACGTCGGCCTCGAACACCGACGCTTCGCCGCCTTCTTCCTCGATGATGGCCAAAGTCTCTTCCGCTCGGCTGGCTACCACGTCAACCAGCAGCACTTTGGCGCCCTCACGGGCCAATAGTATCGAGGTGGCTTTCCCGGTGCCGAAGCCTGGTCCACTCGAACCGGCCCCGGTGACGATGGCGACCTTTCCACTCAGTCTCAGTCTATTCTGTTCCATTTGCATGTCCTCTTCCGGCATCTCTTTCATCTCTTTCCTGCGAACTGACATTCAGTCCTGAACCTCAATCAACTAGCCCCCTCTCCCTAGGGGCTCGCAAGGGTAGGTAAATGTCCAATCAGCTACGAACTCCAGTCAATAGATCCCCTCTCCCCTTGGGCTGAGAGGGGTAGGCAAAGCAAAAGTTCCTTCCCCCTTGACGGGGGAAGGTTAGGATGGGGGTGATAGTCGCCGAACAGCCATAAATATCGCTTCCCGCACTGCGTCCGTCTCTTCCAACACCTGATTGTTCCAGAACCTGATCATTCTGAAACCTTCAGTCTCCAACCATGCGGTGCGAGCGGTGTCATAGTCCACCTGGTCTGCGTGATGTCCTCCATCCACTTCTATGACGAGTCTATTCTCAAAGCACACAAAGTCAACGATGTATGGACCTATTGGCGCTTGTCTGCGAAATCTGTAACCTGACACTTGGCGTTTGCGTAGAATTTCCCACAACGCTCTTTCGGCGTCTGTAAGGTTTTTCCTGAGTTGGCGCGCTCTGGCAGTATTGTTCATTGTCTGCGTTTCGTCGCCCCCATCCTAAACCTTCCCCCGTCAAGGTCTGAGAGGGGTAGGTATTGAAACTTGCACGGCGGTTTCACCCCCATCCTAACCTTCCCTCGTCAAGGTCTGAGAGGGGTAGGGATTGAACTTGCACGGCGGTTTCACCCCCATCCTAACCTTCCCCCGTCAAGGGGGAAGGGACTTTATCTTGGCCGGTTCGCGCATTTGCATACCCTTGTCAGTCCTCAATGGGAGAGGAGGATTTGTTCACCCGTAATCGGGTACGACAAAGAGCTTTGGGATGGTCTCTTACCCCGTTCCGCGCATCCGCGGGTCCAGGACGTCCCGGAGCGAATCGCCCAGGAAGTTCCAGGCTAACACAACTGTGATTATTGCCACTCCGGGGAACACGCCCAGCCATGGCGCCACACTCGTATATGTCTCGGTCGCCCCGGTCAACATTCCCCCCCAGGAGGGGAAGTCCGGAGGGATACCCAGACCCAGGAAGCTGAGGGTGGCTTCCGTTATGACCGCCCAGCCCATGCTGATTGTGAAAATAATAAGGTAGGCGGCAAAGCAGTTGGGCGCTATGTGGCGCAGAATGATGCGCCAGTCGCGGGCGCCCACGGCTCTCGCCGCCAGCACGAAATCCCCCTCTTTTACCCTCAGCGCCTGGGAGCGTATGGTGCGAGCGGTGCCGGGTATGAACCCCACGCTTATAGCCAGTATCACCTTCTCCAACCCCGCTAATCCCATAAATCCACCGCCCGCGTCGGCGCTGCCAAGCACAGACAGGAGGACCAGAGCTATGATGAGGCCGGGGACAGCCATGAGGGCGTCAACGAACCTCTGGCCGATGAGGTCTATCGCTCCTCCAAAGTAGGCCGTAGTGATCCCAATCAGGGCGCCCACGGTTACGCCGGCCAATACACTGGCTACGGCCACATACAGGGACACCCTTGCCCCATAGACCATCCTGCTCAGCACGTCGCGGCCCAGCCGGTCGCCACCCATCCATAGCTTAATCGGAGGGTCCTCTGTTTCGTCCGATGCCCCCGGGGAAGCGAACACAAGAGAGGTATAGGCTCGAAGGGGGTCATAAGGCGCGATCTGGGGGGCAAAGACGGCGACTATTATGAGAATTACGGTTACTATCACTCCGAAGCCGCCCAGGGGCTTTTGAATGCAGAAGTTGGCTGCAATCCGCCAAACCTTGGGCCTTGGTCTCATCTGCTGAGCAAGCGCCTCAACGGCGGCTGTCGCTCCAAGTCTCTCCTGACTCATCTCTCCACCTTACGAGTAACGTATCCTTGGGTCCAGCCAGGCGTAGATGATGTCAACCACAAGGTTCGTCAACATGATCATGACCGCCACCACCATGACCAGGGACTGAATCATGATGTAGTCCCGGCGTCCGATGGCATCAATTAGAGTCCTGCCCAGTCCGGGAATCGAAAAGATCTCCTCTGTGGTCACCGAGCCGGCCATCATCGCCGCGAACTGCCACCCGAAGATGGTCAGCACAGGCAGGGCGGCGTTCTTGAGGGCATGGCGCACGATGACCGGTCTTTCCATGAGGCCCTTGGACCTGGCCGTGCGGATGTAGTCCTCCCGGATCACCTCCAGCATGGCGGAGCGGGTCATCCGGGCCGTGATGGCCATAGTATAGAACCCGAGGGCGAGCGCCGGAAATATAAGCTGCTGGAAGTTTAGCCGCGGGTCCTCCCATAGCTCAGCGTATTTCAGGGGCGGCGACCACCCGAACACAAGGACCAGGAAGTATATGGTAAGGATTGCTACATAGAACGTGGGAATCCCCACTCCGAACATGGTCACTATCCTGGCGGCATAGTCGCCCCACGTGTCCTGCTTCATAGCGGAAAAGACACCGAAAGGCAAAGCGAATGCCAGGGCTGTGAATTGCGCCATGACAGCCAGCTGCAGGGTAACGGGGAGCCTGGCGGACAAGGTGTCGCTGACAGGCTCGAACAAGTACATCGAGGTCCCGAAATCCCCATGGGTCATACCCCATAGCCAGCTTCCGTACTGGACCGCGATGTGCCTGTCCGTTCCCAGCTCTTTCCGCTTGGCCTCGATCTGTTTCTCTGTGACCCTTGAGAACGCCAGGGAACTGTGCATCTGGAAGAGCGCGGGGTCGCCCGGCACAATACGCATGAGGATGAACACCAGCAGCGAGACCACCAGCAGCGTGGGTATGAACAGAAGGACTCTCTTTAGTATATAGGTCTGCATGGCCGCCCCTGGTTAGAGGGTAGAACTCTCCCCCCATCGGGGAGGAGGGGTAGGTATTTCACCCTCACCCCAGCCCTCTCCCTGAGGGAGAGGGGGTTTGTTGATTGGATTTCGTAGCTGATTGGATGTTTGCCTACCCTTGTAAGCCCTGAGGGAGAGGGGATCTGTTGATTGGATTTCGTAGCTGATTGGATGTTTGCCTACCCTTGTAAGCCCCATCGGGGGGAGGGGTAGGCACTTGAAGTATTCACGCTTGCATTTGGGGTTTCACCCCCATCCTAACCTTCCCCCGTGAAGGGGGAAGGGACTTTACATGCCCTTGTAAGCCCCATCAGGGGGGAGAGGTAGGTCTATCCTGAGCCCGCCGTCATTCGATGGAAGGCTCAGGATAGACTGGCGGAAGGGATAGGGGGGAGGTACTTCCCCTGGCAACTACTCTTCGATCCAGACATGCTCCCACTTCATCTGGGAGTACAGCGTAGGCCCCATATAGAAATTCTGGAGCTTCTTGTTCACAATGTGTGGCCGAACCGAGTGCCACAAAGTCAGGAGGGGACCGGGGTCCTCTTCTATCAGGTACTTCTGCATCTTCCTGACGATTTCTTTCCGCTTTTCGGGGTCTTGCTCGGTTGCCTGCTCGACTACGGCATCCCTGAACCACTGGGGAGCGAACTCCGACAGCCACTTGCAACATGTTTCAGCCCCGTCAAAAAAGCTTATCTGGGTGCTCGGCATCATCAACTGACCAAGGTCCTGGGCTGCGACGAGGAAGTCCCCCGCGCCGCTGTAGCCTGTCTCCGCGTTATAGCGCGATATGCCTGCGGCGCTATCTATTGGAACGAGGGTCCCGTCTATGTCCAGGAACCTCCTGAGCTGCTCCAACTGCAGCTCAGCCCAGGATACCTTGTCTCCCGATATCCTGGTCATCATGGTGAACTTATGGCCCTCACCGGGGGTGTAGATCCAGGGGTCGGTGGTGTCAGTGGCCTCGAAGCCATTGGGGTGGTCCGCTTCCCACTCGGCGAGCAGCCTCTTGGCCTCGGCTATGTCATCGGGATGTTTCTCGCCGTTAGGGCCCTGTCTGTAACCGGGCGCGTTGGCTACCTCTTCCGCCGTATAGCCGTACCAGTTGTCCACTCCGAAGTAAGGGGCCGCAAGGTCTGTGCCGGGTCCTGCGCCGAACACCTCCACAAATTCGTGGCGGTCGAAGACCAGATTGAAGGCCTGTCTAATCCTTAGATCATTGAAGGGCGGGTTTATCGGCATAAGCATTCCCGCGGGCCCGAAACTCCCTGTCCACAATACGTCCAGCTTGTCCGGCTCCTCCTCCCCAAGCTTTACCGCTTCCTTGTTGCTGATGGGGGTGACCGCCCAGGACTGGGTCAACACCCGCCCCGTCCTGAAGGCCGCTATCGTCGGGCCGCTTTCGGTAATTATGAAGTGATGTATGCGGTCAACGTAGGGGAATCCTTCTTTCCAGTAGTCCGGGTTCTTAATCAATTCCATGGAGACGTCGTTCTCGATTTCTCCTGGCAGGAAGGGCCCCGCGCCCATGGAATTGCTCCACTTGGTCTTGTCTAGGTCCGACTCGTCCCAGTGCTTGGCGATTATGTTGAAGTACGCCAGAGCCAAAGTGGGGAGGAACTCACCCGAGGGGTACTCGATTGTTACCTGTACGGTGTTCTGGTCCACTGCCCGGCTATTCCCCTGCTTGTAATATGAGTCAAGATGCACGAACGTGGGCCTTGGCCTCTCTGTGTCGGGGTCCTGCATAGTGTCCAGGCTGTACACCACATCCTCGGCGGTGACGGGCTGTCCGTCGTGCCAGGTGGCTCTTGGGTCGAGGTTGAAGGTGTAAGTCACGCCGTCGCCGGCCACTTCCCAGCTGGCGGCCAAGTCGCCCCTTAAATCCCATCGGTCCTCGGTCTCGGGGTTGAACTCGATAAGCTTGCCATGCATCGAGTTGATATTCATGTGGTGGCCGTCATGTTCATATGGGTGGTGATTCAGGCCGGGGAATAGGTAGTCCGCTATCGTGAGTGTGCCGCCGTACTTGGCGTTCGGGTTAACCATCGCTTGCCCGGCGACCCCGGTAATCTCAACTACCTCCGCCTGGGCGAACGCGGTGGTCACAGCCTCTTGGACAGCCGCCGCGACTGCCACCTCGACTGCCGATTCGACCGCCATCTGAATATCCTCTTGGCTTATTCCAGGCTGCGCCATCAGAGCGCTCTCTACCGCCATCGCCATCTGCTCTTCGGTAACTCCGCCGGGCTGGGCAGCAAGCGCCTTGGCTATCTCCGACGCCACATCGTCAGTGGTGACTCCGGGCTGCTCGGCCAGGGCGTTTGCAATGGCCGACGCCATCTCTTCAGACGTCACTCCACCGGGCTGCTCGGCCAACGCGCTGGATATGGCCGACGCCATCTCCTGAGAGGTGACTCCGCCGGGCTGGGCAGCCATTGCGCTGGATATGGCCGACGCCATCTCCTGAGAGGTGACTCCGCCGGGCTGGGCAGCAAGCGCCTTGGCTATCTCCGACGCCACGTCCTGTGTGGTCACGCCGGGCTGCTGGGCTTGCATCGCCGACTGGATGGCGGCAGCCATCTCTTCAGACGTCACGCCGGGCTGCTGGGCCGCCATGGCCTCCTGCACAATCGCAGCCATCTCTTCCGCCGTGGCTCCTGCCGGCTGGGGCTGGGCTTCTTCAGCCGAACCGCAGGCCACTGCGGCGAATGTCAGGGTCGCCGCCAAAACTGCCATCAGTACCCAACGAAGTAAATGAACGGAACGCATAACACTGTCTCCTCACCTCAAAAAATGGGCCTCAGCCCGAATTGCGCCCATTCAACCATAGGGAGGGGGTAAAGTCAATAAATAATTATCACGAATCAGAATTCCCGAATGGATAGGTGGCAGGACTTGCGCAAGGTTGCGATTCCGAACCCCGTCTCGTCATTTGTATGTTGAAAATCCCCTCTCCCTCAGGGCTCACAAGGGTAGGCAAACGTGCAAACCAACCATGACAAAGTCCCTTCCCCCATCAAGGGGGAAGGTTAGGATGGGGGTGATTCGGCAAAGACCCACCCCTCTCAGCCCGTTATCAGGATGCGTGGTCTCAGACGGACAGGTCGGTCACCCTATTCGGAGGCCGGGACCCGATCCGGGCTGGGAAGTTGCACGTCCGCCGGAGCATTGCCCCGCCAGTCGTGATGCAATACCCTGTGCCGCACGAGCCATTGACCGTCTTGCCGTACCATCGTGTCCACGTATCGAAGACCCGTCATGACCACGGACGGAGTGCCGTCAACATAGTGTATTCCGAAAGCGACGGCGTAGGTCTCCACTTCGGCGCTGTCCCCATTGATCTGGATTGCCTGGTCTCCCATGAAGTGGGTGGACCGAAAATTGGTGTCCGACGGGCGCATTATCCAGTTGACGATGTTGTTGCGCCCTTTCCCGTCCCACTCGCCGTAGTCTGTGTACGCATCGGAGGTAAAAGTGGAAGCGAGCAGATCAGGGTCACGAGCATCAACGCCCCTGGCGTATCTTGCCATCAGGTCGCGGATGGCGGCTTTATCTACCAACTCCTGAAGTACCGGATCGAGCGCCATGATTTCCTCCTATATCGAGTTGAAACGCACATCTCTTGTGGCAATCTCAAGACGAAATTTCGCCTTCACCTCAATTCTCTCCCTCAAAGAAGAGGTGTCAGTCAGGACTCGCCGCTCGCTTCCCGCAATAGGTGTTGAGATAGTTTGTAAGTCCTCAAGGTTAATCCAATCTACTTGAGATTCAGTTCCTCATACCCGTTTTCCGCCACCTCCTCACAGCGCCTTCTGAACAATGGCTGACCCCCAGAGTACTGGGTCGTCATCCGGGTCTGCCTGCCCTCCAGATTGATGTTGATGCCGGTGAACCACGAATCAACCTGGCTCCTCAGCAAGTCCCTGTCGTGCTCCAATACAATCTCATGCCAGCCCCTTTGGGCTTCCACGCTGGCTTCGGCTCGCGTGAGGCCGCGTTCATCCATGAACCTTATGACATCCGTTATCCACTCAACGCCGTATTCGATGCTGCGCGGGTGGTTCCCCGTCCATGCGTGAGGTCCCGTAATCATGAACATGTTTGGGAAGCCATTGACCAGCATCCCCAGGAAGGTTGCCAACTCTTCTTTCCATTGGTCTTTCAAGCTCCGCCGTTCGACACCGTGGATGTCTATCTTGTTGAAACTGCCGACTACCGCGTCGAATCCGGTGGCATAGATTATGAAGTCGAATTCGAACTCCCTATCAGTGGTCAAGATGCCGTTCCGGGTGATTCTCAGGATGGGAGTCTCATTGATGTCTATAAGCTCGACGTTGTCCTGGTTGTAGGATTCATAGTAGTTGGTTTCCAGGGGTACGCGTCTGGTCCCAAATCCGTGGTCTTTTGGAATCAGCTTTTCCGCTACCGTGGGATCGTTGACACGCGCTCGTATCTTGTCGGCCAGGAAATCGGATATGGCTTTGTTGGCCCTGGGATCGGTAGAGATATCCTCGAAATTGCCTTGCCAGATCCCAAAGCCCCGGCTGGCGTACAGTTCCTCCCAGAACTCATATCGTTCTTCCTCGGTAACGTCGAAAGTGTTTCTGGGATCGGCGTCATGTACAAATCCGGCTGGAGTCTGGGCACACAGGTCAAACATCTCGCGATAGCCGGCCCTGATGTCTTTCATCTCATCCGGACCTATCTTCGAGTTGTGAAGAGGAGCGCACCATTCCGGTCTAAGCTGGAAGACAGTGAGATGCCCGACATCTTTGGATACTTCCTGGATTGTCTGCACTCCAGTGGCCCCGGTTCCGATGACCGCCACCCTTTTGCCTGTGAACTTTACGGGAGTGTGAGGCCATCGAGAGGTGTGAAAGGACTGCCCTCCAAAAGATTCGATACCCTCGATTCTTGGCAGAGTGGGTTCAGAGAGGTTGCCAACGGCCGTAATCAAGAACCTGCTTCTGTGGGCACTCCCATCCTCCAATTGGACTGTCCAACTCCGGCTATCATCGTCATAGACAGCGGATTTGACTTCGCTGGAGAATCGAATATCTTTGAGCAGGTCGAATTTATCGGCTACGTATTGCAGGTATCGCAGAGTCTCAGGCTGCCCGGCGAAATGCTCGGACCAGTCCCACTCGTCGAGCAGTTCCTGGGAAAACGAATATGCGTAAGAGTAGCTTTCAGAATCGAACCTGGCGCCTGGGTAGCGATTCCAATACCAGGTGCCTCCCACTCCCGTTCCTCTTTCGAAGACCCGGACCGTCATGCCAAGTTCCCGCAGTCTGTACAGCTGGTACAGGCCCGCAATCCCGGCCCCTATCACGATTGCATCGTAGTCAAGACTTGTGTTTGAAAGAACCATATCTCTACCCCGACATCAGGCGAATATCTCTGGGATTTCGAAGTTGTGTCAGCTTGGTGGGCAGCGTGTCGGAGGGTCTTGAGATTCTCCGACCCCGATGCGGTTCGCTCAGAATGATAGCTATGGGAAGAATGACAGCACTTCCACTAAACTGACACAGGTCCCGAGTTTTCTTATCATACCTCATTTACTGCTCCAATGTTCGGTCAGAGATCAGATCGTGCCTTTGAGCCTGTGATCGAGTACGTCACTCAGACCGTCTCCTATCTTCAGCCCGGCGCATGAACACCGAGGAATCCTCCCGCCACTCGGCGTACCCAATGCGACGGCCGTCGGTCAGGTAGTCGATCTTGTCGTCGAGGCAGGAACGCAGCTCCGCATCCTCCGCAGCGAGCGAGAATCCACCGTACTCAGGCTCAGAGTCCAGTGCAGTCACGACGAAAGCGCCGCCAGACTCGTGAGCGTCGTCTCTGTTGCCGATCTCCCCCTTGGCAACAGCATCGATGGCGCCCCTGGCCAGAGCCTCCAACAGGCGATCCTGCCCATCCTCTACAGCCAGATAGACCACCTGGGGAAGGGTCTCCGACGGCGGTTGGATGCGGATCCTGCCATCCAGCTCAGGGGCTGCGCCGGCTGCGGTAATGAAGTATTCAGGACTGCCGTCCGCGGTAACTTCCCCTTTCGGTGTTTCGACGCGCGTACCCGCAACCAGAACACCCTCGGCGTCCGTCAGCCCGGTCAGCGCCAGCATCCGCGCCTCTCCGGTCGTCCCGATGAGCGCTCCTACCTGCACGTCGCTTGTCAGCGCGGCATGGCTGGGGAGTCTGTCAGCGTCTTCGGCACGCACCAGGAGGGATTGGCGAAACGCGATGTGCCCTGAAGTGAAGACGACGACCTCTTCGCCCTCCGCGTTGAGAGTTCGCGTGTCGAGGATCGTAATGCCGCCGCCAACGATGTCGTACTCCGTTCCGGCTGGTTTGAGCCAGATGCTGTCCCAGAGCGAGATCGGTTTGCGGGAGAAGGTGAGGTTGGCGCCCTTCATACCTTCCAGCGCGGTCAGCAGGTCGGCCTCATACCCTACATGCGTATTGTACCCCTCCGAAGCCGGATCCTCGTCCCCACTGTGGCTGACCGGCGCGAAGTGCGCATAGTAGCCGAATTTGAGCGTCCTTCCCTCCTCGGTGCAGGCGTTGGCCGGGCCGACCTCTTCGGAACATGCGACGACCAAGAGCAGCAGGCCGATGATCAGGGCCAAGCGCGCCAGCTTAAGGATACGGATTGATACATTCCCGTAGTCTCTGATCATTGGGTCGTTACTGTCTCCTGCTGTAAGGATTTACCATCTGTCCGGGATAACATACCACTCGTTTGGGTGCAGAATGTCCTGCGATCTCTCGCCCTCTATGCGGTGATGCGCAACTGCATACCCAGCGCCCTCGTTATCCGCATCACCGTGGCGAAACTCGGGTTGCCATTCTCTCCCAGCGCCTTGTACAGACCCTCTCTGGTCATGCCGATGTCGCGGGCCAGTTGGCTCACTTTCTGAGCTCGAGCAATATCGTTCAGGGCCGCTCGGATGAGGCTTCCATCTCCTGGGTCCTCTTCCGAGCACGCATCGAGATATAGTCTTATATCCTCCTCCGTGTGCAGGTCGTCCGTAACGTCCCACCTGGTGAATGTCTCAGACACCTATCACCTCCATTCCTGCATCAGATGTCGGGCTCGTTCTATGTCCCCAGTCTGACTATCCCTGTCACCGCCACAGAGCAATACTATTACAGTGGGTCTTGTGAATCGAATCCAGCCAGATCAGAGAGAGGACACTTACAGGAGGGAAGGGGGCAGGATAACTCGCTTGTTCTGGAGTAAGGACAATGGAGCGGAGAACCTCGCGGCGTTGCGTCGAATGGCTCTCAATATGCTTAATGGGAGAACACACTCGGAGTTGGCATAGCCGCCGACCGCAAAAAGGTGGATTGGGACACTCAATGCCTACTCAAGGTTCTCGCGCGATAAGAAGCGACTGCCCTGATCAGCCCTGTCTTAGGAGTTGACAGGGGAGGCGGAGGAAAAGTAGGCTAACTCGCGCCACTTGAGACCGTCGGTGGAGTCTGTTAAGAAAATGCACAGAAAAGCTAATAGCGAGGAGAAGCGATGGTAGAGTTGAAGGCCTATTCGGTAAAGCTGCGGAAGATGGTGGACATCAAGGAGCCGGAGTTAGTGACCCTGAAAAATGGAAGGAAGGCTGTCCGCGGTGTTGCGTCGGAAGATCCATCCAGCAAGGTCATCAGAATCGTGAGTGACAAACAGGCGGAAGAGATTCGAGGAATGCTGGGCTGACCGGGGCCGCCTCCGACTAGATAAGGGGCGGTATCGAGGCCTTGGGCTTGGAGTTCCAAGGCTTCGATGACTTTAACAGGCTTCTGAAAAATGCCGGCGGTCAAGTCCCCGCAAGTGGTGTGGGAGTTCGTCAATCCTTTTGCTCAACTAAGCTGCAGTCGGCTGCGTGAGTTGCACCTCCGGTAGTGCCTCCTGTCTGGCAGCAACTCCGGGTGTCAGGTAGCGACGGCCGACCACCCACTCGTCGTGCTGTTCGGCAAGTACCGCGCTGTCCTTGACAATCGTCGTTCTCCTTACTTCGGGTTGTTCTTTATCGATGATAAGGATGACGCGATGGTCTGTCTCTATACAGTCCTCTCTTACACCACTCTAGGGGACACTACTAACGGCCTCGGCGATTCCAGGGTGGTCTGGGTATCCCCACGCTTGCAAAATAGAGGCTCTAGGAGCCGCTATAGGCCTCGGTTTCGCTGCCATCCGAGCCAAAATCGGACCGCCGGGGTGTCGCGAGCCCGGATGGTGCAGTTTCAGCATCCGACGGTGAACGGCGCTGTCAATCGTGACAGCGGCCATTCATATCTTCCAGAGAGCGCGGTGACACGCCCCTGACTTGAAGAGTCTAATGTTGCGGGTACTCCTGCGAAGGCAGGAACCCCGAAGGGCTCACCGCTCGGCAATACAGGAACTGGCGACTGGGTGCCTATTTCAAGTTCATTTCTGAAGTCGTCACTACTCTGATAGAACAGTTGCACTAACGAACAAGTGTTTGTTATACTCCCCGCCACTAACTTCAGGGAGGTATCAGATGGTTAAATCGCTTCTCGACTCCTATGCGTGCGGGATACCCCCGCTCGAGCGGGTCCGCTGAAATGATAGTAGCCTGCGTACTCATCACCCACTACCGCGCGAAGACGGAACTGATCAGACGCCCTGAGCTGGAGGGTCGCGCGTTCGCAGTGTCGGACAGGTCCCGCCCCGGCTCGCCCGTCATTGACTACTCTCCGACCGCGCGAGGCGTCTTCCCCGGCATGACGATCCAGCGGGCTGTATCCACTGTGTCCGACCTGACGGTCCTGGACGCCGACGAACCGTGCTATCAGGTTTTATTCGGCCGCCTGCTCGACTCGCTCGGTCGCGTGAGCGATATGGTGGAGGCCGGCGGCCTGGGAGAGGCTTACGTGAGGCTGGACGGTCTTGAGAGACTTTACGGCGGAGAGTCGGGGGCTGTGTCGGCACTTATGGACGTCGTTTCCGACCACCTCAACCCGCGCGTCGGCGTGGCGTATGCGAAGTTCCCAGCCTACGCTGCCGCCCGCAGGGCTGAGCCCATGCGACCTGTGAGGGCAGGAGACGACGTTGGCCACTTCCTCGCGCCGATGTCCATAGATATCCTTCCCGTATCCGCGGAACTGAAGTCGGCGCTGCACCGCTTCGGGCTGCGTCTTCTGGGCGACGTCGCCTTGACCGGTAGGAGGGCGATGTTCGACCGCTTCGGAAGAGAGGGCGCGACCGCCTGGGAACTCTCCACCGGAATTGACCTCAGACCCTTCGTTCCCAGGGAAGTCGAGGAGTCGGTAGTTGAGTACACTACGCTGCCGTTCGCCACCACCTCGATGGAGATGGTGCGCGTGGGTCTGGACATGCTGCTCAGGCGCGCGTTCGCAAGACCCGTCCTGAAAAACAGGAGCATCGGTTCAGCCTTATTGGAATCTTCCGTGTCGGGCGGTGAGCCCTGGAAGCTCCACGTCCGTTTCAGGACTCCTGTGGAGCGCTGGGAGCGAGCCTCCGAGCTTATGGGAGAACGCATCGAGACCGAGTCGCCGTTGCATCCTATCGACGACCTGTCGCTGACCATCTCTGATCTCGGGGGCGAGACCGGCGTCCAGGCCGGACTGATCAGGGACGCGAGGGAGAGTGGACGGGAGACGCTCGTCGGAGTGGACAGGCGGCTATCGTCGCGCTTCGGCGGAGTTCGCGCACTTCACAGGGCGGTGGAGGTAGCCCCCTGGCACCCCGCGCCGGAGATGCGCTCGCTGCTGGTTCCGATAGACCCGCTGGCTTCGGACTCCGTCCGGGCGCTGCACATGCCCGCTTCGGCGGAGGTGCGCGAGACTACTGGAGAAGGCGAGCGCAGACCCGCTTCGCTCCTCCGGGACGGCGGCTGGCGACGCATAGAGCGGATAGACGAGCGCTGGAAGTTCGACCTGTGGTGGCTTCCGCAGCCAATGTCTCGCTCGTACTACCGAGTGGAGTCCTCGGACGGTAGCCTGCTCACGCTGTTCCGTGACGAGGTCGCGGACCGGTGGTACACGCAGGCCGCGTGAGTCGTGTCATGTCGGAGTGCTATGTCGAGCTTCACGCCAAGAGTTTCTACTCGTTCGGAGAGGGAGCCTCCCATGTCCACGAGCTTGCGACGCGGGCGGTGGAACACGGCCAGATCGCGCTCGCTCTTACCGACACCAACCTGTGTGGCGCGCTTGAGTTCGCGAACCTGGCGGGGACGCTCGGACTTAAGCCGATCACGGGCGGCGAGATCACGCTCACAGACGGCTCTCGCATAACGCTGCTGGCGAAATCCAGGGCCGGGTACTCTAATCTCTCACAGCTTCTCACGTTCGCCAACCGAAGCGACAGGCGCGAGCCCAGGCTCGATGCGGAGTACCTTCCCACACACACCGACGGGCTCATCATGATGACCGGCGGCAGGGACGGCGCGCTGGCACGTCTTCTCATGGAGGGGCGATACTCAGAGGCCAGAGAATGTCTGAAGCAGGCTATGGACTGGTTTGGCCCGGACTCGGTGTACGTCGAACTCCAGAGGAACCTGCTGGAGGGCGAGACGAGGCGCAACAGGCGGCTGGCCGCGCTCGCGGGCGAGATGGGCGTTCCTCTGGTCGCCACGAACGGGGCGCTCTACCACGCTCCTGAAAGATACAAACTCCAGCACGTCCTGGTCGCCATTAGGAACAACTCGACCATAGACCGCAGCCTGGAGCATATCCTGCCCAACGACCAGTTTCACCTGAAACCGGGCGTGGAGATGGAGACCCTGTTCGCGGACTGCCCGGAGGCGGTGTCCAACACCCTCGAGATAGCCGAACGCTGCGGGTTCGACCTGTCCTCAGACTTGGGATACACCCTCCCTGATCCCGACGTTCCTGATGGCTATACGCCAATGAGCTACCTTGTAAGGCTGTGTTACGAGGCAGCGGTACGCAGGTATGGCTCAATAACCGAGCGGGTGGAGAGCCGTCTTCAGGAGGAGTTCCGCCTAATAGAGCGCAACGGGATCGCGGGTTTCCTGCTGCTATACCGCGAAATAGCCCTGCTGGCGAGACAGGTCATGGAGCAGCGCGGACTGGTGGGCCCGGAGGTCGCGCTGGAGGAACGCCCTCCCGGTCGGGGACGCGGTTCGTCCGTTGCTCTGCTGGCGGGCTACCTCGTCGGCATAAGCCACGTAGATCCCCTCAAGTGGGACCTGACCCTGGAGAGGTTCATCTCGGAGGACGCGGACTCCCTTCCAGACATAGACCTGGACTTTCCCAGGGCCATAAGGGACGAACTCATAGAGAGGGTACACAGGAGGTTCGGACCCGCCTTTGCCGTCCTGACCGGGGCGGTCTCGACCTACAGGAGTCGCGGTGTCATCCGCGATCTTGGAAGCGCACTGGGACTGCCCCAGGAGCGGCTGCGGCTGCTTGCCGGACGGATGCACGACGAGGACATGGGCTCCCTGTCCGAGAAAATGGGCGAGATGCCCGAGTTCGCAGGCAGCATGAAGACGGCGGGCTGGAGGAACTTCGCCGAACTCGCCCCACAGCTTATCGGCGCCCCGAAGTCGCTGGGTCAGCACGTGGGTGGGATGATCCTCAGCAGTTCGCCGATTCCCGAGATGGTGCCGGTCAGGGCGGGAGCGACGGATGGTCGCTACATCATGGACTGGGACAGGGACAGCGTCGCCGACGCGGGGTTCGCCAAGATAGACATCCTCTCGCTGCCCGTCCTGGACCAGATAGAGGAGGCTCTGGACCTCATAGAGAGGAGCGGGAGAGAGCGGCCCGACATGAGCCGCATAGACCCCGCGGACCCCGCTGTGTACAACATGATCAACGAGGGCCGGAGCAAGGGGGTGTTCCTTCTCCAGTCGCCCGCGCAGCTCAAGCTGGCCCGCAGGTTGCTCTCCCGCAATCTTCTCGACCTCGCCTACCAGGTGGCGCTGATAAGGCCGGGAGTGGGAGCCGCCGAGAGCGCGGTGAGCAAGTTCGTCGATAGATACAGGTACGGCGCGATGTGGGAGTACGACCACCCCCTGGAAGAGCGAGCCCTCGAGCGTGGCTACGGCATTATCGTGTGGCAGGAGCAGGTGGTGCAGCTCCTGACGGACGTCGGAGGGATGAGCGCGTCAGAGGCGGACGGGGTCAGGCGCGCCTTCGCAAAGTCCAGCAACGGCCATCTGGTAGCGATGTACAGAAGTCGCTTCCTGGAGGGCGCCATGAACAATGGAGTGGACAGGGAGACCGCGCTGAAGATATGGCAGAAGGTGAACGGGCAGTACATGTTCCCCGAGAGCCACTCCCACGCCTTCGCGATAACCGCGTACCAGGCTGCATGGCTGAAGAGACACCACCCGCTGGAGTTCTTCGTCGCGCTGATGAACAGCCAGCCGATGGGATTCTATCCTGTAGAGACCATCAAGCAGGACGCCAGGCGGTTCGGCGTTCCGTTCCTCAACCCCTGCGTCAACTGGAGCGAGCCCAGCGCCATACCCCATAATGGCTGCGTTCTACTCGGACTGGGGTTGGTAAAGGACGTGGGCCCTGGGTCGGCGAGCCTGATCGTGGAGGAGAGAGAGGAGCGTGGTCCCTACATCGGCGCGGGAGACCTGGTGAGGCGGACCGGACTCAGGCCGCAGGCGGTGGAGTCGCTGGTGATGGCCGGAGCGTTCGACCGCATAATGCCCAACCGCAGGCAGTCGCTGTGGGACGCGGGCCTGTACGCAAGTCCGCAGAAGAACGGTCAGGCGACGCTCCCGCTCTCGATAGAGGACTCCATCCCTAACCTCGGCGACTTTTCGGAGGCCGAGCGAATGGCGGGTGAGTACCGGACCATGGACATCTACCCGCGCGGGCACCTCATGCGGTTCGTCAGGCCCGGCCTGCCTTCCGAGGTGATGACCTGCGCGGAGGTGGAGCGTCTGGGCGACGAGGCCTTCGCGGTCGTGGCGGGCTGGCCCATAGCGAGGCAGCATCCCAAGGGGCGGGGCGGGACTATATTCGTTACGCTGGAGGACGAGACCGGGGATACGCAGGTGATACTCTGGCCCCGAGTGTATGCAGAGTATCGCAGGGAACTCAGCAGCCAGGTTGTGCTCGTCAGGGGGAGCATATCCGCCTGGGACGGTACCGTGAACCTGATAGCCTCGGAGGTGCGCGCTATCCGGTCGGCAGTGAGGATGCCGAGGTCCCACGACTGGCGATAAGATGCGGGCGCTCCGCGACAGCCCGCTCACTTGGCAACACTGGTTACAGACGCGGCATACGATCTCATGGGCGACCCGCTTCAAGCTGTCGCCATAGCGAGGCTTTGTACAGAAATGGCGAATTGCATAAAAGCCATACTGCGCTTCAGACGCCTGCTCACCAGGTAAACGACGTAGATAACACCGCTTCCTGATCAGAGCCACATTAAGAGGCGAAAGCCAACTCTTACACTCGCTCCTCGCAGTCTATGTCAGCAGCCCGGAAAGGAAGTCTGCGGGGATTCCCATCAGCATCTCAAGACCTTAACATGCAGACAGAGGAAGAAAGTAACTAAAAGCGTCTATATCGACACATCAGTCTTATCCTGCCTGACCTCCAGGTCCGCACAGGACCTGGCAACAGCCGCGCGACAGATCGAAACGATTGAGTGGTGGACAGTCCAGTCACCGCACTTCAAGCTCTTCCGCTCCGATGCGACAATCAACGAAGCCGGACAAGGCAGCAAAGACGCTGCCAGCCGTTGTATTGAAGCGCTCCGCGAAATGACTGTACTGACTCTTACCGATAATGCTTCAGACTTCGCCCGCGAACTCCTGTCAGGAGGCGCAGTTCCAGAAGAAGGGGAAGATGCCGCCGGGCACATCGCGGTCGCAACCGTGCACGACATCGACTACATCCTGACATGGAACTTCCCTCACATCGCAAATACCGTCACCATACCTGCCATTGCCGAGGTCTGTGAGCAACAGGGCTATAGCAGCCCCATCACCACCACCCCGAGCCAACTCAAAGAGGTGCCCCTGACATTGGAAGATGAGGTTATGAAGGAACTGCACCAAATCAGAGCCCAAATTGCCAGTGAACACGACAACGACCACCAGAAACTCAACGCCTTCTATCAAGGCCTGAGATTCCCAGGCTTTTCCTACGGCATCCCTGGACGCACCTTCCAGACAGAGGAAGAACTGGACCGGCATATTGAAGAAAGTAACCGGGAGTTCGAGCGGCAGGAAGGCTCATAAGGTCGCCTCGGATGGTATGAGTCCACCTGAGCAACGCTAATCGGTGAAAACGGCGGAGCGGAGTTGACTGTTCAACATGGGCGGTTCGATTGCCTGATCATGGCGTTTGAAAACTGGACCGTCTATCACCTTCTTTAGACCCCCATATGAGGATTCACTGCGGGATAACCGGGCTTCCGGCAACGAGCGGGCCTTACGTGCCAGCAAGCGCGACGGGATGTCCATCCGGCAGTTCCAAGTGGTGCGGGGAACGTTAGGTATTGTGAAAATGGCCGCCCGCGACAGTTGAATACTGGCAGGTCGGACTCTTGGCCGGCTACGGGTTCCATTTGCGAGCTAATCTTAGGATCCTAGGGGAGTAGGCCCTGCGGTTATTTGCACCGCAGATCACGAGCGCAAGATCGATGTCTACCATCGTTCTTGGGTCGCCGGAATCGTGTCTATGGGCTTTACTCACTTAACCCTTGAAGAGACTCGAATGTTCGCCAGGCAGGGCGAAAGAGAGTTCAAGTCCACCACGTCCATGAGCAACATCACGCCACATTAGGCTGGCCAAAACGATGCATTGGCGACACTATCGGGCTTTTGATCGCTGCACCGCTGGCCCAAGTCGTCGCCACTTTGGATCAATAGGCCTTCAGCCTGTACTCGGACCCTGAGCACCTCCACGGTAGCCAGCTCACCTCCACGAGCAGTCTGTCTTTGTCCATCCAATTCTCGTAATCGATCCGATACCGCCGGCGATGACAGTCCCTGAAACCGCACAGCCTTCTGAATCACCGACTTCGGATTCGCCGACGCCCTCCCTCCGGAGACGGTTGCGACCTTCGCCTTCGCCGTCATAAATCCAAGGCCTACATTCGCGAATCGCCAAGCGTTTGGAGAATGTCGTCTCACCTCCATCCCGAATGCGAAAAGGCGGACGGACTTTCCGCTTCTTGCCTCATAATGCTGTCCATCTCATCAATGTGAGAGGAGGTTATCGACACGGCAGCTTGTCAAGGAGATAATTACAGCATGGAGATAAGCATGGCAAAGGGTTCAATCACACAGATCAGTGACAATAAGCATAGAATCAGATACGACCTTCCGAGAGGTGTCGACGGCAGGAGAAAACAGAAGACCGAGACGGTGTATGGCGACCGAGAACAGGCTGACAAGAGACTTGCGGAAGTCAATTGCGAAATCATCCGCAGTCAACAAATGACGATCGCTGAATACCTAGACCATTGGGTCCGGAACTATGCTGACACCTCTGTACGTCCTCGGACCCTCAGGGGATACAATACAATAATCCGAAACCACCTCAAGAAAAACTTCGGGTCCATGTTTTTGAAGGACCTGGAGGCTCACCACGTGCGTGAATACTATTCCCAGTGCATCCGGTCCGGCCTTTCCGCTCAGACCGTCCTTCACATTCACCGCCTTTTCAGACAGGCGCTCAAGCAGGCCGTTTCCTGGAATATGCTTCTACGAAATGTCCTCGATGACGTCGCACCCCCGATGACAAATAGGCCTGAGATTCGCATTCTGACGCCAGAAGAGATCAACGTACTGCTCGAGACGGTGAAGGGAACCGACTTTTTCTTGCCGATACACCTGGGTATATTCACCGGCATGCGGCGCTCGGAGGTACTGGGCCTTCAGTTTCGAGACGTAAACCTTGAGGCCCAGACCCTCAAGGTGTCGCGAACCATGGTGGACATTCCTGGAGATCAGGCTCACATGGATGTGCCCAAGTCCCTACATTCGAGGCGGACGATCCCCTTCGGGGAGGAGACCGCCGACCTGCTCAGGCTACGATGCCGGGCTCTCACTCCCCACCTCGAGGCCTTGGACAGGCGCCTTACTGCCACGACACAGGTCTGTCTTCGCAGTAACGGCAGCATACTGACGCCTGATGCTCTAACTAAATCATTCAAGAAAATCACAATACAGTGTGGACTTGAGGGTGTTAGGTTCCGCGACCTCAGGCACACGTACACCAGCAGTCTGACAACCACCGACAACTGCTGACCCTTATAGGCAGATTCGAGAAGCCCTTCTGCTTAAGTGACCTTGTACAAGAGATGCGCTTGGCAAAAGGACTAAGTCCTTCTGACAGGAAGTAGGGCAAGTCAGCCTTCATCTTGTACACGTTACCACATCCGTGGTGGAATTGACTCCACCACGGATTTCTACTCAGTTTTCGTGTGTACACGATTGAAATAGTGACTATCGCATGACCAGGCACGTCAAAGACAAGGATGACTTCCTGCGTGCTCTCCGGGATGGCATGGAGTACTAAGCAGTTGGCCTCAGATAATGTATAGTTGATGAATGATACGAATACAACTGACTGTAGACAACCTGTCCAAAGTTCGGGCATTGCGACAGGATTCGACCTTAAGGCCTGCCGAGAGAGACCGAGTGGAGATGGTACTTCTGTCCCATTCGGGATGGTCGCCAGGCTTCATAGGAATACACCTCGGATACTGCACGGCCACTATCAGACGTGTACTTCGCCAGTTTCAATCAGAAGGCATACAGGCCATCAGACACAGAGCCCGCGGTCCAGCGCCGGACACCGAGCATCGTCTTCGGATCCAGACCGAACTCACTCAACTGCTGCCCGAAGAGCGCACATGGAGTTCGTGCCAACTGTCGGTGGCGCTTTTGGATCGAGGTGTAACCCTCAGCCCGCGTTCGGTACGCAGATACCTTCGGCAGATGAACGCTCGCTACATTCGTTCCTGTCGCACTCTCAGACACAAACAGGACTCACTGGAGGTGGAGCGGTCGCGCAACAGCTTGGCGAAGCTCAAAAAAAGTGTGTCCAGGGAAAGCTGACGCTTGCGTTTGTGGACGAGTGCGGCTTCAGTCCGTCCCAGCCGGTCAACTACTCATGGACAGCATGGGGTGAACGCAAGTATGTGCCCTACGAGAACCCGAACAGACGCAGAATGAATGTGATGGCGGCGATGATGAGCGATGGTCGCACCGGGTCGCTGGTTTGGTCGAGACAGCCGGGTTCATTCAAGTCTGAGCAATTCGTGAAATTCCTCACGCGGACATTCGTGGGTAGTTGAAGGTGGTTGTAGTGGACAACTACTCCACCCATCGGTCCAGAGTGGTCAAAGACGCATGTGGGAGATTGAGAAGACAAGGTATCGTTCTTTACTACCTGCCTCCGTACAGTCCTGAACTCAACGACATCGAGGGAGTGTTCGGAGCGATCAAGCATCACGATATGCCTGAACGCGCCTATGGGAGCCTGGACGAACTGGGAGAATCAATAGGTTCCGCATTCGGCAGGGCAGACCGGCGACTTAAGTCAAGATATGAAAATCAACTCAGGCCAACTGCTTAGTGGGATCATACACACTTTGGAGATGGTTCTATCTGCCTGATGTGGCGGACCTTGTCGTTGGAGAATGACACAGGTCAAGGCCGATTCCATATCGCGGTCAGCAAAGGTGGCTTCTCCAACCGTCGTGGACCTTATCGTCTTCGGCTGCCGTCAATGCGATAGAGGGACACCATCAGCCTGCCGAAGACCAGAAAGAACATATAGCCGAAGACCCATGTCGTGTGCCACACGTAACCTACGTTCATACGGTCCAGCGCCTCTTCCCGGGAAAAGCCCAGCCCTGCGAGGTTGATTTCCCAGGACCACAGTAGATTGTGGTCCGGCAGAACGCTGGGCAGGCCCGGCGACAGGTATATCGCCAGAATGGCGCCTATCCCCAAAACTCCCGAGATCATCGCCAAGACCGACGTTGTAGAGAGCAGGAACAACCGGTCTCGCTCGTTGGGGCTGAAGGCCGGGTCCCGCAGTACCAAGAGTGCAGCGAAGGCAACGCCCAACACCGGCAATAGGACCGTCAAGTGTACGGATACCGAAATATTGGTGATCACTACGACCGTGACGTACGCGAAAATCACCGGCGGCAGCACTACAGAGGCCGCCCGGCGGAGGGCGCTGGTACCGTCGCTGGCGCCTGAGTATTGACGCCTCCATAGCAACTGAAACGTCAGCCCGGCAGTAGATGCGATCAGAAGGTTAAGGAGCAGGGCCAGCATGTAGGGCATGTTTGTGCCGGCGAGGCTCCCGATCGTATAGAAGCCGTAATGGTCTGTGTGTATCCGGGAAAACTGCAGGAGCGGGGTGGTCAACAGGACAAACAGCGAAACCCAGAAGAACTCTCGTAGGCCAGCTTCGCGGTCGCTGAACAAGAACCCTTGCGCTAGAACGATCCCCATGGTGAAAGCGATGTAGGCTGTGGGCATCCAGCCGTTGTTCCAGCCGAATAAGGAGAGCGCGTACCCGCCAACAATGCACAGCCCCAGCGGGAAAGCCCTCAGAATCCCAAAACGGGCTGCGTCCTCAAGCATTGAACGAGTCTTTCTTGATGGCGATGCTCGGGTCTCGTGCCCGACGCCGGAAGCCGGTCCCGGGTCAGGCATCGCTCCGAGGCTAGAGGCTCCGGCACGACTCCCGGTGACGTGGCCCAATGCCGTCTGAAAGTCATCTGCCAGCCCTGCCAGCAACACGAGACCGGCTATCTCCGTGTGCGACAGATTAAGGGCTTCACCGAAGACTCTCAGCCTCTGAAGATTGGGGCGGGTGCCGCCGGATTCCCACCGCGACACCGTGGCGTGGCTGTATCGCTCGGCGTATTCGCTGTCCACCGACCCCATCCGTTCCAGCAGGGCTTCCTGCGTCAACCCTCGCCGGTTGCCTCCGGATGAAAAAGACTCGCGGTAAGACCTCATCAAGAGGCCTACCTGGGCCGCCCTGGCCCGCTGGATGCTCCTACTCGCCATCAATCAGCACACAATCCAGCTTTGGGGTGTGAAAAAACTGCAATGCACAGACTTGTCTAAGTGCACAAGCTACTATCGCAACGGCGGTCACCAGGAAGGAGCGAGGGGCTCAGCGCCTCTGGACCTTAAGCATCACCGCGGCGGCGCCACTGGGAAAACTCATTCGGCAAATTCAACTGCTTATGTAGGAGGTACGACAACATGCATCTCATTGGATCGCTCGTTTGGAACACCCGCTCAATCCCTGTATTGCTTATTGCTGCGGTAGTTGCCGCTGCCGCCCTGTTTGCGCTGTCGCCACAGGTGGCGCAGGGCCAAGCCAACGATAGCCCGGTGACGATGGAGGAGTGCGAAGAGGAATTGGCCGCCGGGCGGGCGGTACTCTGCACTAGAAATTCCTTCTCGGTCACCACCACCATGGCTGACGGGACATACCACCTCAACTGGAGTGAGTGGGCCAACCAGCAGAGCAACGTGGAACGCTACACCATCCAGAGGCTCCAGTTCATGTACCGCCACAACTTCGAGCTCGAGGCCGATGGCACCGCCGTAAATGACTGGGAATACACCGCACCAGATGTGAACAGCTGCAGGCCCTGGGGTGTTGAAAGGGACAGCACGGGGGTGGTGACCCGATGGGCCTGGTTCTGCAACGGCATCTCCAATGTCCGCGAAAACCCTTCGGGCGAACCGACGTCGATAGAGCAGTTGGACGACGACTGGACGTCTACGTCCTGGACCGGCTCCCTGTTGGCGCCGGGACGTAAATATAACGTCCACGTCCAGGCTCTAAGGATCCCAGGCAGCCAGACTGAGGCGCACCCAGACAACCCGCAGGGCGCAACCGAACGGCTGACGCAACAGGAGGTGGACGACAACACCCATAACCTGCTCGCCGACGAGGTTGAGATGCACCTCTATGTGATAACCGCTCACTTTGGTGACGGGGCCACCCGCCGCAGCCACGGGCTCATCACCGGCTCGCCTTTCGCCGATCGGCAATGACTGTTGGCCAGCAGGTCGGAATGGACTTGTGCTTGACGCTGAATAGACAGCGATAGTGGTGCATCTGAAGTCGCGAACGGACTGCGCCAAGTAGTCTTAACCCGCAAAACTGGCACCAGTATTGGTACGGAAAGAGGGCGACTTCACATCTCGCTAAGCTGTGACAGTGGTTGGCTCACAGTCCGCCGAGCCAAAGCTCAAAGACGGTTCTGTCTACCATGCACGTTGGTTGGCCAAGGCGTACCGAATTGCGAACTTTTCGTTGGGAGGTTCGAATCTAGGCAGGCGGACCACATCTCCAAGATGTCGAAGCCGTAGAAGCCGGATGCTGAGGGCCCTTCATTGGCGCAAGCGCCTCAGCGCGCGGAGTGCGCGGAGCGTGATCCATCGGTTCGGTTCTCCTGGAGCGCCGGCGATCTCCTCGTAGAGGGTATCCTTGTGCCGCACGTCTAGGCGCCAGCGTCCATCGGGAAGCTGACGGCTTTCAACTGTCTCGACGGCTTCTGCCAGGCGCGGATCGTCCTTAAAGCCTGCAGTCGCCGCGTATTCAAGGCTCCGCAGGACATCGTAGTGCCACAACGGAGGAAAGGCGAGGTGCCTCCAACCTTCGTCGATGACACCACCCGTGGAGAGCCGCCGGAGGAGGTGCCGCTCCAGCAGATACTCTTCACCACGCTCGCGGGCTTCCCTGACGACCGGGTCTCCCCCGATGGACTGCTCGTGGGCGAGCAAGCCCTCCAAGACGCAGATCGTCGTATGGAATGAGGAGCGCACGGAGCCGCGGTGCGCCTGACAGTTCCACCCACCATCCCCGAGCTGCTCGCTCAGCAGAAGGTCCACCAATCGGGGGCTCGGCTTCCCAAAGTAGGCGCCGAGCGCTACGACGCGCCCGTTGATGCAGGGCTCTTCCTCTCCCTCGAAGAACGGGGAGTCTCCGTGCCACGGGCCCCAGGTCACGCTCGAATGCACCAGCTCGATCGCGTGTCGAGTGCGATCGCTTTCAGGATCCACGCCGAGATCACGCAGGTAGAGGAGGGTGTACAGGTTCGTCCACCAGAACGGGTGCGCTTCTCCATCGCCCCACTGCCCGTCTGGGCGCTGCTCATCGAGCAGTCGTCGGCCCCATCCTTCATCTGCCACGCGGCCACGCTCGGCGGCGACGTTATCGACATCGGCTAGATCTTATTCGGTAGGGCAGACCGACGACTTAAGTCAAGATATGAACATCAACTCAGGCCAACTGCTTAGGCTGCCGTCCGACGCGAGATGTTAACCTGAAAACTTCTGAGAGTGCCCATACAGTTGGTCGATATACAATAGAACCAGAACGCTATACTGGACGAGCACAAGTATCTGAGCGCCAAGAACGCCCCACTTCAGCAATCCCAGAATGCCATCTTGGAGAATGTTGCAACGCCGCTCAGGAATACAAGCGAGATCAGGACTGAAACACGGGAGCTACACGGCATGTACAAGCGCGAACATCTGTACTTCCAGAGGTTCAGGTGAACGATGTATGCCATTTCGCTTGCATCGTAGTGGGCATCCCGCAACGGTCACCACCAAACTTGACACTGCTATGCCACCCACGAATCGGACGGTCGCTACGCATCTTTCCCCACAGGCCCAAATTCCGGTCGGCGCTGCCCATGGACCTAAATGGCTCACAAGGAGCCTTTAGTTCTTCGCCGCTACTCCCGGTTACCGCACGTCCGTGTCCGCACATGTGGAGTGCTTCTACGCGACCCACATTTGCCATGTCGCGGTCATCCGCGCCCTCATTGGAGTTGAGTATCTCAGTCAACCTGTGTCCGCAGATCTTCCTAATAGATTCTGCAACTCCAACTATTGTACGGCTTCGATCACAGACGAAGCTTAGGGAATCGGTGTACATGAGACCCTAGGCATGTGGCATTGGAGCCTGACCGGCTATAGCGCTCCGCGTATTTGATCGCAGCATAGTGATCTGTAGCGGAAGCCCTCTTTTCCCATATAGACCGGAATCGACGGAGTGTGGTAGCAGGCCTGCTGTGGACAGACCTACCACACATATACCTGGGTTTAGTCCCTTCGGGCATCCCCGCCCCTAAACAGAATTCCTGTCGTCCACTGTTGAGTTCGTTTTAACCGCGGTCCCAGCAAGAATCTCGATGCTCGCCAGTACGGGAAGCAAACACCCGAGCAGGACCGCGGCCGTGAACCAGGCCTTTCTTTCGCAGGCAGTCCTCAAGCCCAAATGGAGCGACGGGGCGGGAGCGCAAGACGTTAGTCGGGCCATACCAGATCAGTTCACATCGAGCAGACGATTCCTTGTCCGATGGACCACCTTGCGCTAGGATGAGTCCGCTACCGTCCATTCATCCAACATACAGTGGCCTAGCTGCAGACACATGCTCTGCAAATAGGCGGAGTAAAGGGCGCATTGCGCCCCTGCGCGGTTCTGTATGTTGGACGCGGCGGTAGCACATCGCAACCTGTACTCATCCGCAAAGGGGCTCTTTAATGCGCTGCCAGGACGACCATTTTCCCGGTTCAATCTGTCCCCTGGTACCCGCGACCGTCCTGGGGATTGTCCCCTGCTCTGTCAAAATCCTTCAGCATGTATCCAGCCTCCGGCATCGACCCATCTTCGACGGTTGCATGCCGGGTTAGCAAGCTGTACCTCTGGAGCGAAGCTCCAGTGTTCGACGACTAAAGTCATCCATCCACCTCGAAGCGGAAATGCCAGACGTTCCTTCGGCGATATCCCTCGCAATCACGTCCACCAGTCCAATGGAAAGGAGGTAATCGGCACAGAGGGCTCTTGAGATGCAAGCCGAAAAGATGGAGGCGAAAATGGCAAGAGGATCAATCGAATGGATCGATACCAACAAGTGGAGAATCAGATACGACATCCCAAAGGGTGCCGATGGAAAGAGAAGACAGAAGACCGAGACTATATACGGCGTACGAAGGCAGGCCGAGAGACGCCTCACCGAAATCGAACACGATATACTCGGAAACCGATACGTTGAGCCGACAGAAATGACCTTGGCCGAATATCTTGACCACTGGGTTAGGAACTACGCGGAGATTGCCGTACGCCCAAGGACGCTCAAGGGTTACCATTCGATCATCCGGTCCCACCTCAAGAAGAATTTCGGATCCGTGAAGGTGAAGCACCTTACGGCGAGTCAGGTGCAGGAATACTATGCAATGTGTATCCGTGCCGGGCTTTCGGCGCATACAGTCACGCACATCCACCGCCTGTTGAGCCAAACCCTCAAGCAAGCCGTTCGTTGGAATATGCTTCAAAGAAATGTCCTCGAAGATGTGACCCCACCGTCGAGAAAAAGGCCCGAAATTCGAATCCTGACTAACGAAGAGATTGACATCCTGCTCGACGAGGCCAAAGGAGCCGACTGTTTCTTACCGATTCACTTGGGCTTCTTCACCGGCATGCGCCGTTCGGAAATACTGGGACTTCAATTCCGAGATGTGAACCTTGAGGCTCGATTCCTGCGCGTAACTCGCACGATGGTGGACATTACCGGCGACCAGGCTCACATTGACGAACCCAAGTCCCGACAGTCGAAACGGACGATCACATTGAGGGAGGTGACCGTAGACCTACTGAGGTCGCATTATCGGACTCACGCCGCCCGGATGAAGGACCTCGGAAAGCGCCTCACCGGACCCACCCAACTCTGCCTGCGTGCAGACGGCGGCGTTCTGACGCCTGACGCACTCAGCAAGGCATTCAGGAAAACCGCAGATCGGTGTGGGTTCGAAGGTGTCAGGTTCCACGATCTCCGCCACACTCACGCCAGTCTCTTGCTGGCTGCAGGTGTGCCCATACACGTCGTTCAGGCACGTCTGGGACACGCCAGTATCCAGACAACGATCGACGTCTACGGCCACCTCATGCCGGACGCTGATGCACTGGCAACGCACCGGCTCGAGCATTTCGTAAGTGGCTCTTGCAAGAGTTGTTCAGACGACCACGATCATATCGATTCTACCAACGCCTAGTACTGAGACCGCATGTTTTCGAGACACAACACTTGCGATCCGTAATTCTCTTCAAGGTGGGATTCCAAGCAATAGGATGTCCTGAAGGAGGGAAAAAGCAACTTAACACTCGCAATTCAAGTGCTGAGTTGCAGCCTACCGGCGAAGTGTCCAGAAAGCCTGCGGTCTGCTGAACCGCTGCCCACCACACGGCGAGGGCTACTTTTCAACAGCGAACAACACAGCGAGATGGCACGATCAGTACGATGTTGTCCCACATTCAGTCAGATAAAATAGACCTAATACGCCCTCGTAACTCACTTAACAATTGGAAGCCACCTGGCTTATCAGTATATCGTTACGACATCGCCAAATTTTGATGCATGTGGGAATTTCGCGGGAAATTTGAGCTACAGGATGGCTGGAGGACGCATTGTTCTGTCCCCGCAGGAATATTGGAGTCCTTCAAACGCGTCGCCAAGGTAAGCATCTCAAAGACGAGGCTGCTCACAGACTCATCGAAGGCTGCTCCGCATTCTACGAGAACTTAGCTAGGGAAGTGTCCCGAGTACTCCAATAGCTGCTGTCAAATTAGACAAGTGTCGCCAGGTAGATATACATTTAACATGTTGGAGAATTGGAGTAGCGGACTATGATCAGTTTGTGATACAATTGTGATACGCTGACAACCTTTAAGTGTTATAATCCCGTCCTTTCAACATATATAACGAATTCATCATTGTATTTCGGTGTATATGTGGGAAAACTGGAGCCAACGGGCGGATTCGAACCGCCGACCTGCGGTTTACGAAACCGCTGCTCTACCACTGAGCTACGTTGGCATTTCAAGACTTGAGCGGGAGCGTCCTCTTAATGGCCTGCTCCGCGAGCGGGCGTTTGAATTCAGCGACCAGAGTGTCAGACGATTCAAACCCCTGGCAGGCTTCACTTCCCAATCATCGGGAAGTCGCCAACAACCTGAATTATACTACGGCGCGGTATCTCTTGTATATTGCATCAAGCGGCTCGGAAGTTCCATCCCCATTGATGAGCTGAGAGGGGACTTTCTGCTGACATTCATAGTCGCTTTGCTCATCTACCTACCTTGTGATCCCTCTCCCAGAGGAAGAGGGATCTGTTGCGCTACCGATTCCGAGGGTCGTCTTATAAACGCGCGTCAGATATTCTATGCTTCCTAATTCCGACTACTGTTGACAGAAGCGGACTGACACCCTAACATTTGCACAGCAAGTTGAACGGGGCTCTAAATGCGCCCTGTTTACTGAACGACAGAGGAATTGCAGGAGGAACGCCGGATGGATTTCGCCTACACGTACACTGAAGACCAGGAAGAATTTCGCCAAGAGGTGCGCTCCTGGCTGGAAGAGAATATCCCGGACGACATGAGAGCGCCCGTTGACCGTATGGAGCTTTCCGATAAGCAGTACTGGTTCTGGCGTGACATGCACAAGGTCCTCGCCGAAAAGGGCTGGCTGTATCCCACCTATCCCAAGGAATACGGCGGCGGCGGACTAACCGGTGAACACGAGACCATCTTGCAGGAAGAGTTCAGGCGCGCCCGCGTGGTGCCCGGCTTTACCAACGCACTTGTTTTCCCCACACTGCTGGTATGGGGCGACGAAGCTCAGAAGGACTACTTTCTCAAGCCGCTGCTCAGCGCTGAGAAGGTGGCGTTCCAGAACTTCTCTGAGCCGAACGCAGGCTCCGACCTTGCCTCGCTCCAGAGCAGGGCGGTCCGCGACGGCGACGACTTCATCCTGAACGGACAGAAGATATGGATCAGCGGCATCGAGGAGCCAGACTTCCTCTTCGGCCCGTTCATGACCGATTCCGACGCGCCGCGCCACCGCAATCTGGGCTACTTCATGGTGCCCTTCCCATCGGAAGGGCTTACGCAGGAGCGGATGAACCTTCTGTCTGGCGACGACCAGAGCGTCTTCTTCTTCGACAACGTTCGGGTGCCGGGCGATCACCTCATCGGCGGCGACCATCAGGGCTGGCAGGTAACGCAGACCACGCTGGAGGTCGAACACGGCGGCCGCGGACAGGCCTATCCGCAGGACGAGGCGATGGAGAATCTCCTCAGCTACGTCCAGAATACCAAGCGCAACGGCGGCAATCTGGGCGACGATCCGATAGTAGCCCAGGAAGCGGCGTCAGCGTACATTGATTCTCATGTCCACGGACTCCTGAACCTGCGGAACTACGGTATGTACCAGGCCCGCCAGGAGATGACCTATCACGGTTCGCAGACCTCGATGTTCGGCAAGTTGTACAAGATAAAGAACGCCGACCGCGCGCGCGACATCATGGGTATGTACAGCCTGTGCGGTACCGAAGAGCCTCGCGCTCCGTTCGGTGGCGAGCCCGAAGTCTATCAGCGCGGAAGCCTGGTTGGGGCCCACCCCGCCGGAACCGTTGAGATTCAGAAGGTGATCATATCCCGGCGCATCGGAATCAGCAGGACGCGCGAACGCGCTGCGGCCACGCCTTCCACTGCCGGAGTTGGCGGCGTCTAACCTTCCGGGAAGACAGAACAGTAAGAGCGGGGCCTTCTCATTCGGTTGGGGAGGCCCCAATTTTATTCTCGGTTCGCGTTCCATTATAATGACCACCGATGCCGCGATTTTGCATAGGCATTACCTTGAATGAGTCGTGCCAACCGCAGCCTCCAAGGGGGAAATCTTGGACTTCAGATCTCCGTACACGCAGCAACAGCAGGACTTCCGCGCGGCGGTGCGCGCCTGGCTGGTACAGCACTTCCCCAGGGACCTCAAGATTCCGCCGGACGGCAGCCCTCTCGATGCGGAGAACCAGGCCAAGGTCAAGACATTCAGGCGGCTTCTGGGCGAGAAGGGCTGGCTGGCACCCTCATGGCCCAGGGAGTTGGGCGGCGGCGGACTGACCTCCGGCCTCGACGTAGTGTTGATGGAGGAAATGCGACGGATGCCCCTGCCCAGCATGGGAGACAACAATCGCTGGGTGCCGGCCATGATGGTCTGGGGGACCGACGAGCAAAAAGAGCGCTTTATCCCGGCATGTCTCAGGGGCGAGTCCATAACCTGGCAGTGCTTCAACGAGCCGGGCTCAGGTTCTGACTTCGCCTCGGTGAGCACACACGCGGTCCCGGAAGATGGAGGGTGGATAATAAACGGCGAGAAGGCGTTCATCACGGGCAGGTTCGATCCCGACTACCTGATTACGCTCGCCAACACCGGCAAAGACAGGCCCAGGCGTATGAACCTGGGCGTGTTCATGGTGGACGCCAACAGCCCGGGCCTCGAGATACGAAACATGAGACTGCTCATGGGAAGCGAGCGCAGGGTCAGGTTCGACAACGTGTTCGTACCGGACGACTGCCGCATCGGGCCACCCTACCAGGGCTGGGAGATAGCAATGAGCGTCATAGAGGCCGAGCGCGGCGGTGTCGCCTTCCGCATAAGCGAGGACGGCACCATAGAAAGCATATACCAGTACCTGCGCGATCAGCGCAACGACCAGTAACACCTTTACTCTTGGAGACACGCGGTGAACCGCCACGAACACGGACACAGACATCACGACGAAGCAATGCTCAGCGTGGAGGACGCGCTCGAACGTATCCTGGACCACTTCCACGTACTGGACTCAAAGGAAGTGCCGCTATTGGAAGCACTGGGACAGGCGCTTGCGGAAGACGCCGTTTCCCTTCACGACATCCCGCCGCTGGACAATTCGGCGATGGACGGATACGCAGTGCAGGCGTCGAGTATTGGCAACGCCTCGGAAGACTCGCCCATTACGCTCAGAGTCGTCGGCTCCGTAGCCGCCGGGGAACTACCAGACACGGCGGTAGAGCCTGGAACAGCTGTCCGAATAATGACCGGAGCGCCTATTCCTCCAGGCGCGGACTCAGTCGTCCCATTCGAGGAGACCGACGAGATAGAGCGCCGGAACGCTGCTCTGGACATGGCCGAGATCGGCATCAAGATTGCCGCTCCCGTCGGTTCCGACATCCGGCCAGCGGGACAGGACGTTCGCAAGGGTACGCTCGTCTTGACAGCCGGAACAGTGTTGCGGCCGTCGGAGATAGGCGTTCTCGCCTCGCTCGGATTCGACAGCGTGAAGGTTGTCCGAAGGCCGGTGGTAGCGATCCTCTCGACTGGAGATGAGCTACTCGACCCCGGCGATACATACTCCGAGGGCAAGATATACGACTCGAACAGCTACTCGGTTGCCGCGAGCGTACTGAGATACGGCGGCGCTCCCAAGATGCTGGGCATAGCCCGCGACAACCTCGATTCGATGAACGCGAAACTGCGTGAAGCTATGGAAGCGGATATGCTGATAACATCGGCGGGCGTTTCCAAGGGCGACTACGACATGGTCAAGGATGTCCTGGCCGCACACGGCAGGATCGCTTTCTGGTCGGTTCGTATGCGACCGGCCAAGCCGCTTGCGTTCGGAGTGCTGGACGCGGGCGACGGCAGGAAGGTGCCCCACCTTGGTCTTCCAGGCAATCCGGTGAGTGCGATGGTGGCTTTCGAGCAGTTCGGGCGCGCTGCGATTCACAAGATGATGGGCAAGGACGGGTTCCTGAAGCCTCGAATCCAGGCCGTGCTTGACGAGCCGATATACAATACCGACGGTCGGCGCGTATATGCCCGTGCAGTAATAACGAAACAGAACGGTGATTACCACGCCAGACTTACAGGCAATCAAAGTTCCAATCTGCTTACCTCTATGGCCGGAGCGAACGGGCTGGCAGTCTGTCCCGAAGACACGCCAGTCAAGGAAACCGGAGAAGTAGTCGAAGTGCAGATGTTGGATTGGCCCGAGGATGTTTTTTGATGGTTGAGGACGTACAGACAACCAGTAGTTCCGATCAGCAGCCGAGATTCGCGAAATACTTCATTGATCCCGCTAAAGCCGAAAGTACGGGACGGTCCCTGCCGATACTCCTCGCGAGCAGGTATCGCCATGTGGGCCAGCAGGGAATTGAGGATGAAGTGGCGATTGATTTAGACCCCCAGGACATCATTGACCTGATACGGGAACAATGCTCTCAGACTCCGGATTTCCTGCTGCCCGACACACCCCTGAAAGAGACTATATTCCGAGTGCTTCTCGCCCACGGCAATGAACCGATGGACGCAGAGCAGATCAGCGCCTTCATTGGGCAGAAGTGGGCTATGACCCAATTCCCGCGCAACACGTCGCCCGAGGTCATACAACTGCTGCTGGACAGCAGCGACTTCTACTGCATCGGGCCGGTTCCGGATTAACCGGAAACATCAACTCCAAGCTCGAGACGCGCCGGACCGTACCTGGCTCAAATTCCCTTTTATATACGGAGGCCGACAGTGAACTTGACTGAACGACGCGAGCGATATAGGGCCATCCTGGAAGGGGACGAATGCCTGCATCCGGCCTCCGTTTACGACCCGATTTCGGCTCGCATAGCCGAGGACCTGGGATTCGATGTGATGATGTTCGCGGGCTCGATAGCGTCCGCGACCGTACTTGGCGCGCCTGACTACATCGTGCTCACGCTGACCGAGTTCGCTCAGCAGATCCACCGTATATGCCGAGCCGGAACACTCCCGCTCATGGTTGACGCAGATCATGGCTACGGCAACGCGCTCAACGTCAAGCGAACGGTAGAAGAACTGGAGACCGCCGGAGTCGCCGCGCTGACGATAGAAGACACGCTGCTGCCCAGGCCGTTTGGGCAGGCAGATCAAAGTCTCATTCCGATGGAAGAGGGAATCGGCAAGATGAAGGCTGCGCTTTCGGGACGGCAGGACCCCTCGCTGGTGGTCGCCGGACGATCCAGCGCCATCGGAATAGAGGGCATCGAGGAAGGCATCCGGCGCGCCAAGGCATACGAGGCTGTCGGGGTGGACGCGCTGTTCATGACAGGCATCAGTACGAGGGCCGAATTGGAGGCTTTGAGTGCAGAAGTGAACATTCCGATTCTGCTGGGCGGCGCGAGTTCGGACTTGAACGACAGGGCCTATCTCGGCTCTCAGGGAGTGCGAATCGCGCTCCAGGGGCATATGCCTTTCATGGCGGCGGTCAAGGCGACGCATGACACGCTGAAGGCGCTGCGAGACGGCGTTTCACCGTCCGACCTGGATGACATGATTGCTGACGCTGACTTGATGGCGCAGGTGACGCGGCTCGCCGATTACGACGCATGGATTGACGAGTTTCTGGAGTAGCAACCCCCATTTTCAGGAGGAGCGATAATGCCCAAGCCTACCAAGATTGAGAAGGTGGAGACGTTGCTCTGGGACCGATGGCTGCTCATCAAGATTCACTGCGAGGACGGGACGGTGGGCATTGGCGAAGGCGGTGTTCACGGCTGGCAGCGTCCCACCAAGACAATGATCGAGACGATGGAGCCGTACCTGCTCGGCAAAGACCCGCACCAGATCGAGCATCACTACCAGTGGCTGTATCGCAGTTCCCACTTCATGGGGTCGGTGGTCCAGGGTGCGCTCTCGGCGATTGACATCGCGCTGTGGGACATCAAGGGCAAGCGGCTGGATGTTCCGATCTACGACCTGATGGGCGGCAAGACGCGCGACCGCGTACGCTGCTATATGCATGTGGGCGCGCCCGGGGACAACGACACGGCTGAGGGCCTGGCGCAGGATGCGCTGAAGGCGGCGACAGAGGGGTTCACGGCGGTACGATTCTCACCGTTCGCTAGCGACTTCTACCTGCACAGGTCTTACAGTGAATTGGCAGACGAGGCGGTGAACCGGGTGGGCGCGGTGCGAGAGGCAGTGGGGCCCGGGGTTGACCTGTGTGTGGAGATACACCGGCAGATGGCTCCGGCGGAGAGCATCTGGCTCGGACGTCGGCTGGAGCAGTTCAGCCCGTTCTTCTATGAAGACCCGATGCTGCCAGACAGTCCGGCGGTAATGGGTGACGTGGCGGCTCAGTGCAACATACCGATAGCAACGGGTGAGCGGTTCACAACGATTTTCGAGTACCAGCAACTCTTGGAGGCTAAGGCGGCATCATACGTGCGACCGGACCTGTGCCTGTGCGGAGGGCTGTCGGGATGCAAGAAAGTGTCGGCTATGGCGGAGGCGTATCATGTCAAGGTGATTCCGCACAACCCGCTGTCTCCGGTCAGCACGGCGGCTTGCGTGCAACTGGACGCATGCATCCCGAATTTCGCGCTGCAAGAGTACACGGGCGAGTCAGAGCCGCCAAAGAGCGACCTCCTGGTGAACCCGCTGGAACTGGTGGACGGTTATCTCATGGTGCCGGAAGGCCCGGGACTGGGTATAGAGCTAAACGAAGCGGCGCTGGCTCAGCCTGAAAATCCGAAGGTCCTGGACACACCGATTGGGTTCGACGGGTCGGTGCAGGATCGGTAGGGTACTGAATGAACAGCAGAGCATTAGAGCGGAAGATATAGTACCTGCCCTTCAAATTCTCCTTCCAAGCTACATTCAGACAGAAGATGTATGTCCGAAATGGCTTGTCCAGCCGGAATGGACTGAGGGACCATCACCACGCCCGGCATCGCCAAGCCGGTTCGCGCTCGTTCGTAGGCATAGTGGGGAAGAGTGCCGAAGTCATGCGAAAGAGTTACCCGCCCTTCTTCCGCGGCCCATCGAAGAACTACGGGGTCGGGCTCGGCGTAGAGACCCACATCCTGCGCGCGAACGATATCTACGTCATCTGCCACTAACCTGCGGGTAATGTATCCCCTAAAGTTCTCGTCAGCTAGAAACGAAACCGACACCCCTTAGCCTCATTGTTGATAATCTGAGCGGCGTTTTAGCAGGCGCTCGCGCAGACCTCGCTGGTGGCCTGATGCGTCTATCTTGGCGCGCGCGTGGGCTGCTGCCTCTTCGCCTTCGCGCAGATACTTCTCAACTATTGGGGTGTGAGTGTTGTAATAGTCTATCGCGAAGCGCGCGTCCTTAAGTTTTAAGGTGTCGTAATCTTCGACTATATCCTCTGCGTTGAAGCCCATCTTGTAAGCGCTGATAACAGTGTCGAGAGTCACGCGGCTCCCACCGACCCGGACAACGCCATGCTTGTCCGCGGCCAGTCGGGGGCTGTCTATTTGCAACGCTGAACGCGACGCTCTGTACATAGTCTCGCTTCGGGTCATCAAACTCCCTCGTGAAAGTTAGCATATCATATCATAGGCATAAAAGAACAGATGATTGGTTTCGGGAATCTGTATCAATTCGGTGGGCAGAATGAATCATCATCCTCACCCTAGGCCTCTCCCTTGAAGGGAGGGGGGATTTTTAGGCGTCGTAGGAGTACTTCCTAGCCACCTCCTCGTCGAGGTCCGTGCCCCAGCCGGGAGCAGTGGGGATGGTCATGTGGCCGTTGTGAATTTCAGGGAGGTTGGTGACGAGTTCGTCGCGCCAGGGGGCGGAGTCAACGTCGCTCTCCATAATGCGGACGTTGGAGACGGCGGCGCACAGGTTGAGGCTCTGGAAGCTGGACAGGTGCGAGTTGTAGTTGTGCGGGGCGATGTTTAGCTCATATACCTCGGCGAGATCGGCGACCTTCTTAGCCTGCGAAAATCCCTGCCACTGGACGTCCACCTTAACAGTGTCCATGGCGCGCTTGCGGAAGTAAGGCTGGTACTGGCGGAGTCCAAGCAGTTGCTCGCCGGAGCATATTGGGGAGCGCTGGGCCATCTTGAGCTGGAGCAGCGCGTCGGGATCCTGGTTGTCTATCTCCAGCCAGAACAGGTCGTATGGTTCCAATGCCCTGCCGATGGCAATCGCACCCTCCGTCTTGAAGTTATAGTTGATGTCGAGGCAGATGTCCACATCGGGGCCGACGGCATCGCGCATCGCGCCAATCTGGTTCACGGTGTGGCGAACGATGTCGGTGGGGGCGTTCTGGTCGTTGGTCCCGGTGAACATGTTGTTGATGATAGACGGCTCTTCGCCCGGGAAGATTATGTTGGTCTTGAAGGCGCTGTAGCCGGCATCAACGGCTTCACTGGCGCAGTTAGCCAGGTCCTCCATCGTTCGCAGCTTTGGTTTCGCCAACTGGTCAGCCATCATCACGCGGTAGGTGGCGAGATGCGACCAGTAAACGCGCTGCTTGTCGCGGAAGGGTCCGCCGACAAGCCTGTGCACAGGAACACCGTGGAATTTGCCCTTGATGTCCCAGAGCGCGAGTTCGATGCCTGCTATGGCCATGGCGGTCGCCCCACCCGAGGCAGACCTGGTGCGCCTGTACATATCCATATAGAGCTTATCCACCGGAAGTGGGTCCTGGCCTATCAGCGACTCGCCCAAATCCTCGACCAGACCGGGCAGTCCGCGGGTCAAGGCCCCCTCTCCGTATTCGGAATAGCCTGTTATTCCTTCGTCGGTGCGTATGGCGCAGAAGAGCCAGGGGTTGCGGCCAAGTCCGCGGACGGCGAAGTTCTCGATTGCTGTGATTTTCATGGGGAGTTCCTTTCGGTGGTTTTCACCCTCACCCTATCCCTCTCCCATCAAGAAAGAGGGGGATACTGGTTACTTGCTCCAGGCGTACTTCCTGGCGGCTTCTTCTACCAGGTCGCAACCCCAGCCGGGGGCGTTTGGGACGGTCATGTAGCTGTTGATGACCTCGGGCCTTGTGGTGAAGAGATCGAAGCGCCAGGGGACGCCCTCGGGGTCGGATTCCATGATGCGGACGTTGGACACAGAGGCGCATAGGTGCACGGACTGGAAGCTGGCAAGTTCGGAGGCGGGATTATGCGGCGCGATGTTGAGCTCGTAAGTCTCGGCGACGTCCGCTACCTTCTTCGAGGGGCCGAATCCCTGCCATTGGACGTCCACTTTCACCGTGTCCATGGCGCGAAGCTCGAAATAGGGCAGGTACTCTCGCACGCTGAAGTGCTGCTCACCGGAGCACAGCAATGTGGAGGTGGATGCCTTGAGTTGGGCGAGTGCTTCGGGGTCTTCGTTGTCGTGTTCAATCCAGAATAGGTTGTATGGTTCGAGCGCGCGGGCTATGCGGATGGCTCCCTCGGTCTTGAAGTTGTAGTTGATGTCGAGGAGTATGTCCACCGAGTCGCCGACAGCCTCGCGCATGACTGAGATCTGCTTCTCCGCGTTTCGCACGATTTCGGTGTCGGCGCGCTGGTCGTGGCTGAGTCCATCGCGGCTCTGGGAGATTGAGCGTGGGGTTTCGCCTGGCCAGATGATGTTAGTCTTGAAGGCGTCGTAGCCGTGTTCCGGGGCTTCGAGAGCGGCGACGGCGACGGCGTCCCAATCTTTTAGAGGCTTATCGGGAGCGAGCGATGGGTCTCCCGCTCTCGCGCTGGCGAGGTGGGACCAGTAAACTCGCTGGCGGTCGCGGTATGGACCGCCGACCAGGCTGTTGACCGGAACGCCGAGCGCCTTGCCCTTGATGTCCCAGCAGGCAAGCTCGATTCCTGCGATGCCCATTTGGGAGATGCCGCCGGGCATGGCACGCAGAATACGGTAGAGGTCGAAGTAGAGCTTTTCGACCGCCTCGGGGTCTTGTCCAATCACGAACGGTTTCAGGTCTTCTATAAGACCAACAAGTGAACGCGCGGCCACGCCCGACCCAAATTCACCGTATCCGGTAATGCCCTCGTCGGTGCGGATGGCGGAGAAGAGCCAGGGCCTGCGGCCTCCGTCAACGACGAATATCTCGATGTCGGTTATCTTCATGGCGTAGGATACCCCCTCGGACTTTGGCGCATTGTACAGCGTGGAATCGAGCGTTGGGAATAGTTGTTTTCACCCTCACCCTAGTACCGCGATTCTGAATCGGGCAAGAATCCCTGATATACTGGCATCGAAAGCCAGAGTTAAGGAGCGTTCACAATGTCCGGTCTGTCAGTTATCCCCCAGGCAAATAGGCCCGCCGCCATGGGCGTCAACGGTATGGCAACGTCCGCCCATCCACTCGCCTCACTTGCCGGTGTACGAATGATGATGGCAGGCGGGAACGCTTTCGACGCGGCGGTGGCGGTGGCCTCGACGCTGAATGTGTGCGAGCCGTTCATGTCCGGCGCGGGCGGAGTCGGTCTGGCGTTGGCATACGTGGCCGCCGAAGACCGCGTACGCGCCCTGAATTTCTCAGGTCGAATGCCCGCCGCCGCAGACCCCGAAGAATACGAGGCAGCGGACAAAGATGTAGGCATCAAGTCCGCGCTCGTGCCAGGCAACGTCGCGGGCTGGCTAACCCTGCACGAGACATACGGTAAATTGGACAGGGAGCGGCTGTTCGAGCCTGCCATCGGGTACGCGGAGAACGGTACGGCGATCACGTTCTTCAACGCCAAGTCAATCGGGACTTCGGTCCCGCGTCTTGCTCTGTTCCCGTCTAAGGGTATCTTCGTCAAGAACGGCAGGGGTCCCGGGCCGGGCGAACGAGTAAGACAGCCTCAACTCGCGGAATCCCTGCGCGCCATAGCGCGGGGCGGCAAGGACGAGTTCTACAGGGGCGAACTCGCCGCAAGGCTCGTAAAGGGCGCGAAGGAACTCGGAGGGCAGATGACCGATGAGGACCTGGCGACATACGACGCGGAGTGGTGCGAACCAATCGGCATAGAATACCGCGACTACGAGATTTTCTCCGTTCCGCCCAACTCTACGGGATTCCAACTGCTTGAGACCCTCAAGATCATGGAAGGCTTCGACGGTTCGGACCTGGTATTCCAGCATCCAGAGACCGTCCACTCTTATATCGAAGCAGTCAAGCTGGCCGTTACGGACCGCATAAAGTGGGGCGGCGACCCCGACCACGTGAAGGCTCCCCTGAAGGGACTTCTGTCCTCCGGCTACGCCGAGAGGCAGCGCAGCCGTATAGACCGCGATAACGCCGCCGTAGTTTCGGGCGAAGAGTTCAGCCGAATGATACCCTCAGGATCGCTCAAGGCGGGCAGCGCGGATGAGTTCGACGGCGGCATGACAACGCACTTCGCCGTCGCCGACTCGGACGGCAATGTCGTCTCCGTAACCCAGACGCTGGGTGGGGGATTTGGCTCCGCTGTCGCGCCGGGCGATACCGGCCTCTTCCTGAACAACATGGCGCACTGGTTCGACCTGGAGGAGGGCGCGCCGAATCGTCTCGAAGGGGGCAAGCGCGTTGACTTCTGCCTGGCGCCCACTCAGACGTTCAAGGACGGACGCTTCCACGTAAGCCTGGGCACGCCCGGAAGCTGGGGCATCCTCCAGACGACACCGCAGTTCGTGATGAACTTCCTGGACTTCGGCATGAACGTTCAGGAGGCGATAGAAGCGCCGCGCCTGCGCGTGTTCGAGGAACGGCGTGTTGTCATGGAAGAGCGCTTCCCTTACCACGTCCGCGCCGCACTCGCGGAGAAGGGCCACGACATCGAACTAGCCGAGCCGTTCTCGACGACGGTGGGCGGAGCGCAGGGGATCATGGTTGACCACGAATCCGGCACGTTCCAGGGAGGCGCGGATCCGCGCCGGGACGGCGCGGCGATCGGGTGGTAGGAATCCACATCCAGAGGAAGAAATATGATTGACGACGACCTACTGGAACGAATCACGGCGCGTCCCGACGTCTTTGGCGGGAAGCCCATTATTCGCGATATGCGCCTATCCGTAGAATTGATACTGAGCTTGTTAGCCCAAGGTGTAAGCCAGGAGGAACTCCTCGACGACTACCCTGACCTGGAACCCGACGACATCCGCGCCTGCATCGCATACGCATGCGCTGTCATCGCCGGGGACTCGCTGGCCGCGGTGTCTGTCGCGAGCTAGTGAGGTTTCTCGTGGATAGATGCGCGGGGCGCCGCCTCGCGGAGTGGCTGCGTAACGTAGGGCATGACACCGTCGAGGCGCAGCTACTTGGTCCCGACCCTGGAGACAAGGCATTGCTGGAACTCGCGGAAGCGAATAACCGAATCTTGATCACAATTGATACCGACTTCGGCGAGTTGATATATCTGCATGATGTTCCCCATGCAGGGCTGGTTCGGTTGCCGGATGTGCCAATGGAACGACGTATCGCGCCGATGTCAGAACTAATAGAGCGCCACCAACTCGCACTAGAGGCGCAAGCGATTGTAACGATACGTGGCGGGCGAATCCGAATATCAGGAACCTAGAGCCATAGGTGTTGAAATAAGCATACTCCATGCTACGGGCAACTATTAGTCACTTGAAGCACGGCAACTTCTACAAGGCCCCAAAGACTGAAAACTAACCACTGAAAACTGACGACTCTCCAAAACGACGCTTTTTCTTCGGCTGGTGGATTGTGCTTGCCGGTGGACTTGTCATGTCCATCGCGTCGGGGATCAACTTTCATGGGTTCGGCAATTTCATCATTCCGCTTGGGCGGGAGTTCGGGTGGAGCCGCACGACTATCTCGGTGATATTCAGCGCGGCGCGGCTGGAGTCGGGTCTGCTGGGGCCGATAGAGGGGTGGGCGGTTGACAAGTTCGGCCCGCGACGGCTGATCCTCGTAGGCATCCCTCTGATGGGTCTGGGATACATCGGGCTGAGCTTCATCAACGGGCTGCTCGCGTTCTTCTTCGTGTACGTGTTCATGATAGCGCTGGGCAACAGCCTGGGGATGAGCACACCCATCACCGCTGCGGCGGCCAACTGGTTCAACCGACGGCGCGGGCTGGCGTTCGGAATAATGTGGTCGGGTGTGGGACTGGGCGGACTGTTCGTGCCGGCGGTCGGCTGGCTGGTGGAGAACTACGGCTGGCGAACGGCGGCGCTCGTTATCGGCATATTCATCGTGATAATAGGTCCGCCCGTGGCGTCGGTGATGCGGCACAGACCGGAGCAGTACGGCTACTACCCAGACGGTATCGAGCCGGAGGGCGCGCGCGATTCTCAGGGTCGGGCCAGGCCGATAAGGGCCGATCTGTCTAATGACTTCACGGCGCGCGAGGCGCTCAGGACTTCCAGTTTCTGGTTCCTGACGCTCTCTATCATGGCGCGGTCGCTGGTCAGCGGCGGCATCGGGCTGCACCTTGTGCCGTTCTTCGTTGACCTGGGAGCATCGAACGTGACGGCGGCGGCTCTTGCCGGTTCGGTGGGGCTGATGAGCATACCGGGACGCTTCGGACTCAGCGCGCTGGGAGACTATGTGAACAAGCGTTACGTGATGGCCGCGTCGCTCGCGGTGATGTCGGTATCCATTATATTCATGGCGCGTGCTGAGAATGTAACGGCAGTCATACCCGTTCTCATCGTGTTCTCGGCTTCGCAGGGCGGTATATCCGTCATTCCCCAGTCGCTGATAGCGGACTACTTCGGGAGGCGGGCCTACGCCACGATTCAGGGGTTCAGGTCGAGCATACAGATGCTGGGGATAATCGCGGGCCCGATAATCAGCGGCTACATCTTCGACACGACGGGCAGCTACACGAACGCCTTCCTGGGTTTCTCAGTGGCCGCTCTGCTGTCCATGGCGCTGGTATTCATGGCGCGGCCTCCGCAGAAGCCGGCGCGACGTAGAGGCGCGAGGGTAGTGTCAACGTCGGGTTCGGGGGGATGAGGTTTCTTGGAGGAACACCCTCACTCTGAGGGAGAAGGCAGGGCCTTTGCAAAGTCATTCACTGTTTCGTCTGGTACTTCATTCTGTGCTACAATTATGGCATGGACTCAGAACATATGTATAAGCCAGCATTTATAACGCAGGCAGAGGGATGGCGAAAGATTCATTTCGTAGCTTCAACGCTGGGAAAACTCTGGGCAACTCTGGAGGAAACTGCCCCAGCCCGACCCTGTGACCTTCCCAGCTAGTGCCCAGCACTTTTCTGGGTATTTATAAACTATAGTATATGTCGCATCGTTCGCCGACTTTGCAAAGGCCTTGGGCCGAAGAGGGGACTTTGGCGCTCTAGCTGGCGCCAGCGACTGGATAGTCGAAGTATGCGGAGTTGATTAGGGAGTGGAGTTCGCGGGACTGTTCGAGAGCGCGGTTGAGTAGGTCCTCGCGGTCAAGGTTGTCGGGCCACTCGTACTGCACCAGCGCGCTCAGGCGACCGGCCATGCGTCGGGCCGCGCCGAAGGAATCTGCGCCGGGGCCTGCGCCAATAGAGTCGAGCTCCGACTCTATTGCCCTGAACGAGCGGCTGAGCGAGCTCGGAAGCATCGGGTCGGTCACGAGCAGGTCCATGACGTCGCCGGGATAGACGGAGATACCGTAGCGCAGATTATACTGCTCAAGCGCGTTGGAAACCCGCAACAGGTCCAGCCAGTCTCCTTCCCTGTACTCACCCGCTTCGACGTCAATGGCTATCTGCTGGACGATGAGTTCGGCGGAGAACTGCGCCCTTTCTATAAATCTTCCAATTTGCAGGAAGCTCCAGCCTTCGTCCCTGTACATGGTCGTCTCAGCGGCCCCGGAGAACGCTCCAATGTCGGCACCCATCTCCGCGTAGAAAGCCTCGGGCGAAGACACCCATATATCCTGAATATCCAGGCTGCGTATGCGCAGGTACACCAGGTTCAGACGCTGCCACATCTCGGAGCTGATGCGATGGCGCATCTGGCGAGCGTTCTCCCTGCCTTGAGCGAAACAGTTCCATACCGAATCCGGGTTGACGCGGTCGAATGTGAGATCGCCCGCGAGGGTGTAGGAATCGGCCAGGGTATATTCGTCGCTTTCTTCTATACCAATGTCCAGGCTGCCGCCTGGCGGCAGGCGATGCAGCGACATATAGAGGCGTTGCCAGCCCGCGTGGATATCGCGCACGGGCCGGTCAACGAGAGACTCGGTCTGGAGCCGTAGCAGACGACAGAGAAGTTCGGTCCGCTCCAGGTAGCGGCTCATCCAGTACAGTCCTTGCGCGTTACGAGACAACATCGGCCTAGTCTTCGAGCACCCAGAGGTCTTTGCATCCGCCGCCTTGGCTGGAATTCACTACCAGGCTGCCGCGCCGCAGCGCTACTCTACAGAACGATCCCGGCACTAGCCGGGATTCGCGTCCCTGGAGCACATACGGCCTCAGGTCCACGTGGCGAGGCTCCATGCGTCCTTCGACCATGCAGGGAGAGCGGGAGAATGAGAGGGTCGGCTGCGCTATGAAATCGGCGGGGTCTGCGCGAACCTGGGCGGCGTATTCATCGCGCTCCTCCGGCGTGGAGTGCGGACCGATCAACATTCCGTAGCCCCCCGACTCGCCCACTCGTTTTACGACCAGGCTTTCCAGGTTGTCCAGCGTGTATTCTAGGTCTTCGGGCCTTCGGCAGAGGTAGGTTTCGACGTTCGAGAGAATCGCGTCTTCTCCAAGATAGTAGCGAATCATGTCCGGGACGTAGGCGTAAACGCTCTTGTCGTCGGCGATTCCCACTCCGGGCGCGTTGACGAGGGTGACGTTCCCGCGCTTGCAGGCGTCGAGTAGGCCCGGCACGCCCAGAAGTGAATCAGGCCGGAACACGACGGGATCCAGGAACAGGTCATCTACTCGGCGATAGATGACGTCCACGCGGCGCAGCCCTTCGGTGGTGCGCATATAGACATATCCGTCGCGGGTCAGAAGGTCTCTGCCCTCGGTGAGTTCGGCTCCTATCTCTCTCGCGAGGAACATATGCTCATAATATGCCGCGTTGTAAACACCGGGAGTGAGGAGCGCGATAGTGGGCTCCGGATTGCCGTCGGGCGCCATCTCCTGGAGCGTGGCGAGCAATAGCTGTCCATAGTGCTCCACCTCCCGCACGCGAGAGGATCTGTACAATCGCCGGAAACTGGTCTTTGCCGCCCTGCGGGTAGCGACCATGTAGGACACGCCTGAGGGTGAACGGAGGTTGTCTTCCAACACATAGAACCCTTCATGCGTACGCACCAAGTCAGTGCCGCAGATAGCGACCCATGTGCCGTTCGGAGCAGAGTATCCTTCCATCTCGGGGCGGTACTGCGGACAGTCCAGGACTATGTCCGCGGGAATCACGCCCTCCTGGATGATGCGAGCGCCGTTATACACGTCTTCGATGAAGAGGTTCAGGGCGCGCAGCCGCTGGGTCAGACCGGACTCCAGCATTCGCCATGTGGCGGCGTCGAGAATACGCGGCACACAATCCACGGGGATTATTCGCTCTTCGGCCTCGTCATCTCCGTAAACCATGAAGGAGATGCCCTCCTGTAGGAAGGAGCGCGTTACCCACTCCTGAATACTGGAGATATTTTGCGACGAGATTCTGCTCAGAGCTTCGTAAAGTGGCTTGGAATGTTCGCGCGGAGAACCGTCCGACAAGAACATCTCGTCGTAGATGGCGTCATCCAGGTCGTATGCGCTAAAGTCCATACTATTCGCAGCCGATGTCAGACAGCCGCTTCCTCCTCCTCTCGGATCCCGTCCACTGGCAGCACGACTACCATTTCCGTATATTCTCCGGGAACCGAGACGGGGTTGATAGTGCCGCCATGCTCCCTGACGATATCGTTCGATAGGGCCAGCCCGAGCCCGGTGCCTTTGTCGGTGGGCTTGGTGGTAAAGAACGGGTTGAATATCTTATCTATGACGTCGTCGGGTATGCCGTCGCCGTTGTCCCGGATGCGTATCTCCATGGCGTCTTCGGTTCGCTTCGTCCTGAGCCACAGGGTGGGCATATATGAACCCGACTCGCCCTTCTCGATGAGGGTGCGCCTCTTATCATCGGTGGCGTGACAGGCGTTGCTGACCATGTTCAGGAAAACGCGGCCCATGTCTTCTGGTATAACCGGCCATTCACCCGCGTCGGGGTCGAATTCCGGTCTAAGATCCAATTGGAAGTCGGGGTCCAATGCGCGCGCGCTGTGAAACGCCAGCAGTGCGTGTTCGTTTAGGAGGTCGTTTATCATTACGGAACGCACCTCGCCGCCGCCGCGTCCGAGCTGGAGCATATCCTCGACGATTCGATTGGCCCGGGCGCCGTGATGACGTATGCGCTCTAGGTTGCCGGTGATGTCCTGCGCAATCTCGTCTATGTAGTCGCGCTGTTCATCCGTCAGATCGTCGCCTATCTCATCGAGCAGCTCTTTCAACTCGTCAATCAGTTCTTCCGACACTTCGGAGAAGTTCTTGACGAAGTTGAGTGGGTTCCTGATTTCGTGAGCGACTCCGGCCGTCAACTCACCCATCTCCGCCAGTTTCTGCTGTGTGATGATCTTGTCCTGGGCAAGCCGAAGTTCCTCCAGGACGCTCTGAAGCTCTTCATTTCTCTCTTGCAGGTCCGCTGCCAGCAGCTCCACCAGGTTCAGACGCTGCACCTCGAGGGCGTGCTGTCGGAACACCTCGAGGGCGGCGGCCATATCCGCGACCTCGTCGTTTCCTCCGATTTCTACCCGGGCCTGTAAATCGCCGCTGGCCATCCGACGCATCCATTCCGAAAGCATTTGTATCCGGCGCAATAGCACGCGGCCAACGAAGAGCCACGCGATAAGGAATGCGCCGCCCACACTTAGCGCGCTGATTGCCAGCAGGAGGGTTCGGCCGGTCAGGATAGCCTGGGTGGATGCGGTTGTAGCCTGGTCCGCGCTGTCGCGGGCCGATACGACAAGACCGTCCACCTGGGCTACCAGCGCAACCGCCTCGTCCTGATTCTGAGCAAGGAGCAGACGCTGACTTTCATTGAGCCGCAATTCACTCTCGAGTAAGGTGAATCCATTCTGTTCACCGATGCCCATTTCAGAGAGGCGCGCGAAGACGGGGGCTATCTGCAGGTAGGTTTCGGAGCCCTCCAGCGCGTTCAGATTACGCTGGATGCGACCATCAACCGCTTCGAAGCGTTCGCGAAGGGGTTCTATGGACGCCGCTTCGGAAAGCGTGAAGGCGTTGGCCAGAAGTTCGGTCGCTATGTTGGCGTCGGACTGAAGCTCGGACAGGTGACGGTAGCGACGAAACTCTTCTTCAGTAAAATGTACTGCGAAATTCGCGGGATGGTCACCCAGATCCCGATAACCGGTGTTGATATAGAAAAGCTGATCGTCTATTGCCGCGACTACCGTATCGTCCAGTTGGTTGCGCAGGTCGGCGAGTTCGACCCTGAGATTTTCCTTCTGGCTTACTAGCCTGAACAGTTCGGTTCTCTGGGAGCGTATGTCATCTACATTGGTGACTATGGTCTGGGAATGTGTGCGTATCTTCTTCAGATGCTCGTCGTCAGTGTGGGATTGTTCCAGTATTTGGAGCTGCAACTCGAGTGCTTGAATCGCGTTGGAGATGCCGTCGTACACCGTCTCCAGGTCTTTGCGAGTAGCGGCCGAAGTGAGGCTGGGTGCGGCGGCGACGAGTACGCTGCTGTACTCGGCGACTTCGAAGGCGGCGGCCATTTCGGGGATGCTGTTGTCGTTCACATGGCTCTGCGCGTCTCCGACTCGGTCGAATGAGAACCACCCCACAAGGCTGGCGGCCATAGTCAAAAGGACCGCGCCACCTATGGCGAAATAGAGTTGCGTCGAGATACGAAAGCGACTATTCAGCAGCCTGTCTATTCGTTCTCTCATCGTTCCGATTCCAATAGCGTGCTAATGGGATGATAGGCGCCATCCCTACCGATAACCGTGAGGAAGACGGCGTCGGATCCTTGATTGTCATCGAGCCCATAACGGATCTCGAATCCATCCAGATCAAAGGGTTCCTCGTTTCGGATGATGTCGAGGAAACAGGTCCGGGTGACATCCCGTCCGCAGCGTTCCAGAGCTGCTATCGCCAATCTTCCGGCCAGATAGCCCTCGAACGAAACGAACCCAGGTTCGGCGGCAGGCGCGAAATCCGACAGCGCGCGATGGTATGACTGAACTATCGGGAGACTGGTGTCGCTAGGAAATGGGACCACCTGCGTCACGAAAACCCCTGTGCCGGCAGAACGCAGTTCCATAGAGACGAGTTCCTCGGCTAGGGCATTGCTGCCTACGAAGGAGACGGTCATGAAGATAGGGTCCATACCAATGAATCGCGCCCAGGATATCAGAGCCGCCACCGGCTGGTAAGCGCCAATGATTATTACGGCTTCTGGGTTTCCCTTGCGCAGATCGAGGAGGCCCGTCTTCACCGCCAGGGTATTGCGGGGATACAGGCCGACGGACACGGGCTCCATCCCGCGGCGGGCAAGCGCGCTGGTGGCCCCACTATAGCCGGCGCGCCCGTAGGAATCGTCCTGGTACATGACGGCGATGCGCTCGATCCCGAGGTCCTCTGTTAATCGCTCGACCATCTCCTCGGTTTCCTGGTTGTACGACGCGCGAAGGTTGACTATATTCTGCCACTCAGGGTCGCGCAGGAACGCCGCCCCGGTGAATGGGGCTACGTAAGGGATGCCCTCCTCGGCCGCGACCGGGGTGGCGGAGCGAGATGTGGGCGTTCCCACCGCGCCTATCAGGGCGAATACTCCGTCCTCTATCAACTGCTTGGTGTTGGTTATAGCGGCTTCCGGCTCGTAGGCGTCGTCCATGAACTTGAGTTCCAGTTGGCGACCGTTCACACCGCCACGCTGATTGACTTCCTGGAAGGCCGCCTTTATGCCGAGGCGCATATTTATGCCAAGTTCGTTGGCCGGGCCGCTGAAGGCGGCGGACTGCCCGAAGAGGATGTAATCGTCAAACACCCCGGGTTCGCCGGACGGAACGGATTCAAGATTAGATCCACCGGCAGCGTCGGGCGCAAGCTGTCCAGGCGTTCCGTCCTGATTCGTAGCTAATTCGCCGTCTGCGTTATCGAACCAAGACAGTCCACCCGTGCTGGTGGCTACAACAATGGCGACTCCTCCGATAGCCAGCGCAATTATAAGAGCCGCCCACAGGCGAGTAACGTGCCTCATTCACTCTTTCGCATGACCAGTGTCGAATGATTCCTGGAATTCTCACGCTCGTATCGCATTTCTTCAGTCATGGTGCGTACCAGATGCAAACCCAAGCCGCCAATTGGGCGTTCTTCCATGGGCGCCGCCGTATCGGGTTCCGGATTGTCCTCCAGTGGATTAAACGGAACGCCGTCGTCTGTAATCTCTATGGTAAGAGTTTCGGGTTCCGACACAAGGGTGATCTCGAAGTCATGAGCACCCTCGTCGTGAGCGTAATTGATAACGTTGATGCCGAACTCTTCCAGAACGAGATTCACGCGGAAGGTGAGTGCGGGCGGCCAGCCTTCATTTTCCGCCAATTCGTCCACTGCGGCGGAGATGCGACCCAATTCTTCAATCTTATTCTCAACTCTAAGGCTGAGTTTCGTGCTCATGCGTCAACCTCGCTGCGGTGAAGTGTCAGACAAGTAATATCGTCCGACTGCGGGGCCTCTCCCGCAAATTCACGTATGCTGTCAAAAATCGTGTCGGATATATCCTGCGCGTGTATGGAAGGCGCGGTGACAAGAATTTCACACAGTCGTTCCATGCCATATTCTTCGCCCTCTTCGTTCATAGCCTCCGTGACGCCATCGGTGTAGAATACCAGTGTATCGCCGGGAAGCAGCGTAATAGAGTCCTGATCAAACTCGAATTCGGGCATCACCCCCAAGGCGATTCCCCCGGTCATGGGGAGAACGGTATAGTTGCCGTCGGCATGGATGACGACAGGGCAGTTATGCCCTCCGTTGGCATAAGAGAGTTCCCCGGTAGAGGGGTCGTACACGGCGTAGAGCAGAGTAACGAACATCATCGCGTCATTGTCTTCGCACAGCAGGTCGTTTACCTCTCTCAGCGTCTCGCCCGGTTCCACGTTGCCAATCGCCGAGCCTTTCAGCAATGTACGGCTTGACATCATGAAAAGCGCCGCGGGCACACCCTTGCCCGACACGTCCGCAATTGCAAGCCCGACTTTGTCGTCGGAGAGCTGAATGAAGTCATAGAAGTCCCCGCCGACGTTGCGCGCGGGTTCCATGCTGGCAAACGATCTGAAGTCCGGGCCGTCCGGGAAGATGGTAGGCAGTATGGATTGCTGCATACCGCTGGCGACGCTCAGCTCATTCTGAAGTATGACTAGCTGGTCTCTGGACTCCAGCGCCTTGCGCCATTCGGCCATGTGAGCGAGTGTGCGGTCAATCGTTATTCTCAGGTCGTTGAAGTCCAGGGGTTTGGTTACGAAGTCGAAAGCCCCCCTGTTCATGGCCGTGCGGATATTCTTCATGTCGCCATAGGCGGAGATGATTACCGAACGAATGTTGGGGTCAACTTTAGGTATCTGCTCCAACAGAGTAAGTCCGTCCATCTGAGGCATATTGATGTCCGAAACGACCATGTCAATATCCTCGTCCCGGTTCAGCACTTCCAACGCCTCGACCCCATTGTGGGCAAACACGAAACTGTAGCGCCCGGCCCTGATGTGACGCCTCATTCTTTGGAGCATCAGAGGCTGGAGGTCCGGCTCATCGTCCACGACGAGAATCTTGTACGATTCTCCCATTTGCTACTGCCTCCCTTCGAAATCAGCTGCCGAATGAGCCAATAGCCGCATCTTGAGAGTCGTGGATTGGAATGATCCTGTCGAATCCGCTGATTACAAATACTTCCTTGACGGGATCTATCAGAGAACACACGGCAAAGTTCACGTTCTGCCTCTGTAGCGACTTGGCGACAACCAGGATCGCCCGAAGCCCGGCGCTGCTTATGTAGGACAGGTTCTCAAAGTCGAGGACGACCGGCTGGTCGTTTCCTTGGATCGCGTTTTCAAGCTGGTTCTGAAAATCAACCGCATTGGTTCCGTCAACGCGCCCCTCTGTAAGCAGGATCAAGCTGTTTCCCTGACTCAGGGTTTCTACTTTCATGGTTAAGCCTCCTCAGCTTCTTGTCGCGCACAACCGCGCCGAATCCTTTATTAGGCGCGATTGGCGTACAGACGCCAATATTATCATAGTTGGCCGTCTGGCTGTTTCAAGTTACCCAATTGTCTCAGATGTCGTAGCCCCGTTCTCCTTGAGTTGCTATATCCAGCCCTACAATCTCATCCATCTCATCCACCCTGGCTCCCTTCACGAGGGCTCCGGTTAGCTTCAGCAATACAAAGGTGACGATGCCGGTCCAAGCTGCTACGGCCACGATGGCCAGCGCCTGGACGCCCAATTGTGTCAGCAACTGGCGATTTTCCTCGATGTATCCACTTCCACCCAGCGCCGCATGAGCCAGAATCGCCGTGAGGAGAACGCCAAGTATCCCTCCAACGCCATGTACTGCAAAGACGTCCATGGAATCATCAATGTTAAACCTATTCTTTACTACACCGACCGCAAAATAGCAAACTATTCCCGCGATAGCTCCAAGAACCAGACCCGACAAAGGACTCACAAAAGCCGACGCCGGTGTCGCAATCGCCAGTCCGGCGATAGCCCCTGTCGCCGTCCCGACAAGAGTCGGCCGTCGCTCCATTATCCACTGAACGGTCATCCACGTTATGACTGCCGCTGCCGCGGCTATGTGCGTTACCGCCACGGAAATGCCTGGCTCCCGCCCCGCGAATACCTGCATTCCGCCGTTGAGGGCAAGCCAGCCTATCCAGAGCATTCCGACGCCGGTGGCCGCCAGGCCCGGATTATGAGGTTCAGGCAACTCGCTCGGAAAAGCCAGGCGTTTCCCGATGACTATGGCAGCTATCAGGCCCGCTATTCCGACACTAACGTGCAGGGTTACTCCGCCGGCTGAGTCCATGATACCTATCTCGCTCAGCCATCCACCACCCCAGACCCAGTGGCATATCGGAGCGTACACAAGGGTGGACCACAGCGCGCTGAAGACGAGCACGGCCGGGAATTTGATTCGCTCGGTGTAGCTCCCGACGATCAACGCCGGCGTAAGGATGGCGAATGTCATGTGGAATACTGCCCATGCAATATCCGGCACGCCGTTCTGCGAGCCACCGTCCGCCAGGCCGACGAAGAAGACGTTTTCGATGCTTCCTATCACCCCTCCAACGCTGTCTCCGAATGCCAGGGCGTAACCAATGTAAAGCCACAGCAGTGTTGATATGGAGGTAATGGAAAAGCATTGCATCATCACTGACAGGACTGATCTGGAGTGCATGAGACCGCCGTAGAACATAGCTATTCCGGGCAGAGTCATAAACAGCACGAATATGGTAGATGTCAGAATCCAAGCAGTGTCGCCTGAGTTCATCGCGCCCTCCGAGCAGGTATGGAACTGATGCTCCCGTCGGAGCGGATTATATCACTACCTTCCAGAAGTGAATAGGTCGCTGTAACTCTATTTCCAATTGCAAATTCGGCGTGCTAGTATAGTGCCATGTGTGTCGGCACGATAGAACACGTCAATCGAAAAGAGGACCGATGCCCGAACGCGTACTCGTAGCCGTAGCCTGGCCATACGCCAACGGCTCCATCCACCTTGGCCACACTGCGGGCGCATACCTGCCCGCCGATATATTCGCGCGCTATCACAGGATGATAGGCAATGAGGTGGCTATGGTATCCGGCAGCGACGCTCATGGCACCCCTGTCACCATCGCCGCCGACCAGCAGGGCGTTTCCCCGGAGGACATTTACGCCAAATTCCAGGCGGAGTTCCTGGACACGTGGGAACGCTTCGGAATCAGCTTCGACCTGTTTACTTCTACACACACTCGGAACCACACTGAAGTCGCCCAGGATATGTTCCTGCGCCTGCTGGACAAGGGCTATCTTTACACGGACACCATGAGTCAGCCGTTCTGCACGAACGACGAGCGATTCCTGCCGGACAGATACGTCGAAGGCACATGCCCGCACTGCGCCTATGATGGCGCGCGCGGCGACCAGTGCGAAAACTGTGGCCGTACTCTGGACCCGGAGGAGCTGATCGGGCTCCGATGCCGTACCTGTGGGTCCTCGCCCGAGATAAGAGAGACGGAACACTTCTTCCTCAAACTAAGCGCATTCGAGGACCAACTTCTGGAGTGGGTAAGGAAGCAGGACCACCTGCGACCGAACGTCAAGAACTTCACGATAGGCTACCTGGAGGGAGGTCTGAGAGACAGGGCAATCACCAGGGACCTCGAATGGGGAGTGCCCGTCCCCGTGGAAGGCTACGAAAACAAGCGTATATACGTCTGGTTCGAAGCTGTCATAGGGTATCTCTCTGCTACCAAGGAGTGGGCGCGGATCGGTGGCGACCCCGACAAGTGGAAAGAATTCTGGCAGGGCGAATGCCGCTCCTACTACTTCATGGGCAAGGACAATATACCCTTCCACACGGTTATATGGCCGGCAATGCTGCTTGGGTATGGCAGCCTCAATTTGCCCTACAACGTCCCGGCTAACGAATACGTAAACCTTGAAGACCAGAAGCTATCTACCAGCAGAAACTGGGCCGTCTGGATGCCGGACTATCTGGACAGGTACGATCCGGACCCGCTGCGCTATGTGCTCTCTTCTATCATGCCGGAGACGAGCGACTCCGACTTTTCGTGGGCAGAATATGTGCGTCGAAACAACGATGAACTCGTAGCCACCTACGGCAATCTAGTCCACAGAACATTGAGCATGGCGAGGCGGAACTTCGGGGCAATCCCCGCTCCCGGCGACCTGGACGAACAGTCTCGCGCTCTGCTGGACGAGGCGCGAGAAACCCTGGACGAGACGGGCGGCAACATTGCCGATTGCCGATTCAGGAACGCGCTCCAGTCCGCCATGAGGCTTGCCCAGTCCACCAACCGCTACCTCGATTCCAAAGCGCCCTGGCAGGCTGTGAAGACGGACAAGGCGGATGCCGCAAGAACCATCTGGACCAGCATGACGGTCGTCAACTGCCTCAAGACGGCTCTGTTTCCCTTCATGCCTGGCAGTTCTGAGAAGGTACACACCATGCTTGGGTTGGATGGCAGCGTTGAATCCGAGGGATGGAGCTGGGACCCCGACGCTCTGAGGCCCGGCAGCCCTCTACCGCGTCCCAAACCACTGTTCCGAAAATTCGATGAGTCCCTCATCGAGGAAGAGACAGCGCGTCTTGGCAGTTAGCCCAGATAGAGAAACCATAGGGTACATATACGCTCCTATTCAGGAACGCCTGGCGAGAGTCGAGGGCCGGCTCCGCGACATGGCGAACGTCAACTTCCCGTTCTTATCCGACCTGCTCTCCCATGTCTATTGCTCATCCGGCAAGAGGATGAGACCCGCTATCACTCTGCTGGCCTCCGGTTTCCATTCACACGACGAACTCAAGTCGGAGATCATGGCGACTGCGATAGAGTTGCTTCACATCGCCACCCTCATACATGACGATACTGTGGATGAATCTGACTTCAGACGAGGCCGGACCACTATCTCGAGCATGTATGGCAAAGACATTGCGGTACTGGTCGGCGACTACATATTCGCATCCTCGGCTACTTTGGTCTGCGACATCGGTCACATCGGCGTCATCAGGAAGTTCTCCGAAACAATCATGGACCTCTCCAACGGAGAGTTGCGTGAGAGGATAAGTACCTACGATCCTGAACAAAGCCTCGACGACTACTACACCAGGATCTACAGCAAGACTGCGTCGCTGTTCGCGGTGTCGGGGGAGTCCGCCGCGACTATCAGTGGTGCGCCGGATGAACATGTCGCCGCGCTGAGAGAGTATTCATACGAACTCGGTATGGCGTTCCAGATTGTTGACGACATTCTCGACTTCGAAGGCGACCCGGAAGAGTTCGGTAAACCCGTCGGCAGCGATCTGGCCCACGGAATCATGACGCTGCCAACTTTCATCGCGCTGGAGAGAAGCAACGGAAGCAATCCGGTAAAGTCCTTCTTCGAAGACAGGCACAACGATAAGCTGCTCGCTGAAGCGGTAGAAATGATCAGACAGCCCGAGATAATGTCCGAGGCGTATTCCGAGGCATCGAGACGCTGCGACATCGCTCACCAGGCGCTCAAGTCCATACCGCGCTCACCCTCGCGCGACTCGCTCGAACTGCTGCTCGACTACGTCGTCAGGCGCAGATGGTAACAGCCCCGCCGATTTTTCCCTGCCCCCGGCTCAGGACTCCGATACGACCCGCCCTCCCAGCATCGTCATAACGGGTCGTAACCCAATCAGTCGCTCCGGTCTGGCTGACGTGATGTCCTCCTCGAACAGGAGAATGTCTGCGTGCAGACCGGGCATTATCGTCCCGACCTTACCCCCAATGCCGGATGCTCTGGCTGATGCCGCTGTATAGGATTCCAGGGCTTCCAGTACCCCGATACTCTCGTCAGCCGCCAGTATCCTCCCGGAAGCCGTCTTTCGTTCGACCGCCGAAGAGATACCGTGCATCGGATCGGGACCGCCGAATGGCGCATCGGATCCGAAGGCCACCTCAATTCCCCGCTCCATGAAGGATCCGACGCGATAAAGATGAGGCAGCATGCCACTGTCCACTGTGGACAAGTATCGGTCGCCGTTCTGGTAAACGAAGGAAGGTTGGGTTACCACCTTCGCCGCCGACCTGGCTACTACCTCCAGCGTGTCGGGAGGACATTCAGAGCCATGCTCGATCCTGTGGAGCGAGCTGACATCATCCGAAGCCGCCGCCGCGATCACTTCAGCGGCGCTCCGTACGACCTCGGCCTCCACCGCGTGAATCGCAACCGGGAAGCCGGACTCTACGCATTCAGAAACCATGAGCGCCAGCTCGCTTTTGTCAGGCGTCGAGGACCCGGATGACGCAGTAACCATAATCTTGACGTGCCCTGTTCTGAGGCGCGGACCGCCGGAACCGAAATGCAGACCCCTCTCCAGAAAGGCGGGTAGGTGCCGGTACCCGGGCATTAGTGTGACTCTGGGCAAATCTCCGGCTGACTTGATCAGATTGCCGAGGAAGTCCCAGCGAGACACGGAGTTGTGATGGGTGGCATCTTGTACCGTCGTGACGCCGTGCGCCAGCAGTATCTTGGATGCCACCCGGACTGAACTCTCAATCTCCTTAACGGAGTGAGCGGAAGTCCTGTTTTCGAGATAATCTTGCATCTCCAACAGAAGTCCGCTGGGGCTTCCGGTATCCAGCTCTCTCTCGACGGTCGCCCCCGGAGGTTCAGAAAAAGAGTCTCCAATCCCCACACGCTCCAAGGCCATCGTATTCAGCACACTTGCATGACCGGACCTGTGATCGAGTCGGACCGGATGCAACGAGGTCGCTTCATCCAGGTCGCGCCGTGTCGGATGGCGACACTCCCTTAGGGATGTCTCGTCATAACCCGTTGCCCTGATCCATTCGCCTTTGGGAGTGTGGGATGCTCTTTCTCCGATTCTAAGCGCTATATCTCTGATGGAGTTGACCGATGAGGGTCGGCAGTCAACCGCCAGAAGTGAAGCTGCATAGGCCAACAGATGCATATGGGCGTCATGGAAGCCGGGCATCAGAGTTCCGCGGCCACAGTCAATGACCTTGACCTTACCGGACGTCGATACCCTGAGATCAGAGTTTCGTTCAACTCTCTGGATACGACCATTCTTTACCGCAACCGCTTCCGCGCCCGGACTATGCCGGTCCATTGTCAGTACGCGGGCGTTGGTCAGAATCAGGTCTGGGATGTCATCGCGCGTCATTGCAAAGACGGGACCAAGTGTACTGGAGCCCCTATGCCGGCTACTGTATCACCGACCGGGGAGTAGCCTCGATTCGCCGGACGACTATCTTCGACCGGTCCATCATGTCTGGAATTCTGGGAGCGACCTCATTTGCCCAGTACTCACTCTCGTAAACCGCTTCATAGAGCTTCTCGCGCTGCTCCTCGCTGTCGAAGCGACGCACCCAGATATAGAGGTCGTCTTCTTCCTCTCCCACGAAACTGCCTAGTATAGTCATCCCCTTGGATACCTGGAAGGGAATGATCTCCTCTTCCATGAACCTTACCCAGTTCTCTCGCTGCCCGGGCAGCGTCCGGTACTCTCTAAGTTCGAAGAACATTCCGTTCCCTCCTGTATCATCCATGCACTCTACGACAAACTCTCAGTGAAGGCTGGGCCTTCGTCATTGTTCTCACAGTATGACCGCGCTCCAGTCGGGATAGCAACCCCTATTGGTTTTCCATGACAGCAAGGCACAATGGGAGAAATCCGGATCATCTGCCCTGGAACACCAGCGCGCTGGCTGCCGCGTACAGGGCTATCATGGCCCCGGCTTCGACAGTCACCGGCATCTTGAAAGCGTATTGCCTGTTGATCAGAATGCCCGTAACCACGGTAGCGGTCATCACCATCGCGATCATAGCGGTCATAATATGTATCTCGGCTATGCTTGCCCAGAGGACCCCCTGGGTAAATACCAGGTCGTCTGCGAACAGAACGAATCCCATGTTGAACAGATTACTGCCCAAGAGGTTGGTGATAGCGAGTTCAGGGGCGCCGAGTCTGACGGCGGCGAAAGAAGCCGCCATCTCAGGTAGAGAGGTACTCAGCGCGAGGAACTGCGTTCCCACAAAGCTCGTCTCCCACCTCATCTCGTGCGCCAGGTCTTCGCCTATGTTGGCGAGCCAGATAGCCGCGCCAACTACGATTGAAGCGGTTATCAGATAGGTGATGAATACTTTGGGCAGGCTGCTACCTTCATAATTCTCTCCTCCTTCCACCTTGCCCTCGGAGTTCCGCTCATCTCTGTATGTGAGGTACATCGCGCCCATGAATATGGCGAACATGAGAGCCGTCATCGGGCTGAGAGGCCATCCCGAAGCCACGGAAGTGGAGCTGTGGAACACCAGCGCCACGAGCGCGACCGAGATGATGAGAATTCCCTGCACTCCAACCAGCGCTGAGGTCAGTGTTACACTCGCCAGAATGGGCCCGCGACGCCAATACAGGTCGAGCAGCCCGATTATCAGCAAGTTGAACAGATTGCTGCCGAAGGCGTCGCCGGCGGCGAGGTCCACGTCTCCGACGAGCACGATGGAACTGACGCCGGTGCCGAGTTCGGGAAGCGAGGTTGCGCTGGCCAGCATAACCACTCCAATGAACGACCTGCCCAGCCCGGTCTTTTCAGCGATTATATCCGCTGCCCTCGCCATGAAATGGGCAGCAACGAGGATGATCCCGGCCGCGGCGGCCAACTGGAGCCAGAGCAGGGTAAGGGGCACGACATCTCCCGTAACACAACAGAATGGCCCCTGTTAATCCGGGGGCCATTCGACAAAATCTAGGATGGGTAATTTTACCTATCCTGATCTGTTGCTTACAAGAAGATCCGCCCTGTCGCCCCACTTCTCCAGGAAGCGACGGTAGTTCTTGAGGCTCAACTCGTCACGCTCTCCCTCGGCGAGGTCGCTCCAGACTCTATGCTCGTGCTGGACGACCCCCAGCGAGGCGTCGGCCAGTATCCTCTTCCCCTTTTCCTTGAAGTGGAAGCTGTAATCAATATCAAGATTCCGGTAGAATCGGAAACTCTCGCGCATCAGGCCGACTTCCTTCAATGCGCTCCGCCTGAATGCGAAGCAGTACGCCTGCATCGCGTCCATCTCGCCGGACTCGCCTTCACCGTCGTGGAAGTGGTGGAGGTTGTCCGTGCGCAGACCGAAAGGTCCTGCTACTCCCGCGTCCTTCTGGTCCAGCATCTCCTCTATTCGACCGTAGATATCCGAGCATATCTCGGCGCTGGTATCCAGAAGTATGACTGTCCGACCCAGGCTCTGCTTCAGGACTATGTTCTTTGCCGCCCCCTCGCCCAGCTTGTGGTCCGCGTGAATGACCCTGACCCGCGCGTCTTTCGCTGCCAGACCCTCCAGCCATTCCGAAGTTTCGCCCATCGAACCGTTGTCCAGGATAACCGCCTCCAGGCTGCGCCCATTACTCCATCTGAAGGCGCTGCTAACCGCGCGCTTTAAGTCGTCAACGTAATTGCAGGCGACTATGCCTACGGTAATGTCATACGAGTCGTCTTCATTGACGAGCGACGGGACTTCAGCGGCGGAAGACACGATGTCGCGGTCCTCAGTGAGTTTCTCCCAGGCGGCCTTGGGCCTTATTCGAGACCCTGCCAAGTCGTCTTCGACGACGAATCCGGCGTCCTCGAGATCGGACCTTACGCGGTCGGCTCCCTCATATTCTCTCTTCTGGCGAAGGCTTGATCTCAGGGCAAGCCGCTCCTGTATTTCCGACCCTGTCCGGTACTCATCCACCACGTCCATCAGGTTGAGCCCGAGTACTTCATCGAACTTCTGGACTAGCGCCAGCTTGGTAGGAGCCGACAGGTCTGAGCGCGACATTTCCCAGGTCAGCGCCAGCGCGCCGGGCATATCCAGGTTCGAGTTCACGGTATCGAAAAACCTGCCCGTCCACTCCTCCACGTCCGCGCCGTTTGCGGATTGCTCGTCTTCTTCCATCGCCCATTGCCATATGCGATTCCTGAGCCGTTGCAGACCGCGCTGCGCCGCTCTTAAAGACGTGAATGTGAAGTTGAGGCGGGTGTTGTAACGGGCTGTCATGCACAGGTACCGAAATGCCATCGAGTCTATTCCCTGGGCCTCGATGTCCGACATTATGAACGAGTTGCCCGCTGATTTCGCCATCTTGACCCCATCCGCGAGCAGATGCTGGCCATGTACCCAAGAGGAGACCACCGGCTCGCCGGTAAACCCCTCGCTCTGCGCTATTTCGCCCTCGTGGTGCGGGAAGATGTTGTCAACTCCCCCGGTGTGGATGTCGAATTTCTGGCCCAGGTACTTTATAGACATGGCGGAACACTCTATGTGCCATCCCGGAAAGCCCTCCCCCCAGGGACTGGGCCACTTGACCATTCGTCCCGGTTCGGCAGCCTTCCAAAGAGTGAAGTCTCGCGGGTCCCGCTTGAGTGGGTCGGCTTCCACCCTGACCGCCTCCAGAAGTTCGGCTTCATGTATGTTGCCTGACAACTGGCCGTATTCAGGAAACTCGGATACGGAGAAATAGACGTTGCCGTCCGCCTCGTATGCGTAACCCTTTTCGACGAGCCCCTCCACGATCTCGATCATCTCTTCGATGTGGTCGGTAGCCTTCGGAAACTCGTGCGCGGGTTGGATTTTCAGTTTTCTTTCGTCCGCCAGAAAACGGTCGGTATAGAACTGTGCTATCTCTGCGGGCGTCTTGCCCTCTTCCAGGGCCGCTGCGATTATCTTGTCCTCACCCCGCTCCAGCATCTCCTGGCGCATATGTCCTACGTCGGTGATGTTCTTGATGTGGACTACGTTCAGGCCCTGAGCAGACAGAATACGCCGTATCCAGTCGGCCATGAGATAGGAACGCAGGTTGCCGATGTGCGCGTCCCTGTACACCGTTGGCCCGCAGGTGTACATCCTCACCACGCCGTCTTGCAGTGGGGAAACCTCGTCAATCTCTTTTGTGAGGGTGTTATATAGATTCAGCATTTTCAACGGCTCCCCTGACATTTCGCTTTCAATACCAACGGCAGAGTATCCACCTTGGACACCCTCACCCTGGGTCTCTTAGTCCGATGACCCTTCACCGTCCACCGATACGTTCATCACGTACAGGAAGTTGGTGCTGCCGGGTACTCCAAGCGGCGTTCCCGCGGTAAGCACCAGTTTATCCCCGTCGGCGAGAGATTCAGACGAAACCGCTTGCTCTTCAGCCTCGTCGAACAGGTTCTCGAGGTTTGTCAACGGCGGCTCCATGATAATCGGATTCACCCCCCAGCTTAACGTCAGCTCACGCTGGACAGACTCATGCGGAGTCAGCGCCAAGATCGGTGGGCGAGGCCGGTATCTCGACACCCTTCGCGCGGTTCCCCCGGACTCGGTGAAGGCGACTATCGCGCCCGCGCTCATCTGGTTCGCTATATTCGCGGCGGCGAAGCTGATCGCATCGTCCGTCTGCTGCTCCGAAGAGAGTCCCTTCTCCACCAGGATCCGGTCGTGATCGAGATAGCTCTCGGTCTCCAGCGCCACCTTGCGCATCACGTCCACCGCTCTGTCGGGATACTTCCCAATCGAGGTTTCGCCGGAAAGCATGATCGCGTCCGTGCCGTCGTAAACGGCGTTCGCCACGTCGGTAACTTCGGCCCTCGTCGGCTGAGAAGAATCTACCATAGATTCCAGCATCTGGGTGGCCGTAATCACCGGCTTCCCCGCGACATTGCACTTGGATATGATGCGCTTCTGCTCAGCCGGGACCGCTTCCATCTTGATCTCCACGCCCATGTCCCCCCTCGCCACCATCACCCCGTCGCTGGCGTCCAGAATGCTGTCGAAGCCGTTTATCGCCTCCGCTGTCTCGATCTTCGAGATGATAAAGGGAGCGCTGCCCCGCATATGAAGCAACTGCCGCGCCGTATAGACGTCTTCAGACTTGGTTATGTTCGACAAGGCCACGAAGTCCGCCCCGGAGCTGGCCGCGAAACCCAGGCCGTGCATACCTCGATAGTCGAAGAGAGGCAGCGTCGGAGCGCGACCCGGGGTGGTAACCCCGCGTCCTTCGGTAATCCTGCCTCCGTCCACCACTCTGCACTCGACCTCCTGCCCCGATACGGAGACGACTTCCAGCGTAATTATCCCATCGTCAACCAGGATGCGGCCTCCGACCACCGCGTCATTGTGTATTCCCGATGGATACACGCCGAGCCTGCTCGGATTTCCTGTAATGTCGCGGCTTGTCAGCGTCACCGAGTCCCCCGGGTCCAGGTCGAAATCGCCGGGGGACTGCGGCCCCGTCCTGTACTTCGGCCCTGGGATGTCCACCATTATTCCAACTGGAATCTCAAGGTCGTCGGACGCCTTTCGCACCGTGCGAAACAATTCCTGGTGTTCGGCCGAACTGCCATGAGAAAGATTAAGCCGCGCGACGGCCAGACCGGATTCGATCAATTGGCAAATCATGTCATACGACTTGGTAGCGGGACCGAGCGTGCAAACGATCTTGGTCTTGGGCCGCTGAGACATAGCTTTGGCTCCGGGTGTTTCCTGAATTTCAGACTCGTAACATAGATACTACAAGAATTCTCCACCCAAGACTACCGCGTGGCTAGGCCGTCGTCCCCGAGGTCAACGGCAGCACCACTAGAAAGAGAGGCGCCGCGATTATAGCCCAGAACCACCCGACGGCAGCCGATATTCCAGCCTTCCACCATGAAATAGCGTGAACGTTCTTCACCGCCACGACCCCGGCTGCCAGCGTCCAGATCGCTCCCATCATGAACAGCGCCGCTCCGACTGCCGGCACTCCAATCAGCAGCCACAGCGCCAGCGGAATGTAGCACATGCCCAGGGACCGCAGGCTCACGCGATAGCCCTCTCTGCCGGAAAAGAGAATTCGGCCCAGCAGCCACACTAACACGGTCCAGACGACCCAACTCGTGAATATAGACGATACCGCCAGTACCAGATACAGATTCTGGTCTAGGTCTAGTCCTTGTTGAGCCGGACTTCGTATCAGTCCCCAGATTCCCATCCCGAACGCGATTCCCGCCACCAGGACCACTCCCAGCGCACTGAACGCCGTCTCCTGCTTCTCTCTGATCTCCTCGTACACGCTGCCGTCCAGGAGCGCAGCCCGAAATGCCAGCCTGAGCATATTTCCTCCCTTTGCCGCTGCTAATGCCGATTCTATCCCCCTTCGAGACACCGCTTCAACCGGCCTCTCACCCAGGGTTTTTCGGTTATTTCCCGATACCATTTCTGTCGTTCGCCCTGAGCTTGTCGAAGGGTCACCACGAACGTACTTGGTTTAATTGGCTGATTATCGAAAGACCCTGGCCCATCACCGGAGAAAATTCACTATTCCCACCGCCGTAGTGTAAAATCGGCGCGACAACTCGGAGGAGGACCCGTTGGAACAGCCCGACGCGCTCATACTGACAGGCATAGGGATCGGCACCTCATTCAGCGTGCTCGTACTCCTTCTCGTCGCGGTCCTTGTCATAAGACAGGTGTCTCGCCTGTTCGACAAGGAGGATCAGGAAGATCTCGCGTCCCAGGAAGAAGATGCCCCGGCTGTTGACACGGAGGCCAGGAACCGCGCCACCGCCGCCGCAATCGCCGTAACCGCGCTTCTCGAATCCAGGCCCTACCTCCGGTCTCCGTCTTCAGACGATTAGTGGTGCGACAACTTAATTGTGATGGATATTCAGCTTCCCATTTATCCCCTCTCCCTCTGGGAGAGGGTTAGAGCCTGCCCCGTACTTGATACGGGGGTGAGGGCCAAATACATATCCACTAAATAATGTTGGAATACTAGGTACATTCAGGACTTACAGCATTTGGACGAATTTCTAAATTTTCTCACGTCAACAGGCTTCAGCGAATTGGGGCCGGGCGAAGCCGTGATGATAGCCGTCGGCCTCTTCCTCATTTATCTCGCCGTATCAAGGGATATGGAGCCTTACGAACTGCTGCCTATCGGCTTGGGCGTCGTCATAGCCAACCTGCCCCTCACCGGACTGCTCACACTCCCGGATCCCGGCGCGGGATTCCAGGAATCCGGTCTGTTCGGCATCATCTTTCACTACGGCCTTTCATTCTGGAACATCCTGCCGCCCATCATCTTCCTCGGTCTCGGAGCATTGACCGACTTCGGCCCCGTCATATCCAACCCTAAGACTCTGCTCCTCGGCGCGGCGGCGCAGGTGGGCATCTTCGTCGCCTTCTGGGGCGCGCTCGCGACCGGTATGTTCGAGCTGTCCGAGGCGGCCTCAATCGGCATCATAGGCGGAGCCGACGGCCCCACCACCATATTCCTCTCCGCCAACCTCGCGCCCGAAATCCTCGGCATAACCGCTGTCATCGCATACTCTTACATGGCGGCCGTGGCGTTCATCCAACCCCCTCTGATGAAATTGCTCACCACCAGGAAAGAGCGCGAGATCGAGATGTCGCCTCCCAGGAGGGTATCGCGCCTCGAAAGGCTGCTTTTCCCGACCATAGCAATGGTGGGCATAATACTCATCGTGCCCAAGTCCGCGCCCCTCATCGCCATGTTCATGATAGGAAACCTCTTCCGCGAGAGCGGGGCCGTTCCACGCCTGACCTCCGCCGCGTCCAACGAGATTCTGAACATCGCGACCATTTTCCTGATGCTGACCGTCGGCACTCAGCTATCCGCCGAGCGCGTATTCCAGTTCGATACGCTCATCATCCTGGGACTCGGTCTCGTGGCTTTCGCCTGTGGGACCATCGGCGGGCTGCTATTCGCCAAGTTCATGAATCTCTTCCTGAAAGAAAAGATAAACCCGCTCATAGGATCGGCGGGAGTCTCAGCCGTCCCAATGGCCGCTCGAATCTCGCACCACGTCGGTCAGGCGTCCAACCCGCGAACGTTCCTGCTGCCCCACGCGATGGGCCCCAACGTAGCCGGCGTCATCGGGTCGGCAGTCGTCGCCGGCGTCTTCATAGCCCTCATCAACTAGTGCCAAAACCATATGAAAATGACATACTCCGATTACCACTCGTCATTCCCGCACACCTACTCGTCGTTCCCCCGAAGGCGGGAACCCAGGGGT
>VXRN01000026.1 GCA_009838465.1 Dehalococcoidia bacterium
CCGTTTTCACGAGGACAAGCTTTCACGGGAATGACGGTAGTTGTGCAAAGGTCTCCCTTCGCGGGAGCGACGATAGTCATGCGGAGGTCTCCCTTCGTGGGGGTGACTGGAGTGTATTTCACCCCCATCCCCGTATCAAGTACGGGGCAGGCTCTAACCTTCCCCCTCGACGAGGGAAGGGACTTTATCATGGTCGGTATGCATATTTGCATACGCTTGTGAGCCAGTGAAGGGGGATGGGAATCTTAGGGGCGAACGCCGTATTTGGGCTTGGGGCCGAGGTTGCGCTTGAGGGGGGACTGGGCGGCCTCGACGAGCATGGACAGGAACGGGCGGGTGTCTCGCGGGTCTATCATCTTTTCGATATCGAAGGCCTCGGCGACGAGGAAGGGTGAGCGGTACTTATTCATCATGTCTTCGAGTTCCGCTCGCCGCGCGTCTGAGTCAGGAGAGGCTGCTATGTCGCGGCGATAGGCGGCCTCGACTCCGCCCTCTACGGGGATGGAGCCCCAGTCGCCGGAGGGCCAACCGAGTCGCAGGTGGACGGGGACGGAGCTGCCGGTCGCGGCGGCGGCCAGCCCGAATGCCTTGCGGACGTGAATCTGTATCACCGGAACGGTTAGCTGGGCGTTGGCCATTAGGGTGCGCATCCCGTGGCGAATGGTGCCCTGGAGTTCGGCTTGACTGCCGACCATGAATCCGGGGACGTCGTTGAAGAGGACTATCGGGATATTGAACGTGTCGCACACGTCGAGGAAATGAGTCTGCTTGTTCGCCCCATCGGTGTCTATGGCTCCGGCGAGGTGACGGGGGTCGTTGGCGGCGACGCCTACGACGTAGCCGTTGACGCGGGCGAGTCCGGTTATGGCCGTTTGCCCCCAGTGGGGGCGAATCTCGAAGAAGCTGTCTTTGTCAACGACAAGCTCGATCAACTTTCGCATGTCGTATCCGCGCCGGGTATTTCTGGGGATGATACCGAGCAGTTCTTCGGAGCGGCGGTTGGGGTCGTCGGTGGGTGTGACGTGTGGGGCCATTTCCCACACGTTGGGCGGCATATAGCTGAGGTAACGGCGCACCTGTGCAAAGAGGTCTTCTTCGTTCTCGGCCTCGTTGTGGACGGCGCCGCTCCGGTGGACATGGACGTGGGAGCCGCCGAGGGTCTCTTTGTCTATCTCCTCGGATATGGCGCGGCGGACGACGGGAGGGCCGCCAGGGAATATCTGGCTGGAACCTTTGGCCATGACAGTCCAGTGGGCCATCATGGCGCGTCCGGCGGGGCGTCCGGCGACGGAGCCCACTATCGCGGCTACGACGGGCACCTTGCCGAGGAGTTCGACCTCGCTGTTGAAATCGTCGGAGCTTGGGAGGTGTCCGCCCTGGTCGTACTGGACACCGCGGACGCTGGCTCCGGCGCCGTCGGCCATGTAGATGAGGGGAACACCGAAGCGGAGGGCGAAGCTGTCGGCCCACTTGTTGTTCTTGGGTCGGCGTCGGGCGGGGCCGGCGGCTGTGCCTCCGCGTATGGTGAAATCCTCGCCGCCGACCACGACCAGCTGGCCATTCACTCTGCCAAGTCCGGTTACATAGGGCGAGGGGGTGAAGCCGGTGAGGGTGCGGTCCTCGTCGTATTCGCCGTAGCCCGCGAGTTCGCCTATCTCGAAGAAAGTGCCCGGGTCGAGAAGCGTGTCCACGCGCTCGCGGACGGTCAGTTTGCCCTCGGAGTGCTGGCGGGCGATGCGCTCCTCGCCACCCATTCGCATGGCGAGCGACTTGCGATGCTCAAGTTCCTCGATTTCGGGCTGCCAGACCATAGAGGTGTCTCCTCGCTGTTACGACTGAACTTCGGCTCTCATATATTTTGGTTTATAGTTGTACAGGTGACTTCTGGTGGAGTGACAGGTGGGTAACAGGTGGTTAGAACGCCTGTTACCCACCTGTTAATCACCTGCGTTAGCTACGGGGGAAATTTTTCTTCCGCCCATCGGGGCTCGTATATAATTCCTGACTTATGTTTCGTAGGGTATAGAGTCGGTTCACTACGCAGACATTTTAGCACAATTGGTCGGTCGGGGTATAGGACGGATCCAGGGTGGAAACCGGATACGCGCTGGGAGGGACAGCTATAATCAACGGTAAGCGTTCCTGCTCATTCGTCGTGGAATTCACCGGGTATGCGTCCGCGCTCTTGTCGAGCCTCCAGTTCCAGATCCAGCCTGCGGAGGAGGGCGTTCTGTATGCCGATGGCGATGAGCCTGGCGAGGGCTTTGCAGATGGCGAAGGCGTGGTGGGCGTCGGCGTCGGAGCCTACGGAAGCGGTGACCAGCACGCCGAGAGTAGCAGAGCCGTCCTCGATGGGAACCGCGATGCGCCAGGAATCGGCGTTTCGGGAGATCAGTGGCTGAGAGCGCTCGGCGGACTCGGAGGCGAGCGCGTCTGCCTCACGTTCGGAGAGATCCTCGCCGATCCTGTCGCCGTGTGCGAGTCTCAGCGCACCACATTCCCTTTGCGACAGGTATATGGCGCAGTGGTCGTAATGGTGGCGTTCGACTATCTCGCGGCAGATTTCTCGGGTGAGGTCGTCCATGTCCGCGGCGAAGGCGAGGATGATCCGCGCGATTTCGAGCAGGGTTCCCTGTTCGTGCATCGCGGTCTGAGCCTGCAATCGCCACGCGTCCGCGTCCATGCGGAGATCTCCTTGAGCCTTGGCCGGTATGAGTTTGATTGGTAGAGGGAATCTCCCTCACCCTAGCCCTCTCCCTCTGGGAGAGGGGATTTTCTGCCTGTATTCATAGCCGATTTGCTCATTTACCTACCTCTGTAAGCCCTGAGGGAGAGGAGGTCTGTTGAGTGGTATTCATAGCTGACTGCATATTTGCCTGCCGTTGTGAGCCCATCGAGGGAAGGGGAATTTTCGCGGCGCTATCTTATCATCAAGAGGCGGCGAGCGATTGAAGAAGGTCGGTGGTGTATCTGCCGCTTGCGAACTCGGCGCTTTGAATGGCCCCGCGCAAGGTGGGGACGTTGGTCTTGAGGCCGGAGATTCGGGTTTGGTCGAGAGCCTGGCGCATCAGGGAGATGGACGCATCGCGTGTCTCGCCCCATGATATGACCTTGGCGAGCAGAGGGTCGAAGTAGGAGGATACTTCGTCCCCGGCACGGAAGCCGGTGTCAACGCGGAGGCCGTCGAGGGTGGGGATGTGGAATTCCTCCAGGGTCCCAGGCGACGGGATGAAGGTGTCGGGGTCTTCTGCGTATATGCGGCACTGGATGGCATGGCCGTTGATGGGGGGAGATTCGGACGGCACGGACTCGCCGGCGGCTATTCTCAACTGTCGCTCCACGATGTCTATGCCGGTAATCATCTCGGTAACGGCGTGCTCGACCTGGAGGCGAGTGTTGGCTTCGATGAAGTAGAATTGGTCGTCCTGGTCAAGAAGGAATTCGAAGGTCCCGACGTTCCTGTAACCGACGGTCTGGGCTGCCTGGGCTGCCAGGGAGGTAAGCCGGTCTTGGGTTATCTGTGATATGGAAGGCGACGGGGCTTCCTCGATTACTTTCTGGTGCCTGCGCTGGACAGAGCACTCGCGCTCCCATAGGTGGGAAGATAATCCTTCCACATCGCCGACGATCTGTACCTCAATGTGCCGGGCTCCGGGGATGAATCTTTCGAGATAGACATCCTCGCTTCCGAAGGCGCGCCTGGCTGAGGAGCGAGTGCGGGAGACGGCCCTTGCCAGCCGCCCCGGATCGGACACCACCTGCATACCGATGCCGCCTCCGCCCTCGCTGGCCTTGACCATGAGTGGGTATCCGACGGATCCGGCGGATGCTTCGAGGTCGTCGGCGTCGGAGGTCAGTTCGGCGCCGGGCAGGACGGGGACGCCAGCGTCCGCAACTCTGCGACGCGCCTCGCGCTTGTTGCCCATGAGCCTGATGACGGATGTGGGCGGGCCGACGAAGGCTATGCCGGATTCGGCGCAGGCGTCGGCGAGGTCGGGGTTCTCGGAGAGCAGGCCGTAGCCGGGGTGGATGGCGTGGGCGTCGGTCTCTCTCGCGATGGAGATTATGTTGTCAACGTCCAGGTAGGCGGAGATGGGGTTGGGCGAGTCGGGCAGGATGACGGCTTCGTCAGCTAGCTCGGCGTGCAAGGGCGATCCCTCGGCGGTGGAGTGGATGGAGACGGTCGCTATCCCCAGCCGTCGGCAGGTTCTGATGACGCGGCAGGCGATTTCGCCTCGGTTTGCGATGAGGATTTTGGGAAACATCAATCTGTATTAACTATGACTAATTGGTCACCCTCGGAGACGGACTGGTCTTCTTCGACGTGGACGGCGGAGACTGTTCCGTCGTAGTCGCAGATTATCTCGTTTTCCATCTTCATGGACTCGACGACCACGACCACGTCGCCATTACTTACGGAGTCGCCCTCCGACACAAGAACCTCAATCACGCGGCCTGTCATGGGTGAGTGTATTGTTACGTCTGCCAATGCGCTACCTCTTTTGAGTTGTTAGTTCTTAGTGGTTAGATTTCATTTTCTGAGTATAAGCCTATTGTTTCGTTCCGTTCCAAGTCGGCTATTTGCCCCAGACTCATGCCAAGAAGCTGGCTCAGGATTGGGCCAGTGTGCTCCCCCAGTCTAGCGGAAGGAATCCATGATGCGCGATCCATTCCTTCCATCCTGATGGCTTGACCAGGATAGGTTTTCGTTCCTACGTCCGGCTCATCGATCTCCACGAAGAAGTTCCGCGCGTTAAGATGCGGGTCGGCGAGAAGCTGATAGTTCTTTGCGGTGCGACCAGCGGCGATGCCAGCGGACTGGAGGGCTGCGGCTAGTTCGGTTCCGTCTTGTTCGCGGGTCCACTGAGCGATGATTTCATCGAGGATGTTCAAATCTTTTCGTCTCGCGGCCTCAACCATAAATTCGCCGGAGTTCGCCAATTTTGGTTTGCCCATTAGGCGGCACAACTCGCGCCACTGCTCATCGGAAGTGACGCAGATCGCTATCCACTCGTCTTCGCCGCGCGTGGGATAGACGCCGTATGGAGCGTGGTGGGGGTGGGAGTTGCCGACGCGCGGCGGTTGAATTCCGGTGCGGGAATGGGCAGCAATGAACTCGCCTATCTGGCATATCGGGCCTTCTATTAGAGCGAGGTCTATGAACTGGCCCTGTCCCGTGCGCCTGCGGTGGTTGAGCGCGGTCATGATGGCGGCGACGGAGTTGAGAGCCGACACCGGATCGGGAAATGCGAGCGAGGAGGTGCGAGGAGGACCGCCCTCGTAGCCCATCATGCTTGGTAGGCCGGTCATCGCTTCGACCGATGGGCCGAAGGCGGGATAATCAGCGTACTTGCCGGTCGTACCGTATCCAGGCATTGAACACATGATAATGTCGGGTCGGACGGCGCGCAGGTTCTTGTAAGTCAGGTTGAAGTTTCGCATGACTCTGGGGCGGAAGTTTTCCACCACCACGTCGGCGGTCTTAACCAACTCCAGGAACGCATCGCGGCCGCTGTCGTGATCGAGGCGCAGGGCCAGGTTTGGCTTGTTGCGGTTGAGCTTGTTGTTCGTGCCTCCCAGGCGGTCAATCGGCACGCGGGGGTCGCTTATCTTAATGACATCTGCCCCGAAGTCGCCGAGGATTCGGGTGGCGAGTGGACCGGCCCAGACGCGGGTGAGGTCGAGGATGCGGATGTCGGCTAGTGGGGGTGATTCACTCTTGTTCCTCAAAGGCTGAGAGGGGTATGTATTCACCCTCACCCCAGCCCTCTCCCTTGAGGGAGAGGGAGTTTGTGCGCCCAAGACTTGGTCGGTGTGCTCTCCGAGCCTGGGGGCGGAACGGAATTGGGGTTGCGTCGCGCTCATACGGAACGGGACGGTGGGATAGGTGATAGTACCCGCGTCGGGATGCTCGACGTCGGTGAAAAAATTCCTGTGCGCCAGTTGTCCGTCGGCCAGAGTTTCGGACAGGTTCAGTAGGGGTGAGGCGGGTTCGGACCAGTCGCCCGCAGCGTACTCGAACACTTCTTGTCGTGTCTTGTCCTTCATCCAGTCAATGAGAATGGCGTCAATGTCGTCGGCGTGCTCGCGGCGCACTTCGAAAGTCACGAAGCGCGGGTCTTCCAGCAGTTCCGGCTGTCCAACCATGGGGAAGAGAAGGTCCCACTGACCCTCGGTGGAGACGGCGTATGAGACATAGCCATCCTTGCAGGGGAGAATCGTGATGGGATAGCGTCCGTAGTTGCCCTTGTTCTCCCAGCGAGCGCCGTGCCTGCTGCGCACCACTCCGCCGTAGGTGTGCATCACGGTGGTAAACTGGTGAAGGGCGGCGAGCGTCTCAATCTCCGAGACGGACACCCTCTTTCCCCTTCCCGTCCGCTGGCGTTCCAGCAGGGCCATCATCAGGCCACCGTAACCGTGCAGTCCGGCTAGGTACTCGGGCTGACGGCCGGGAATGACGAGAGGCTCGCGGTCCTCGTCACCGGACAGGTATAGGAAGCCACCCAGCGCCAGGCTGACCAGCGGCGTGGTCGTCCAGTCCGAATAGGGTCCGCCAGCGCCGAAGGGCGTCAGTGAAAGATTGACGAGGGACGGATTGAGTGACTCTACGCCGTTCGCAAGGCCCATGCGTTCGAGCATTGCGGTGTTCCAGTCTTCAAGCAGTACATCAGCGTCTTGGATGAGTCGCTTCAGGGATTTGGAGCCGTGCTCGGTATGCCAATCCAACAGCGCGCTTCGCTTGCCCATGTTGAGGTGAAGGTGGAGAGCGCTCGACTCGGATACGGTAACATTGGGCAGAACCGGCTCGGCCACGCGAGTCGGGTCGCCGCCTGGTGGACGCTCGATCTTTATTACATCGGCGCCGAAAGCGGCGAGCATACGACCACAGAACGCGCCAGCGACACCTTCAGAAGCCTCGACGACGGTTATGTTCTGGAGGGGTAGAGTCAAGAATCGGACCTGCCCGTGACCACGCCGTCGGTGATTAAGGTCTGTATCTCGTCGTTGGGGATGCCGAGGTCGTTTCTCAGCACTTCCTCCGTATGTTCTCCGAGCAGGGGCGGGTGTCCCTGCGACTTAGCAGGGGTGCGGCTCATGTGCTGGAGCGCGCTCGCGAGGAGAGGCACGCTGCCGAGCGTCGGGTGGTCTATGTTCCAGACCGACTTGCGAGCGGCGGCCTGTGGGTCGTCCAAGGCGTCGGCTACGGTGTTGATGGAGGTGACCGTGATTCCCGCCTTCTGGAGTTCGCCCATCCAGTAGTCGCGGGTATTGGCACCCATTTTCCCGTTGATCAGGGTTTCAAGGGCCTCGCGGTTGCGAACACGGTCGGCGTTTTCCCTGAAACGCTCGTCTTCGGGGAGGTCGGGCAGTCCGACGGTGTCGCACAGCCGCTTGAACTGGTCGTTGTTGTTGGCAGCCAGCATGAAGAAGCCGTCGGAGGCGCGGAAGTCCTGGTAGGGTGCGACCTGCGGGTGAGCATTGCCGAGCCTGCCGGGAGTCTCCTTTGTGGCGAGATAACTCTGGGCGATGTTGGCCATCATGGCGATGCCAACGTCGAACAGGGAGACGTCTATGTGCTGCCCCTTGCCGCTTATCTCGCGCTCGTGAAGCGCGGCGAGTATGCCTATCGTTGAGGTGAGGCCGGTGAGGATGTCAATCCAGGCCGCGCCGACCTTGGAAGGGCGACCGTCGGGCTCGCCGGTCACGCTCATGACGCCGGTCATGCCCTGGAGGGCGGCGTCGTATCCGGGCTCCTCGGCGCGGGGGCCAGTCTGCCCGAAGCCGGTCACGGAGGAGTAGATGATGCCGGGGTTGACAGCGGAGAGGGATTCGTAGTCGAGCCCGAAGCGTTTGAGGTTGCCGACCTTGAAGTTCTCGACGACCACGTCGGCCTTGTGCGCCATCTTCTTGATGATGTCCTGGCCGCGCGGGTCTCTGAGGTTGACTATCAAGCTCTTCTTGCCCCTGTTGGCGGAGAGGTAGTAGGCGCTCTCGCTGCCTACGAACGGCGGTCCCCATCCGCGTGTGTCGTCGCCCCAGGGCGACTCTATCTTCCAGACCGTCGCGCCCAGGTCTGCCAGAATCTGCGTGCCGAAAGGCCCGGCCAGTATCCTGGACATATCAAGTACTGTAATGTCGCTCAACGCTCCCATTGCGTCACCCCTGCTGAAAGTTCAACGCCCATGTTAAAAGGCTTGGCATACTCGGCGCAACATGGCTTGGGACGATTGCTCTAAGTCGCCATGTCGCGGGGGGAGCGAGCTAGTCTGGCAGCCTGGAGTTCTTCATTTGTGATCAGGGGTTCGGAGAGCAGTTCTTCGGCCAGGAGCGGGCTGGGACCAGTGTCTCTCAGGGCGGGGATGACTTCCTCACCCATCAGTCTTATGGAGCGCATCAGCTTCTCGTGCTCGATTCCGCCGAACATCATCCAGTTGCTGACGTGAGTCGCGCCGGCATCGGCGAACTTCCTTAGCTTTTTCACGACCGTCTCGGGGCTGCCGAAGAACAACCTGTCCATGAACGCCTCGTCGTCGAGTTCGCCTTCGTAGGGGATTGCATCTATCCTGCCGGATTTCACGGCCTGCCGATTGAGGCCTCGTTGGGCGCGGTTCTGCCAGCGAGCGTATTCGAGGGCTTCCAGCGCCTCCTCGTCGGTGGGCGCGACGTGGGTGATGCACTGTACGCCGAGGCGGATGTCGCTCACAGGCTTGCCGAGTTCCCTATGTGCGTGGGACAGCACACCGTACTGCGCACGCACGCCGTCGAGTCCCATCTGGCTGGAGGTGAAGGGCAGCATGTCGTACCTGGCGGCGGTCCGCATGGAGTCAACGCTGCTTCCGGTTATCATCAGGGGCGGATGGGGC
>VXRN01000056.1 GCA_009838465.1 Dehalococcoidia bacterium
CTAGAATGGACATATGAGATTGTCTCCCAATGACCTTGGTTATGCAAAGGTCTCCGAGGGCGGGAACGACGAGTGAGTGGTTGAGCATGTCGTATTCATATGGATTTGGTACTAGCCCACCGCTGATTCTGTCACACACCGCCCGGGGTCCGCCTCCGCCAACACCTGCGGCCTGTGTCCCGTATGAATGAAGTCCGCCAGCAGCTTGCCTGCCATAGGCCCACGACCAAAGCCCGAGCTCGCCAGCCCACTCACGATGTAAAGATTCTCGCGCAAGCCTATTTTGCCGATGATTGGCGCGCTGTCCATGGAGAAGGGCATCAGACCCGACCACGTCCGAGCAACCGGCAAGCTGGACAGCATCGGTATGATCTCAGACGCGTGTCCCTTGTTCACCTCGATGCCGGTGTGTTCGACGGCCTTTTCGTAGCCGGTCATCTGCCTGTCGCCGCCGAAGATTATTTCGCCGTTCCGTCGCTGTCTGCCGTAGAGGTGTCGCGTTACCCGCAATCCGTCCTTATGCGTCAACTCTGGGGGAGTATCGGCGTCCGCGCCGTCATCAACACTCCAGATGTGAGCGGACTCCGCTGACGACTGCGTTTGGAACACACTCGGTGGCAAGCTCTCAGTAGCCCACATCTGACCGCGTACCGGAATGATGGGAATATCGAGTCCCAGCATTCTGCCCAACGGTCCGCACCACGCGCCCGCCGCTATCACCAACGACCCGCAAGCGATCTCGCCACGAATGGACTCTACTGAATACCCACCTTCGGGACGAGGGGCAACGCCCAACACTGTGTGATTGGTGAGAATGCGCGCTCCCGACTGGGCAGCGGCGTCCGCGAAGGCGCGAGTGGCCTTCACCGGATCGGCCTGGGCGCGGAGCGGCGTGTACATGAATCCCAACAGGGCGGGATTGGCCTCCGGTTCCATCGCGCGGGCCTCTCTCGTCGTCAGAAGCTCGACCTCGGACCCCTGAGAGCGCATCTCCAGAACCCGGTCTCGCATATAGTCGTACTGCTCGGGCGTGTGGATCGCGGTCAGCGAACCCGACTGTCGGAACTCGATGTCGTAGCCATGGTCGAGCTGCAACTCCTTGAACAGTTGCAGGCTGCCCATCGTCAGGTACGAACCGAGGTCTGGCATTGTTCCCCAGCCCGTCGCCCCTATCTGCCCTGCGTTGGCGCCGGACGCCTCCGACGCTATCTCGCCTCTCTCTACGAGCGCGACTTCGCGTCCGTGGCGAGCCAGGTAATAGGCGGTAGCGGCTCCCGCGATACCTCCGCCTACTATCAATATCTCAGCTTCTCGCGCCATACCCCTCTCTCCCACGGGTTAGGGTCATTCGACATCAGCGCTCCGTAGGGGCAACCCTTGTGGTTGCCCCTAGGCCGGAAATCAAATCGAAAGCCCCACCTACGGGTAGAGCAGCCTTCCCTGCCGCTCTGTGTACGCGCGGAGCAGGTGCCCCTCTCCAGTCGTGACGTAGAGCGTGGATAAATCCTCCCCGCCGAACGTGCAGTTCGTGGGGCGATCAACGTTCAGCGGATGCGTCTCTATGACCTCGCCGGATGGGGAGAAGACATAGATCATCGGCCCTGGACCGCTCTCGCGGAATCCGGCGGTCGCCACTATATTGCCCTCGACGTCCAGGCACATACCGTCAATGCCGCGATGCTCGCCGAAGTCGTGAATGACCTCACCGTCGCCCAGAGACCCATCATTGTTGACGGGGTAGGCGCGAAGTTCTCTCTTCTCTTCGGGAAGCCGTCCGCTTTGCGCCACATACAGCGTGTTGTAAGCCAGCGAAAAGAGCAGACCGTTCGGTCGGGTGGTATCGAATGTGACACGAGTGATGGACCACGAGCCGTCAGCCTGGGGGTCGAGTCGGTAAACCGAGTCGTGGTCGAGTTCCTTGTTTGAACGATCTTCCGACCATGCGCCGCCCGCGCCTTCATAGAGCGGGTCAGTGAACCACACTCGGCCTGCGTGATCAATCGCCAGGTCGTTAGGCACGTTGAGCTTCTTGCCCTCGAAACCGTCCGCCAGCACTGTTGCGCTGCCGTCCGCCTCGTATCGCACCACGCGCCTGCCGCCGCCTTCGCACGCGAACAGCGTACCGGACGGATCGAGCATGAGCCCGTTCGCGTTGTTCGTGCCTTCCTTGTAGATGGTCGAAGCGCGCTCTGCGGGGTCGTAGCGCATGATGTAGCTGTACGGGATCACAGTGAACAGCAGGCCGCTGCCGTCCCAGGCCGGGCCTTCTGATGTACCGCCGTATGGTCCGTTAACGTTCGTGAAATTCCAGGACATATTCGCCTCTCAGTTTTTAGGTGTTATTCTATCACCGACGTATTGCCCGCCGGGACTAGTAGTCCAACAACTCAATAATGAAGCGTATCCAGATTCCCAATTACCCCCTCTCCTCTTGGGAGAGGGTTAGGGTGTGGGTAGATAAGCCATCATCATAAATCTGTTGAACCACTAGATTACTTCGTCCGACTCGCCTACATCCTCAACTTCCGTGCCTTCCAACTCCGCGCCCACCGCCTTGATCTGTCCGAACTCGTCCCTAAATCCGTTGTGCATGGTCCGCGCGTCTGAACTGTACAGCACGAATCGCACGCCCTCCTTCAGCCACTTGGTCGTAAGTTCGACCGTCTGGTGATGGAACAGGTTCGGGACGTTGTGCTTCTGGCAGATCCGGATGATCTCTCGCAGCGCGGCCTCGTAGTCGGGATGGTCGTACTGGTCGGGTATTCCCAGCGTGATGGTCAGGTCGTTGGGACCCACGAAGATCGCGTCGATCCCGCCTACCGAGAGGATGTTGTCCAGGTTCTCGATTGCGGCGACGCTCTCTATGCCGACGATGCACACGCTGTTGCGGTTGCGCTCTTCCAGGTACTCCTTAGTCGCCTGGGAGGGGAACTCACCCGTGTCCATAACATTGCGTACCATCGCGCCCTTGAGAGGACGCCATTTGGCCGCGGCAACGACTTCCTTGACTTCCTCGACCGTCTCACAGTACGGAGCGAGAATTCCGTGGGCACCGGCGTCCAGCGCCATCGTCACATAGTGCGAGTCCGGTATCGGAATGCGCACAATCGGGACCACTCCGCTGAACGAGAACGCCGCTATGAAGTCCGCCATCTCCGACCTGCCGCGTGGCGAATGTTCGCTATCCATGATTACGTAGTCCAGTCCAAAGCCGGACATCGGCCCGGTCCAGCGTGGATTCCGGCTCATGCTCAGCATAGTGCCGTAAACGATCCCGCCGGAGTGTGCTTTCTGCTTCAACTCGTAGCCGTTCATAATTCCTCCTACCGAATTTATGCTGTACTATGTTCACTGTTCGCGTCGGCGCGAGGCCGCGCTTGAGAGTGTATCAGCCTCGCGCCCAATTGATAAGTTGATAACTGAGAACTCATTATGAAACGTGTGATAATAGATACCGACCCCGGCATTGATGACACCGCCGCCCTTCTGTTCGCGTTGGGCAGTCCAGAGCTTCGAATCGAGGCGTTGACCACGATTTTCGGCAACGTGTCGCTGGAACAATGCACACGCAACGCGCTGACTATTTTAGAGGCCGCTGGCCGTTCCGACATTCCCGTCTATCCCGGCGTGTCCAGATCGTTCGGGCTGGGCGACCCGCCTCTCGCGCCTCACATACATGGCTCCGACGGTATGGGAGACACCAGCCCGCCAACACCGGACATCGAGCCGCAACCCGCCAATGCCGTCTTCGAGATAGTCCGGCGCGTTCTGGATTCGCCCGGCGAATTGACCTTCATCGCGCTCGGACGGCTAACCAATCTGGCTCTGGCTATCAACATAGCTCCCCAGGTGGCTGATTCTCTGAAAGAAGTCGTCGTGATGGGCGGCGCGGTGACTGTTCCCGGCAACGTGACGCCGGTCGCCACCGCCAACTTGCATGGCGATCCGCAGGCCGCTGACGTGGTGTATCGCTCAGTCGCGCGCATAGCGCAGGTGGGTCTGGACGTATGCCGGGAGGTGGAGTTTTCGCCCGAACAACTTCAGCAGGTGTGGCGGACTGACACATCGGCCACGCAACTCCTCCAGAACGCCGTCGCCTTCATACAGAACGCATACAGAAGCAGGGGACGACTGCGCGACCCCGACGGCGCCCAGTTCAACGACGTTCCGGCCATGGCCTACGCAATTGACCCCACGCTGTTCACCATGAGAGAAGCCTACGTCCGCGTCGAGCCTCACAGCGAACTAACCGCCGGCCAGACGGTCGCAGACATGGACGGCCTCACCGGAAACCCAACCAACGCCAGCGTCGCCCTGGGCGTGGACGCAGAACGCCTTACCCGGCTATGGGTTAACCGCCTGACCGGAGGTCCCGCCTGACATAACATCACCAGTAGAACTTGTATCAGTCCAGTCGGTGGGTCGCTCATCCGTCATGCCCGCGAAAGCAGGTATCCAGGGGCAGGGCAGAGCGGGTCAGGCTCGATAAACTTTCCGACATGCCGACCAGACTGATGCAGCATCTCCCCGGCCCATAGGACTACACTTTCGCATCCTCAATGCGCTATAATCCGAACATACAAACTAATCACGGAGCGCATCCGAAGATGATCCTAAGACCCGATATATATAAACTTCGAGTTATGCAGACCGAAAACCGGAGGGACGAAGAAACTCCCCCATAGCTAAACGCTGGCAAACGCTGGGAGAACTCTGGTGTTCTAATTTCCTGTCTCCCCCTGTGACTTACCTGTTAAACTCCCTGTACTTTCCTGTCGTGTTATAAACCAAAGTAAATGATTACACGAATCCACCGTGCAGAACGTATCCGCCCCCAACCATGAAAAGCCCCGTCAGGCGATGGTCATTTGGATGTTGAAAATCCCCTCTCCCTCAGGGAGAGGGCTAGGGTGAGGATGAACTATAATTCAGTCATTCCCTAAGGATTGACCCGGAAAGGAAGTATGGATTGAGAATCGGCATTGACGTCGGCGGCACCTTTACCGACCTCGTCGCGATGGGGGAAGGCGATGACTCACCCGTCGTATTCAAGACCCCTACCACACCTGACGACCCCTCGGATGGCGTGCTGAATGGCATAGAGGGTCTGGCCAAGTCCATGGGGCTGGACACCCGGGGCCTGCTGGAAAATGCACAGGTCATCATACACGGCACTACCGTCGCCACCAACACGCTCGTCGAGAGGAAGGGGGCCACGGTCGGACTCATCACCACCGAAGGCTTCAGAGACCTGCTGGAGATACGGGAAGGACTGAAGGAGGACAGGTACAACCTGAGAATGGACCAGGTCGAGCCCCTGGCGCCGCGCTATCTGCGCGTTGGAGTCACCGAGCGCGTGGACTCCAGCGGCAGCGTCAGGCGCAAGTTGGACGTGGATGATCTCAGGCGCAAGTCCGAGTACCTCAAATCCGAGGGAGTGGACTCCGTGGCGATCTGCTTCCTGTTTTCGTTTCTGAATCCCAACCACGAAATAGAGGCGGAGAAGATCGTGCGGGAAGTGCTGCCCGACGCCTACGTCTCCGCTTCACACGTCATATTGCCTCAGATCAAGGAGTTCGACAGGCTTTCGACGACTTCTCTAAATGCCTATGTCGGCCCGTCCCTATCCAGCTATCTGGAGCGTCTGGACACTCGCATCTCGGAGGCAGGCAGTTCCACCCCGCTGTTCGTGATTCAATCCAACGGCGGAATCGCCCCGATTGCGGACAGTTCAGAGCAGGCAGTAAGGTCCATACTCTCCGGGCCGGCCGGAGGCGCGGCCGGAGCGGCGCACGTCGCCCGCCAGCTGGGAGAGGAACGAGTGATCGCGCTCGACATGGGCGGTACCAGCACCGACATAACCCTGATTGAGGCCGGCAGTCCGCATATTACCAGCGAGAAGTTCGAGTCGGGCTGGAAGATCGCCGTTCCCACCGTAGATATACACACGCTCGGAGCCGGTGGCGGAAGCATCGCGCGCGTGGACGAGGGCGGTGTGCTGCGGGTCGGCCCCACGAGCGCCGGCGCCGACCCCGGTCCGGCGTGCTATGGTCGAGGCGGAACGCAGCCGACCGTAACCGACGCCGCTCTAGTTCTCGGCCTACTCGATACCGGAAGATTCCTGGGCGGAGCCGTTGAGCTAGAACCTGATCTCGCCATCGAAGCGATCCAGACCAATGTAGCCGAGCCTCTCGGCCTGGACGTCGAGGCGGCAGCGGAAGGGATACTGCGCGTCGTATCCAGTTCGATTGCCGAGGGCATACGGCTGGCCTCCGTGAGTCGCGGACTCGATCCCCGCGAGTTCGCGCTGATGGGATTCGGTGGAGCCGCCGGTCTGGTCGCTACGAGGGTGGCGAGAGAGATCGGCATAGAACGCGTTCTGATTCCGCCCGCCGGTCCTGTTCTGTCCGCCTTCGGAATGATGGCCTCCGACCTGAAGTACGACCTTGCGCTGTCCCACCCGTCCAGCCTCAGCACGGTGGACCTCGACGGGCTGCGGACCGCGTTCGCGACCCTGGTCGAGAATGGGCGGGAAAGAATCCGGTCGGCAGGCGCCGCTGAGTCGGATATCAGTGTCCAGCTATCGGCGGATATGCGCTATCTCGATCAGATATACGAAGTGACGGTGGATGTTCCCAACCTCAACCTTCAAGACGAGGATCTGAGGATGCGCTGGGCCGAAAACATGCACGAGCGATTCGAGCGGCTTTACGCCTATCGCCAGCAAGAGCAGGACATCAGAATCGTTACTCTCAGAGCTAGCGCGGTGGGCCGTCTGTCGCTAGACAGCGGTGTCGGTTCTGCCCGCAATGGCAGTGAACCGAACGCGGCAATCTCTTCAGACGCCGATTCATTAAAGAATGTTTCGAGTGGCCCCGCCGTCATCAACACTGACTACAATACGGTGGTGGTCGGCGAGGGATGCTCCGCAAGGTTCGACCGGGACGGCATATTGCATATTGAAGTAGAGGCTCTCACCCAAGCCTCCGACGACACCCAGGGAGACTCCGTCACACTCTCCGTGGTTGGAAACCGCCTGGAATCTATCGCCATCGAGATGATGGACGTGATGCTCCGCACCGCTCTATCCCAGATTCTGAACGCCAGCCGGGACTTTTCTACCGCTATTCTGGATGGCCAGTGCAGGCTCGTCGCGCAGGGCGAGGGCATACCCGTGCATGTAAGCGCGCTGCCGGTTGCGGGTCGCGCCGTTCTGGACTACTTCGGTGACGGCATCGCTCCGGGCGACGTGTTCCTTCTCAACGACCCCTACTTTGGAGGATCGCACCTGCCCGACCTCACCGTGATACGCCCGGTCTTCGTGGACGGAGAGCTCAAGTTCATGACGGTGAACAGGGCGCACCACACGGACGTTGGCGGAGGCACCCACGGCGGCTACAACCCGTCCGCCAGCGAGATATTCCACGAGGGCCTGCGAATTCCGCCGCTGAGGATCTACGACGGCGACGTACCGCGCGACGACCTGCTTCAGATGATGTCGGCGAATGTCCGGTATCCCAAGAACTTCCTGGGTGATCTGAACGCTCAGATTGGCTCGGTCCTGACGGCGGAGCGGCGAATCCGGGAACTCGTTAACCACTACGGCCCGGAACGGCTAACCCGAATAGTGGATGGCATCCTCGACGCTACCGAGGCGCAGGTCAGGAGCTTCATTTCGGACTGGCCCGACGGGGAATATTTCGGCGAGTCACTAGTAGATGACGACGGCTTCGATTCGGAGCTGATTCCGATAAGGGCCAGGGTCACCGTCGCCGGAGACACGCTGACTATAGACCTGGGCGAGTCTTCCCAGCAGGTCACCGGATTCATAAACAGCGCCTATGCCAATACCAGGTCGCTCGCCCACGCCGCCATAATGTACCTCGCTCCATACGACGTTCCGAAGAACGAAGGCTCGATGGGTCCACTGAGAGTCATTGCTCCCAGCGGCCTGATAGTAAACGCCGACTCTCCCGCGCCAGTGTGTATGAGCACAAATCACTGCGCCGAGGAGATCGTCGAGGCGATCTTCAAGGCGCTGTCCCAGGCGGTCCCCGAGGCGGTGAACGCGGGCTTCTCCCGCCGTCTGCGATACGCAATCACCGGCGACGACCCAAGAACCGGCGAGTCCTTCCTGTGGCACTTCTTCATGGCGAGAGGCGGCGGAGGAGCGTCCCTTGGTCACGACGGATGGAGCTGCGTCGGAGAGGTGAACGTCGCTGGCGGTATCCGCGCCAACAGCGTCGAGGTCACGGAGGAACGCTTCCCTCTCTTCGTAGTCAACCACGAACTGAGACCCGGGTCGGCAGGAAACGGTCAGTGGCGCGGTGGCCTGGGCGCCGTATGCGAAATCATCTATGAAGGAGAGGGTGAAGCCTCGCTGAACACGGCTGGAGACGGCGCCATTGTACCCCCGTTCGGCGTTCTAGGAGGAAAGCCCGGTCTGCCGCACAGGTATTCCATAGTCTCAGACGGCGTCGAAACAGTTCTGCCGACAAAACAGACGGGCGTAGTGGTCAGGCCGGGAGACCGAATTGTCGCGCTATCCTCGGGCGGAGGCGGATATGGCGACCCGTCGCTCAGGTCACGTGAATCGAATAACTGGGACCGCAAGAACGGCTACATCTAGTATCGTCTTAACCTGGAAAGTGTAAATCGGAGTATAAAATGTCCTACGAAAACCTGCTGCTGGACAGCGACGGTCCCGTCCTGAAAATCACCGTGAACCGGCCGGAAGTGCGGAACGCCCAGAGCCGCCTCATGCTCGAGGAATTCGACGATGCATTGATGTCGGCAGCGGACGACGATTCGGTACGGGTGGTAATTGTAGCGGGCGCCGGAGACCACTTCTCCTCCGGCCACGACCTCGGTAGCCCGCAGGAATTGGCCGACCGAGAAAAGCGACCATACGCGCCCGGAATCCCAGGCTCCTATGATCGCAGCCGCAAGCAGAACCTGGACAACACCCTGCGGTGGCGCGATTTTCCGAAGCCGACCATTGCGCAGGTGCAGGGATACTGCATCATGGGCGGCCTGATACTCGCCACCGCCTGCGACCTGATACTCGCCTCCGAGGACGCGCGCTTCTCGGATCGCACGGTACGCTGGGGAGGGCCGCACGTGCAGTTCGCCAGCCTGCCCTGGGAAATCGGCTTCAGGAAGGCCAAGGAGTACCTCTTCACCGGGGACTGGATTGACGCTCACGAGGCGGAGAGACTGGGACTGGTCAACCGCGTCGTGCCGCGTGAATCGCTTGATGATGAGACGATGAAACTCGCGCAGCGTATAGCCCTACAGGAGCCCTTCGCGCTACGAATTTCGAAATTCTCGGTCAACCAGATGCAGGACGAAATGGGCTTCCGATCCGGCATAGCGAGCGCGTTCCAGACGCACGCGCTCTCAATCGCCTACCGGCGCGAACGTGACGCCGAGCAGGATGCCGAACAAGGAATAGCCCGGGCCCGTGCACGGGACCAACGCTTCGGCGACTTCGGCGACCGGCAGAGATGACTGCCCAAACCCAATAACCTGACTATCCCCTCTCCCAGAGGGAGAGGGCTAGGGTGAGGGTCAACAAACAGTCAACCCACACTTTAGAGCACCAGGAAGGAATCAGCGAAATCACCGAATCACAGTTCATACCTGCGCCCCATGCGCTCTCAGACCTGCGCGTCGTTGATATGTCCACAGGGATAGCGGGCGCGTTCTGCTCCAAGCTGTTCGCCGACTTCGGCGCCGACGTGATAAAGGTCGAGCCGCCCTCCGGCGACCCTACCCGCTCGCTCGGCCCGTTCCCGGGTGGCAGCTCCGATCTCGAAGCCTCCGGGATGTTCATCTATCTGAACTCCAATAAGCGTGGCGCAACATTGGACCTGGAGTCGGAGCGTGGCCGAAGCCTCGCCGCCGATCTGATGGCAAAGACCGACATCGTAGTGGTGAGTTTCGCGCCTGGCGAGATCGAGAGCATGGGCCTGGGGTATGACGCCATCCAAAAGACCAACCCCGCCGTCATCATGATCTCGATCACCCCATTCGGGCAGACCGGCCCCTGGCGCGACTGGCAGGCGACCGAACTAGTGGAGTACGCCGCCGCCGGCCTGAGCTACGTGAACGGCTCGCCGGACAGGGAGCCGCTGAAGGAGCCAGGCTTCGAGTCCTCGTACCAGGCGGGCGCGTGCGGATTCCTGGGCGCGATGACCGCGCTCGCCCACAGGGACTTCACCGGACACGGCCAGCAGGTCGAAATCTCCATACAGGAAGCCGCCGCCGCGACCTTCGCCCCCCAATTCCTGGGCGCGATGCACTCAGGCGAGTCCCCCGGACGCGGCTCCACCCCCCTGCTTCCATGCAAGGATGGTTACGTGTCGCTCAACGTCCGGCATGACGCCACCTGGGAGTACATGTGGCTGTTCTTCGACGCACCCGAAATAGCCCAGGACACAAGATTCGCTACCGCCGCCGAACGCCGCCGTCGCGCGGACGAACTTGAAGAACTGCTGCTTCCCTACCTGGCAAAGTACACGATGGAAGAGCTGTTCCACGGACTCGCGCCGCTCCGTCTTCTCATAGGCATGACCATGGACGTCGAGAGACTGGTGGACGACCCGCACCTGCGTGAGCGCAGCTTCTTCGCATCATCACCCCATTCGACGTCGGGCGAGATCGTCATTCCCGGCGCGCCCTTCAGGATGAGCGAGACGCCCTGGAGCTTCGACTGTCCCGCTCCAACCATAGGCCAACACAACGACGAAGTATTCATGTCCGAAATCGAACTAGGGGCGGACGAACTCGCGCGGCTTCGGGAGGAGGGCGTTGTCTGACATGAGTGACACCCGCCCTCTCCGACACATCCGCGCCACCGTGCTCACCCAGGCATGGGCGGGCGCGTTCACCACCCGCTTGCTCGCCGACATGGGCGCCGAAGTCATACAGGTCGAGTCACTGAACAGGATAGACCCCTGGCGCGGGGGCTACCCGCCCCGCCTGTCCGGTACTTACCCCAACCGTGACCCCGGAGACAGGCCCTTCGACCGCAACGCCGCCTACAACTCCGTCAACACCGGCAAGAAGGCTATCACTCTCGACCTGAACCACAGCGAAGCCATGGACGCCTTCCTGGAACTTGTGAGCATCTCCGACGTAGTGGCAGAGAACTTCTCAGGCCGTGTCCTGCCCAACCTGGGGCTTGAGTATCCAGTGCTGCGCTCGGTGAACCCAAGCGTCATACTACTCCGTATGCCCGCCTACGGTGTGAGCGGCCCATACGCAAACTACATGGGCAACGGCGGCACGATAGAGCCGATGTCAGGCATAACCTCGCTGCTCGGGTACGAAGGCGGCCCTCCGATGAACTCGGGCGTCATGCACACCGACCCGTTCGCCGGACTGATGGGCATGGCCGGACTGATGATAGCGCTCCACCACCGGGCGCGAACCGGACGCGGGCAGGAAATTGACCTCTCACAGCAGGAAACCTCCATCAGCCTCATCCCGGACCACATCATGGCCCACACTATGAGTGGTCAGTCGCCCCAGAGACGCGGCAACCGTAGCGATCGGATGGCCCCGCACAACAACTATCGCTGCAAGGGCAATGACTCATGGGTAGCCATAGCGGTGCGCTCAGAAGCGGAGTGGATACGCTTCTGCGCCGCGATGGGAAGACCGGAAGTCGCCTCAGACCCTCGCTTCCGCGATCTGTCGGCGCGACTAGACAACATCGAAGAACTGGACCGCATAGTCTCCGAATGGACACGCGACAAGGATGCCTACAATATAGCCGACACCCTCCAGTCTCAGTCTATACCCAGTGCACCAGTGATGAAGGCCGCCGAGCTTCTCCACAATCCCCAGCTAAAGGCGAGAGGGTTCTTCGAGACGCTGGAGCGTGAGGACACCGGCCCTCTCCCATACGCCGGCCCAGCCTGGAGGCTGTCCGATACGCCGGGCATACTGGGCAGTCCACCACCCGGCCTGGGCCAGCATAGCGAGGAAGTGCTGCGGGAGATTCTGGGGATGCCGACGGAAATGATTCAGGACTTGGCAGGTAGGTTCATTACGGGAGATACGCCACCATCAGACTAGGGCCTCCACCATCTGGGACGCGAACTGCTCCTCGTACAGCCGCCTGTACAAGTCGCATCTCTCAAAGAGCTCGGCGTGGTGGCCTGAGTCCGTATGGTGCTAGGCGTAATGTCACGTCCTAGGCTGTCCGCGACGGAGACCCCGTCCTGGCAGCGCACCCGTGTTCTCGCCCTGCTCGATGACCACCTGGCCGTTGACTATGACGTACTCGATGCCGACCGGATAGTGATGCGGGTCTTCGCGGGTGGCGTGGGTCTTCACAGTGTCCGGGTTGAACACGACGATGTCCGCCTTGAATCCGTCGCGCAGGATACCCCTGTCGGGCAGGCCAAGACGCTGGGCGGGGAACGAAGTCATCTTGCGTATAGCTTCGGGCAGACGCAGATGCCTCTCGGCTCGGACGAACTCGGCCAGAACGATGGGGAAGCAGCCGTAGGTGCGCGGATTAGGGTACTCTCCGAACAGTATCGCGTCCGACGCTATCATCCCCGCCGGGTGCGACACGAACGCGTGCAGAGTGTGCGGGTTGGTGCCGAGTCCCACGGTGGAGATACCCAGGTTTTCCTCCAGTAGTAGATCGAACAATGCTTCCGCAGGCTCCTGCTCACGCATTTCGGCAATATCGGTTATCAGCTTGCCGTCGTACTTCTTGTTCTGCGGCTGGGTGAAATTGGTGAGCCAGTTATCTTTGAGCCGATCCGAGGATATTTCGGCGGCCATTCGGGCGCGGTCGTCCGGGTCGCGCAGAGCGGCCATCGTCCTTTCAGGACCACCGTCCTTTGCCCAGAATGGGAGGCCTATTGCGATTGTGGTGCCTGAGTAGGGGTATGTGTAGCAGTCGAAGGTGACGTCCATGCCCTCGGCACGGGCATCCTCCACAAGTCCCAGGTAGTCCAGGTGACTGCCAACTCCCTGAGCACTCTGGCGGTAGTGGGTCAGGTGAATGGGGATACCGGATCGTTGACCGATTTCCAGGGCTTCTTCCCAGGGAGCGAGAAGGCCCTGCGCGCGCAGGCTGGCGCGGGTGTGCGTGTGGTAGAAGCCTCCCATCCTGGCCGATTCTTCGGATAGTTCGACGAGTTCGTCGGTCGAGGCATACGCGCCGGGGGGGTAATCCAGGCCGGTGGACAGGCCCCATGCGCCCTCCTCCATCGCCTCCCGCGTCACTGCCCTCATGTCGGCTATCTCGGCTGGAGTCGCGGGCCTTTGATTCCAGCCGACTGACCAGATACGGACGGGCGAGTTGCCAAGAATATAGGCGACATTGATTGCAACCGAGTTGTCGAACTTCCCCAGGAAGTCGGCGACGGACAGCCAGTCGGCAGGCATCGGAGGGTAGCCGTTCAGCCCCGAGTCCAGCCAGATGTAGCGATGAAGCTCGTCCTGCGTCTTGAAAGGCGCGTGGGATATTCCGTCAATGCCGACCAATTCGGTTGTCACGCCCTGCCGAACCTTGGGATCGTGGTGCGGCGCCCCGAGCATCGTCAAGCCAGCGTGGGAGTGCAGGTCCACGAACCCCGGACAGACGACGTGTCCGGCGGCGTCTATCACCCTGACGGCCTCCAGGTCAGACACATCTCCCCGGTGTATTGAAATGGTCTCGTCCTTCACTCCGACAGCCGCGTGGAAACCAGGACTGGCAGTGCCGTCTATTACTAGGCCGTTGACGATGAGGAGGTCAAGCATCTCCATCTCCTAGGTTGTCTAAGCTATGATTCTTGGGGATGATAGCAGGGATTGGACGATAGCGGGGTCTCTCGCATATATCACGCGAACTAAGTTACCATGTACGGGCCGGAATCAAACAACGCGGGAGAGTATTCGAATGGCGGCGAGATTAGGCGTCGCTGGAGTCGAGATAGACGGCCAGAACGTCATCATCAGCTGGACGGACGGTCAGGTGTGCGAGTTCACCGCGACCTACCTGCGCGTGAATTGCAGCTGCGCCGAATGCGTGGAAGAGTGGACAAACCGCCGTTTGCTCGACCCCGCCAGTGTCCCCGCGGACCTGAGAGCCGAGGACTACCTGCCCGTCGGACGCTACGCCCTCCAGTTCCTATGGAGCGACGCCCACTACACCGGCATATACCCATTCGAGGCGCTGCGCGCGCTGTGTCAGTGCGAAGACTCCGAGGAAGGCTGAGCCTTCACACTTATTCTCGCAAGACGGTTACAGGCTATACAGAATCGCAGTCCGGACTAATTTCTCATAGGCAGACGCGATGGACGGATCACTGCCCAAAGCCATACTCTTTGACTTGGACGACACCATCATCGCCTTCGGCGCGGTCTCGATGGATACCTGGCTGCACGTGTGCGAGATTCATGCCGGTGACCTGCCCGGCTGGACGGCCGAGCAACTGGTCGAGGGTATTAACTCTTACAGAGAGTGGTTCTGGTCCGATCCTGAGAGACACAAGCTAGGACGAATGAACACGATGAACATCCGGTACGAGATGGTTCGGGGCGCATTCAGCCAGCTGGGCATCTACGCCCCACGGGTTGCAAATCTCATATCAGAGGCCTACATCGAGGAGCACGAGCGGCGCGTCCACGTGTTCCCGGGAGCCATCGAGACGCTGACGGCATTCAACGACGAGGGCGTACCTTTGGCATTGCTTACCAACGGCACCAAGGCATCCCAACGCGGCAAGATCAATCGCTTCAATCTGGAGCCGTACTTCGACTGCATCCTGGTGGAGGAAGAGTTCGGCGTGGGCAAACCTGACGAGAGTGTGTATCTACACGCTCTTGAACAGCTTGGCGCGCAACCCTCGGAGGCGTGGGTCGTGGGCGACAACCTGGAGTGGGAGGTGGCCGCCCCTCAGCGCCTTGGGATAACGGCCATCTGGCATGATCATTCGGACAAGGGGCTGCCTGACGGCTCGGACATTCGCCCCGACCGCATCATCAGCTCGCTGCCCGAACTGCTACCTTAGGGAACTTGAGCGTCCCTAGACCCACCACCACGGAGACTATCCCTGATTCGCTGCTCGAATCCTTCCGGAGGTTCGAGCGCGGGCGCGGAGCGCAGCAAATCCACCGTGGCGCGCAGCGTGTTCACAAAAGCCCGGCAGAGATCGCAGCGTTCCAGGTGAAACGCTATCCTGGCGCGCTCTCTGCGGCCCATGTCGCCTTCGAGGAAGTCGGAGGACGCCGCCCGTACTTCCGGGCAGTCAGCCTCTCTTCTCTTGAACAGGTTGAAAAACCGCAAACCTAACACTCCACACCGAAAAGCTATCCAAATGTAATAGAAGGCTCTCTTTGCGTCAACAGGGTTTCGCAAATACATACGCTTGGTTACAATTGGATGCGCCGCGAGGCAAAAGGGTTCAGGGAGGGTTGAACCTTAACTCATATCTTGGATTTCTACCAACCATTAGGTGGACCACAGTGCGGCTCTATTTGCACTATCAACGAATTCCAGGTACATGAGTGGCTAATTGCAGAGCGCCGCGCGGATCGGATCTCACTGTGGCAGAGCAAGCCCCAAATCGAATAGAAGAATCGAGCGCGACGGCGGACTTCGAGCAGATCGTCGAGCAACATTCTAGCTTCGTGTACAATGTGGCCTTTCGCATGATGGGGAATCCACAGGACGCGGAAGACGTCGCGCAGGAAGCGTTTATTTCCGCATACAGGGCTTTCGAACGCTTCAGGGGCGAATCCAAGGTCACCACCTGGCTATACAGGATAACTGTAAACGCGGCGTTGATGCGGCTTCGCAAGGAAAAGAAGGCGCGGACGCTTACCCAATACGGCTTCGACGACGTTATCGTACATGACTGGAGCGACGCGCCATACAGGGCGGCCAGCGATTCGGAGCTCGGAGACAGGCTGCGGGAGGGCATTGGAATGCTGCCGGACGACATGAAGGCGGCGGTCGTCCTCAGAGACATGGAGGAACTATCCAACGCCGAGGCCGCCGAGGTCATCGGGATAAGCGTGTCGGCACTCAAGTCTCGTCTGCATAGGGGCCGCGTGCTCTTGAGAAAGCATTTGGATGAATACCTAAAGCCTGTAGAGTGAGGTGCCTAGAGAATGCGCGAAATTCCAATTGTATTCCCGATTTCCCTTGCCATCATCGTGCTGCTGCTACTATTCACCAGCGCCTACGCTATTTCCTCAAATACAGTAGCCAGTGAGCAGATGTATGCCTCGAATCTGACCTCGGGCAGCTTTTCCGGAAACACCGAACAGGCACCAGACAGGGCATGGTTTCAAAAAGCGGCATTCGCCGTCTGCCCGCTTCACTAAGTTGACGCCAATCACAAGGAGGTAGAGTATGGCGACGATAGAAGAGCGTTTCAGGGAGAAGTTCGCGGTATCCGAAGACTGGCACAGACGCGGGCGTGAGTTGTTCGCTGGCGGGATCACCCACCAGACGCGCTTCACCTCGCCGTTCGCGGTCTATATCGAGCATGGCGACGGGCCATTCAAGTTTGACGTGGATGGCAACGAACTGATTGACTATGTGATGGGCAACGGAAGTCTGCTCATGGGTCATAATCCGACCGCCGTAACGGACGCGGTAGCGGCTCAGGCGGTCCGCGGAACACATCTGGGCGGTGCGACTACCCACGAAATCAGATACGCGGAAGCAGTCAAGCATCTCATGCCAAACATAGAGCGCGTTCGCTTCACCGCGTCCGGCACCGAGTCCACGTATCTGGCTCTGCGACTGGCGAGAGCCTACACCGGAAAGACGAAGATTGTGAAGTTCCACGAGCACTTCCATGGCTGGCACGATTACGTTACACCCGAATCCGGTCAGTCGCTCGGCGGTGTGCCCCGCGAGATCATTGATACCGTGATAGTGGCCCCGGTGGACGTGGCGGCGTTGGATAGGATACTCACAGAGAACAACGACGTGGCCGCGGTTATCGTGGAGTGCAACGGCGCTCACTACGGTACCTTCCCACTGATGAACCCTGACTTTCTTCAGGACGTTCGAGATGTCACCGCGAAACACAATGTCATATTCATAATGGACGAGGTAATCACCGGCTTCCGCCTGTCTCCGGGTGGAGCGCAGGCGCGCTGGGACCTCGAGCCCGACCTGACGACGATGGCCAAGATTGTGGCCGGCGGGCAGCCTGGCGCCGCCGTCGGGGGGAGAGAGGACATAATGGAACTCATGGCGTTCAGGGACGACCCTGAATGGGACTCCGTTCTGAGAGTGCCACAGGGCGGCACTTACAATGCGCAGCCGGTTACGGTTGCCGCCGGAGTAGCCACGCTTGAAGCCATCGCCACCGGCGAGGTCAACGCGCGGGCGGACGCAATGGCGCTGAGATTGAGGGACGGCCTGAACGAAGCCTTCATCCAGAACGAGGTGACAGGACACGCCCACGGCATAGCCTCCATCATCCATGTAAACCTGGGCGCGGATTGCAACTGCGACCGCGGCCTATGCAATATGTCCTACGACGATATATACAGCACTATGCCGACGGAAAAGTGCCGCGCAATCAGAAGGGCAATGCTTGTAAACGGCGTTGACATGATGGGCGGAAGGGCGTTCCTAGTATCCTCGTCGCACGACGAGGATGTGATTGACCGTACTATCGGAGCGTTCTCGCAGTCGCTCAAGGACCTCAGGGCTGAGTCGGCGCTCTAGGAATTCAATTCAGAGGAGGCGCAAATTGGCACGTTTCGACAATCAGGTAGCCATCGTTACGGGCGCGGCCACGGGTATAGGTTACGGTATAGCGCGCAGGCTGGGAGGCGAGGGAGCGCGCGTCGCCATGGTTGACTTCGATGGGTCGCTCAGCGAACAGGCTGCGAGTGAACTCAGCGCGCGCGGCATCGAGACCACACTGACCATCGGAGACGTGGCGGAGCCCGAAACGGCGGAACGTGCCTGCCAGCAAGCCCTCAATGAATGGGGCAGAATAGACATCCTGGTGAACAACGCCGGCATCGGAGGGATCAACGGCAACATCTGGGAGCTTCCCATCGAGGAGATGGACCGAGTTTACAGGACGAACCTGCGCGGAGTATTCTCCTTTACCCACACCGTCGTGCCGCACATGCTGGAGCGAGACTATGGCCGCGTGGTCAACATAGCGTCGGTGGCAGGCAAGGAGGGCAATCCTCGGATGGTCCCCTACTCTGCCACGAAGGCCGCCGTCATCGGACTCACCAAGTCTGTCGGCAAGGAACTGGCCCAGACGGGAGTGCGCGTCAACTGCGTCACCCCGGCCGTCGTCCAGACTCGCATCCTGGACGAGTTCACCCCGGAGCAGATCTCATACATGGTCGAGCGCATCCCGATGGGACGCACCGGCGAGATCGAGGAGATAGCGGCCCTTGTCGCCTGGCTCGCCTCCGAGGAATGTTCCTTCAGCACCGGGGCAGTCTTCGACATCACCGGCGGCCGCGCGACTTACTGATATAAGAACGCGCTCTGCTATAATCCCGCACGCACAACACACACTGGAGGAAACACCACTATGCCCACCATGCCCGCCGCAATTGCGACAGCGCTCGGACAACTCAGATGCGACGAAGTTCCCATACCGGACCCTGAGCCCGGAATGGTCCTGGTTAGAACCGAGTTGGCGTCCATCTGCGGCAGCGACCTGCACATCTGCTACATGGGATGGAACGTGTATGAGTGGCCCTTGCCGCACGGATATCCGGGACACGAGGGCGTTGGTGTGGTGGTTGACGGCAACGATACCGGCTTCCAGGAGGGCGAGGTGGTACTCACCGCGCCCAACATCTGGAGTTCCAGGACCTTCGCGGGCTACCAGCTCATAGACCCCAAGTTCCTGCTCCGTCTGCCTGCCGAGGTCCCTCTTGCCCACCTTCTCATGGCGCAGCAACTCGGCACCGTCGTATTCGGCTGTCGGAAACTCCCCTCGCTCGTCGGCAAGACGGTCGCGGTGGTCGGTCAGGGTTCGGTCGGACTGTTCCACGATTTCATGCTCAGGCGGATAGGCGCGCACCGAATCATAGCCGTCGAGCCTGTGCCGGAGAGGTTGGAACACGCTCGACGCATGGGCGTTGACGACCTGATTGACGTCACCGGTCAGCGCGCTACCGACGCCGTCCTCGATCTCACCAACGGCCAGGGCGCTGATCTCGTCATCGAGGCCGTCGGCAGCATCGAGACGCTCAACCAGTCCCTCAAGATGGTGAAGCCTTTGGGCCAGATCGCGGTCTTCGGTCTGCCGCCCACGATGGAGCGCGTCCCGTTCGACTGGGACACATTCTTCCGGCAGAGGCTGGACATTCATACCGTGTTCGGCGCCCAGGACGAACCGGGCCTACCCGCCTTCCAGCTTGCGGTGGACTTCATCCAGAGCGGCGAGATAGATATGGAGCCTTTCGTCACCCACCAGTACCCCATCTCGCGGGTACAGGAGGCGTTCGACCTGGCAGACGCCAAGGGCGACGGAGCGCTGAAGGTGTCGCTGACGTTCTAGTATTCCAACATCATTGAAATGATAGGTTATCTACCCTCACCCCCGTATCAAGTACGGGACAGGCTCTAACCCTCTCCCAGGGGGAGAGGGGATAAATCGGAATCTGCATATCCAGCACAACTAAGTTGTCGCACTACTAGCGCGGATAGGCCGCGAAGGGAATAGTTTTCACCGGCACTACTTTCACTCTCGAGCCGGCGGGAAGCCTGGAGAACGAACGTCTTCTCGACCTTACCGACTCGCCGGAATCAAGTCGTACTCTCAGGACAACCTCATCGCCCCTGAACTCGCGCGAAACTACGGTCCCCTGCCCGCCCTGGTCCGGAATCAATTCGATGTCGTCCGGGTGAAGCAACACGCTCACAGGGCCGTTTGGAGCCAACTGGCCGGCAACTACGCAATTCAGGACACCGAGAGGTGTGACGACACTGCCGTCTCTTCTCATTTTACCGGAGACGAAGTCGCAGGCTCCGGTGAGTCCGGCAATCTCCGGGCTCGCCGGGTAGTGGTAAATATGGTCCGGAGCGCCGATCTGGAGCAGTTGTCCGTCCACCATTACCCCTACCCTGTCGGCCATCGCGAATGCCTCCTCGCGGTCGTGGGTGACGAAAATGGCCGACATTCTATGAGAGCGGAGGATGCCCTCGACTTCCGCCCTGAGCCTCTGCCTCATCGAGGAGTCCAGGTTGCTGAACGGCTCATCCAGAAGCGCGGCGGCGGGATTCGGAGCCAGCGTCCGCGCCAGGGCGACCCGCTGCTGCTGACCGCCGGAGAGTTCGTAGGGGAATCGGCGTCCATATCCGGCCAGGCGTACCAGTTCCAGGACTTCCGCCACCCGCTCGGCGCGGCGCGAGTCGTCGAGGTCCTGGAGGCCGAAAGCTATATTACGCTCCACCGTCATGTGGGGGAACAGCGCATATTCCTGCACGACCATGCCAATGCCGCGGTCGTTTGGAGGGGCGAAGCGGGATTCACCTGACATCTCGGCGCCCAGTATGCGGACAGAACCGGACGTTGGCGTCTCGAATCCGGCGATAAGCCTCAACAATGTCGTCTTGCCGCAGCCGCTGGTGCCCAGAATCGAGACGATCTCACCGGGCCACACATCGAGGTCAACGGAGTCAACCGCGAGCGTGTCGCCAAACCGCTTGGTCAGCGCGCGGCCCCGGATAACCGGAGTTTCCATGCCTTATCTGTTTCGCTCCCTCAACACAAGCACAGCCATGGGGACGGAAGAGCTCAGTATGAGCATCAGCGCGGGAGCGGCAGCCTGGGCGAAGAACGCTTCTGACGAAGCCGACCATACCGCGGTCGCCAGGGTCTTGAACCCCAGCGGGCCTAGTATCAGCGTCGCGGGAAGCTCTTTCATCGTTACCAGGAAGACCAACGCTCCACCCATCAGCAGTCCGGGCCTCATGAGAGGTCCAGTGATTGAGAGCATAACACGTAACTGACCCCTACCGAGAACTCTTGCCGACTCTTCGAGTCGCGGACTTATCTGGACCAGAGAAGAACGAACGGCGCCAAGCGCGGCGGGCAGGAAGAGGACGACGTAGGCAAACACAAGCAGCCAGATCGTCTGGTAAAGGGGGGTTACAACCTTGCTGCCGAAGAACACAAGCGCCAGCGCTACAACGATCCCGGGCAGCGCGTACCCGGTGTGGCTGATCTTGTCCACGAACATGGAAAAGTAGCCGGGATGTCTGACTGAGAGCGCGGCCACGGGGATGGCAAACAGCGCAGCAACGACGGCAGCGAGGAACGATACGACGACGGCGTTGCGAGTCGCCTGCCATAGCAGGAGCAGTGGCTCGCCGTTGGAGATGCCGTTGATGAGCCAGTAGGCCAGCACGGCTACCGGCAGGCCAAGCGCCAGAAGAACGACGATCCAGCAGAATATGGCACAAGGCCAGCGCATCCTGTCGAGTTTTTGTATCGCCAGAGAGCGCTCCGACCCTGAAGACGACCTGTAGTAGCGACGATTGCCGCGAGTGACATTCTCCACCAGCAGGACTATTGCGGCGAGCGATACCAGACCAAGCGACAGCACCGCCGCGACAGATCTATCGAAGGTTCCCTGGTACTGCTGATATATCGCCCAGGTGAAAGACTCGTAGCGCATAAGGGATACCGCGCCGAAATCGCTGACCGCGTACAGCGCGACAAGCAGGGCTCCGGCTGACATAGCCGGTCTGAGTTGAGGCAGCGTGAGTCTGAAGAAAGCGCTCGCGGGACCGTGCCCAAGCAGGCGAGCCGACTCGTCGAGGCTGGGATCCATTCGTCTTAAGGCTGCCCTGACGGTCAGCAGCACATATGGATAGCTCAGGAATATCAAGGTTCCCGCAGCCCCCGGAAGTCCATATATCTCAGGAAGGCGCGATACACCCAGGGGTTCCAGCATGTCCTGGACCAGGCCGCGCGGTCCCAAGGCGGAGATAATCAGGAATGCTCCGACGTATGTAGGTATGACCAATGGAAGCGCGGTTAGAACGGCCAGCAGACGACGCATGGGAAGGTCGGTCCGAGTGGTGAGCCATGCGATTGGGACCCCGAGCGCGAGTGTTCCGCCCACGACTACGACCACAAGCAGCGCTGAACGTCCGAGTATTTGAGCGGTGCGAAGCCTGAAAAGCAGTTCCCAAGCCTCAGAGGAAGCTCCAACGCTCCTGATCAGGAGATATGCCAGGGGTAGAGCCATGGCGGCGCCCACCATAAGGGCAGGCGCCACCAATAGGGCCGATGGGCGAGCAGATCCCGAAGACCAAGCAAGGGCAAGGTTGGAGAGAGTTGACATCCTGAGCACTGGGACCTCTCATCCCTCGGCGGAGCTAGGGGATGACTCCGGTTTCTCTCAGCAGCGCATCCGTACCCTGAAGGTCAGAGAGCTGGCTGAGGTCTATACCGGGGCCATTGAGCGTATCTATCGGCGGAAGCAGGCGGTGGGTCTTTACTCCCTCGACGAGGGGGTACTCGAACGTCTGGCCCGCGAAGTATTGCTGGGCGACCTTGGAGAGCATGAACCGCATGAACGCCTCTGCATTCTGCCGGTTCTCGCTGGTGTTCAGCACACCGGCTCCGGCTACCATTACCAAGCTGTCCGGGCCACCGTTCTTCAGGAACAGGTTTCGCGCGGCGAAATCGTCGCCCTCTTCCTGTATGAACCTGTGCAGGTAGTAGTGATTCACCAGACCGACCGCAACCTCTCCAGCGCCGGCGGCGGCCACTATGGGAGTGTTCTTTGGGAATATGCCAGGCTCATTCGCCTGCATGTCCAGCAGCCACTGGCGAGTCTCATCCTCACCCCACATGAGGCGCATCGCGGTCACCATCGTGCGGAAGGAGGCGTTGGTTGGAGGCCAGCCTATCCTGCCCTTCCACTTGGGATCGGTCAGATCCATCACAGAGGTGGGAAGTTCGTCTTCACTCACCAGTTCCGTGCTGTAAACTATCACACGCGCCCGGCCTGATATTCCGACCCAGGAGCCATCCGGCGACCTGGCCCACTCAGGAACTTTCAGCACAACATCCCCGGGCAAAGATGCCAGCAGATCGGAGACCGCGCCGAGTCCACCCGGGTCCTGGGCGAAGAATACATCCGCCGGGGAGTTCGATCCTTCCTCAAGAAGGGTGGCTGCTATCTCAAACGTGCTACCGTACTTAACTTGAACGTCAATCCCGGTAGCTTCCGCGAACTGCTCGATGATGGGCCCTACGAGTGATTCGCTGCGGCCTGAATAGACAACGAGACTTCCGGGATCTTCCATCATCGTGTCTAAGGGCGCCATCATGGCGGAATTGGCGACCTGCTTGGCGGCGTCGCTCGCTTCCATGGCGGCGGAGGTGGCAGCCTTCGCCGCGGTTGCCGCGTCAACGGCTGCCAGTTTAGCTTCCTCAGCAACGGTGGAAGCAGTGGTGTCCTGTGCTGCCATGCTTGCCTTCTCAGCGGCAGCGGCGGCCGCTTGGGCAGCAGCAGCGGCTTCCTGCGCCGCCTGATTCGCCTCATTGACCGCGGACATTACCTCTGCGTTGTTATCCGACGATTGGCACGCGGCAATTGTAAGACCTACTACGACCAGCGCGATAATAAGCGTCAAGGGCCTGAACATACGCGAAGTCATCTAATTAGTCCTCCTGAACCGATGTTGTATGTCTGCACATAACAGCTTAGTTAGTATGGACTAATATAATGGCTGTGTCAACACTAATTTCCTGGGAAGCCCAGACTTAGCCATGGAGCGATTGCGGAAGGGTATTCTGTTTTGGGATGTCGGCGGTCAGGGGTCATCTTCGGAAGGGTTGGCGTATCCCAGCAGCTCGGCGCGCATCCTGAGACCGCGCAGTGCGTGTTCCTTGATTCGCTCCTTGTCCTCTTCGCTGAACTCAGGAAACTCGATGCCATAGTAGGGACATTCTTCATTCTCGATGCAGGGGATGTCTCTGCCCTCAGCCTCGGCTACAGCACAGGGACATTCATCCAGAGGATCGTCGCTGTCCACTATATCCAGAATGTCCTGGGGCAGAAGCTGCCTGAGCGGGCTTTGCTCCTCATAAGCTTCGACCGCTTCGGAGAGGTACTCCGAGACAGTGGGGGTCATAGGAAGGGTGGGATGAGGATAAGGCCCGGGGGCGTGGTCTGAACCCTGATTACCGAGCGGCGATCCTCTTTGAGGGTCTGCTTGACTGGTCTGATGGGCTGTGACCCGGGAGTCCGCCGCGGCGGGTTCGGGCCATGCGGAGACCGGGCCGAAGCCGCGCAGAAGCAGTTCTTTGCCAGCGGCTATGCGGTGGTGAGGCTTGAAGTCCTCGTCGTTTCTGAGGCCGTCCATTACTTCCGAGTACATCTTGACGACGGACCTGCCGTCCTGGGCGAGTTCTCTTGCGTACTGCGCGAGTTCCTCTCGCGCTTTCAGAATCTCAGGAGAGACTTCGTCGAGGTCCGAAGACGGTCGCCTGGACTTGCGTCGCTTGGGAGGCGAGGCGTTGGCATCTATGTAGTCCTGGAACTCTGTGAGTCCTATCTTGACGAGCTGTTTGGCCGAGTCCATACGGTGGTTGGGCTGGAAGCCTTCGTGGTTGAGTTCACCTTCGACGACCTGCCTGAAGAAGCGGACGATTTTTCGTCCGCCATCGGTTTCTTCGAGGACTATCTGTGCGAGCCGCTCTTGTGGCGATATGTTGTCGGTGGCAATGGTCATTTTTCAGTTGTCAGAGCTTGGCTTATGGGAATGTATGTTCTTTCTGAGTAATGTACAGATGTTCGGAGGGTTTGTAAAGGGGGGATTGTCTGAGGCCGATGCTGAATCAATTTGGTTGGTGATCGCGGACGGGCGCCCACAAGGGACGCCCCATACAACAGGGTCTTTCGATTATCAGCCAAATTAAACCGAGTACGTTCGTGGTGACCCTTCGACAAGCTCCCTTCGACAAGCTCAGGACGAACCATGAACGGGTGGCCCTTCGACAGGCTCAGGGCGAACGACAGAAGTGGTATCGGGGAAATAACCGAAAGATCCTGGATGCCCCTACGGATCGTGCGTCCGACTAAGTATTATTGGTGTATAATTCGGGGCGGCGACGCCGGGACGAAGGTTCGCAGACTTCGAGAACGGCTGAACGATGTTGGACAAGACGTAGTAAGGAATGCGCATGAAAATCGCAGTGTGCATCAAGCAGGTCCCCGTAGTCTCGATGCTCCACTTCGACAACGAGACGCGGCGCATGGTGCGCGAGGGCGTTCCGAATGAAGTGAACCCATACGATGTTCTGGGTATATCGCTCGCCGCCCGGCTCAAGGCGGAGCATGGCGCCGAGTTCGTCGTTATCACCATGGGGCCACCCCAGGCGTCGGAAGCGCTAGTACAGGCAATGGCGATGGGTGCGGACTACGCGATACACCTCAACGACAGGGCGTTCGCCGGGTCGGACACTCTCGCCACGGCGCGAGCGTTGTCCCTCGCGCTTAAGCGCGAGGGATGCGACCTGATCATCTGCGGGCGCAACAGTGCCGACTCCGAGACAGGACAGGTGGGGCCGGAGATAGCCGAGATGCTCGGAATTCCGCAGATAACCGCCGTCTCCAAACTGGACATTGTCCAGGGCGGAAGCTCCCTAACCGCAGTTCGGTTGAACGACGAAGGCCACCAGGAAGTCCAGTGCGACTTTCCGGTTCTAATCAGCGTTACCGACGGCATTGCGGAAGAGACCTACCCTCGACGCGAGGACATGGAGGAGGCACGACACAAGACGATCTGGGAATTAACTGCCGCCGACCTGTCCGGCGACACGTCTCAGTTCGGCGAGAACGGCTCTCCGACATGGGTAAACGACATATTCTCGGTCGAATCAGGACGGACAGGGATGGTCATAAGAGACGCGACGCCGGAAGACGCCGTGTCGCAGGTGATGGAGTTCCTGGACGAACGAGGCGCTTTCGACGACGACTCATCATCCCGACAGCGGGCCACGTCGCGAGGTCCAAGAGCGAAGCGCGGAGACTGTGGGGCCATCTGGGTAGCGGCGGAGAACATGGGTGGCAGCGTCCGACCGGTGACGCTGGAACTGCTGGGACGCGCCAGGGAACTTGCCCCGACTCTTGGAACGAATGTGGAAGCGGTACTCATCGGAAGCGGGGATGAATCCCACATAAGAGAACTCACCGCTCATGGAGCCGACGTCGTACACCTCGCGGACTCGTCGCGCCTGGAGTTGTACGACACCGAGGCGCACACCGCAATCCTCACGGCAGCGATACGGGAACACTCGCCGTATGCGGTTCTGTTGCCCTCGACTGCGAACGGACGCGACCTGGCCGCCAGGGTCGCCGGAAGGCTGGGACTGGGTCTGACCGGCGACTGCGTCGGCATAGAGATAGATGACGAAGGCAGGCTGTCTCAGCTAAAGCCTGCGTTCGGGGGCAGCATAGTCGCTCCGATCCTATCCACGACGCTGCCGAATATGGCGACTATTCGAGCGGGCATCCTGTCGTCCTGCGAGCCGGACTATTCGATAGAGCCGGTGGTGAACAGGCTGGAAACGGCGGACGCCATACCCTCGCGCTTGCGTGTTATCCAGAACGTATCCGACGAATCCGCCGAGGGCGCGGAACTGGAAAGAGCGACGCGAGTGGTGTCGGTCGGAATGGGAATTGGCGGTCCGGAAAACATGGGACCGATCCGCGAATTGGCCGACGCGCTAGGAGCGTCCATCGGCACGACAAGGGACGTTGCCGACGCCGGATGGCTTCCTCGCCAGTACCAGATAGGGATTTCCGGCAAGTCTGTCGCCCCCGAACTATACATAGCTGTAGCCCTGCGCGGCCCGTTCAATCACACGGTTGGCATACAGCGTTCAGGCACGATAGTAGCTATCAACAACAGCGCGCGTTCGCCCATATTCAGGGCCGCCGACTGTGGTATAGTTGGTGACTGGAGAGAGGTTGTTCCGGTTTTTGCCAGAGCGGTCAGGCAACGCCTGGCCGGATGAGCATACGGGACGGCATCCAGAACACATCAGCAGCCCGGAGGTTTTTTCATAATGGCAGACGTCACTATCACTCCCCGTCTGAACGGCCCGTACCTGATACAGGGCGAATTTGAAGTAGTGGACGCGCAGGGAAACAAGTACAGCGTCGAAGACGACGTCATAGCGCTGTGCCGCTGCGGTCACAGTGAGACTAAGCCCTTCTGCGACGGAGCGCACCGCCCCGCCGGATTCGAGGCGGACAGCGAAGCGCGGTAGGTCAGACGATTAGAAGCATTTTGAACCTCGGGGATGGCACAATTACAGCCATCCCCGAATTTATCCAAGGGCAACACTGCCCGTCCTGATATGTCTGTTGACTGAATATCTTCACACTCATATAATTCGCTAATTACGCCATTCCCACAAACGGGGATCAGCAATCAGACTAGGAGAAAGACCATGAAACGAATCCATTGGACGATGCTCGGGCTGACGCTGGCCCTTGTTTTCATACTGGCCTGCGCGAGCGCGGACGAAACTGCGCCCGCGGCGCCGGTAGCTCCGGCGCCGGCCGAGCCTGCAATGGCCGCCGCCGCGCCCGCTATGCCGCAGCCTGCCTCGCCCCAGCAGCCTGCGGCTCCAGCCGCCGCGGCCCCAGCCGCGCCGGCGATGGCGGTGCCGACGGTCGTCGCGCCGGTGGCACAGCCGACCCCGAGGGTGTATTCGGCAGTCCCTACCCCGGTTACGACGGGTATGCCAGTCTATGGAGGTTCGCTCAAGATAGTGCCGCAGGGCAGCTTGAAGTCGGTTGACCCCCAGTGGACGACGCTCATCGTTACCGCGCACGTCGCTCGGCACACAATGGAAGGCCTGTTCCAGTTGGACGATTCCTTCAGCCCCGCGCCGATGCTGGTGAACGACTGGGACATCAGTGAGGACGGCCTTACCTGGAGATTCAACCTGCGCGACGATCTCATGTACCATGATGGCAGGGCGGTCACCGCCTCCGACGTGGTCGGCTCTTTCGACAGGGTCAAAGAGAAGGCGGGTATGTATAAGCGGCTGTTGGGTGAGTTCGGAGCGGACATGACCGCCGACAGCGACTCTTCCATCATAATCACGCTGACGGAGCCGACCGCGCTGGTGCTGGACTCGATTCACACGAACCAGAGCTTCGCTCCATACGTGCTTCCTGAAGAGATACACACGCTTCCGCAGTCCGAGTCCTCTCAGACGGTGATGGGTACAGGCCCGTTCAAGTTCGTGAGCTGGGCGCCGGGCGACAGGTGGATAGCTGAGCGCTGGGTGGACTACGCCAAGCGCGACGAGCCGACATCCGCTCTCGCGGGCGGTCATACGGTGTATGTGGACACCATCGAGTGGATCGAGATACCGGACATGGCATCCCGTATCGCGGCTATCACTGTCGGACAGGTACACGCTCTCGACGAATTCAAGGCGGACTTCGTTCCTCAGATCAAGGACAACCCTGATCTGAACCTGTTCATCAACAAGCCCGGCAACGGCACGGCGGTATGGCTAAACCACCTGAAGCCGCCGTTCAACGACAAGCGCGTCCGTCGCGCACTCCAGCTCGCTTACCCGATGGAGCGCGCTCTGACCGCCGCAGTCGGCGACCCAGAGTTCTGGAGCCTTTGCACCAATTACCAAGCCTGCTTCACGCGCTGGGATACCGACGCGGGATCCGAGGGGCGCTACAACGTCCAGGATGTGGAAGCGGCCAAGGCGCTGATCGCCGAAGCGGGAGTCGAAGGCATGGAGGTTCGCGTCATGCAGCCTCTCGACATGCCGGTTCTACCCGACCTCGCCGCAGTAACCGCCGAGGTGCTCACAGAGCTGGGATTCGACGTGGACCTGCAGCCTATGGACTGGGCCACGCTGGGAACACGCAGAGCCGACCCTGAACTCTGGGAGGCATTCCACACCTGGAGCGGCACCGGGCGAGTTCTCGGACCTCTCACAAATACGTCCCTGCAGAAGGACGGCTGGTTCAACAGGTACCAGGACGAATCGGGCAAGATGACCGAGCTTATGAACAAGTTCGCAAGGGCCAAGTCTGCCGATGAGCAGTTCGCGATCTGGGAAGAGATAAATGCCTTCGCGTTCGAGGATATGCCCATGATAAGAATTGGTGACTTCTATCCTCCTCTCGCCTCCAGAAAAGAGGTGAAGAACTGGAATCCGATTCCGTTCCCGGTACTTTGGGACACGTGGATCGAGGAAGACAATTAAGAATTGAGAATCAGGACTTAGGCTTAAGAAGTGGAGTGGTGAAGGCGTCGGTGATATACTGCCGACGCCTTCATTAGTCTTGGCAGCAGTATAATCGCGGGGATTAACTGCCCGTTGACCCAACAGCGCAGAGAGTTCAAACATGGTCACCCGGAGCTTACCTACAAAGCCTCGCTCAACGGACTGCACGGACAAGCGCGAGACTTACGCTGAGTACAGTGTGGGCGAGTACTGGCGGTTCGACCATTCGGGAGGCGAGTATCACGATGCGCCGCTGGCCGGCGACAGACTTGTGATTGGAGAGTTGGTTAGGTATAGATGTCCGGGTACATAATAAGAAGACTGTTCGCGAGCATCCCGGTGATACTCCTGGTGGGGGTAATCACTTTCTCCATTCTGCACATCGCGCCCGGCGACCCCGCGGTGCTGATGGCGGGCGAGGAGGCGACGCCCGAGGACGTGGAGAAGATGCGGCAGGCGCTCGGCTTCGACAAGCCTTTCTACGTGCAGTTCGGAGTATGGGTGGGGAATCTGTTGCGTGGGGACCTGGGCACCTCGATATTCTCCAAGCACACGATAACGAGCCTGATGGCGCCACGCCTGCAGCCCACGCTGAGTCTCGGGATGCTGGCCATCGTCCTGTCTATACTGTTTGGGATACCCATGGGCGTAATTGCCGCATGGAAAGTTGGCAGCTTTACAGACAGGGGCGTCATGGTGTTCGCGGTGCTGGGATTCAGCGTTCCGGTCTTCTGGCTGGGGTTCATATTCATATGGCTGTTCGCCGTGCATTTCAGGATATTCCCGGCGGTGGGGTTCGTGCCGATAAGCGAAGGGGTGCTTCCATATCTCAAGAGCCTCACTCTGCCCGCGCTGGCCAACGCGATCCCATTCTCGGCGCTCGTAGCGCGTATGACGCGCTCGACGATGGTCGAGGTTCTCCAGGAAGACTACATAAGAACGGCGAGGGCTAAGGGGCTGGCGGAGTTCGGAGTGATAGGGCGACACGCGCTCAGAAATGCCTCGATTCCCATCGTGACGGTCATAGGCCTCGTGTTCGCCGCTCTGGTCAGCGGGGCGGTGGTGACGGAAACTGTGTTCGCCATACCCGGGCTCGGGAGACTGCTGGTTGACGGCGTGGTGAGAAGGGATTATCCGATAGTCCAGGCGATGCTGATGGTGACAGCGGTCAGCTATGTGTTCGTGAATTTGGTCATTGATATATTCTACGCTTATCTGGATCCGAGGATCCGGTATTGATTAGTTAAGAGTTTTCAGTTGTCAGCTTTCAGATGCCGGCAAGTCTTGATTTCTACCAAGTGGATACCCGCTTTCGCGGGTATGACGAAGCAGGATTGTAATTGACTGAAACCCAACAGATTCCGGCAAGAGCGCATCGCGGACTTATACGCGGCTCGATGTTCGCGCTCAGGCGAAACCCGAATATGCTTATTGGCAGCGTGATCTTAGCCGTGGTGGTGGTCATTGCCTTGGTCTCGCCTTACCTAACACGCACCGACCCCTCGGCGCTGAACCCGTTCGACCGGCTCCAGGCTCCGAGCTCACTACACTGGTTCGGCGCGGATCACCTGGGCAGGGACGTGTTCGACAGGACTCTGGTGGGCAGCAGGATATCCTTGCTAGTGGGCTTCTCGGTGGGGCTTGTTACTTCCGTCGCCGGGTTGCTGATTGGTCTCGTTTCGGGCTACTACCGCCGCCTAGACAACGTCATCATGCGATTCATGGACGGCCTGATGGCGTTCCCGTCGCTGCTCCTTGCGCTCGCGCTGATCGCGGTGCTGGGAGCCAGCGTATTCAACGTCATACTCGTCATATGCGTCGTTGATACGCCCAGAATGGTGCGCGTGGTCAGGGGCTCGGTGCTGTCGCTTAGAGAGCAGCAGTTCGTCGAGGCCGCGAATGCAATCGGCACGCCGGCATGGAGAATCCTGCTGCGTCACATCGCACCGAATACGTTCGCGCCAGTCATGGTGCAGGCGACGTTCATCTTCGCCCTGGCGATAATCGTGGAGGCCAATCTCAGCTTCCTGGGCGCGGGAGTTCCACCCTCGATTCCAAGCTGGGGCAACATCATGGGACAGGGACGCACGTATCTCCAGATCGCGGTGTGGGTTACGTTCTTCCCCGGTTTGTTCCTGTCGCTGTGCGTTCTCTCGATCAATCTCGTCGGCGACGGACTGAGGGATACCCTGGACCCCAGGTTCTCCAGAAGGGCTTGATTCCTTAGCTTTCAGTTCCTGGGCTGAGTTCTTTTGTGACGGTTGACAGAAGTCGCCCTCATCCCCGTATCTGAGTGCGATGCAAGTTGTAACGTTCCTTCCTCCGTCGAGGCAGAGGGGGTCTTTCTGCATTGCGCTTATTGACTGAAAAAAAATTCAGCCATATAATCTCGTCAACGTTCAGGGCCAAACGTCCTGGGGACCGTGTGGCAGGATTGGATTCGAGTGAACCAGAGACATCGAGAATCCGTTGTAAAGAGTACCCATAGCAGGGAGGACATTCATGCGACATACTAATTGGATAATACCGGCGCTGGCAGCGATACTGTTATTTGCGCTGGCGTGCTCGAGTTCGGAAGCGCCGGAAGCGCCGGCCCAGCCGCAGGCTCCGGCTCCCGCCGCGCCCGCTCCAGCAGCTCCGGCGGCCTCGATGCAGCAGCCCGCAGCTCCGCAGGCCCCGGCCCCGGCAGCGCCCGCGGCGGCAGCGGCACAAGCTCCCGCGGGAACGCAGGCACAGGCGCCGTCCGTCGCCTCTATGAGACCCGAGCCACGGCCCATCATGATGGAGGGCGAGGGCAAGTTCGGCGGCACGCTCAAATACGTGCCGCAGGGTTCGATCAAGTTCATAGACCCGATGGCTACGGGCGCAATCGTAACCGGAACGGTCGGTCGCCACTCATACGACCAGCTTTTCTGGCGAAACGCCAACTACGAGATATTCCCGCAGATGCTGGAAAGCTGGGACATTAGCGAGGACGGCACAGCGTACACCTTCAAGGTGAGGGGCGGCCAGATGTTCCATAACGGAGACCCACTCCGAATGGTGGACATAGCCGAGTCCCACAACCGCTTCGCGCGTGTTGACCCGCTTGGCCGCCAGTTGCTCGACATCTCCGCCGGAAACGCCGGCAAAGAACGCCCAGACCAGGTGTTCAACCAGACGCTGGACGAAGCTAACAACACCATCGTAATGACGTTCGAGCAGCCCACCGCGATGGTGCTCGAATTCCTGGCTCAACTAGACCCGCGCCAGCCGTCCATCATGCACGAGGACATCTGGTCCGTAGCGCCGGGCCAGCCGGTGGACATCGGCATAGGCACAGCGGCATACGAGTTGGTCGAATGGATACCCGGCGAGGTGCTGAAGTTCGAGAAGTTCATGGACTACGTTCCCAACACGGGCGAGCCCTGGGACTTCACCAAGGGCGAGATAACGCAGTACCTGGACGGCTTCGACGCGCTGGACATACCTGACCATGCCACCCGAGTCGCCGCCATTCAGACCGGCGAGGTTGACGTTCTGGACGACTTCAGGATTGACCTTGCGCAGACGCTGACCGGAGCGGCGGGCGTGGAGTGGTCGCCAATCCGGGACGGCAACTACGGCGGAACATCCTTCAATCTCAACCATCCGCCTTTCGACACGAGCGAAGCGGGCAGACTCTCCAGGCAGGCGGTGTACGCGGTCGCTCCGAACGACAGGATAATGCAGGCGGCTGTGGGCGACGAGAGTATGTGGACCGAGTGCTACCTAGTCATCCACTGCGGCACCCCGTGGGGTTCTGTGGTCTCCGATGAAATTCAGGCTCAGGGAATCAAGACCAGGAGCGGCGACTTGGAGACAGCCAAGCGCCTGCTGGACGAAGCTGAAGCGCTCCGCCCCGGCACTAAGGACATGGATGTCAGGATCATCGCCGCCTCGGATATGCCATTCATGCCCGAGGCAGGCTTGGTCATGCACGAAGCCATGAAGGAAATGGGATTCACCAATGTCGAGTTGGTATCCCTTGACTGGGCCTCCCGCGTAGCCCTCACAGGATCTGAAGGTCCTTGGGAAATCGCCACAACATGGTCCAACTTCGCCAACGGATTGAATCCACTCGCGCCGCATATGCCCGGCCCTACCAGCGCCGCGGGCTACGACGAGCCCAGAATGGCAGACCTGCGCGGTGAGTTCCTCGTAGAGACAGACCCAGAAATCCTGCAGAATCTCTACGATGAGATGAACCGCACGATCTATAACAACCCTCACTCGATCAACCACTTCATGTTCTCGCCACCTCGCGCGATTCGAGCGGATGTGAAGGGGTTCTGCTTAGATTGCCTGTTCCCCATACTTCACAACGTGTGGCTTGATAGGTAAACGGTCCCAAACTAATGGACGTAAACGGCGCGCAGGGGAATCTCAGGATTCCCCTGCCACGTAATAATTACCATCACGGAAAATAAGACACGCAGAGGTCCAGCGTATGCTGCCGTACATAATCAGAAGAGTCGTTATGGCGATACCCGTCTTCGTCGGCGTGTCCATCATAACCTTCTCTATAATGCAGCTTGCGCCGGGCGATCCCGCCGCCATACTTCTCGGGGGCGACTTCTTGCAGATAGCCACCCCCGAAGACATCGCCGCAGCTAGGGCCGCGCTTGGAGTGGACAGACCGGCTATCGTACAGTATCTCGATTGGATGTCCGGCTTCTTTACCGGCGACCTGGGAACTTCGCTTTTCACAGGGAAGTCGGTTTCTGAACTTATATCACCCAGAATAGAACCAACCGTTGCCATCATCATGACAGGTATATTCATCGCCATCATCTTCGGTATTCCCATGGGGATTGTATCCGCGTGGAAATCCAATACCTGGATAGACAGAGTTGTCATGGTCTTCGCAGTCATCGGGTTCTCGATGCCGGGCTTCTGGCTCGCGTTCAACCTCATCTGGCTCTTCAGCGTAAATCTCGGCTGGACGCCCGTATTTGGCTACGCGTCGGTTTCGGAGGGAGTCCCGCAGTTCTTCAGACACCTAGTACTGCCCGCTATCTCCATTGGAGTCGCGTTCATGGCGCTAAACGCACGAATGACGCGATCAAGTATGTTGGAAGTGCTCAGAGACGACTACATTCGCACCGCGCGCGCCAAAGGACTTATAGAGAGAGTTGTTCTGTTCAGGCACGCGCTTCGCGCGGCCTCCATGCCAATCGTCACCATAATCGGGCTTAGTTTCGCGGGCGCGGTTACTGGCGCCGTGCTCACCGAAACGGTGTTCGCAATACCCGGCATGGGCAGACTGTTCGTCGGCGCGGTCTCTGACCGCGACTTCCCGGTAATACAGGGGCTTATGATGATATTCGCGGGCGCGTATGTGTTCGTGAATCTGGCAGTGGATATACTCTACGCATATCTTGACCCCAGGGTGAGGTATTAATGACTGCCGAAGCGATTCAACCTCGCTCGAGATGGGCGACCGGAGTCAGGAGTGCACGCCGGGCGCTGCTGAAGAACCCCAATATGCTGACAGGGTTCGTCATACTGTCGGTAATACTGTTCTTTACAATATTCGCAGGTTATGTGGACCGCTATGATCCGCTGAAACTGGAGCCGCTGGACAGGCTTCTGGCGCCCTCGCTCGAACACTGGTTTGGGACGGACAACACCGGAAGGGACGTCTATTCGCGCACGATACACGGCGGCCGGGTTTCGCTGCTGGTGGGGTTCTCGGTCGCTATTCTGACGGTGTGCGCGGGCATGGTCATCGGACTCATATCCGGCTACGACAGGCGCGCGGACATCGTAATCCAAAGGTTCATGGACGCGATAATGTCGTTCCCGACTCTGCTGCTTGCGCTCGCGCTGATAGCGATGCTCGGGAGTTCGATTACGAATGTCATCATCGTCATAACGGTCGTGGACACGCCGCGCATGGTGCGTATCGTTCGGGCGCAGGTTCTGGCGCTGCGGGAGTTCCAGTTCGTGGAGGCGGCGCGCTCGATAGGCGCTCCCACCTGGAGGATTCTGCTCCTGCACGTCGCGCCGAATACGTTCGCGCCCGTAATGGTACAGGCGACTTTCGTGTTCGCCACAGCGATACTGGTGGAGGCCGGGCTGAGCTTCCTTGGTCTCGGCATCCCACCCGATCTACCTAGTTGGGGAAATATACTCGCCCTTGGGCGAACATACCTGCAAACAGCAGTATGGGTGTCGTTCTTCCCAGGACTCATTCTCACCATCTCGGTGCTTGCCATCAACCTGGTTGGAGACGGACTCAGGGACGCTCTCGATCCCAAGCTGGCAAGGCGAGAGTAGTTTCCCCAATGACGGCGAGGAGTGAATCCGGCCATCGGCCCGTGGAACTTCGGATATGTACCTCGCAATCGCTCTAGGTCTGAGGATATTCGCCGGATTCGGACTGTCCGCCATGCTGACCGTGGGCGCCATTTTGTTTACCTGGGCGATGTATTACTTCATGGACTACCTCTGGCCAAGATGGGTATTCGTGACGCTCTGGTTCTCGCTGCCGGGCGTAGGATCGGGTATCGGCGCGACGATTGCCTGGTGGGACTCGGATGAAGCGAAGCGGATGAAGGCTCTCAGGGCGGGGGCTTGGGTCTTGCTTGGGCTGGTCGGCGCGTGGGCAGCCTATTACTACAAGACGGTGGTGGACCCCAACCCGGCGGTGTTCAGTTCGCGCGAGATTTCGTCCGTGGCAATATTGTGGGCGGTGATTGCGCCCAACGTGGTCTCATCCGCAATTGGAGCGTACAGGCAGATACGGACGGGATGGATCTAGCCCGGCGGCTCTGTGATCTTCATTACCTGGTTGACATCAAGCCCGGTCAGGGTCTGGGTGCGACCGCTGGGCCAGATGATGTTCACTTCTTCCACCTTGCTCGCGCTTCCGAGGCCGAATTCAAGCTCGACGCTGTCCATGGAGAGGTAGCTCGAACCTGCCTGCACCTCGCGTACCTGGATAATCGGCTCGCCGCCGTCCGATGACGCCGCCTTTAGATAGACGCGCGCGCCGATGCCGTCTGCGTTACTGCCCGCGCCGTCCATGGCCATTCGCCCCTCCAGCCTGAGTGTTATCCAGTAATTGCTGCCCGGCTCGTTAATCCACATGAAGGTCGGGCCGGGAGAGTAGTCGGAGTCGTAGCCTTCTCCTGTGAAGAGCATACCGCCGCTGTTCGTGCCAATCAGGTCAACGTATCCGTCGCCGTTGAGGTCGCCGTGCGCGAGTCCCTTGCCGTTCTCGTGGTATCGCGGCGTCAGCTTGATAGCGGCGGGGTTCTGTCCGGGTTCCAAGGTGGGAATCTCGTCGTAGCGAACGCCCTGGACGTCTATCAGGCGGGTCTCGACGGTGAGGTCCTCGAAGCCGTTGCCTTCCAGGTTTCTGAGCATTCTGCCCGCGGACTGGTAGATGTCGCCTCCAGGACCATCCCCGCTCGCTATTTCGGAACCGAGCCAGTAGAGGTCCTGGTAGCCGTCGTTGTCCATGTCGAAGAAGGTCGCCCCGTAGCCGAAATCGTAAGCTGACAGGCCAGTTGGAACAGACCAGGCGGGATTGATGTTGTCTGGGTCGAGAGAGGCGGGCGGCATGAGTGCGCTGGCCTTTACGTCGGTAGAAGGAGCCATGTCCTCGAAGCGACCAGCGCCGTTTCGCAGAAGCGCGTTGAGGCAACTGCCCCACCAGAAGCGTTCGTGATACTTGCAGTCGGGGCCGGGATGGGGTTGGGGTTCTCTCAGGCGCAGGTGGTAGCCCGCGTTCGTGGCGAAGACATCGAGGTGGGAATCTGCATTGTAGTCACCTATGGCGAAGCCCATCCAGTTGCCGACGCGGGCGAAGCCCATCTCCCTTTCAACCGAGATGAACCTGACCCTGCCGGGTTTGGAGTCGTTTCTGTACAGACGCAGGAAGTCGCCGTCAGTAGCTACCCAAAGGTCTGGCAGCAGGTCGTCGTTGTAGTCGAAGAATGTGGCGGCGTGCGTGGGGCCGGTCGGGTCGCCAACGCGATTGGACTCCTTGTCCGTCAGAGAAGGATCGTATCCCTCGTATGTGACGCCGTCGCCGCCGGTGAATGTCAGCGGAACGCCGTCGGGGTCGCGCATCCATATCTGCTCACCGAGCAGCCCGGCTTCCTCGGACACGTCGGAGAAGGTCAGGTCACCGTTGTTGCGGTACATGACATTGAAGTGGCCGGGATGGTTGTCCTCGCCCATGAAGAAGTAGTCCTCGTCTATCATGTTGGCGACGAAGATGTCCAGCCAGCCGTCGCCGTCAACGTCGGCGCAGGCTATGGTGGAGGCAGCGCGCAGGTTCGGGCTGTCGCCGAATGCGATGTCGCTGGCATCTGTGAATGAGCCGTCTCCACTGTTGATAAAGAGCCTGTCGGAGTATGCAGACGCGATTGGCTGGCCGTCCTCTCCGACGACGTGAGCGGAGCGGAAGTCGAGTCCGTCGCCCTGGATGCCCCGTCCGCCGACGTAGAGGTCCTGGTAACCATCGTTGTTCAGGTCGCAGGCGACAACGCCGCTTGAACCTTGCTCGACCGCCGCGACACCGGCGGACTCGGCGGTCTCGACGAAGGTCAATTCCCCGTCGTTGCGGAAGAGGCGATTTGGGTGGCCTGCTTCCTGGGTGAGATAGATGTCCTGATCGCCGTCGCGATCATAGTCGAATATGGCGACGCCGGGGCGGTAGTTGGAAACGCGATATGCACCGCCCATAGCCTCTCTAGCGACGTTGGTGAAGACCGGTATGGTGGAGACCGGCTCAGCAACGGGAGGGTGGTCAGCTTCATTGGAGCAGGCCAGTATCCCTACTACCAAGAGCGTCGCTACTAGCGATACCGTGTTGAAGTTGAATGGCAGATTCATCTATTTCTATCTGGGAGACAGGAGCGAAGTTAGTCAGTCTTGGCATTGTGGTGTAGAGTACCACGAAGAGTATAGCGGTACACGCGGGGGAGTCTATTGGAATCGGGTTCCAGACAAACGGTGTTCGGACTGGGAAGCTGGACGGATGTGGTGTGGCTCGTTTCGATGAGCTCGACGTTGTTGCTGGTGCTGCTGCCCTTCTCCAGCTATATAGCTTCCATACCGTTTGTCGGAGAAGAGTGGGGAATGACCAACTCGCAGGCAGCGGTGGTGTTCAGCGCATACCTTGTTGGGTACGCGGTGTCGGCGGCGTTCCTGATTCCTGTGACGGACAGGCTTCCGGCGGGCAGGGTGATGTTCGCCAGTGTCGCATTGATAGCGGTGAGCAACATACTGTTCCCTCTGCTCGCGCAAGACGTATGGACAGCCTCGGCGCTCAGGTTCGTCGCGGGCGCGGGACACGTGGGAGCGTACATACCCGGTATAAGGATAGTGTCGCTCAGGTTTGCGGACGGTATGCGCGGGACGGCTGTCGCTATATTCGTCGGAGCGGGATATGCCGGCACTACCATCTCGTATGTGTTCATGGGGCAGCTTCTGGACATCACCGATTCATGGCGGACGGCGTACATGATAACCGCGCTGGTGGGCCTGATTGGCGTACTGATTGCGCTGGTACACATATGGCCGCGTGGAGCACACGATAGCGGGTCTAAGCAACCGTCGGGCAGTTCGGGCAGGCTGAACCTGGGAGTTCTGCGGCATCGTCCGATGCTTCTCATCAACACGGCTTACGCACTCCACACTGCGGAACTGTATCTAGCTCGTCTATGGCTGCCGCTGCTGCTGGCTGCGGCGCTGGTCCACGACGGGAAAGAGGCAGGTGAGGCAGCGGTCCTAGCGGCCACATGGTCGGGCTTCATGTTCATGACGGGGATAGTGGGGGTGTTCGCGGGCGGTGTCATATCCGACCGATTCGGCAGGACCATGGGCGCGGGTGTCATCTTCGCGGCGAGCGGTGCAATTTCGTTCGTCGCGGGCTGGCTGGTGGGCGCGCCGCCGGTAGTGCTGATAATCCTGGGGTTCGGATACGGGTTCGCGACGTCCGCGGACTCGGCCATCTACTCGACGGCCGTCACGGAGTTGGCTCCCCAGAACCTCATCGGCTCTACTCAAGCTATACAGAGTTTCGTAGGATTCACGGTGGGAGCGGTCGCTCCGGTCGTCGCTGGGGGACTGCTCGACGTGTTCGACGGCACTCTGGGATGGGGCGCGGCGTTCGGGTTCAATGGCCTGCTCGCGGTTATCGGGGTGGCGGCGCTGATGATTCTGAGGCGTATGCCGGAGGCGGCGGGGATGGCTGCGGGAAAGAGGTAGCGATGCCGATTCACCCATCATCCATGGGATATGCGCCGAAGGTAAACGAAAATAGCGAAAAGTTTTCGTCCTTCGGCATGAGCAGGAGTTCGTGGGCGGAGACTTCTTGCTGGCGTATCAGGCGATACATGCGAGGGGTGTCCACTGTGACGATGCTGTCGCCGTTCGCGTCGTAGGTTATGTCCGGGCCAGCAGACTGTTCGGGGATTGGGCCACCGTCCATCGTTATCCTGAACCGGTACATGGATCCGGGTTCGACGTCCAGGACCGCGTTTACCTCGTTGGCGTAGAATTTTATTCCGAGGTAGTCCTGATAGTCGTCGGTGGTACGGGCGTGTCGAAGGTTCTCAGACTCACTTAGCCAGTGGCCTTGCAGGAAGATGAAGTGGTTCTTGCGCTCGCCGGGGTCGGTGTATTCGCGGACCTCACCCGCGCTGTCATAGTATTCCTCGTTGGCTATGTACGCGCCGCCGAAGTCTATGTTTCTTCGAGTCCCGCCATAGAGTTCGCGCGTTATGAACTCTTCAGGGTCGGTTGCCCTGGAGCCGGTCAGCCACTGGGGATCGGGGTCGGAGTTGGGTTCTATGTGAGAGAGATCTCGCCCAGCTTCTTCGAGCAGGAAGCGGATTATCTTCTCGGTGTCGGCGTATGATCCCTCTCCCCGATGGTAGTAGCGCACGAAACCTGTGCCGTCCATGATGTACTTGGTGGGCCATGCCTGAACGCGATATGTGCTGAAGGTGACGCGGTCGTTGTCCTGGGCGACGGGATACTCGATACCGAGGTCGGCGGTCGCGGCGCGGACGTTTTCGGGCAGCTTCTCGAACTCGAACTCCGGAGTATGCACTCCGATAATGAGCAGGCCTTCGTCGGCGTACTTGTGATGCCAGTCCTTGAGATAAGGAAGAGTTCGGATGCAGTTGACGCAGGTGTATGTCCAGAAGTCCAGCAGGACTATCTTGCCCCTGAAGTCCTCCACGTCGAGCGTCTCCGTGTTTATCCAGCCATCGAGTCCCAACGGCGCGGGAGCAGGTATCTGTCCGGCATCCACGTATCCGAGGATATCGGGCGGAGTTGGGGCGGTGGGCAGAACGGCCAGTACCGTTGGGGTAGGGCTTGGTTCCCCAGGCGTAGTAACCGGTGTAACCCCGGGTGCAGGGACTGGGGTGGGAGTTGGCAGGACGGTAGAGGTGGGAACCGCGGCCGGTAATGGGAAAGCGGAGGGAAGAGGAGTTGCTGTCGGTGGAGTCGTCGGACTTGGAAGCGGCGTGTGTGTGGGGACTGGAGACGATGTGGGCGGAACCGAGGTAGTCGTGGGTACGGGGCTTGGAATGTCAGTGGCAGCCTGTTCTGACCCGCAGGCCGGGCCGACCACAGCGAATAATGCGAGAACTGTCGTTAAGAAAAATGAGGCTATCTTCCACATCGGAATTGTGCCTTAAGGCACAATCCGCTCCTCGTTAGGAGCGGATTGCAATGGTAGTATTTTCGGAGGGCAGTCTAGATCACGAGGTCGTTCTCCCGCTTGACCACTTTGCCCTGGGATACGATGGTGTTGACGTCGTGCAGGGCGGTTATGTCCGCGCTGGGGTCGCCGTTGATGATGAGGACGTCAGCAGACTTGCCCACTTCGAGGGTGCCAATCTCGTCATCGAGGCCGAGGCATTCGGCGGAGGTCTGGGTAGAGCACACGATTGCCTCCATGGGCGTGATGTGCATCTCTTCGACCATGATCTGCGGCATATAGGCGAAGTCGTCGAAGTTGGCGTTGGTCATGCCCGCGTCCATGCCAGTCACGAACTTGACGCCCCTGTCCCACATATCGCGCAGTATCTCGAATCGTTCGGCGGGGTCGCCCATAGCGCCGCTCGCGGGCGGGCGATTGCGTCCCCTGATGTCGTTCAGCCTGCCGAGCGCGAGCGTGGGGTCAACGTACAGGCCCTTCTCGGCTATCATGTCGGCGTAGTCGGGGTCGTAGTCGTACATATCTTCCTCGTTCTCGGCGAGCCAAGTGCAGTGGATGAGGTTGTGTATCCCGGCGTCGACGCAGTTTTTAACACCAGCGGTCGCGTGGCAGTGCGCAGACACTCGCAGGCCGAGCCTCTCAGCGTCCTTGACCGCCGCCTTCAGCGTCTCCGCCGGATACTGCGGAGCGCGGACGTTGGTGCCGGGCGTGAATCCGCCGCCGGTTGACATTATCTTGATGCAGTCGGCGCCCAGCTTGAACTGGTTTCGTATGGCGGAGACGACCTGATCGGCTGTGTCCGCCTCGGTGCCGAACATATTGCAGTGACCGCCCGTCGTGGTTATCGGGGTGCCTGCGACGATCATGCGCGGGCCGGGGATGATGCCGTCCTCGACGGCGGCCTTGATAGGCAGGATGACCTGGTTGCGGCTGCCGAGGTCGCGCATCGTAGTGACACCCGATCCGAGCGCGGCCCTGACGGCGCCGACGCCGCGCATGATGAATGTCTCGTCGCTCTCAGTCATGATGTGGGTGTATGCGTCGGTCTGCGCGCTGCAATGGATGTGGGTGTGCATCTCGATGAAGCCGGGCATGAGGGTGCCGCCGGAAACATCTATGATTTCGACGTCCTCCCTCTCCCCGATCTCAAGCTTGTCCTGGGAGGTGATTTCCGCTATGCGTCCGTCCTTTACGACGACTGCCGCGTTCGGGACAGGATCGGCTCCTGTGCCGTCTATCAATTGGTCGGACTTCAATACGAGCTTCATCTACTCACACCTTTGCCTTATTTGGTTGTTGATTATTAGTCCTTAGTGACTACCTCAAAATCCAACCGGAAGGACTTTCTCCCTCACCTCAATCCTCTCCCTCAAGGGAGAGGAAGTCCTCCTAGCCTTGTCATTCATTTCCCGCGATTTGTTTTGAGATAGTTTCTTAGTAGTCAGCACTTAGTTCGCGGGTATGGCGGCCCTGGCGATGTCGAGCAGTTCTTCTTCAGACATATCGAGGTCAACGGGGTCGCCGTGCGGCTGGGGTACGGGGAAGCCAGTCTTGTAGTAGATCTCGATGGTGTTGCCTTCCGGGTCGTCGGCGTACATTCCGAAGGCGTTGCCGTGGCTGACGGTCCTCTGGATATTCACTCCCTCGTCCCTGAAGGTCGTATAGAAGTCCTTAAGCTCGGACAGGGTGTCCACCTTGAACGAGATCTGCTGGATGACCTGCGCGTCCTCCGGGCCGGAGCGCCCCTTCATTATGACGAACTCGTGGTGCTCCTCGTCCGGGTGCGCGCTGAGAAACACCATGCCGCGCTCTTCGAGGTCTTCGTCCGCTATCTCAAGACCCATGACGCGAGAGTAGAAGTCGCGCTGTTTCATAAGATCGTTTACGAATATTCCAACGTGTCCGAGTCCGCTAACCTTCGGCATGGCCTTCCTCCTGTTATATCTATGTGGATATTGTATCAACCTGGCGGGGTGGCTACCTCTCCGGGTCGAGGTCTGAGATTGAAATTGGATTGGCGGAGTCACCCCCATGCTGACCTTCCCCCATCAAGGGGAAAGGGACTTTTGCCGTCCCTTGTGAGCCCCCTGGAAGGGGGAGTTTTCATATTATGGCTATCAACCTTTGTCCGTAACCCAGTTCACGCCGTTCAGTATCAATCGCTGGAACTGCGGGGTATGGAAGCTGAGACCGTTGTGTCCAAGCGTGGTCTTGAACACCTTGCCGTTGCCGTAGGCGCGAGTCCATGCCAGGTCGTATGTGCCGCCGGGCATGAAGGTGGGAGCGCGGTCCGCGCCCCAGGCGTGGGTTCCGTCTTCCGAGGCGCCTGTCAGAAACACGTCGTTTCCGGTCAGAGTCGCGATGTTCATGTAAAGTTCGTCGTTGGTGACGAAGTCCTCCAAGCCCTCGGCGCAGGGGTGGTCGGAGTTGCTGACGTTCACTGTGAACTGGCCGTATGGCGGATGATAGCTCTCGCCGGATATCCAGCCGCCGCCGGTGATGTCGTGGTACTCGCGCCAGTCGGTGGGCCGACAGCCGGAGATGTGTATGCAGACGAACCCGTGTCCACCGCCGACATACTGGGACAGGGCGACACGCTCATTCTCTTCCAGTGTCATATCCATATCGCGCGCCGCGTCAAACTCGCGCCGCGTGTTGAACACCAGCGCGTCGAACTCCTGCATTTCGTCGGTGGTCAGTATGCTCGCATCCTCGGTCATCTTGACTTCGTGTCCGTCCTTGCCGAGGAAGTCGAGTAGCACAGGGGTGCTTTCATGATATGGATGTCCTCCGCCTGAGATTACCAACAGGTTCATCATTACCTCCTATGATAGAAACCAGCATTGGATTACCAGTAGCCGTGAGCGATTCGAGTCTATCCCAGCGCACAAAGAGGGTCAAGTTGGACGACCGGAGGGCAGGGTCTCTTCACTATTAAACGTCACTAGAGTAGTCCGTTGGTGGTGACCCTTCGACAACCTCAGGACGAACCATGTACGGACGGCCCTTCGACAGGCTCAGGGCGAACGAGAGATCGAAGACGAGGCGAAAACGAAAAGACCCTGGACCGGAGGTGAGTTCTCTATGTCCCGACTTGTAGGTGCGACGTTATTCGCCGCAGCGTCGCAAGAGCCGACAGTGCCGACAGCTTGCCAGTCCTGGGATTGGATTCGGAGGGTATGTTCTCGATGAGTATGCTCAGCCTTCCGAACTCGCCCTCGACCACTATGTCGTGTGTGTTCTTGTCCACCGTGGGGTCGGCGTAGATGCGGATGCGCGTGCGGCGCGGTCCTAGTCCCGCCATGCTGAGGGCGGCGGAGACGTTCACATTGGCTGGAAAGAGCCGACATGCTTCGAGAGCCGGGCCTTCGTAAACTACGGTCGGCTCTATCACCTCGTCGAGGTTGATACCAGAAACTTTGATTCCGGGAGCGCCTTTCAGCCCATCGGGGGGCTTGCGCGTAGTCATGACCAACGAGTCTATACGTCCGACGGAAGCTCCCGCGATGCCATCGAGTCCGGCTATCGCGCCGGAGGGTACGTAGATGGTGGCCTCGTTCTTCTCGGCCAGGCTGAACAGGTCGTCGCTCTCCAGCAGTGCTCCACCACTGAGCGCCATCAGGTCCTTGCCGGCGGATAATGTCGCCACCGCGATTGATTCCATCGCACTCGCAGGAGCGGCCTCGACCACCAGATCGGTAGTCTGGACGAGCTGGTCCAGTTCTGTCACAGGAGGAGAGCAGTCAAGCGTCAAGGCGAACCGCCTGGCACGATCCATGTTTCGGCTGGTTATGCCACCGAGAATTGCGCCGGGCACAGCTCCAGCGTCCAGTTCGGATGCCACCTTGCGCCCGATAGTACCGCAGCCCGCGATTCCGATGCTCTTCTTCAATCTGCTCATGCAGCCATACTATTGGTGCGGGCCTCAACTGTCAAAGAAGGGAGGCTGAGTGAACCTGTATCAGTATAATACCAATTCGGAGTAACGTCGTCGTGTTCCCACGGCAGGGTCTTTCGTTTTCGCCTCGTCTTCGATCTCTCGTTCGTCCTGAGCCTGTCGAAGGACTATCTTGCCTGCCTCTGAGGTTCATGTCCTAATCAGAATGAAGTGGTATAATAGGTGGAGACGTATTACCCTCGCCCATCAAGCGCTGAGAGGGGTAGGTGTTGAGAATGATCGCGCTTGCGATTTCACCCCCATCCTAGCCTTCCCCCATCAAGGGGGAAGGGACGTTAGCCAGGCGAAGCTTGGCTATCGGTAGTCCGACACTCGACGTCCCTTTATGTATGTGCCGAAGCCGAACTCGGTGGGCTCATATGGGCCAGCCGGCTCGACGCTTCTGCCCGGGTCTATGCTGTCCTCCATCCGTAGTCCCCAGTAGGCGGCGTTGATCACCAAGCGACGGAGGTCTGCGCTCAGCAAGTCGGTGGCAGCGCCCATAGTGGTGCAGAACACTCGCGAGGCCTTGCCTTCGTCGCCGGTGTAGTCCTTGATCCATGCAATGGGCATGGTTGGCGTATTTGGCTTGGGGTCATCGCCGGGATTCATGCCAGTAAGAACCTGTCCATCCAATAGGACTTGCGGGTCTCCGGTTAGCTCGCCAGTCGCATAGACGTCCGTCGTTCCCCACACGTCTGTAACGCCTCTTAGAATGGGATGGTCCTTGGATGACGGGTTGATCAGGGCGCGAGTACTCTCGAATCCGTGATGTCCGTGATGATCTACCCACGTCTCGCCCAGGACCTGGCGCCCGAAACCGCCCTCGAATTCCTCGTTGGTACAGTCGTACCTAGCGTAGGGGCTGTCTGTGTTGCGGCTGTATTGGAAGGCGTGGGTTGCCGTTCTCAGTCCGATGATTGGGCGTCCTGAATTGACGTAGTCCACGATGTGCTTCATCTGCTCATCGGGCAGTTCTCGGAAGCGGACGAAGATGATCATGAGGTCGGCCGAGTCAAGCACATCGAGACCGGGGATGTTGGTCTGGCAGTCAGGATCTATCTCGCCTGTCCCAGGATTGATGGCGAAGAGGACCGTGCAATCGAAACCGTGGTGAGCCGACAGGATCTTTGCCAACATGGGCAGCGCTTCTTCGGAGCGGTATTCTTCATCCCCGCTGACGAGTACGATGCGCCTACCCAGGCCGGGGCCTGCCGTTCCTTTGAATTCGAGCCACAGTTGTTCATCCATAATCGTCAGTCCTCCCATGGGTGGAGGATGATCTTACCACACCGGCTTCCGGACCTGGTTTCAAGCGCCTGCTGAACTTGGGAGAACGGGAACGTGTGAGTGATCATCTTGTCAAGCAGGGACTTCGCTCCCCGAATCGTACTCATCATTGCCTGAGTGTCCTGCAAGTGATTCCAATGCCAGCATCCGTACACCGTCAGCCCCTTGGCGTTGATTTCTCTCGCGTTCATGGGGCCTCCCCAGCCCGGTGAGGCTATCAGACCCCTCCTTGCGGCTGCCTTGACCAGAAAATCGGGCGCCATCTCGGCGCTGCTGCATTCGACGCTCTTGGGTACACCTTTGCCTTCAGTCAGGTCCATGATTTCCTCGAGCGCGCCGTCGCCGGTTGGATCCACGACCGCAGCGACACCCATCTCCCGGGCAAGTTGGATGCGATAGGGGTTCACTTCGAGTCCGAGCACTCGCGCACCTCGGTATAGAGCTATGGCCGCAGTACCCAGCCCAACCGGACCGAGTCCCGAGACCAGGACTGTGTCAGTTGCCGCGACACGCATGGTGTGGTTGGCGTTGAAAGCGGGCCCCAGGCCGCAGCAGGCCATACTGGCGCGGTCGTAGGACAGGTCGTCCGGCAATGGTACCAGCAGCCAGTCCTGCTGCACGCAATACTGGGCGTAGGTGGTCGTGCCGGTCTCTATGCCGCAGATCACGTTGGGGTCCTTCTTGTCCTGGCAGTAGATATGATCTCCCGAAAGGCACAGGTCGCAGACGCCGCAGCCGCTTGAGGGCATCACCACAACGCGGTCGCCAGGTTTGACCCTTGTCGCGCGAGGACCGACTTCTACCACCTCGCCCGCGGCTTCATGACCTCCAAGGGGGCCAGTATCGCCGCTGAGGAATTGATGGAACTCGGTACACATTGGGGCGGAGTATATCTTCACCCTGGCGTAATTGTCGGCAACCCTAGGATCGTCTATATCTTCCAGGGCGCACTGACTCCTACCGGTAACGACGATGCGTTTCATCTTGATCTCCCCATCCCTGTTTCAAGAAGCCGCGACTCTTACATGATATGCTACGAGCACAGGCCGTTCCACAGTCCTACACCTCTTCAGGGGAATCATCACAAAGTGATGGGTGGAGACGGTTTAGCCGACAATCTCTCAATGGATTGCCGAGCGGCGAGCCCTTCGGGGTTTCCGCCTTCGTAGGAATGACTGAATTGTAGTTCACCCTCACCCTAGCCCTCTCCCATCAAGGGAGAGGGGACTTATGTAATTCTCTTCGAGGAGGATGTTATGACAGCTTCCAAGCACAAGGTTCTGATCGTGTGCAATCAGCGTGTGCGGGACATGAGCTTCCTGCCTTCGGACCTGGATAGGCTCTCCGCGATGGCGGACTGGGAGTGGCTGCACCTGGAGGGAGGAGTGGAGTTCGGACCGAACGAAGACCCGGGCGCCATCGAACAGCTTATCGAGCGCGTGGGAGATGTCGAATGCATCGTAGTGTCGCACGGTTCGCCGATGATCAGCGCAGACGTCATGGACGCCGCCCCCAGTCTCAAGCTCATCGGCGAACTGGAGGGGGACAGATTCGCCTACCGCATAGACGTGGAGTCCGCATGGGAGCGCGGCATCCGCACGGTTGACACCACGCAGGGTTCCTCCTATCCGGTCGCCGAATGGGCGCTTGCATTGATCCTCATATCACTGCGTAACGCCGGGGCGAGCTTCAGGAGCATCCTGGCGGGAGAGGCGCCGGTAGCCACCGACAACGAGTTCGGATACGTCCACGGCGAGTTGACGGGCAAGCGGGTGGGACTCATCGGATGCGGGCACATCGGGCGCAGGCTGGTCAATTACCTGAGACCGTTCGAGGTGGACATTCGCGTCTATGACCCCTACCTGGCCAGCGAGTTACCGGACGCGATAGGCGTCGTCAAAACCTCGCTCGAGAACGTACTCTCGAAGTCCGACGTCATCGTCTGCCTGGCCCCTCTCACGCCCGCCACGGCGGGAATGATAGGACAGCGCGAGTTGGACATGATTCCCTCGAACTCGGTCTTCGTGAACGTGTCGCGCGGGGCCATCGTGGACAGCGACGCGCTCATAGCCCGGCTGAAGCGCGGAGACATCGTCGCGGGGCTGGACGTATTCGACCCGGAGCCGATTCCGCCGGACAGTGAGATCATCGGGCTCCCGAACACGTTCCTGAGCCCGCACATAGCGGGTGTTACGCGGGTAAGTTACCAGCGATTCTTTACCCTGATGGTGGATGAGCTGGAGCGGTTCTTCAGGGGAGATGATCCACTGTTCGAGTTGACGCCCCGGTCTCTGGCGAACAGACGAGGGTCGGCGACGGGCTAATACCATGACCAGTTAGTTTTGCGACACATTGGCCTGCCCCTACCCCTGGATTCCCGCTTTCGCGGGAATGACGATACACAGACTGCTGGCGAACCGGCGAGGGTCGGCGACACCTTAGGATTCCGGCTAACCTCCGACGGCTGCGTCCACCTTGTTCAGCGCTTCGGCCATGAGCCGCGCGTGCTCCACAGTCATGTTCATGTTAAAGTCGAACCTCAAACTGCGTCCCAGGATGTCCAAAGTCTGGGGGCACATATCCTTGGAGTATTCGACGTTCCCCTTGTAGTTCGGGTCATTCCACGGGTATCCCGATGGATGGTGAGAACGCTTCTCCAGTATAGAGTCCCAGTAGGTGTAGATGTGCCTGTCGGGGAAGCCATCGTTGTACACTGTTGCGGCCCGGACGCCCTCGGCGCTGAGCGCGTGCGCGTAGCCGACCGCCAACTCCTTGTCGTGGACTATGACCGACGCCGACACTCCCGTGTCGCCTTCCGGGTCGTCCACGTGTTGTATCCGGTATCCTTTCGCCTCCTCCAATTTTTCCAGGAAGGCGCGCTTGAGCGACCTCTGATGCTCAAGGATATCGTCGAGCTTGGATAGCTGCACCCGAACGATTGCAGCCAGTACCTCGCTGGGCCGATACGTCTGCCTGGGGAATGGCTCGTTGCGCCATTCGACGCTTTCCTCGCTGGCCGTCCACATGGGCAGGCCCGGATCCCCGGCAAAGCAGGCGCGCTCATATATGTCGCGGTCGTTCGTGAACACCAGCCCGCCCTCGCCCGACGATATGGTCTTGTAGTAGTTCAGGCTCCATGCTCCTGCATCGCCGTAGGTACCGACGCTCTGGCCCATGTAGTCTCCTCCGACGCACTGGCAGCAGTCTTCCACCACCTTCAGCCCGTGCTTGCGCGCGACCGCCAGTATGTCTTCCAGGCGGGCGGGAACGCCGCGCATGTGGACGGGCACGACCGCACGCGTATGCGGAGTGATCTTCCGCTCCAGGTCCTGCGGGTCGAGTCCGAGCGATTCGTCTATCTCGGCGATCACCGGCACGGCTCCGGTGGCCATGACCGCGGCCGCAGTGGCGATATAGGTGTATCCGGGAACGATCACTTCATCGCCGGGACCCACACCGACGCCGATGAGCGCGCTGATAAGCGCGCTGGTGCCGGAGTTGACCATTAGCGCGTACTCCACCCCCAAACGCCGCGCCGCCTCTTCCTCGAACCTCGCCGCCTCGCTCTTGGACTTTGGGTAGCGGAAAAGTTCCTGGCTCCTGAGGACTTCGGTAACCGCAGCTATCTCCTCGTCTCCGATGACGCTGGGGCCGGACACCCCCGTCGGCAGAGGGTCCGAGATAACCGGCGTTCCACCATCTATTGCGAGTCGGCTGTCGCTCATGTCTGTACCTCCTGATACTGCTCGAATGATACGGACTATAGCACAGGAGCGGGAGTCGTACTTGTGTCTTTGGATCACGGGGGTAGGCATTCACCCTCACCCCAGCCCTCTCCCTCAGGGAGAGGGGGGTTGTTGATTGGTGGTCATAGCTGACTGCATATTTGCGTCTCCTTATAAGCACGCCTATGGTCGGGACTTTGCGCTTTCGTAACCCACATTCGCGTAGCCTGACGCGCGGGCAGTGTTTAGGATGAACTTTCGCGGGGAGTACACCCTCTCTGAAATGTCACGGACAGCCGAACGAAATATGACCCAGGAGAATCAAATGACCCTTAGCACATACATTAACTTCGACGGCAACTGCCGCGAGGCATTCGAGTTCTACCAGTCCGTATTCGGCGGGGAGTTCGCCGTCATGGAAACGTTCCGCAACGGCCCGGGAGACATGGGAATGCCCGAAAACGAACTCGACAACGTCATGCACGTGTCGTTCCCCATCGGGTCGAGCGTGCTCATGGGCAGCGATATGCCATCTACGTTCGGCCCACCCGTCAAGCAGGGCAACAACTTCTCCATCAGCTACAGTGCGACGTCGCGTAAGGAGTCCGATGACCTGTTCGGCAAGCTGGCCAAGGGCGGAACGGTGTCCATGCCGATGCAGGATATGTTCTGGGGCTCGTACTTCGGCTCATGCACGGACAAGTTCGGCATCAACTGGCAGATCAACTTCGAGCCTCCGCAGGAGTAGCGCCACGCAATCGAAGACACTCGCAACGGTCTTGTGTTCCCAAGACTCGTGTGTCATTCAATGTGTATCGTGGACGGAGATCACTAATCCATCGATATGTCGTCTGTCCGGTACATGACATGCCCTCCGACGATGGTGGCGGCCGACTCGATTTGTCCCAACTCATGGGCCACCTCTCTGAATGGGTCGTGTTGCAGTACCACCAGGTCCCCGAGCTTGCCAACTTCCAAGGAACCCTTGACGTTCTCCTCGAATGAGGAGAAGGCGGCGTTGACCGTCATCATGGAAATTGCTTCCCTTGTGGAGACACGTTCCGCCCCGGAAAGGATATTGCCGGAGCTAGTGAGCCGGTCGATGGCATTCTGTATGCAGAACAGCGGGTTCACAGGGGTTACGGGGCAGTCAGAGTGCAGAAGAGGCTTGATGCCCGAACGGAGAGTGGAGCCGATAGGATCGAGGTGAGTAACTCGCTCCGGCCCCAGGAAGCGGTCCCGATGGCGGTCGCCGAAGTAGTACACGTGGTTGGGGAAGAAGTCGGGGATTACCCCCAGAGCCCGCATCCTGGAAATATGGTCAGGGACGCATACCTGGCAGTGCTCTATGCGGAAGCGGTGGTCGGCTTTGGGTATAGTCAGCAGGGCGTTCTCGTATGCCGCCAGCACGGCGTCTATGGCGGCGTCGCCATTGGCGTGAGTTGCGATCTGGTAGCCTCGTCGGTGCAGGGTCATGACGATGTCGTTCAGTTCATCCTGCTCGTATATGAGCCAGCCCTGTTCGTCGGGGTCGCAGTGATAGGGCTCTCGCAGGGCTGCTGTGATTCCCTGTATGGAGCCGTCCGAAATGATCTTGCATCCCGCAACCCGTATCCATTCGTCACCGTCGCCTGACTGCCAGGCAAAGCCGGAGTCCTTCAAATATGCCCACTGAATGAACATGTTCACCCTGAACTTGAGAAAGCCTTCCCGTTTCGCCCGGTGGTAAGTGTGCAGAATGTCGATGCCTCGCGCGTTTCCCACTCCTGCGTCGTGGATGGTGGTTATGCCCCGGCGCAGATACTCCTCCTGTGCCTGTACGAAGCCGTTGCGAACATCTTCTTCCGTGTAGGTTGGCAGGAGTCGGTGGATCAGAGTCTGCGCTGTTTCGTACAGCATTCCGTCCGGCTCGCCGCTGGCCCGGAACCTGCCGATGCGACCGCCGGGCGGGTCGGGAGTTTCGTCGTGGATACCGGCCATCTCCAGAGCGAGTGAGTTGGCCGCCAGCATGTGCCCGGAGTTGTGGACGATGGCGATGGGATGGACCGCAGATACGGCGTCCAGATCATGGTGAGTAGGGTGGCGCATATCCTGAAGTCCGGTATCGTCGTAGCCCCGACCGCGTATCCAATCGCCCGGCGGCGTTATGTACGCCCGCTCGCGCAGCAGCTCTACTATGTCGCCGATGTTGCGGTTGGGCGGCGTGCGAACATCCACGTCCAGCAGATCGGTGCTGTACCCGACCATGTGGTTGTGCGGCTCGATGAACCCGGGCAGGACCGTCTTGCCCTGGGCGTCGATGACCGTCGTGCGGCTGTGCTTGTAAGCCGAGACTTCGTCGTTGGTCCCCAGCGCTGCTATCCTGCCGTTCCGAATACCGACGGCCTGAACCACGCTGTCGCGCGAGTCCATGGTCTCCACCCGGCCGTTGACGACGATCAGGTCCACTTGAGTTCAGCCTGTAGATACATTCTTCCGGTCATGGGGTCTAAGAGTTCCGCTCGTCAAGACAGGTGACGCCGTTCTTCATAACGTACCGGACCGCTTTGCCGCGTTCCAGCATCGTCACATCTTCTATAGGGTTGCCGTCCACAAGAATGATGTCGGCCCTTTTGCCCGGCTCGACGCTGCCGATTTCATGTCCCAGGCCGACACAGGCGGCCGCGTCGCTCGTAGCGGCTACGATGGCCTGCATGGGAGTCATTCCCGCCTCCACGAGGCAGCTTAATTCGTGCGCGTTGTTGCCGTGCTCCCATCCGCCCTCGTCGGTGCCAGCGGTCACCGTAACCCCGCACTCCAGGGCCATTTGCAGGCTCTTGACGTGGTGTTCACGCAGCTCCAGAGTACGCGCTCTGCCGTGCGGGGTTCCCCTCGTCAAATGGAAGGTGTACACCCCGAAGGTTGGCGTGAAACAGATTCCCTTATCGGCCATCATCTCAAGCAGTTGGGGGTCTTCGTCGAGGTATGTGCCGTGCTCGATGGAGTCCACGCCCACCTCGATGGCCATACGAAGGCCCTCGCCTCCGAGCGCGTGGCACATCACACGGCGATCTCTCTTGTGCGCTTCATCCACCAGCACCTCGAGCTCCGCGCGCTCGAACAGCACATTCTTGGGGCCCAGCCCGGCGGCTGAACTCGCGCCGCCGGTGGTGGCCGTCTTTATGACGGTCGCGCCCGCACCGACCATCTCGCGCACCTTTGCGCGCATGGCCAAAGGGCCGTCGGCCACTCCCCAGGGAAGCCCGGAATCTTCCCCTTCGGGCGGCCTGTAGCCCAGTGGGCTCACCCTGTCGCCCATGCCTCCGGTCGGTGTGATGAAGCCCAGCGCGACCAGCAGGCGCGGCCCCGGCACCAGCCCTTCGTCCACCGCCATGCTAAATCCGGCGTCCAGTCCTCCGGCGTCCCGAACGGTAGTGTAGCCGCTCTCGAGCGTCTGGCGCAGTACGGACGCGATGCGGAGGTGGCGCGTGGAGCGAGGCTCGGTTATTCCCCACCTGCTGGCAATCTCGTAGCTGAATGACGCCAGGTGGTCATGCGTATCAATCAGTCCCGGCATCAGCGTCATTCCGGGGGCTTCGATCACTTCCGCACCGTCGGGAATTTGCAACGATTGGTCGTCGCCCACGTTCACTATGTCGCTGCCTTCGATGAGCACGACCGCATCCGGCAGCGGCGCGCCGCCGTTGCCGTCTATCAGCGTCGCTCCCGTGATTGCCTTCATGCCAATACCTCCCACTTCCGGGTTTTACATGGCGGTGAAGCCGCCGTCCACGACCAGTTCGGCGCCGGTTATGTAGGACGCTTCGTCGGAGGCGAGGAACAGGACCGCGTAGCCGACCTCCTCGGGGAGCCCTATTCGGCGCATAGGGACGCCGTTGGCGACCATGTTGCTGCGCATATCGGGGTCCCGCGCCGCGCTGGAGGAGCGCATGGGCGGCATTGCGCCCGGATGCACGGAGTTCACCCTTATCCCCTCCTGGGCGTACTGGACGGCGGCGGACTTGGTTACTATGCGCACGGCGCCCTTGGAGGCGTTGTATCCCATGTGGATTACGTTCTGCCCGACGATACCGCTGATGGAGGATATGTTCACGATGGAGCCGCCACCCGCCTCCTGCATCTGCGGGATCACGGTCTTCATGCCCAGAAAAACGCCCTTGGCGTTGATGTCCATGAAGGTGTCCCATGCCTCGGTGCTCATGGTGTCGGGGTGGTGAGTGCCGCTGATGCCGGCGTTGTTGACGAGAATGTCCAATTTACCATATCGCGCCAGCGTCGCCTCGAGAGCCTCTTCCCAGTCGGACTCGCTGGTGACGTCCAGCTTCATGAACACCGCGTCGCCGCCCGACTCGGCTATTTCGGCCTCGACTTGTCTGCCCTCCTCTTCCATGACGTCGGCTATGACGACTTTCGCGCCCTCTCGCGCGAAAATCCTGCACTCCTCGGCGCCCATGCCGTTCGCGCCTCCGGTTATTATTGCGACCTTTCCTTCGAGTCTCATAGTTCACCTCGATGTGTCTTTGCTAAGTTCTGTTGTCGTTCACCTGGCTCCTGCAAAGTCGGCGAATGATGCGACATATATCATAGTTTATAGATACCCAGAAAAGTGCTGGGCGCTAGCTGGGAGGGTCACAGGGTCGGGCTGGGACAGTTTTCATCCAGCGTTGCCCAGAGTTTTCCCAGCGTTGAAGCTACGAAAGGATTCTCTCGCCGTCCGCCGTCCTGCTCTATAAACAATTATTTATACGTATGTTCTGAATCTATGCCATAATTGTAGCATAGAATGAGGTATTGGACGAAACCGTGAATGACTTTGCAAAGACCCTGGTCGTTCACACCGAGTACTTCTCCACCGAATCGGGATTCAGCTCCAGCCCAAGCCCGGGCTTGTCCGGGAACGGTGACCACATGCCATCTTTGTGTTCGGGGAATTCCATGTACCAGATTAAGTCGGCCTCGTGCGCCGTCTTCAGGTACTCGACGACTTTCAGGTTGGGGGTCGCACAGCACATGTGCAGATGCACTAGCTGGACCCCGTGTGGCGCGACGGGCAGGTCGAAGCCGTGCGCCATGTGGGCGACCTTCATCCACTCGGTAATTCCTCCGACGCGCCCGACGTCAGGCTGCACGATGTCGGCCCCGCCCCTTGAGATCAACTCCTTGAAGCCGTACTTGGTGTACTCGTGCTCGCCGGTCGCCACGGGTATGGTGGTGGAGGCCGCGATCCTGGCCATGCCGTCTATGTCGTCCGCCAGCAGCGGCTCCTCGAACCAGCCTATGCGGTACTGCTCGAACTCCCTGGCCATGTAGATAGCCTGCTTGGGGTAATAGCCGTTGTTGGCGTCTATGTAGATGTCAACGTCGTCGCCCAGCGCTTTTCGGACGGCGGCGACTCGTTCGACGTCCTCCCGCTCCGACTGGCCGAAGTCCTTGCCCACCTTGATCTTCACGCGGGGTATGCCCTGCTCGACCCACTCGGTGGTCTCGGCGATCAGTTCGTCAACCGAGAAGTTTGTCCATCCGCCTGAGCCGTAGATGGGCACCGACTCCTGGAACGGTCCCAGCAGTCTGTATAGGGGCAATCCGAGCGCCTTCGCCTTCAGGTCCCAGAGGCAGATGTCCACAGCGGACAGCGCGCAGAAGGCGATGCCCTTGCGTCCATAGCCTCTGACGCGCCAGAACATATCGTTCCAGAGCTTTTCGATGTTGAACGGGTCCTGTCCGACCAGGAGGTCCTTGAAGCCGTGCTCGATGACCTCACGGACGCCAGGGCTTGACTGACCGAGTCCGAAGCCTTCGACGCCCTCATCGGTGTGGATGTGGACGAAGAGCTGGGAACGTCCCCCGGAACCCGGCTTCAGAGGCGGGATCGTGGCGTCCTGGATCGGAGCTGCGTGGGGGTAGCTGAGGACGGTGGTGGTTACGTCGGTGATTCGCATCTTCTGTGGTCTCCTAGTGGTGGGGATGAAGTTGCGCTTGGTGTCTGGCGTTCTTCACTCCGGCGATTATTATAGACGGTGGGGCTGAGAGGGGTAGGTATTTGAAGTATTCGCGCTTGAGTTTGGGGTCTCACCCCCATCCTAGCCTTCCCCCTTGACGGGGGAAGGGATTTTTGCCTACCTCTGTGAGAGACGGTGGGGGACAAATCTCCGCTGTACATTATGCCTGCGCCATGGATACGCTCTCCCGCAGCGAAGGGTCAAGCAGGTGGACGCTAATCCTGTCTCCGTCGGTCCTCATCTCAAGGAACCGGTTTATCGGCTCTGACGAGAGAGCCTTCATTACCGTATCTTCCACTTCGCCAATCCTGATTCCAGATTCCGAACCTACGTGATGCAGGAAGTTGAAGATGGTCAGTCCCGCCGGGCCGTCGCCTTCCGGGTCCATCCTTAGAAGGATATGGTCAGAGAGTTGGTAGCCTGTGGCTTCTCTGGAATGACCGAAGGCAATGTATAGAATATCTCCTTCGGCATCGTAGGTTATACGGACTGAGTTCATCTCGATGTTGCCCTCCGTCGCATGACATAGTATGCGGTCAGGATGAAGTTGTTCTCGGTTGCATCCTGATTGTATCCAAATCTTACCACCACTACTACCGTTGTATTGCCACGAGGCAGGTCGGCGCGGTCTTGGTAGTATAGATAGACGTCCGGTCTGATGGAATCTTGAAATCGGCGTCCTCGGCGAATTGCTTCAAACACGTGGTGTTTGTAATCACGCACCTCCGGGTGTTCATCAAAGATGTGTTCCCACCGCTCCCAGGTAAGGTATATCCAGTGGCCACGTCTGTCTCTAACGCTGTCGGGGATAGAGTATTCTCCACCTCTTGCCATGCCGGACTCCGGCGAGGGCTAGCGGCTGCCCGCCGACCTGCCGCCGTCCACCATATAGACTCCTCCGGTGCAGAAGCTGCTGTCGTCACTGGAGAGGAAAAGCATCAGCCTCGCCACCTCCTCGGGCTCGCCGTACCGCTGAAGCGGCAGCCGGTCCGCGGCCGCCTGCTTTATCACATCTACGGTCACTTTAGAGTCGTCCATCGCCGCCACACGCATCTTTTCGATAGAACGCATCATGCGGGTTTCGATGGGAGCCGGGTTGACGGTGTTGACCCTGATGCCGTCAGGCGCGAACTCCAGGGCGGCGGTACGCATCAGCCCTATGACGGCGTGCTTGCTGGTGTTGTATGCGGACATTTCCGGGGCTCCGCCGATGCCCGCTGTGGACGAGGTGACGACGATGCTGCCTCCACCACGCTCTCGCATTACGGGCACAGCGTACTTGATTCCCAGCCACACGCCGCGCACGTTGACTGCCATTACGCGGTCGAAGACGTCTATGGGATAGTCAGTTATGAGGGACAGCGTTCCCTCGATTCCCGCGTTGGCGAGCAGCACGTCTATGCCGCCCCAGCGTTCGACGGCTGCGTTGACGTAGTTCTGGGTCTGGTCTGGTTGGGTGACGTCGGCGACGGTGTAGCTGGCCTTGTCCTCGCCGATAGATTGCACCACCTCTCTGAGGGCGGCTTCGTCGAGGTCAACCAGGGCCACCCGCGCTCCTTCCTCGGCGAATAACCTGGCGGCTGCGCTTCCGATGCCGCCGGTTGCGCCGGTGATCACTGCCACTTTTCCTTCCAAGCGGGACATTTCTAACTCCTTAGGGTACAGCGCTGATGTTTCGTTCCTGGTTTTGTATCACCACTTCGCAGGTCTGACAAGCGGCGGGGGTTTCGTGCGGGCATTGACGTTCCACTTCCGAGAGCTTACCATCCCAGCGGTATCACATCAGCGTCATGTACAGGAGGCAGGGAGTGAAGTACGACTACATCGTGATCGGAGCGGGGTCGGCGGGAGCGATCCTCGCCACCAGGCTTTCGGAAGACCCCAATACCTCGGTGCTCCTGCTGGAGGCGGGTCCGGACTACCCGGACATCGAAAGCCTGCCGGAGGAGGTCAAGTACGGCTACAAGTCCACCAAGCCTATCTGGGACAGCGACCACAACTGGCAGTACACGGCCAGGGGCACGGACGAGGCGGAGATCGAGATTCCCAGAGGCAAGGTGACGGGCGGGTCGAGCGCGATCAACGGGCAGGTCTTCCTGCGCGGCATTCCAGAGGACTACGACGACTGGGCGTCATGGGGCAATGACGAGTGGAGCTTCCAGAAGCTAGTGCCTTACTTCAACATGGTGGAGACGGACACCACTTACCAGGACGATCCCGGCGACTTCCACGGCTCAAGCGGGCCCATCATCTGTCACCGATTCCCGCAGGAGGAGTGGCAGGAGGGGAATCACGCCTGGTTCGAGGCGTGGCGAGACAATGGTCACCCGCACTGTGAGGACCATAACGCGCCCGGCACTGCCGGAGTGGGGCCAATACCCCTTAATAATCCAGAGGGCATACGCTGGTCCACGGCCATAGGATACCTGGGCCTCTCGCGCCATCGGCTCAACCTGACAATCAGGGCCAACGTGACGGTCAAGAGGATACTGTTCGACACCAACGGGGAACGTCCCAGGGCGACGGGCGTGGAGGCGGTCTCTGACGATGAGACCTTCGTCGTCGAGGCTGACGAGATCATCCTCAGCGCGGGGGCTATCGGTTCGCCCCAGATACTGATGCTGTCCGGTGTCGGGCCAGCCGACCACCTGGGGGAGCATGGGATTGAGACCGTCATAGACTCGCCGGGCGTCGGCCAGAATCTAGCTGACCATCCGCTCCTCTGGCTGTTGTGGGCCACCAAGCCGGAGGTAGAACTGAAACGCTTCGTTCCCAACGGCCAGTTGCTGGTGAGGTACACGGCTGAGGGATCTGCCATAGATACCGACATGATAGTTTACCTGTCGGCGGCATCAGGCAAGCAAAGAAAATTAGGCGGCCAGCACGGCGACCTGGTGGGACTGGGCGCCGGACTTGGGCTGAACCTGGCGCTGTCCAAGGGCGAGCTCAGGCTACGCTCCAACGACTACAGGGACTATCCCTACCTGGACTACAACCTCCTGGACCACGAGGAGGATCTTCGCAGGTACAGGGACAGCGTCCGCATGATTGTCGGCCTGGAGGACCATCCGGCAATGGCCGCTATGATAGACAAGAGGGTATATCCCGAGGACTCCGACCTGGAGTCGGACGAGGCGCTGGACCTGTGGATGAAGCGGTACGTGGGGACGGGCCACCACATCTCCTGCACAGCGAAGATGGGGCCCAGCTCGGACCCGATGGCCGTGGTGGACCAGTACGGCAAGGTCTATGGGGCGGACGGTCTGCGGGTCGCGGACGCCTCAATCATGCCGGAGTGTGTCCGGGCGAACATCAATGTCACCGTTCTGATGATGGGCGAGCGTGTCGCGGAGTTCATCAAGCAGGGGAAGTGAGGATTGGGGAATTTAGTAGGCAGGGGGATCACCCCCATCCTAACCTTCCCCCGTCAAGGGGGAAGGGACTTTTGCCTACCCTCGTGAGCCCTCAAGGGAGAGGGGATGTGTTGGCTGAAATTCGCGATTGTCTGAACTTTACCTAGCCTTGTCATCTGAGTGTTTTAGAGGGGTATCGAATGGCTGCGGACAGACTGACCGACAAGATTTACGGGTGCCTTCTGGGGGGTCTGATTGGGGACGCGATGGGCGCGCCCACTGAAGGGATGCATTACAGACAGATCATTGAAGAGTTTGGGCCCGAGGGCGTCACCCACTTCGAAGGGGTGGGCACCGACGATACAGCCATCAGGGGCCAGTTGATAGACGCCATATTCAAGAGCGACGGTCATCCGACGGTGGACGACTTCGCCCAGTCGTTCAGAGATTTCAGGGACCAGAACAGGCATCTGTGGTTCATACCTGTGCGGAACGCTTTCCACAAGTTCGACCAAGGAGTGGAGCTGCCTGCTTACACCGGATGGGGGAACATGCAGAGTTCCTCGACTGCCATGGCCATATCTCCAATGGGAATCATCAACGCCTGTAATCCTCGCCAGGCGGCGCTTGAGACGATGGACGTAGCATCGTTCATCCACAACGGGCCGTCGGGCTACTGTCGCGATGCGGCCTGCGCTATGGCGGCGTCGGTGGCGGCAGCCTTCGAGGCAAACGCGACAGTGGAGAGCGTCGTGGATGCCGCTTCACGGTATCTGCTGCCCGTAAGCGCAGCGGAGATCAGGCAGACCATCGCCGCCGCGCTGGACCTGGCGGCGGAGACCGGCTCATACGAACTCTTCCGCGAGAGTTACTACGAACGATTCCAGCGGACGGTGCTGGCGGACTCGATGGAGACTATCCCCGCGACGCTGGCGATACTGACGCTGGCCGAGGGCGACCCTGAGCGCGCGATAACGTGGGGCGCCAACTTTGGGAGGGACGCCGACACAATCGCCACGATGATTGGAGGCGTAGTGGGCGCGCTGCACGGCGCGTCAGGGCTACCTTCCGAGTGGGTCGCCAAGGTGGAGGCAAACCCGGACGTCACCTACGGAAAGGATTCCCGGCGGCTGGAGCAGGTAGTCCGCAGACGCATGGAAGAGTCGAAGGAGAGGCTGACGGCGCTGGAGTCACTGGGGTAGCAGTCTCAGGCAGTTCTCCATTGCTCGGCGTCGTCTTCGGGTTCGTACCCGATGAGCTCGCGCGAGTTGGAGATGTCCCAGAAGCGCCAGGTGTTGTTGGAGACGCCGTAGAAGATCGCGAACCTAACGGTGTCGGGGGCGTCTATGCACCTGCGAACCAACTGCACCAGGTCGGGGTGGGACAGCAGGGTGGCGAATTGTCTCAGGGCCTGCGGCCTGCCCTCGCGGTTCAATGTCCCAATCCTAAGGCAGATTACCGAGAGACCGAAATGGTCGGAGTAGTAGCGTCCCGCGGCCTCGCCGAACGCCTTGCCTATTCCATAGGGCCCGTCCGGTCGTATCGGCATATCCACGGTTACACGGGGGAAAGTCTCCGGGTCCAGCCCATCGTACCTGCCCGCGACGATGGAGGCGTAAGGCTCGTCCTCCTCGTAGTTGCCTGTGGCATGGTTGGAACTGGCGAAGATTACCCGCTTTGCTCCGGCGCGTCGCGCGGCCTCCAGCGCGTTGTAGGTGGAAGGCAGGTTGTTGCGATATACGACGTCCCAGGGACTGTCCTGGTCCGGCACGCTGGCTAGGTCAATGACCGTGTCCACGCCTTCGTAGGCGGGCAGCACGGCGTCGAGGTCGGATGTATCGGCAACCAGGCTGGTGAATCCATCCACCGGCCTGATGTCCACGCCGGTCACATTGTACGAGTCCTTCAGGCCGTCCTGGAGCAGGCCGCCTATGAGTCCGGCCGCTCCCGTAATCAGTACGTTCTTTCTGTCAGGCATATTGCTCTCCCAGGATCTCTTCATTATTAAGCGTCACTAGAGTAGTCCGTTCGTGGTGAGCTTGTCGAACCATGAACGGACGGCCCTTCGACAAGTTTCCTTCGACAAGCTCAGGATGAACGAGAGATCGAAGACGAGGCGAAAATTAAATATCCTGATGGCTCTCCTGTGAACCCGTGATCAATTACAAAACGAAAAGTCCCTGTAATCTGGATTATATCCATTTACAGGGGTTTTGGTCAGTTGTAAGATTGCGGGACTATGTAGTAACACTGGTAATAGCCTTCCGTCTATGGTTATCCACATTTCACCATCAATTCATGAACGTTTGCAGTAGAATCAGGACGCACGCTAATCACCATGAACCGGATACTCGACAGGCTGAGCTGGCTGGTCACGGTCCGCCCGTATATTACGCTCACCATTCTCCTTATCGTTACCGTTGTGCTGGGCGCGGGGGCTACGCTGCGCGCCCCGCTGACGGAGGGGGCGGACGTGGCATTTCTTCCCCCGGGACACATCATCGCCAACGCGACACGCGAAATAGATGAGTTCTTCGGGGAATCCAATGAAGTCAGTGTCGTAACGCTGATCTTCCGCGGGGATGCGCTCACACCGGGCGGCCTTTCGCAGATGGATGAGCTGATAAACGAGATCGTCAGCGACCCAGGGGTGGGTCAGCTACTGGCGTCTGCTGATCCGGTCATCGCTCCCGTGCATCTGATCAATGCCATACTCCAGGTGGAGAGCCTAGAGTCGGTCACGCAGGCGGAAATTGATTCCGCCCGCAGCGTCCCGCAGATCCAGGGTGCCCTGGCCGCGATGACCGGGACCGACGCGGACGGCACACCGGTCGCTATCGCCAACATCCGCCTGAGCGATACCGGCGACGAGAGAGTCCAGGACGCCGAACGGAGGATCAGTGAGCTTGCAGCAGGGAATGAGGGTCCGCTGCGCGTGAGCAGTCTTTCGCCGGTGATCTACGAGGATGAGTACAGGCAAGCCACTGAGTCCGGGATGGCGCCGCTGATAGGGCTGGCTCTGCTTCTGATCGCGGCGCTGCTCCTGCTCTTTACGCGCGCCATATCGGATATGCTGCTGACGTTGGCGGGACTTGTCCTGGCGCTGGTCTGGATCATAGGGGCAGAGGGCTGGCTCGGACCGAATGGGCTGAGCTTGATAGGCCCTCCGAGCTCGCTCACCTCGATGGTGCCTGTCGTCATCATCAGCCTGACGGTGGACTATGCTATTCAGGCAGTCTCACACTACCGCGAGCAGCGACTTGCCGGCGAGCGGGTTGTGGAGGCGGTACGGCGGGGGCTGAGTAACGTTACGATCCCCCTGACATTGGCCGCCGTTACCACTATGGTCAGCCTGCTGGTATCGTTATTCTCGCCTATCGGAGTGATCGGCGACTTTGGCGTTGTCGCGGGGCTGGGTGTGGGACTGAGTTTGATAGTGATGCTGACGCTGATCCCGGCAGGTCGGACGATCATTGACAGGCGACGCGAGGCGCGGGGCACATTAGCTGATCCCCGTCCAATCTCGAATGCACTGCCCGGTATCACACCGGCAGCGGAGTTGCTGGGGAGATGGATTACGCGCTGGCCCGCGCCCTTCCTCATCGTCGTGATCGCGGCAACGATTGGGCTCGGGTTCGCAGCTACGGGGCTGAAGTTCGAGTTCAGCATCCGCGACATCCTGCCCCGAGGTGGGAGCGTGATGGAGGATATGAATACCCTCGACGCGGCTGTCGGCGGCTCGACGGAGGTCGCCACCATTCTGGTGAAGTCCGAAGTCACCAAGACCCGGACGCTTCTGAATCTCCACGACCTCACGGCGGGCTTCGAGGACGAACTTCGCCGCCCGAAGGCGGCAGCCGGACCGATCCAGGGATCGTATGAAGCGCTCGTTGACGACTGGACTAACGACTCCGGGGAACCCGACGACAAGTATGACCCTGAGCTCGCGGAACTCTTCAGCGCAGCCTCTCCCGGAGTAGAACTCGATCCTGAACTGATGCAGGAGTTCATGGATGAACTCGTCGCGAGAGAGCCTGAGCTGGCGCGCATTCTGATCAACGACCCGGAAGGCATTGATGTCATGCTGCTCCAGTTCCCAAGCTACCTTGACGATCCTGAACATACGAGGATGCTTCAGGAGGACATAGAGGCGCTATGGCTGGGCGACGACAGCGCCATTACAGCGCTGTCGGAAAGCATCGTCGCAGTCTCGGTCACCGACCAGATCACGGACCGGCAGACGGAGGCAATCAGCACCACCATCGCAGTGGCCCTGGGCATCCTCTCCATCTTCTTCTGGGTGACGCTGCGGCAGCCTGCGCTGGGGTTCATTGCGGTGGGTCCGATCGTACTCGTACTCGTCAGCGTACTGGGTACGATGGCTCTGCTGGATATTCCCTATACGCTGATCACCTCGATCATCACGGCGCTTTCAATTGGCATCGGTGTGGACTATACGATCCACGTGATTCATCGCTACCGGGAGGAGTTCACACGCCTGCGGGACCCTGAGAAAGCGGCGGTCCAGACCCTGGCCACCACCGGTTCGGCACTGCTTGGCTCCGCGCTGACGACGGCGTTCGGGTTCGGAGTATTGATAGCCTCGCCGCTGCTTGCGTCCCAGCAGTTCGGAATCACGGCGACCATAACGATCCTCTACTCCCTGATAGTCTCCATCGTGGTAGTGCTGCCCGCGATGGTGGTCTGGGGCGCATACCAGAATATGCGGCTGCGCTCCATGGTGGAACGCATGTGGAACGAGGTGGATGTGGCTATCGAGGAAGTGGACCGGCGCTATGACTAAGAATAGCGTGCGCCTTACGACTCTTCGGCGAGTTCGTCTCGTCCCCGGTACATACCGTATCCGACGATGATCAGGCAGATTCCCTGAATGTAGAGGACTATGGTGTTTACCATGAGCAGCGCCTGGATACCCGCGTCGGGAGCGCTCATTGCAAACAGGTAGTTGACCAGCCCTACCAGTCCGCCTGCCACCAGGAGGTAGGACGCAACTTTGAAGAGGTCCATCGAGTCAAACCGCCTGGATAGCCCAAGGCCGAATATGCTGGACGCTATCGGGGCCAGCGCTATAAATGCCAATGTGACCGCCGTCATGTCTATGTGCACGGCCAGAGCCGCGGCCTGGAACTCTGCCGCCGACTGAGACCCGTCGGCGACCATATTGCTGCGCTGCATTAGGTGGATTTCGAAGTGCCTCATCCCCGTGGCGATGATGAGGATGCTCCATTCGATCAGGGTGGCAATAATGCCGAACTGTAAGAGCCTTCCTCCGAACCCGGCTTGCCGGCTCGCCAGAGGATAGAGGCCCACGAAGCCGAAGGACATCAGCAGCAGCGAAATGAGCGTGAGGAACGTCATCCATTGCGCCAGGACCGCCGAAGCCCCCAGGGCGTCCCGCGCCGCGGGGAAGTCGGTCTGGTCCACCGGGTTAATGAAAGTGTACCCCGGCATGAACAGCGGAGCCACGAAGGCCAGAACCACACCGACCATCAATGCAATACCTGCGTATCTGATTGTCATCACTACCCCCTTTCGAATTCTTATGGACGGTACTATCGGGGAATTCCCAATCACCGCTCCAGTTAGCGTGTAGAAAGCATACACGCAGGGGCAGTAGCCAACAAGAGCCGGAAGACGTGGCGTGTCAGACGGTCAGTTCGCGCCTGCGCTCTGCGATGTGGAACTTCAACTTCCTGCTCGGCTTCAACGACGGCAGTGGGTTGAGCTTCAGCTTGTCCTTATAGGCTGCGGGAGACACCTCAAGCGTAAAGTGATGCGCTACCATCAGCACGTTTACGGCCAGTTGCAGTTCCATCCATCGGAACCCCAGGCACATGTGTGTGCCCAGCCCATATGGCGCGTATCCGGGACTGACGTGTTCATTGCGCGGGGGCAGATAGCGGTCAATGTCGAACTTGAGAGGGTCGGGAAAGACATCGCTCATATAGTGCGAGGCTGTCTGTGCGATGACTACCTGCGATCCTACCGGCAGTTCGTAGTCCTCGACGACACACGTATTCATCACGTGCCGTATGGACATTGGAACGATGGGGTATATGCGCAGGCACTCCATCAGGAAGCGGTGCGTGACGTCAATTGCGGACAGGCTAAAGTCCGCGGCGTCCGGATCACCGTCATCAAACAGGGCGTCGGCTTCGGCTCGGATTTTCTCGAACATCTCCGGCTGCGACGCCATGGCGTACAAGGCGAAGCTGAAGGCGTCGCCGAGGTAGGCGCTGGCTACCAGCGCCACGGTAAAAGCGAATCGCAGGTTCGATTCGGGCATGAACTGCGGATCGCTCGCGTGCAGGCTTAGATAGTCATCCACCAGATCCGGGTACGCTCCGGCTCGCTGGGCGGGAGTGTGAACGCTCTGAACTCGTTCAAGCAACGTTTCTATCAGTTTTTCGCGGCGCTTCATGCCGGGGGTTTTCAGCATGAACTTGGGCATTGCCTTTATGATGTGAACGCTGAGGGCCCGTTCCTTGAACTTCAGCAGGTCGTCTATGATGTCCTGAGATTCAACCCCGACTATGAGTGGCGAAACCTGAGCGTTTATCATTCTCCGGCTCATGTCCGTCGCCGGGTACGAGTCCCCAACCTTCCAATGCGCCATGTGCTTCCGCGCGGAGTCATAGAGCTTGTCCATCTGACCCGCCAGCCTGTTGCGGGAATAGGCTGCCGACAAGGACTTGCGCAGCCGGAAATGGTCGGCGCCGTCCAGGGAAGGCAATACCCCGGACGCGCCATAGACTTTCTCGAATTCGCTGAAATAGTCTCTGGCCCTCAGGTACATACGTCCATTTCGCTGAGTCCAGTGATTGGTATCAGGCCCGGCCAGGAAAATCATGGGCTCTCTGAATGGCGGTCGAAGCTGGAACACCGGGCCGTACCGTTCTGCCAGGTCCGCAAAGAGCGCGGGAATGTTCCCGTCGCGAACATGGGGACTGAACAGCAAATGACGCATAGAGACCGTCGGGATCGTCTTGGACAGGGCGGATCGTCTGAGCAAGGGGCCAGCAAGGTTGTGGGAGACCGCCTCTGCGATGGAGCGGCCAATTATGTCCATATTGCAGATGAACTCGATGCGCTCCTCCGCCACCTCGTCGAGTTGAAATATGAAGCGAAAGACGTCGCACGTATTGATGAGACTGATGATGATGGTGTCTCTCGGGTCCGGAATCTCGTTGTCGAAGATTTCCAAGGCGATGCGCGCCTTGACGAACTGGGCCCTGGTGCCTTCCACCGAGCCTCCGAACATTTCCGTCTGCCCCATGGCGCGAGACAGCGTCCAGAAATCGCCGTCGTGATATTCCAGGATATCCAGTTCGACCAGGCGGTCCAGACTCGAATCAATGATAGATTCCGCACGGGGGGCGAGCCGTTCTATCCAGTACCGGGCGTTCCGCTGCGTCGGCTCGTCCGCGATCTCCCTCAGGATAGTGTCCAGCGCGGGATCGCCCGTTTCGGAGCCGTCTATCAGGAACAGGGTTTCAAGGTCCGTGTCAATGCGAGACATCAGTGATAGCTCCGCGAGCACGGCGCCCACGACGACGCAGTTCAAAGTCCAGCCTGGCACCTGGTGAAAGTATCCGTTCTCTTCGTTGAGAAGCATCAGGATAAGCTCTTCAGGCAAGCTCAGCGACTGGGTCGCTGCGTTGTCTGTCGAGAGATTCATAAGCTCCAACCTCCGCCAGTCCTCAACATATCCCAAGTCCAACCGGGCTTAAAGGGGTTTACGAGCCAGGAAGCAGTATAGCGGAGTGAAGATGCCCGCCCTGCCGCCCGCGACGTAAGCGTCCGCGGTCCTGTCCAAAAGCCGGACGACCTCTGCGGATCCCTTCGGAAACAGCCGTAGCACTTCGGCCAGTTTCGATCCCGTGATGACCGCTTTGCGGCCCAATGGAAGCCTGCGCAAGGCGTTCCCCAGCGTCCCATGGCGACTCTCCATGGGTTGATACCAAGGCGTGGATGGCCCTTTCTGTACGTCTCGGTCCATCCCTTCTATCACCTGGAATCCCACCGCTTCGAGCGCGTGATCCACTTCCCCGAACGTCGCGATGTCGTTCAACGCAATGCCGCGCATTAGGTCCCGTTTGATTGCCCTGTGCCGGCTATCGTTCGGGTCGAACTTGTCCGTCAAACACATTTCCTGACCCCAAAACAGGGCTCCGGGTTTCAGTGTTCGGAATATCTCCGCGAACGCACGTTGCTTGTCCGACGCATGGCACGTTGACTCTATGGCGTAACCCCGGTCGAACGTGCCGTCTTCGATGGCGCTCATATCCATGAAACTGCACGTCTCGTAATCTACCATGTGGTCGAGCCTCGCCTCAGCGTTCAGCCTTTTCGCCTCTTTTAGCTGGATTTCGTTGATGTTGATTCCGACAACCCGTACACCGGCCTCGCGGACGACGCGACGCATCGGACCGCCGATCCCACAACCAACATCTACTACTGTCATCCCCTGCTTTAGATCCAGCTTGGAGATCATCAACCTCTGATGCCGGATTTTGGATTCCTCCAGGCTCTCATGCGGCGTTAGGGGCGCGAAATGCAGAGATTCGCCCCAGCCCCACACCATGAACCCGCTGCAAAGGTCGTAGTAGTCTTTGACCGTTTCGGTGTGATCGTACCCGCTCGTGCCGTCTGCATCCGGCGTCGCCCGTTCGATCCAGCCGTCGAAGTGTTGCGCACGACGTTTGACGTCCAACCCCCGGTACGCGTCACTCAGCTCTCTCGATAGTTTGCCTAGCTGCATTTCGCGTCACTCCCTCCCGGCTTTTCGTATGCGGTGAAACCTGCGTCAGTGCGCCAATGATGGAATGGAAGATTCTCCCGAGGCAGTCATCAATCTTGCTCCGTGTACATAGTCCTGCTAGACTTCAGCCCACATGGGCTAACCAAACTCTAGCACACTGGGCGAGGGAAGAGTACATACCGACCCGGGTCAGAGTCGGGGCGCGATTCGAGTTCCGGCAAGGAAGCGGTCAACACGGGATTCCGGACTAGAGGCGCTGAAAGATGATAACCCGACGCAGAGAGCAGCCCAAGAACCCTCCGCTGCCTTCGCCATTCCCCGAAGGTTGGTATTTCGTCGCAACCCGTCAGGCGGTCCAGAAGGCCAAACTTCTCCAGAAGACATGGATGGGTGAGAACATCGTCATCTGGTGTGGCGAGAATGGTCAGATCTGCGTCGCCGAAGCCGTCTGTCCGCACCTGGGCGCCGACCTGGGGCCTCCCGCCGGAGGGTGCATACGCGACGGTCGGCTTATCTGCCCATTCCACGGCTACGAGTTCGATATAACAGGTCAGTGCGTCGCAACTCCCTTTGCCGACCCGCCCAGGACGGCGAGGTTGCGTGTCTTCGAGACACGGGAAGTACTCGGACTTATCTTCGCCTGGTGGGGAATAGGAGAGCGTGAACCGCAGTGGAGCCTTCCAGCAGACCCGCCGGACCAGGGCGACTGGAGCGACTTCGAGATCAATACCCTTCGCTTTCCCGGTCATCCCCAGGAGACGACGGAGAACTCGGTAGATCTGGCCCACCTGCGCTACGTCCACGGGTACGACAACGTGGACCCCGTGGTGGAAGTGTCGGTAGATGGCGTCTGTCTCGAGAGCAGCTTTAACTTCAAGAGATCCCGGACCATCGCGAGAATTGCGAAACTTACCTTCGACGTCTCGGCCAACGCCCATATCTTCGGGTTGGGATACTCGTTCGTGGAAATCCGCGAGCATTCTATCGGCATGGACTTGCGCCTGTGGGTTCTGGCGACGCCGGTGGACGGCGCTCTTATAGACCTGTCGCTGGTCTCTCAGGTGCGAGAGATACGCAACCCGAAGCGGAGGATTTTGGGCCTGGGCTTTCTCCCGCCGGGATTGCGCGCGCCCATCATGAACAAGTTCATGGCCGCCCAGCAAAAGGATGACGTTCTGCAGGATGTGATCATCTGGAGACACAAACAGTACCGTTCTCGCCCGCGCCTCTGCCGCTCCGACGGCAAGATCATGCCTTTCAGGTACTACTGCGCCCAGTTCTACCCCGACCCCCACGATTGAGACGGCTACGCTCGCTGAGCGAATGGAGAAACACACAACCTCAGCGCAAGTTGTAGGTGTAGTGTCCTTCGCCGGATTCCAGCTCCCACTCGGAGAACCAGTAATTTATGTACGGGAGGATGTCCTTTGAGAGCCGCCCTGCCCTTGCCTCCCTGTCGGTCAGTTCGCGTGAGAGGGACTCCTTCAGCCGCACCGCTACCTCCGCCTTGTCCGCCTTCAGGAACTTTCTGTCCCTGAGAATGACTTCACCGTCCACCAAAACGGTATCCACGTCCAGCCCCTTGCCTCGGTAGATTAACGCGTCAACGACATCGGTGTCCGGATGTAGGTACGGCTCCTCGATCCGCTCCATGTCTATCAGTACCAGGTCGGCGCGCTTGCCCGGCTCGATGGTCCCCACGTCGTCGAAGAACGTCACCTTTGCCGCATTGGATGTGGCGAGCCGGAATACGTCGTGGGAGGTGGGGTGTGGTGATAAGACACCAGGCTCGCGGTGTATCTTCTGGGCCATGCGCATCTCCTGGAGGATGTCGTTGTCGTCGTTTATGCCCGCCTCGTCTATGCCGAGCGCGACGGTTACTCCCCGCTCCAGCAGCCTGTTGATGGGCGCGACCCCGCTCTTGAGCCTCAGATTCGAGCTTGGATTGGTGCAGATGGCGGTTCCGGTTTCGGACAGGATATCCAGGTCGGACTCGGACAGCCAGACGCCGTGGGCACAGGACACCTCCGGCCCCAGCGTTCCGAGTTCGGCGAGGTGAGCGAGCGGCGTCTTGTTCCAGTGGCGCGTTCCGTACATACGCTGGTAGATCGTCTCCTGCAAGTGTACGTGGAACCCGGTCTCCTGACGCCGCGCCAGGTCGCTCATGGCGGTCAGCATCTCGTCCGAACACCAGTGTACGTTGTGCGGGCTCACGAATATATTGGTCCTGGGTCCGCTTCTGCGGGAGTGAAGCTCGGCTGTGGCGGACAGGTACTCCTCCAGCGATGTGGGTCTGATATTGATACGTTCACGCGCCCTTTCCGCAAGTTCGGAGGGCAGAGTTGACAGGAATCTCTCGTCGTCTTCATAGACAAGGTGGTTCTGGTCGCGCGTGAACATCGAAAAGGCGACCCTCATCCCGCTCGCGTCGTAGGCGTCCAGTACCTGGGACGCCGCATCGTACAGGCCCATTTCCGGCGGCAGCCTCGCGGCCATGTGATTGTGCTGGACGGTCGTGATCCCGGACTCTATCATCTGGATGGCGCACCACAGCGTATCCAGGTACGGATCAACCTCCCTCAGCGCCCATCGCGCGACTATCCATGTCTCCAAGGGCATATCGAGCGATCCGAGCTGAAACGGCGTGAGCCCCACGTGATGGTGTGCGTTTATCAGTCCGGGTATGACGACATGGCGAGAGGAGCCTATCACCTCATCCGGTTGATAGCGTCCGATCAACTCGTTGTATCTGCCCACTTCGACTATCGCGCCGTCCTGGACGACAACGGCTCCGTCAGCGACCACCTCAGCCGAATCCCGACCCGTGATCCCGCATACGACCTACCTGCCTCTGACAATCGTGGTGTTCATGCTCACCTCTCAGCGCAAAATACAGATGGAGAGTCCCATCAGAGCTTCAACAACTTCTGCACGCGCTGGTTGGCGGTGTCCAGACCGTAGATGCTCCCCTCCGAGTCTGTATAGACCTGGTGGGCGCCCTCGAAGGTACGGCCACGGGAAAGCAGTTCACCGTCGAGGGTGTAAATGCTGATACGGGGGATCTGGTCGGTCACATATACCACCTGGCTGGAATCTATGTGTATGCCCATCGGACACTTGAAATCGGTCCATTCGGTCTGAAACTCGCCTTCTAGCGTGAACACCTGCACCCGGTTATTCTCACGGTCGGCCACATAGACCCGTCCGTCCTGCGACACGCTGATACCGTGAGGCACCCGGAACTGTCCGGGGCCGCTGCCCGGACTGCCGAAGCTGCTTATGTAATCTCCGGCGGCGCTGAACCTGTGAACGCTTGAGTTCCCGTAGCCGTCCGCGACATATAGCTCCCCGGACGGGGCCACGCACACATCCGCCGGATGGTTGAATGGCGCCTGCATCGCCGCGCGGCGCCGAGTTCCCAGCGAGCGTTGGAGATTGCCGTCGGAGTCATAGATCAGAACCTGGTGAGCGTCGCGGTCGGTGAGATAGACGGTGTCGTCGGGGCCGATGTGGATGTGGTGGGCGTCCAGGGGGACGCCATTTATGCGCTCCCAACCCTCCAGGAAGTGCCCGTCGCGGTCGAACACAAGGACCGGCGGCCCAAGACGCTGGTACACGTACACCCTGTCCATCGAATCAACCGCCACACCGCTGGGGTCCTGGAGAACTGCGCCGTCCGGTCCCCCGCCCCACCCCGGCTGGTATTCATACCTGAAGTCGCCCGTGCCTATGATTGGAGCCATGATGTCCTCCCACCTGGTCCGATTAGCCTGTGTCTTGCTGCCGTCACCTGCCTGCCTTCTTTCTTATCGCCTAATCGTCGGCGCAAACCTCACAGCGCCTCGAGTCCTGACGATTCGCATGGTATCAGATGACGATGGGCCAGGCTCGATGCCGGTTCTACTGCTTGAACTTTCCCACAGGACTGTTACACTCTCACCCGCCGCGTTACTGCGACGGTTATCCGGAGACTGGGGTAGATTGAGATGGCAACCGATATTCCACACGAACTACATGGCGACGAACTCCCGCAGAGAGCGACTCTACGAACCGTGTCCGTTGACTGCGAGCACGTCGAGAAGATGCTCCACAAGGGAACCCGCGAACAATTCGTGATCTACTGCGACGAGCCTGACAGGATGGGCGGAGAGAATGCCTACCCCGCTCCGCTTACCTACATCACCTCCGGGATAGGATTTTGACTGCTAACCCAGTTGAAGCGGTACGCTACAATGAGAAAACTTTCGATCAACGAGGCACGCGTTCACGTCGAGATGGACTACTATCTCTCCGGCTCGGTGCTGGCAGGGACCGTCAAGAGCGGCGTTACGGAGGTGCGCTCCCGGTTCGAGGTAAGCTCAGACGAGCCGGAGGAAGCGATAGCCTACGTCATCAGGCTCGCCAAGCAGGGCTGTTTCGCCGAGCGACTGGTGGAAACGGCTGTACCCATCAAGAGCAAACTTATATTGAACGGCAAGGAGGCGACAAGCCACTTGGGAGGTACTGACTTTGAACAAGTTCTATGACGAGGCATTGCTGCCCGATGAGATGCGACGCAACTTCGATGTGTACGACAGGATTCGGGAGCTTGGAATTGAGTTGGGCAGTTTCAGCGAGGACGTGGTGTCGCTGGAAGGCGCGGGCATAGCGGGGGCGGTCGTGCATGAGAGCGGTCTTGTGTACCTTTCCGGCACCGGCGCCGGGATCTACCCGATGAATGACGACGAGGAGCGCATCGAGCACGGGTTCCAGGCGGCGCAGGAAGCGGCCGACGTACTGATTCGCAGGCTGCACTGGACGCTTAGCTGCGGAGGCGAGGGAGACCTGAACGACGTGCTGTACACCGTGAAGGCGCTGGGCATGGTGGTCTCGCCAGGTGGCGGCGCGAGCGGAGCCGCTCCCGCAGTCACGAACGGCTTCTCCTTCAGGTGGCACTCGGTATTCGGCGGCCCCAGGAGCGACTATGCCGAAGGCGGCATTGACCAGGGCGGGTTCGCCGGAATCCATGCCAGGAGCGCGGTGGGCGGCTTCGACGGCAAGTTCTCCATCGAGCCGGAGATTATCGTCGCCGTCCCGGCCGCGTTGACACAACAGATCATCAGAAACAGGGGCTGGGTCTTTCCACTCCCGCCGGTGATGCTGGACAAAGTAAAGTCCGCCAGGGGAGCGTGACGCCAGGTCCCGCAATCAATACACTCAATCAAGTCCGAGGAGCTTGTATCATGACTGTAGGCTGGGGAGTAATCGGAGCCGGTGGAATAGCGAACAGGACGATTCCCGACGGCATTCTCCTGGCTGATAATGCCGGGTTCGTGGGGATTACGGACATCCACGCTGAAAGAGCGAAGAGCGCCGCGGACGAATTCGGCGGCCGGGTGTATGAGACTGCCGAGGAGATGCTCGCCGACCCCAACATACAGGCCGTCTATCTGGCTACCCCACCGTCCGTCCACGCCCAGTCGGCCATACAGGCCGCCCGCGCCGGCAAGCACGTCCTGAGCGAGAAGCCGATGGCGGTCAGCGTAGAGCAGGCCGAGGAAATGGTGAGAGTATGCCGTGAGAACGGCGTTGTCCTCGGTCACGCCACCATGATGCGCTTCAACGCCTACCACGCCAAGATGAAGGAACTGATCGAAGCCGGCGACATTGGCCGCCCGCTTGGAGTCCACGCTCGGTACTCCGTCTGGTGGGACCCGGACGTCCCGCAGGACACCGGCAACGACGAAGAGATGTTCAACCTGACTACCAGCCGCCAGATAGCGTGGAGACAGATAAAGCGCATCGGTGGCGGAGGTCCTATGCTGGACGACGGCGTACACGCCCTCGACACGATGGTATTCCTGCTCGGACACGTCCAAGAGGTAAGCAGTTTCACCGACACTCTCACACGCGACCGCGACGTCGAAGACCTCGCCTCCGTGATGGTCAAGTTCAAGAACGGCGCGCAGGGAATCATGGAATGTTACTCTGCCGTCCCCAACTTCCAGGGTCGCCGCGTTCTCAGGGTGTATGGGACTGAAGGACAACTCCTCGCGCTTGAGACCCTCGGCCCCCCGTCCGACAAGAATCAACTCTTCAGGCTCAAGTCCGATGAAGGCCCCGGAGTCGAGGCACAGGCCGAAGAGGTGGACGTAACACCCGCCCTCATGTACGAGGCCCAGTTCCGGCTCTTCTCAGATGCGGTCGAAGGAGGCGCTCCATTCCCCATACCGGGCGACGAGGGTCTGCATATCCAGCGCATCATAGACGGAGTATTCCGCTCCTCCGAGACTCGCCGCGTCATATCCATCGCGGACTAGGACCGCCTGGCGACCCGGCCATTGCGCAGGGTCTCTCGGTTATTTCCCGATACCACTTCTGTCGTTCGCCCTGAGCCTGTCGAAGGGCCGCCCGTTCATGGTTCGACAAGCTCACCACGAACGTACTTGGTTTAATTGGTTGATAATCGAAAAACCCTGGGCTATTGCGTGGCATGGGTTGACACCTAAGACGGAACATGATTTCATTGCCTAGATTTCAGGAATCGGACGCCCCGAGAGTGTCGGGGCGGACTCTTGGTAAAGATGATTGAGAGGTGCAACAGTGAACCTTATCCACGATAAACGACGCTATGGTAAAACTGCTATGCTCGGCATTGGCCTGATCGCGCTTATGATGGCATTCATCGTAGCGTGTGGAGCGGAGCCGGAAACCATAGTCGTCGAAAAAGAGGTGATCAAAGAGGTTCCTGTTGAAAAGATAGTCACCCAGGAAGTGGTCAAGACCGTCGAGGT